>NZ_DATELF010000101.1:0-38168 GCF_035276945.1 Amycolatopsis sp. | reverse complement strand
GATTTGTTGCTCGCAAACCTCATATTTCCAGACAGGAGGTCATCCCCATGCCGCGCGCCCCAGATCCGTCGCGCCCAGCCACAAACGATCACTCACTGCTACACAGACGTCACGTTAGATGATCTTGCCTTTGCCGTGGGTCCTGATGCGGCTGATGGCCGTGCACGCCCATCCCGACGACGAGTCCGGCAAGGGCGCCGCGACCACGGCCCGTTACGCGGCCGAGGGCGCCGAGGTGCTGGTCGTGACCTGCACCGGTGGTGAGCGCGGCGAAGTGCTCAACCCGCGGATGGACACGCCGGAGGTGCGCGCGAACCTGCCCGAGATCAGGCGCCGGGAAATGACCACGGCGCGGGAAATTCTCGGTGTACGGCAACGGTTTCTCGGCTTCGCGGACTCGGGTATGCGCGAGCCGCTCCCGCCGGGCTGTTTCGCCCGCGTGTCATCGGACCTTGCCGTGGCCCGCCTGGTCGCGGTGATCCGGGAGTTCCGGCCACAGGTGATGGTGACCTACGACGAGACCGGCGGCTACCCGCATCCCGATCACATCAAGACCCACGAAGTCGCGGTGGCCGCCTTCGACGCGGTCGCCGGCACCAGCCATGAGATCAGCAAGCTGTACTACTTGTGCACCTTCACCCGCGAATGGTTCCAAGCCATGCACGACGCACTGGGTCCGGAATCCCCGATGGAACCGGTGCTCGCGGAGCTGCCGGACACTCCGTCGAAGATCACCACAAGGATCCGGTGCGAAGAGTTCTTCGCCGCCCGCGACCGCGCTTTGCTCGCGCACGCCACCCAGATCGACCCGGAGAGCGGCTTCATGCTGCACTCCAGGGACGTCGAGCGCGTCGTCTGGCCCACCGAGGACTACTACCTCGCGCGCTCCTTCGTCCCGGTCGAACTACCTGAGGACGACCTGTTCGCTGGGCTGTAGCTGTTCGCCGGTATGACGGTTGCTCGTTCCCGGGCATCACGGGATCGCTTCAGTTCCCCGCGAGTTCTTCCCAGAAGTCCACATAGGCCCGCTCGTGCCGGATGCCCACGTCGAGCAGGCGGGCGCGGGCGAGCGCGTCGGGCCGGGCCGGGTCGTTTTCGGCGAGCTGATTCCGGTACAGCTCCAGCCATTCGCGGTGTTGTGCCGCCTGTTGCCGCGCGAGTGCCGTCGCGCGCTCGGACGGCCCGAGATCGACGAAGGTCAGTTTGAGCAGCGCGGGGTTGCGGGTTTCCGGCGGCCCGGAGGTCGGATCGGCGAGCCAGCGGTCCAGTGCCTCGCGCCCGGCCCCGGTCAGATGGAAGACCCGGCGCCGACGGCCGTGCTCCTCCGCGCGTTCCTCGAGCAGGCCACGTTCGGCCAGCCGGGGCGGGTCCCGGTAGAGCTGGGCATGCGGGATCGGCCAGTAGTAGCCGACGGTGTCCTCCACGCGCGCCTTGAGCTCGTACGGCGTCATGGGCCCGTGCCGCGCGATCAGCCCGAGCACCACATACGCCGACGGGCTCAGCTCCTCCGCCAATGACCCTCCTTGACACCGTCTCGCTGAGACTATACCTTCAGTATCACTGAAACGGTATCAATGATACTATTAAGGAGACCGATGTACGTCCACCCCGACCTCGCCGAGGTGTTCGCGACGTTGCCGAAACGGCCGGAGAACCCGTACGCCGACATCGAGGCGACCAGGGCGAACTTCCGCCAGCTGGTGGCGCGCATGCCCGCCCGGGACGACCTCACCATCGAGCACGCCCACCTGCCCGGCCCGGACGGCGACAAGATCGACGTCCAGCTCCTCCGTCCACTGGGGACAGCCGGCGCGCTGCCCTGTGTGCTGTACATCCACGGCGGCGGGTTCAGCTACGGCGAAGTCGACGGGCCGAGCCCCATGGCGCGCGACGTCTGCGCGGAAGTGGGCGTGGTGGTGGTGAACGTGCACTACCGGCTCGCCCCGGAGTACCCCTTTCCCGCCGGTATCGAAGACTGCTACGCGGCTCTGTGCTGGATCGCGGAAAACGCGGCCGAACTGGGCATCGATCCGGACCGCATCGCCGTGGCCGGCGCCTCGGCCGGCGGCTGCCTGAGCGCCGCGCTGTGCCTTCTCGCCCGGGACCGGCGAGGACCGGCGATCAGGTTCCAATGCCTGCTCATCCCGGTTCTCGACGATCGCGAGCAAACGGAATCCCGCAAGAAGATCACGGATTGCCGAATCATCACCGGGCCCGGCGTCCGCCACACCTGGGACACCTACCTGGGCCCGGCCCGCGGCGGCACCATCTCCCCATACGCCGCCCCCAGCCGCGCCACGGACCTGTCCGGCCTGCCGCCCGCCTACGTGATGACCTGCGGCCTCGATCCGTTGCGCGACGAGGGTCAGGACTACGCGCTCCGGTTGATGCGGGCGAACGTGCCGGTCGAACTCAAGGACGTGCCCGGGGCGTGGCACTTCTTCGAGGGCTTCGCGCCGCACGCCGCACTCACCCGCGAAACTACCGCGCACTGGCTACACGCGCTGCGGACCGCGTCGCACACCTGGTAACCGGCACCTCGCCCGTCTCGCGTGAGGTTTGCGCCCGGCACTTGACCAGCACCGGGGGCGCCGCTCAGCGTGAAATACATGGCCGGGGACGAGACCGTCGGTAGCGTGCCTGCCTCCCTGGACGTGCGGGTGGGCTCCCGGCATTGGCGGCTCACGCCGGACAGGGCGATCACCATCGGCCGGGACCCCGCCTGCGACGTCTATGTCGCCGACGAGCGCGTGTCCCGTCGCCACGCCGTCGTCGAGCCGGCTCCGGGCGGCTGGCTGCTCACCGACCACAGCCGTAACGGGATCTTCGTGGCAGGGCGGAAGGTCGAGCGGCTGGTGATTTCCGCGCCCGTGGTGCTTACGCTGGGGCTGGCCGGCGACGCGCCCGAGGTGTCACTGACGCCGGAGAGTCCACAACGGACGGTCCGCCCGTCCCAGCCCACGCACGCCCGGAAGTCCACTGTGCACTCCCCGGGGACCGCGAAGACGCGGATCGGGCGGTTGCCGGAAAACGACATCGTGCTCGACGATCTGCTCGTCTCGCGCCGGCACGCGTTGCTGTACCGACGCGATGGCGGGTGGCGGATCGCCGACCAGGGCAGCGCCAACGGCACCTATCTGAACGGGCAGCCGGTGTCGGACGGACCCGTCGGCGAGGGTGACGTGATCGGCATCGGACACTCCCTCCTGCAACTCGTCGCCGACCGGCTGGTGGAGTACGTCGACACCGGCGACGTCGACTTCGAGGCACGCGACCTCGTCGTGACGGTGGACGGGTCACGGCTGTTGGACCGGGTCGGCTTCGAAGTGCCCGAACGCGGCCTGCTCGCCATCGTCGGGCCGAGTGGGGCGGGCAAGTCGACCCTGCTGGGCGCGCTCACCGGCTTTCGGCCCGCGGACTCCGGCGAAGTTCGCTACGGCGGCCGGGACCTCTACGCCAACTACCACGAACTGCGCCACCGGATCGGTTTGGTCCCGCAGGAGGACATCCTGCACCCGAAGCTGACCGTCCGGCGGGCCCTGAGCTACGCGGCCGACCTGCGTTTCCCCGCCGACGTCAGCGAAGAAGAGCGGGAGCAGCGGATCGACGAGGTTCTCGGCGAGCTCGGCATCACCGGCCAGGCCGCGTTGCCGATCGACCGGCTGTCGGGCGGCCAGCGGAAGCGGACCAGCGTCGCGCTGGAACTGCTGACCCGGCCGTCGCTGCTGTTCCTCGACGAGCCCACTTCCGGTCTCGATCCGGGGCTCGACAAGTCCGTGATGGAAACCCTGCGCGGGCTCGCGGACGAAGGCAGGACGGTCGTGGTGGTGACCCACAGTGTCGCGAACCTCGGGCTGTGCGACCGGTTGCTCGTGCTCGCGCAGGGCGGCCGCGTTGCCTACTACGGACCGCCTGGCCAGGCCCTGGACTACTTCGACGTGAGCGACTTCGCCGAGGTCTTCCAGTTGCTGCAACAGGACGAGCCCGCCGACTGGCCGGCGCGATTCCGGGCGTCCGGAATGTACGAACAGTACGTCGGCGATGGCGCGGGGCGGGCCTCGCGGCCGCCACAGCCACCGCCCGACCCGCAGCGCCAGCAGTCCGCGTTCCGCCAGTTCCAGGTGCTCTGCCGCCGCACCTTCGCGGTGCTGAAGGCGGACCGGCAGTATGCGATATTCCTCGCCGCGCTCCCGGTGCTCCTGAGCGGCCTGGTCTATGCCGTGCCCAGCCCGCCTGGGCTTTCGGCGGCCACGGGCGCACCCGACCCGCCGCAGCTCCTGCTCGTGATGGTGGTCAGCGCCACCCTGATGGGCGCGGCGGTGTCCATTCGCGACCTGGTCAAGGAACGCGCGATCTACCGGAGGGAGCGCGCCATCGGGCTGTCCCTGCCCGCCTACCTCGGCGCCAAGCTGGTCGTGCTGGGGGTGGTGACTTCGGCGCAAGCCGCGCTCTTGTCGGTGTTGAGTCTGAGCGGCCGGCGGGGGCCGGACGACGCGGTCCTTCTCGGATCCGCCCGGCTGGAGCTCGCGGTCGCGCTCGTGGCGGCGACCTTCGCGAGCATGGTGGCGGGTCTGGTGATCTCCGCGGCGATCGGCAACGCGGACCGGGGCATGCCCCTGCTCGTGCTGCTGGTGATGGTGCAACTGATCCTGTGCGGTGGCCTGTTCGCGGTGTCGGGCAAGATCGGGCTCGAACAGCTGTCCTGGTTGGTCCCGGCCCGCTGGGCCTTCGCGATGGGCGCGGCGACCGGGGACTACGGCAAGCTGCCACCGACGACGACCGACTGGTTCTGGCGGCACGACACCACCTCATGGCTGGCCGACCTCGCCGCGCTGGGGCTCGTGACGCTCGCACTCGTGGTTGTCACCGGCCTGCTGTTGCGCCGTCTCGACCCGCTACGGCGAGGTACCGCCGCTTGACCTGGTCGGCTTCGGGGCGGAGGAGTACGCCGATGAATGACTCCCTCCTGAGGACGGCGAATACGACGACGTCGTCGGATAGTTCGAACTGGATCCGCGCGACGGGGATTCATACGACGTTCCCGGCGGCTGCGAGGTCGGCGGCTGGGGAGCCGGAGACTGCGACCCCGGCGACCCCGGCGCCCCAGCCGGCGAAGAGGCATTGGACCCTGGTGTCGGGTAAACGGAAGCCTGCGACGACCCCGGATACCGCGGCCCCGCCGTCGTCGCCCCCGTCGAGGGCGAATAGGGCGACCCCGGTACCACGGAACCCGGCGCCACCGTGTCCTTGGCCGCCGTGGTGTCCCCTTGACGGCGCAGGATGACCTGGTTGTTGGCGATGTTCACCACGACGAACACGTTGATCACGACGTTCGACGGCTGGATGGTCGTCACGTCCGTCGGCGAGAAGCCCGGCCAGGCGGGGCCGGAATAGGTCCGTTTGGCGGACGCGCTCGGCGGCGTCAACGGGTTTCCGCAGTAGCACTTCACCCTGGGCACGCCCCGATCGTCGACGAGAACCGCCGTGCCCGCCTGGAGTACGGAGTGGACGGTGGTCGCGTGGCCGTCGACGTAACCATGGTTGGTGACCGCCGTGTCCGAGCGGAGGATCATGGGCGTGAGCCCGGCGACGTAACCCGGTATCTGCGCGGGCATGATGCCGAGCACGCCGGCCCACGCGGCACCTTTGTCGGGGTGGCTTTGCAGGTATCCGGTCAGCTTCTGGGCGTCACAGCTCGAATTGTTCATCGTGCCGCCGTAAAGGCCCTCGGTGTTGCCCGCGAACGTCCCGCCCGAATTCGGCGGAGGTGTGACGTTCGGCTGGTCGGTGCCCACGGGTGGCGTGAACGGGTTCTCTCCGGTGGTGCGCACGGCTTCCCTGACCACCGTGTCGGTGGCCCGGCCTGGGCCGGAAGCGAGATACCAGCCACCGGCGCCCGCCGCCGCCAGCAGGAGGACGGCCAGCAGGACCAGCCCCGACCGCACCCAGGAGGGGCGATGTTTGCCGCGCGGCGCGCTCCCCGGTCCTGACGGTTCGGAACGAGACGGCGGGCCGGAGGCGGTGGGCCTGGTTGTGGACGGCTGATCGGCCACGACCGGCCACCCGGGCTCCGGAACGGTTGCCGGAGTCGGCTCGACGTTAGGGACCGGGCTCGGCGCGGGAGCCGGCAGTTGACCGGACTCCGCAGGCCACTGAGAAGACCGCCACCGAGAAGACCGCCACTCGGAAGACCACTGTGGATCCGAGTGGGCCTGGGGGCCTGCCCCCAGGCGGGGCGTGGGGATCGCCTCCCCGGAAGGCGCCGCGGTAGTTGGCGGTGGCGCCGCAAACGCCTCGCGGGCCGCGGCCGCGAGCGCGCCCGCGGTCCCGTACCGCTCGTTCGGGTCCTTGGCCATCCCCCGGGCGATGACCGGGTCGAGGCCGGGCGGGACGCCGGTGTGCCCGACCGAGACCGCCGGCGGATCGATGTTGAGATGGGCGTGGATCTTCGCGGCGAGGCCGTCCCCGTGGAACGGTGGCCGCGCGGTGAGCGCCTCATGGAGCACGCACGCGAGTGAGTACACGTCCGCGCGCTGGTCGACCGGGCCGTGCTGGAACCGCTCCGGCGCCATGTAGTCCAGCGTGCCGATCGTGGCACCGGTCATCGTCAGCGAACCGTGGGACACGCCCAGCGCCCCGACCACGCCGAAGTCGAGCAGATACGCGAAGTCCCCCGCCGCGATGAGCACGTTGGACGGCTTGACGTCCCGGTGGACCATCCCGTCCTCGTGCGCCGCGTCCAGCGCCTGAGCCACCTGCGAAACGATGTCGACCGCCCGATGGGGCGGCAGCGGCCCCTGCTGAGCCAGGAGGGTCCCCAGATCCACGCCTTCGATCAGGCGCATGTCGAGGTACAAATGCCCTTCGATTTCCCCGAAGTCGTGAATGGGCACCACATGTGCTTCCCGGAGCCGGGCGGCGAGGCGGCACTCGCGGCGGAACCGCGCCTGGAAATCGGGATCCACGGCAAGTTCCACGCGAAGCCGCTTCAGCGCGACGGTTCGTCCCCGGACCGTGTCGAAGGCTCGATAGACCTCCCCCATGCCCCCGCGCCCGATCAAGGCCTCCAGCTTGTACTGGCCGAACATCTCGTCCATCGGCGCTCCACCCCGCCGCGATAGGGGAAGGTGCCATTTCACGGTACGTGCCGGGCGGCGCCGAGGTAAACGGCTGAGCAGGGATTACTGGCCTTCGACGGGCTTGTCGATCAGGGTCGTGGGACTTTCCGGTTGCGCGGCGGGCACCTTGCCGCGCCGGTCGCGGAAGATCCACCCGCCGGCCACCCCGCCGAGAAACCCGAACAGGTGTGCCTGCCATCCGATGCCCTCGCCGGCCGGAATCAGCAACGAGAACTGGTAGGCGAAACACAACGCCATGACCAGGCCGATCACGATGTCGATCGGCCGCCGGTCGAACAGCCCGCGCACGATGATGTAGCCGAAGTACCCGAACACCACCCCGCTGGCGCCCGCGCCCACCGTGTTCGTGCCCGCGGTGAACCACGCGCCGAGCCCGCTGACGATCATCAGCAGCACGGTCACCGCGAGAAACTTCCGGACCCCGCGATAGGCGGCCAGAAAACCGAAGATGAACAGCGGCCCGGAATTGCCCTCGATATGTGTCCAGCTGAAGTGCAGGAAGGGTGCGCTGAAGATCTCCGGCAGCGAGGAGACCTCACGAGCACGAATGCCGTACTCGATACTGAGCTGGTAATCGTCGGCCCAGTTGACGATCTGCGCGATCCAGATCACCGCGAGGAAACCGACCATCACCCACAGTGCCTTGCGGGCCTCGGCGAGCAGTGCCTCCGCCTCGGCCCCGCGGGGCAGTTCACTCATGGGGTGAGCGTAACGGACCGGCCCTGGCCCGCCCTAGGCGCCAAACGTGCGCATTTTCCGACTTCCGGCGGTGTCGCGACCGATCACCGCGCACTAGGGTTTTTCCGGTTTTCCGTCTCAGAGACCGGAAAGAGGATGCGCGTGAAACGTCTCGTGGCCATCGCGGCGGCTGTCGCGACCGCGGCTTCGATCGCGACGGCGGTCCCGGCCGCGGCTGCCGCCGCCGAGTCCATTGCCTGGGGACCTTGCACGGATCACACCCTCGTCGCCGCCGGCGGCGAATGTGGCTTCCTGTCCGTGCCGCTGGACTACGCCCACCCCGGTGGCGAAAAGATCCAGCTCGCGGTCGCCCGGGTGAAGCACAAGGTGCCGGACTCGCAGTACCAGGGCGTGATGCTGACCAACCCGGGTGGCCCCGGCGGATCCGGGTTGTACCTGGCGACACGCGGATCTCGGCTGCCGAACCACGCCGGGGATGCCCACGACTGGATCGGCTTCGACCCGCGCGGAGTGGGCTCCAGCAAGCCCGCGATCTCCTGCGATCCGAACTACATGAACTACAACCGGCCGAACTACCTGCCGGTGACGCCGCAGCTCGAGCAGACCTGGCTGCAGCGCTCGAAGTCCTACGCCGACGCGTGCAAGCAGAAGAACAGCCTCGCGCTGCTCCAGCACATGAAGACGGTCGACACCGCCCTGGACATGGATTCCATCCGTGCCGCACTGGGCGTCGAGCAGGCCAGCTTCTACGGCTACTCCTATGGCACCTACCTGGGCGAGGTGTACGGAACCCTGTTCCCGCAACGGATCCGGCGCATGGTGCTCGACAGCACCATCGACCCGCGCACCGTGTGGTACCAGGCCAACCTCAACCAGGACCCCGGGTTCGAACGGAACCTCGACGTCTGGTTCGGATGGGTGGCGAAGTACGACTCCGTCTACCACCTGGGCACCACCGCGCAGGCGGTCAAGCACGTGTTCGACGAACAGCTGGCCAAGCTGTCGTTCCAGCCGGCGGGCGGGGTGATCGGGCCGGACGAGTGGCTCGACGTGTTCCAGCAGGCCTCCTACTACCAACCCCGCTGGCCGGTGCTCGGTGACGCGTTCGCCAAGTTCGTCAACAACGGCGACTGGCAGAACATGAAGACGTTGTTCGAGGACGTCAGCGGCTTGGGTGACGACAACGGCTTCGCCGCGTATCTGGCGGTGGAGTGCACCGACGCCCAGTGGCCCACCAGCTGGAACCAGTGGCGCCTGGACAACCAGCGGACCTTCACCCGCGCGCCTCATTTCACCTGGCAGAATGCCTGGTTCAACGCGCCGTGCTTGTACTGGCCGGCCAAGGCGGGCACCCCGGTGCACGTGGACGGCCGAGGCGTGCGGAACGTGCTCGTGATCGACGAGACGCTCGACGCACCCACCCCGTACGAGGGCAGCCTCGAGGTGCGGCGGCGGTTCCCGGGTGCGGTGCTGATCGCCGAACCGGGCGGCACGAGCCACGCGATCACCCCAAACGGCAACGCCTGCGTCAACGACAAGATCGTCGCCTACCTCACCACGGGTGCGCTACCCGCGAGGAAACCCGGCAACGGCCCCGACGTCGAGTGCGCGCCCCTGCCGCAGCCCACGCCCTGATTCAAACCACAGTGGTGTCCTCCGGCGCCACGACCAAGGTCTCCGCCCCGCCGCGGCTCGACTTGACGGTTACGCCGCGGTAGCAGTTGACTGCTGAAGGTGCGAACCGTGGTTTCCGGAGGCATCGCCCTGGCCGTGTACGAACAGGGCCCGGAAAACGCGCCGACCGTCCTGCTCGTGCACGGTTACCCGGACACCCACGCCGTCTGGGACGAGATAGCCGGGGAGCTGGCGAAACGATTCCGTGTGACGCGATACGACGTGCGCGGCGCGGGCGCGTCCGACGCCCCGCGCGGCACGGCCTCCTACCGGCTGGAACATCTCACCGGCGACCTGTTCGCCGTCGCCGATGCGGTCAGTCCCGCGAAGCCGGTGCATCTGGTGGGCCACGACTGGGGATCGATCCAGGCGTGGGAAGCCGTTACCGAGCCCGGCGCGCGGGAGCGGATCGCGTCCTACACCTCGATCTCCGGCCCGTGCCTGGACCACGTGGCGTACTGGCTCCGGGAAAACCGGGGCCGCGCCCGGATGCTCAACCAGTTGCTGCGTTCCTGGTACATTCTGGCGTTTCACGTGCCGGTGCTGCCGGAACTGTTGTGGCGGCTGGTGGCGAAGTGGTGGCCGAAAATCCTGGACCGCGTCGAGGGCGTCCGCGGTCACCACGTCGCACCGACCATGGCGCGAGACGCCGCACGCGGAGTTTCCTTGTACCGGGCCAATTTCCGGCCACGACTGAGCAGGCCGCGGAATCGCCGCACCGAGATCGGAGTCCAGGTCATCACGCTGGCACGCGATCGCTACGTGAGCCCGGCGCTGGCCGAGGGACTCCAGAGATGGGTGCCGAACCTTTGGCGGCGCAGCCTGCCGGAGGGACACTGGTCCGCACTGGTGGGCAACGCCGGGCCGACAGCCACCATGATCAGTGAACTGATCGACCACGTCGAGGACCGCCGGTCACCCGGGGTCGTCCCGTAGATGCTGGAAGATCCGCTGACTGAGCCACCCCAGCTCGGCGAATTCCCCTTCGTTCAGCGGAGTGAGCATGATCTGGCTCACCGTCCCGAAATAACCGGGCGAGACGCGGTCCACGAACGCCACGCCCTGCCCGGTCAACACGGCGAACAGGCCGCGGCGGTCGGTCGGATGCTGTTCCCGGCGGACCAGGCCAAGGCCGGCCAGCCGGGTGATCCGGTAGTTCAGCCTGCTCCCCGGGGAGAACAGCCTCGTCGCCAACTCGCCCATGCGCAGCCGATGTTCCGGCACCGTACGGAGCCGGGCAAGGATCTCGTATTCGGCGTGCGACACACCGGCGTGCTGGTGCAGGTAACGCTCCACGGCGCGTTCGATCAGCGTGTGCGCCCCGAGGAAAGCGGCCCACGCGCCCACCTGTTCGCCGGAAAGCGGTGAATGCTCTGCCATCACCCGAAAGAGTATCGAGTGTCGATATTCGACAAAAACCAGGCCGTAGGTGAACAAAACTGTCCTGAAAAGGCTTTCACCTACCGGCTCCTACCAGCCCCAACGGGAAGCGGGCGCTTTTTCGGCGCTGACTTCGCCGTCAAGGAAGCTGTACGCGGGCAGTGGTCCCACGTACTCCGTGGACACGTCGGCCCCCAGATCCGCGACGGCCTTCCGCACGTCTTCAAGCCGGTCCAGCGCTACAAGGAACGCGCGCCGCTCCTCGAGATGTTCACGCTCGCCCAGAAACACTTCCCCTGTCGCCAGCGCCGACACGGCCGTGAGCAAGGCGTCCGATTTGGCGCGTCGCCACGCCGCCAGCCGTTGCCCGATCTGCTCGCCGATCCTGATCCGCGCCGCCAGGTCCACTCCGGCGACCCGCCGCCAGCCGCCTTCCTCATGGACGGCACGCAGCGCGGCGCTTTCGGAGAATCTCAGGTACACGTGAACCTCGGCGACCCCGTCGAGCCGATCGAGATGCTCGCGCAACAGCCCGGCCTGTTGCGCGAGCACGTCCGTCCGCGCCGAGTCCTCGTCTTCGGCCACCGTGCCGAGCCGGAACGGCACGACCGGGCCATCGAGCACCACCCGGGACAACATCTCCAGATGTGCCAGGGCATCCTGGTCTGTCGTCGCCCGCCCGGACGGCGCGTCGCTCACGATCGCCGCCAGATCGTGCGCACGGACGAGCCGGAACGGCGCGCCGGGCGGGCTCGGATGGCTGGTCCGCACGACACCGTGCAGATGAAGTCTCACTTTCCTGTTTTCTCCGGTGCGGGCGCCGGTGTCGCCACCGCTTGCACCGGCTCGGCGATCAGGCCGTAGGTTCCGGCGAGGCCCTGACCAAGGACGCGCTGCTGTGCCTGCACCGCGGTCACCGCCGTGCGCTGCGCGTCGAGCCGCTGCATCGCCTCCAGATAGCGAATATAGGTGTCCACACTGGCGATCACGATCTTGATCTCGATGGCGAGAATCTCGATGCCGATCACCGACACCCGGATCGACGCGTCGATCACGAGTCCCTTGTCGAGCAGGATGTTCAGTGCCTCGGCGAGCCCGCCACTGGGGGCGGGCACCACGGGAGCGGTCATGATGCGGGAATCCTCTCTTCCAGGACCGCGCGAAGTTCCGCGAACTGGCGGTCCAGTGCGATCAGTGCGTTGCCGAGCCGTTCCACCTCGTCGGCCGACAGCGATCCGCTGTCCACCCGGCGAAGCGCCTGCCTTTCCAGCAGGTCCCGCACGATTTCCAGGACGGCGACCACGAGCTTGCCGAGGCCCTGCCCCGAATCAGCGGGAATTCTCGTCGTACTCACGTGATTCCCCCCAAGAGCAACCTCAGGTTCAACCGGATCAGGTCGATACCGGCGAGCGAAATGATCACGTCGCCGGTGATGACGGCGCCGTGTTCCAACACCCGGTCGAGCAGATCGACGAGCCCTTCCGCGGAGGGCGCGACCGCGTACTCCTCAGGCATTCACGCTCAACTCCTGGCCGGTGAACGAATACGGCGGCCACGGCCCGGTGACCTCGAGCCCGTCCCAGCGCCCGACTTCGGCCTGGAACTCGGACTCCCGCTCGACCGGGACGAGGTAGGCGGTATCGAACAGAACGTCCGCGGACCGCCGGGCCCGTGCCGCGCTGTCCGTGGCGTGCCGCGCGAGCGCGTCACGTATCTCGTTTGCCCGCGAAGTTTCCCGATCGGCGGCGTTGAGCCGTTTTCGCCGTCGCGCCAGGTATTCCGTGCCGGACAAGCCCACCAGGGACACGGCGTCGTCCTTGGGAGGGCGGCGCCGGGCACGGACGCCCCACTCGCGATGACCCTCGACCCGGTCGAGCCAGCCGCTTGCCTGCTCGTGCCGTTCGTCGAGCAGCGCGACTGCCGCCTCCCGGTCCTTGAGCACCGTGCCGAACCGCAGTGGCAGCACGGGTAGATGCTCGAACACGGCACGCACCACCTCATCGTGGCGGCGCGCGAGCACGACCAGTGGATCGTCTTCGGCCGGCTCGCCGACCCACCGCGACGGGTCGACCTCCGCGAACGGTACCAGGTCGACCTCCGCCACCACGAGACCGAGACCACGGTGGGCGAGCAGGAAAATGTCCGGATCGGACTCGAAGGCGCCGTCCCGGGTTATCGCGTAGGCGCACAAACCGCGGTTCACCGCTCGACCTCCGCCACATTGCCGGGCTTCAGTGCCTTTTCGAGCGCGGCGACCCGTTCCAGCAGCTCGGTGTTTTGCTGCCGTAGCTCGCGGGTCTGGCCGGCGTGCGGGGCGAAGAACGGGTCGTCGCTCCACCAGTCCATACCCATTTCCCGCGCCGTCTGCGCGGAGGCGACGAACAGCCGGAGCCGCAGCGTCAGCAACTCGATGTCGACCACGTTCACGGCTATCTCGCCGACGATGACCACGCCCTTGTCCAGCACGCGTTCCAGCACGTCGGCAAGCGAACTCGGGTTTCTGTCCACAAGGACCCCTAGAGATCGGTGGTGCCTCGGGTGTAACGACGGAGCCGCTCACAGGCGACCAGGTCACCTCCGGCGTCGATGTCGACGCGGTAGGTGGCCATCACGGTGGTGGTAGCCGGAATCCGTTCCAGCTCGACCACGTCGATCAGTACGGACCAACCGCCGTCCTGGGTTTTCCGGACGCCGGTCACCCCGTCCGGTTCGCGGCTGGTCAGCGCGCGGAACTCGGCCACGGCGGCACGGATCGCGGCCGCCGCGGGACTTGGGGAATCGATCGATGAATCACTCATCACCCGCCCCATCGTGACCACCGGCGACCGCGTTAACACCATCACGAGAAATACGCGTTTCGTTGTATTCGATGACGGCAAATGGTCGAGCCAGGCTACCACCAGACTGTCTACTGTGGATACTCGCGGTGTCCTCCACAGCCACACCGCGCAACCGAGGGAGACCATCGACGTCCCGGTCAGCCACCAGAACGCCGACTGGAACGCTCGCTCGGCGCCACCCGGCAGCGCCTGCGCGAGCAACACCGCGAACAGCGCGCCGCCGAGCGCTCCACCCACCCGCATCAGGATGTTGATCTGCGTCGTCGCGTCCGGCAGTTCCGCTCGCCGAACGGTGGCGAAGGCGGCGGTCCCGGCGGGTTGCGTGGTCAGTGCGAGCGCCATGCCGCGGAGGAACAGCAACACCTGGAGGCCGACCGGCTCGGTGTCCGCGGTCAGGAACGCGAACGGCAGCGTGGTCACCACAGTGCACAGATTTCCGGCCAGTGCGACAATTCCGCCGCCGTACCGATCGGTCAGCCATCCCGAAACGGGTAGCAGAATCGTGGTGCCGACACCGAGGGAAAACAGCGACAGTCCGGTCGTGATCACGTCGGTGCCGCGCAGAACCTGGAAGTACAACAGGAACGGTAGCATCGACCCGAACATCGCGGCGCCGCCGAACGTCGTCAGCACACTCGCGGCCGTGTACACCGGATTGCGGAACAGCCACAGGTCGAGCAGCGGATGCGGGCGGCGCACGGCACGTACCCCGAACGCGACCAGACCCGCGACCCCGAGCACCAGCGGGACCAGCACCGTCGCGATCGACGCCCGCTCGCCCCAGATCGTGACGGCGTACACGAACAGTGGCAGCCCCAACCCGATCAACGCGAATCCGGCCCCGTCCAGCTGCGGCACGCCTCCGGCCTCCCCGCGCGGCACGTACCGCAGCCCGAGCACCACGCCCAGCACGCCGATCGGCAGGTTGATCAGGAACAGCCACGGCCAGGACAGCGAGTGCGGCAACAGCCCGCCGACCGTCGGGCCCACGTCGGGCCTACGGCGGGCCCACTGCTCACCGCGATCCCGAGAATGCTCATCACACGCCCCAGCCGCCGTGGCCCGACAGCCTGCCCGAGGATCGTCTGGCCGGCCGGCACCAGCAGCCCCGCCGCGCCCCCCTGCACCACCCGCGACGCGACCAGCCACCCGATACTCGCCGCGAGCGCACACGGCCCCGACGCGACGGTGAACGCGGCGAACGCCCCGAGCCAGAGTCGCCCGACCCCGACCTTGCGCCCCAGCCAGCCAGTGATCGGCAACGACACCGCCACATCAGCACTTGACCAGCCCCGCTCCTTCATGGATGACCAGTCGTCGACCGTATGAATGGACCATTCGTACAGCTTACAGCGCCAAGTTCAGCTCGGTTCGCCTGTTTGTTCGGTATAATTGCGCTATGCCTGCTTACTGGCCGCCAACCGGCCCGACGACGCCCACCCGCTCCCTCGCGCGGCCGCCCTGACAGCGACCATTGTGGACATTCAACACGAGATGAACCGCCTGACAGCAATGTACGGGTGAACGCTGGCGGAACCGGCGGTGGCGCGGCTTCAGGGACGGCGGGGCGGCTCGGCGTATCAAGCCGCTTCTCGTCGCACGCGACAGACGTGGGTTGCTTCGGCAACCGCCGCTGACAGCGAAGGCGATCTCAGGCGGCAAGCGTCCCTTGTGGACCTCGAGCGCCCACACCGCCGGCCCGACCTAGGATGGGCGTATGGAGCGAATTCACGGGGGCAAGGTCCGCGACCTGTACCGGGACGGGGACGACATCCTGCTGGTCGCGTCGGACCGCATCTCGGTCTACGACGTGGTGCTGCCGACGCCGATCCCGGACAAGGGTGCGCTGCTCACCCAGCTGTCCCTGTGGTGGTTCCGGCATTTCGGGGAGCTGGTGCCGAACCACGTGATCTCCGGCACCGATGTGCCCGCCGAGTTCGCCGGGCGCGCGATCCGGTGCCGGCCGCTGAAGATGGTGCAGGTCGAGTGCATAGCCCGCGGGTATCTGGCGGGGCTGGGCCTGCAGGAGTACCGCAAGCAGGGCACCGTGTCCGGGGTGAAGCTGCCGCCCGGGCTCGAGGAGGGCAGCAGGCTTCCGGAACCGATCTTCACCCCGACCACCAAGGCCAGCGAGGGGCACGACGAGTTCATGACCTTCGACGACGTGGTCGGCCAGGAGGGGCGGGAGACGGCCGAGCGGCTGCGGGAGCTGACGCTCGAGGTCTACCGCAAGGGCGCCGAGCACGCGGCCGAGCAGGGAATCATCGTGGCGGACACCAAGCTCGAGTTCGGCTGGGACTCCTCCGGGGTGCTCACGCTCGGCGACGAGGTGCTCACCTCCGACTCGTCCCGGTTCTGGCCCGCCGACCAGTGGGAGCCCGGACGGCCGCAGTACGCCTTCGACAAGCAGGTCGTGCGTGACTGGGCGGCCGGCACCGGGTGGGACAAGACCTCGCCCGGGCCCGAGGTGCCGCCCGAGGTGGTGGAAACGACCCGCCGCCGCTACACCGAGGTTTACGAACGCATCACCGGCGGCACCTGGGGCTGAACAAGAGGTGGGGCCACTCCCCGGAAACGGGAAGTGGCCCCACCCCGGGGAATCACCAGCGCCGGTCGATGACCGTGCCGTTCGGGTACCACTGGATGTAGCCGTGCTGGAAGTTGTTGCGCCGGCCGCCGTCGTAGGAGAACTCACCGGACGTCGGGTAACCCAGGTACGAACGCTCCCAGCCGAGCGCGGCCCATCGGTCGCGGATCATGCCGTAGATCTCCTGCGCGCCGGTCTGCGGCGTCCAGTAGATCGAGCTTCCCTTGTCGAAGTGGTTGTACCGGCCGACCCCGTCCGGCGTCGTGTACTCGTCGGTCGTCGGGTACCCGAGTGGCCCGGCCTCCCAGCCCATCGACGACCACTTCGCCCGGATCTGGCCCATGATCGACCAGGCACCGGTCCGCGGCGTCCAGTAGATCGACGCACCGTCCGCACGCGAGAAGTGGTTGTACCGGCCGACCCCGTCCGGCGTCGGCAACTCGTCGGTGATCGGGTAACCGAGCGGGCCACCGGGTCCGCCGAGCGCCTTGTAGTGCTCGAGCACGGTGCCGATCACGGTGTGCGCACCGGTCGCGGCCGACCAGTAGATCGTGCCGCCGCGGAAGTCCTGCGCCTTCCCGCCGCCGGGCGTGTCGTACTGCCCCGACACCGGGTCGCTCAGGTAGGAACCCCGGGCGCCGCCGAGCTGGTTGTAGTAGTCGGTGATCGGGTCGGTGTTCCCGTTGAGCGTCACCGACTGCGCGGCGTTCCCGTCGTCGCCGGTGACCTGGTAGACCGCGGTCGCCGGGTAGGCGTCGGCCGGGGTGAACGTGACCTCCTGCGCCAGCGAATCACCAGGCGGGATCACCTGGCCCTCGGCGAGTGGCTGGGCGCTGGTGAACACGCCCGCCGGGGCCTTCGCCTTGGTGATGGTCAGCGGCACCGTACCGGTGTTGGACACGGTGAACTTCTTGGTCACCGAGGTGCCGGGCGCGACGGTGTGGAAGTCGAGCACCGGCGGATCGAGCGTCAGCTCGGGCCGGCCGGTGAGCGCGGTTCCCTTGATCGGCACCGAAACCGAGCCCTGGTCACTGGTCACGACGAGCTGCGTGCTCTCGCTGACCCCGGTGTCCGAGCCGTTGGTCGGGGTGTAGGTGACCGGAATGGTCAGCGACGCGCCCGCGGCCAGCACACTGCCCGCCGACGGCGTGTTCTGCGCCGTGAACGAACCGGTCGGCGCGGTCACACCCGTGATCGTCTCGGCCGTCGTGCCGGTGTTGATGATGCTGACCCCGAGTTCCTTCGCCGCACCCGTGCGGACCTGCCCGAAGTCGAGCGAAGCCGGGGTGGCGCCGAGCCCGGGCTGGGTGCCCTGGCCGTGCAGGTCCATGGCGGTGGTGCCGGCGCTGGTGGTGAAGGTCAGGGTGCCGGTCGAGCTGCCCCACGTGGTCGGGCTGTAGGTCACCGGCACCGAAAGCGTCTGCCCCTTGGTGAGCGTCGCCGGTGCGGAGAGCGTCGCACCGAACGGCGCCTCCGCGGACACCGCGGACACGGTCAGGTTCTGGTTGGCCGTGACGGTGACCGTCCCGTTCGCGGTGCTGCCGGCCGCGGCCGAACCGAAGTCGTACGGCTTGGTCGCCAGCGGCGCCGTGGTGGGCCTGCCGAAGGCGAGCACGTGGCCGTCGCGCGTGCCGACGTAGACCCGTCCGTTGTCGGTCGCGGGCACGGAGAACTTGGCCGCGGTCGGAATCGGCGCCGAGTACCGCAGCCGGAGCACGTTGTTGACCGGCACCGGGTCGTACGCGCGCAGCTGGGCGTTCTCCCCGGTCGGGCCTGTGGTATAGACCACCCACACCAGAGCGGAACCGGAGGTCGTGCCGTCGGAGGTGACCACCGGCGAACCCGAGGAATAACCGAAGTTGTCCATGGTCGTACCTACCGAGGTGAGCGAAGCATCGGAGGCCGAGTACTTGAGCGCACGCAGCGGGCCGGTGTTACCGACCACGTAGACGTAACCGCCGTCGCCGCCCCAGAACCCGGGCCTGCCCCACACACCCTGGAACGGACCGACCATGTCGACGACATTGTCGCTTCCGCCCGGTCCCTGGCCGGAACCGCCGAGGTGATCGGCGTCGAGCAGGTAGATGCGGCCGTCCTTGCCCACCTGGACGATCAGCCGGGGGTGGGCGGCGTTGCCGTAGGCGGGCGGAATGGCCATCGGCCCGCCGGACCCGATGTCGGCGTCGTCCTGGTTCAGCTGGGTGTTGTCGTGCGGACTGAAGAAGCTTTGCGCGGTAAGGGAACCGTCGGCGTTGACGCCAAGGCGGACGACGGACTCACCGAGCGTGGCCGGGGGCCGGTCGTCCGGCCCCGGCGCGGGTGCGAGGCCGTTGCCGGTGGCCACGATGATGCGGCCCGACCCGTCGGAGACCAGCCCGGAGCCCGCCTGCCAGATGCCGCCCTCGTCGGAAACCCCGGCCTCGGTGGACCACATCGTGGTCTGCTTCCCGGTGCTGGCGTTCACTCCGATGACATAGCCGACGTAGGGCGTGTAGTCGCAGTGGCTGGCGAAACCGGCATAGACCACGCCGTCGAGGAGGAGCAGACCGGGCCGCTGCATCGCGGTCATCGGGTTGAACGGCACGCCGGGGTTGTTCGTCGGCGCGCCCTTGATCGTGGTCGGGAACCCGGCCAGCTCGGCGCCGGTCCTGGCGTCCAGCGCGTGCATGTACCAGTGCGGATGCTGGGGGTCTGGACCATCGTTGACCTTGGAGGTCAGGTAGACGGTGCCCGTCGACGGGTCGTAGACCGGGGTCGACGTGACGCCGATGGTGGGCGTGAGGTCACCGCAGTTGACCGTGGACACCGGCCAGGCGGGCCCGAAGTTCGCATGCCATCTCTGGGCGCCGGTCGCCGCGTCGAGGCCGTAGACCTGGTTGTTCTCGGTCGCCGTCACCACGATGCCGCCCGCGACCACGGGCTGGGCGTAGACCTGGCCGTCGACGGCCGCCGAGAACAACTGGCCGAAATCCGCGGCGCCGACCTGGGCGGGCGCCAACCCGGTTTCGTCATTGTCCCAGCCGGTGCGAAGGCTGTTTTGACCCGCCGTTGTGACGTCAGCCACAGCGGGTGGCGCGACAAAAGCAAGGAGCGCACCAACGATGGTGAGCAGAACGATCCGAACCCCAGAACCTGATCTCACACACGCCTATTTCGGTGGATCACCCCTTAGTGTTACTAAGGTTATTGATTTACGCAGAGAGTAGACATTGGTGGGTTTGGTTAACCTGATCTCATGATGATCGAGTTCTACTGGCGCCCCGGTTGCGCGTTCTGCATGGCTCTACGTGCCCGGTTGGACCGGACCAGCCTGCCGGTGCGGGACGTGAACATCTGGGAGGACGCGGACGCGGCGGCGCGCGTTCGCTCGGTGGCGGACGGCAACGAGACCGTGCCGACCGTCTTCGTCGGGCCGGCTGCTCTGGTGAATCCGACCATCGACGAGGTCATGGCGGCGGTTCGCACGCACGCCCCCGAGTTGCTCGCGTCGTGACTGGCGTAGCCATAGGTACGACCCGGCGGCGTGGACCGGAGCGGCTGGTCCGGAGCACTGAGGAACTCCTGCGGGACCCGGGCTACGTCGGCACCAGCCCCGAAGCCATCCAGGCGCATGCGCGAGCCGGCCAGGGCGGCATGTACCACCGCTTCGCCGGCAAGTCGGATCTGGCGCTCGCCGCGATCCGCCGGAGTGCCGAGCAGGTTCGCGCGGAGGCCGAAGCGGCACTGTCCGGCAAGGGCACCGCACGGGACCGGATTGCGGCGTACCTGTCCCGCGAGCGGGACATCCTGCGCGGCTGCCCGGCCGGACGGCCGGCGCAGGATCCGGAGATCGTCGCCGGCGCCGAACTGTGGCAGCCGGTCCACGAGACCTTCGGCCGGCTGCGCGAACGGCTGGCGGCCGTGGTCACGGAAGGCAAGGCGCACGGCGAGTTCGCGAGCAAGCCGGATCCCGCCCACCTCGCCGCGAGCATCGCTGCTGTCGTCCAGAACGGCTACGTGCCGGCGCGGGCCGCCGGGTCGGTGGAGCCGTTCGACCGGGCCGCCGAGGGCGTCCGCGAACTACTCCAAACGGCCTAATCGTGCGTACGGCAATCGCGAAGAGCTATCGGCCGCGACAATCCGTGATATTCCGGCTTTTTTCCCACCCCGGACACACCGCACCCGCTCCCCTGCGATAGAAATACCCCCGCGTGCGCTCTTCACCCCGTTCGAAAGGTATGTCCCGGTGAACGACGAAGTGTCGGTGACCGAGCTCCTGGAACGCGAGGGATGGCCGGAGGAGGCCCCCTCTGCAGCGGCATCCCGGTTCCCGGTCGTCATGGTCATGGTCGCCGTGGTGCTGGGCTGCGGTCTCGCCGCGATCCTGGTCCACATCGGCTCTTCGGAGCAGAAGGCCGACAACACGAACCCGGCGGTCTTCGACGTGCCACACGGGCCGCCCGGCGGGCTGGCCGGTGGCGGTGTGCCGGCCACCACCGATGAGACGGAAGTCACCGGGACCAGCTCGAGCATCACCGTGACCAACGAAGCCGCGCCGGGCGGGAGCAACGGGCTGCCGTGGGCCACGCGCCACCGCAAGACGAGCACGGTCACGGTCACGCAGGAGGAAACCCAGCCGAGCGTGACCGGCTCCGCCGGGCCACCGCCTCCCGCGAAGGCCACCGGCGACCACGGCGGACCGGGTGGAAACTCACCGCCGAATTCCGGACCCAATCCACAAGGCCCGACGACGAAAAAGTCCTGCGCGATTTGGGTTATCCTTTGTATCCCCGGATGAGCTACGACTCATGGAAGAAACCGAAATCGGGCGGAATTTCGTCGGACCGCGGCTTACCGAGGCGCAGACCGATTTCGACGGCCAGCGCCTGGGCCAACGACAGGCACGCGGTGAGTGATCGGGTGCCACCGACCCCGCCGGTCTCCGCGAACAGCGCGGTGTCGGCGAGCTCGGTCAGCGGGGAAACGACGTTGTCCGTCAACGCGACCACGGACAGCCCCTCATCGCGCGCGTACTCGGCGACCCGCACCGTCTCCGCGGCGTAGCGGCGGACGGACACCGCGACCAGCACGTCACCCGCGGTGAACTCCCGCAGTTCGTCCACCACAGAAGCCCCCAGCCTGCGCACACCCGCCCGGACCCGGCTCAGCCGCAGCGCGAAGAGGTCGGCGATCGGGGCGCAGTCTCGCACCCCGATCACGCGGACCGCGGCCGCCTCGGTCAGCAGTCCCGCCGCCCGCAGCCAGGCGCCCACGTCCAGTCTGCCGTAGGTGCGGGACAGGTCGGTCTGCTCCTGGTCGAGGGTCGCGGACAGCAGTCCGCCGGGCGGCCCCTGTCCGTTCTCCGACCGCCGGGCGAGCTGCGCCTGCTCGGCCAGCCAGGCCCGGCACAGCTCCATCAGCGCGGGATAGCCGGACAGCCCCAGTGAGTTCGCGAACCGGGCGATCGAGGACTCGTGGACCTCGGCCACCTGCGCGGCCTCCGAGATGCCCCGGAACGCGGTGCCCTCCGGGTCGGCCAGCAGCAGGTGGGCGATCCGCCGCTGACCCCCGGCCAGTCTCGGCAACCGGCTCCGGAGCAGTTCGGTGAGCTCCTGGTAGCTGCCGGGACCCCTCATGGCACCTTGTCCAGCGCAGTGGTCGTCCTACGCGCCCAGCCGATCTCGTGGCCAGGGATCTTCCTGGTGCCTACCTTGCGTTTTCCCTGGCCGGAGCCATGCCCCCGAAATCGGCCGCCTTCGGACGGCGTGTACGACTGCTCGCTTCCACCAGCCATCCCACGCTTCTCAACCGGCCTCTCGAGCACGACGGCTTGCACCGCACCACGATACGTAACGGGAACATCGAACTGCTTGCAAAAGTCTCACGATCGGGGCGAACCGGTCGGCGAAGCCTGCGGCGAGCGGGCCTGCCCGTGATGCCCGTCAGAGTACGGCGACGCTGAGCGCCTGCGTGATCTCCCGGCCGAGAGTGTGCGTCGCCGTGCCCGGGCCGGACCCGACCTTGACCACCAGCGGCCCGCCGAAGGGCTGGCGCTCGACGACCTCGATCCGCTCACCAAGCCCGATCGCGTGCTCGGACAGGTACCGCAGCAGGTCGGGGTCGGTGTCCCAGACACGCACGATCTGCCCGACCGCGCCCGGCTGCAACTCGTCCAGCAACCGGGTGGGCAGTTCCTCGACGCTGCCGTCCGCGGCCGGAATCGGGTCGCCGTGCGGGTCGCGCACCGGGTTGCCGAGTTTGGCGGCGATCCGCTCGACCAGCCGGTCCGACACCGCGTGCTCGAGCAGGTCGGCCTCGGCATGCACTTCGTCCCAGGTGTAACCCAGCTCCCGCACCAGGAAGGCCTCGATCAGCCGGTGCCGGCGAAGCACGCCGCGCGCGAGCCTGCGGCCGTCCGGGGTGAGCGCGATGCCGCGGTACGGGACATGCTCGACCAGGCCCTGCTGGGAAAGTTTGGTGACCATGCCCGAAGCCGAGGACGGGCTGACCGCGAGGCGGCCGGCCAGCGAGGTGTTCGTCACCGCCTCACCGCGCTCGACCAAGCCGTAGATCACCCGGATGTAGTCCTCGATGGACGAGGACGACCGGCGGCTGGGACTGTCGGACATACTCCAACTTTACGTCGCCGGGTCGGCCCTCGGTGACCAGCGGTAGCGGATCCACCCTGGCACCGGCTTCGCGCCGAGCCGCTGGTAGAACGCTTCCGCGCGGGTGTTGCCCGCCTGCATGTCCCACTCGACCCGCCCGCTCGTCCGGGCACGCAGGGCGACGAGCAGTTCGTGGCCCAGCCCGTGCCTGCGGTGCTCGGGGCGGATGTAGAGGTCGTCCAGCCAGATGCCGGGCCTGCCCTCCCAGGTGGAGAAGTTCCACGAGTAGAACGCGAACCCGGCGACCTCGGCGCCGCCCGGCGGTTCGGCGATGAGCACCCACGCCTTGGGGTCGGAACCGAACAGGTGTTTGGTCATCTCCGCCCGGTCGAGGGTGAGCGTGTCGTTGCCCTCGTAGCGGGCGTGCTCCTCGATCAGGGCGCAGATCTCTTCGGCGTCGGCGGGCTCGGCGTCACGGACAGGCATGCGCTCATGCTAAGCAGAGCGATGTTGCTCGGCCCGCCACTGGTCGTCGACCAGCCGCGCGAGGTTCGGGTACCGGGGCCGCCAGGCCAGGACTTCACGGGCCTTCGTGGTGTCGACGCGTAGTTCGCGAACTTCGCACGGGTGCGCGGGGTGGAAGGCGAGCGGGACGCCCCGGCCCGCCACGCTGCGTGTCATCGCGATCACGTCGGCGACTCTCGCGGCGGTCGCACCGATGTCGAGCACTCGGTGGCGCCCCGGCACGCATGCCTCGAGCGCCGCTACGCACGCGTCGGCGGCATCGACGACGTGCACGTAGTCCCGGACCGCGCCGCCATCGCCGTAGACGTCGAGTTCGGGAATCCGGCCCGCCGCCGCGGCACATGCCCGCGTGATCAGCCGGGCGTCGTCGCGATCGCCGGGCGCACCGATCCCACCCGCGATGTTGGCCAGCCGCAGACTGATGGCACCGAGCGAACCGGTCGACGCCTGCCAGCCGACGGCCTGTTCAACGGCGAGTTTCGAAGCGGCGTAAGGGTTTTCCGGATCGGCCGGGGCGGCCTCGGTGATCGGTTGCCGGGCGGGCGGGCCGTAGACGCTCACCGTGGAGGCCGCCACGAGCCGTGGGCGGTCGGTCCGTTCGGACAGCACCTCCAGGAGATTGAGCGAACCACCGAGGTTCGTCCGGAAGTAGCGCGCCGGTTGCTCGAAGGCCTTGCGCAGGTTGGACAGCGCGGCCAGGTGGATGACCGCGTCGACGTCCGCGGTGGCTTCGGGCAGCGACGTGATGTCCCGGACATCGCCAAGCCGGAAAACTGTGCCCTCACCGCCCTCACCGCCCTCACCGCTTTCACAGCCCTCACCGCCCTCACTGTCCGGCTTGACCCGGTGCACCAGCGCGACCGGCTGATGCCCACGGCGGATCAGCTGCGCGAGCACGACCGTGCCCAGGTATCCACCTGCTCCCGTGACCAGAACTCGCATGCGTCACCGTGCGGGTGGGACGCGGTCGAGCCAGGTCGAGAACCGCTGCTCGAGCAGCGACTGCTCGAAGGTCTGCGCCACCTTCAGATTGACGCGCGACTGCTCCTCCCAGACCGCGGGATCGGTGAGCAGGTCGGTCATCGCGCGGGCGAGCGCGTGGTGGTCGCCGACCGGCACCAGGCAGGACGGCTGGAGCAGTTCGGGCACACCGCCGACCCGTGAACCGACGGCCGGCAGTGCGCGGGCCATCGCTTCGATGAGCGTCCGCGGCATCCCTTCGGCGCGCGATGGCAACGCGAACAACGACGCCGAGTCCTGCAGCTCCCTGATTCGGGCGCGGTCGTCGAGGACACCGACGAACTCCACCCGCGCGGCAAGGCCGATCGAATGCGCCAGCTCGATCAGTTCGCCGTGGACGCGGCCGCCCCCGATGATGGTGGCCGTCACGTCGAGACCGTCGTCGACGAGCACCCGGAGGGCTCGCAGCAACACGTCGTGGCCCTTGTGGTGGTTCTCCTGGCCGCCGATCGTGATGATCCGGAAGGGGCCGGACTGCCAGGTGCGACCGTGCGCGGCCAGGGTGCCGCGCCGGAGCACCACATTGGACATTTCGATCGTCGGTGTGCCCGGTTGCCGCGGGTAACGCCGTTGCAGCGTCTCGTGGGTGACATAAAGCGACGCGGCCGCGTTCCGTACCAACCATCGCGTGTGCGACTCGGCGAGCTTGGCGAGACGGGAGCCGAGCGGGCCCGGCGCGGCGGCGCGCACCAGGTCCGCGGCGTCCCCAAGGACCTCCACGGCGTAGGCCCGCCGCAGGATACGGCACACCACGGCCGCGATCGACGAAACGAGACCGGGTACCCGGAGCACGATGGCGTCGGCGACGGCGACCGCCCGCGCCACCGCCGCGACCATGGCCGGCAGTCCGGTCACCCCGGCGCGGTCGGGCAGCGCCATCACGATGCCGTCGGGCACCGGTGGCGATGTCGCGACCGGCGTCGAGTCGCCCATCGCGATCACGCGGACTTCGTTGCCGTTCTGGCGGTAGCGTGCCCACTTCTGGCCACGGGCGGACGGGCCGAGTGGCGTCCAGCGGCCGTCGGACCGCATCGCGAACCGGGATTGGGTGAAGATGCTGAACACTCGGGCCGGACGGGGTTCCGGCGGCTCGACAACCCTCGCGCCGCGGGAGACCAGAACGCCTTGCCTATGCTCGGCGTACGCCTCGCGCAGCGCCGTGGCCAGCGCGTCGGGGTCACTACCGGGGACGACCCAGCCGGAGCCCGCCGGGATCGCCCGCGGGTCGCCGACGATACCGGGCACGCCCTGCACGGCGCTGCGGCCCGAGGGGGAAACGCAGACATCGGCCGCGGCGCGGTACGGCCGCTCATCTTCCACTGTGGACACCCAGGTGACACCGCTGTCCGGCTTGTCGAGGGTGAAGCGGACCGCCAGCTCCCGCCGGTACCGCTGGGCCGTTTCACCGGAACCGCCGACCAGGATCAGATGACTGTCCGGATGCTCGGCGTGAAACCCACGCCACGCGTCCAGCAGCACGTCGTGCCCCCGCCGCTTTGCTTCGGGCACCACCGAAACCGCGACAAAGCAGCCCGGCGAGATCCCCAGCGTCTCCCGGACCCCCATGCGCGCACTCATGCTCGTCTCTTTGGGATTTCGCGCGCGAGGAGTTTCATGCCGTCGCCACCTTCATCACCTTGACCACGGCACCCACCACTTCCATCATGTCGGTGCTGTTCAGGCCGGGATGCACGGGCAGGGTCAGCGAGGTCCGGCCGAGTTCGGCCGCGATCGGCAGCCGGGCCGGGACGCCTTCGATGGCTTCGAAGGCCCGTTCCCGATAGACCTCCGCGCAGCCCCCGAGACCACACGGAATGCCCTCGGCCACGATCGCCGCGACGATCCGGTCCCGGTTCCAGCCACGCGCGAGCTGCTCGGGACGGACATGCGCGTAGAACCGGTGATAGGCGTGCTCGACGTGCGCGGGCGGATCCTCCACCCGGAGACCGGACTGGCTACGCAACACGTCGAGCAGCATGCTGGCGTTGGTCTGCCGAGCCTTGCCCCAGTTCGGCAACTTGGCCAGTTGCAGGCGGCCGACGGCGGCCTGGATCTCGGTCATCCGGGCGTTGGTGCCGAAACTGTCGTGGAGCCAGCGCGAGCGCGGCTGGCTGGGGCTCCGGTGCATTTCCGCCACGTTCTTGCCGTGGTCCTTCAGTTCCCAGCAGCACCGCCACAGCTTGAGGTCGGAGGTGGTGATCGCACCGCCCTCGCCCGCGGTGGTGATGATCTTGTCGTCGCAGAAGGACCAGGCCGCGATATCGCCGAAACTGCCCACCGGCTGGCCGAAGTAACGCGCCCCATGCGCCTGGGAGCAGTCCTCGATCACCTTGATGCCATGCTTCTCGGCCAGCCGCAGCAGGGTGGCCATTTCCGCGGGATGGCCGGCGAAATGGACGACGACGACCGCGCGAGTACGTTCGGTCAGCACCGCCTCCACCGTTTCCGCGGTCAGGCACTGAGTACGCAGCTCGACGTCGGCGATCACCGGCCTCGCTCCACAATGGACAACCGCGCTGGCGACCGCGAAGAAGCTCGCCGCGGGTAGGATCACCTCGTCCCCGGGGCCTATTTCGAGACTGCGCAACGCCAGTTCCAGCGCCACCGTCTCGTTCGCCATCGCCACGGCGTACCGCGTGCCGACGGCGCCCGCGAACTCGTGCTCGAAGGCCCGGCCGTGCGGCCCGGTCCAGTAGTTCACCCTGCCGGAACTGAGCACCTCCCGTACCGCGGCGATTTCCTCTCCGTCGAAGATCGGCCAGCTCGGCAGCGGCGTGGTGCGAGCCGGCCGGCCACCATCGATGGCTAATGCGATCACTGTCGCCTCCCGTGGGTCAAAGGGACCTGTCCGAGGGCGCGGCGTGCGAAATCGTCCAGGCCCCCTGCGCCCGGGCGATTTCGCACGCCGGCGTGCTCATAGGTATTCCACCCGGCTACCGCGGGTGCGGTGCCGCGTGTCGAGTACCAGAGCGGATTCACGCTCGACGAGTTCGTAGTCCACGTCGTCGTGATCGGTGAGCAGCACGACCACGTCGGCCTGGCGCAGGCGGGACGTGTCGAGCTGGACGAGTTTCAGTTCGGGTGGGCAGCGGCGAGACTCCACGTACGAGTCCACCGCGCGGATCACGGCGCCCTGTTCGGACAGCAGTTCGGCCACCCGCAACGCGGGCGAACCACGGAGGTCGCCGGTGTTGGCCGTCCCGGACAGGCCCAGCAACAGGACCACACTGCCCGGCAACACTTTCCGCCGCGCCTCCAACGCTTCGACAACCCGCCGGACGACGTAGTCCGGCATCTGCTCGTTGATCTCGTTCGCCAGCGAGACGAACCGGAAGTCGTGGTGCTGGTCCTGACGGGACCGCCAGGGCAGCAAGCCGGGATCCACCGGCAGGCATCGGCTACCGATCCCGGGCCCCGGCAGGAATCCGAGGAACTCGAAGGGTTTCGTGGCCGCCGCCTCGACGGCCGCCCACACGTCCACCCCGACCTGGTGTGCGAACATCGCGATCTCGTTGATCAGGGCGAGGTTGACATGCCGGAAGGCGTTCTCCAGCAGCCTGGCGAGCTCGGCCACCCGGGTGGTGGCCACCGGCACGGTCGTTTCCACCAGTGCGTCGTAGAGCGCCTTGACCGCCGCCAGCGACCCCGCGTCCACTCCGGACACCAGCTTCGGCGTGTTGACGAAGTTCCATTTCGGATCGCCCGGCTCGGCCCGCACCGGGCTGTACCCGACCGCGAAATCCCGTCCCGCGGTCAGCCCGCTGCCCTTTTCCAGTAGCGGGACGACGACCTCCTCCGTGGTGCCGGGATAGCTGACCGACTCCAGCACGACGGTGGCGCCCGGGCGCACGTAAGGCGCGATGCCCTCGGTGGCCGACGCCACAGGATTCAGGTCCGACCGGGAGTTCCGCACGGTCGTCGGCACGGTGATGATCGCCACGTCGAACTCCTCGACGTCCTCATAGGACACCGTGGGGAGATAGCGTCCGGTGGACAAGGCGAGACTCAGCTCCGCGTCGGCAACATTGTGCAAATAGGACTTCCCGTCGCGAAGCGAAAAGATCCGAACCGCGTCCAGGTCCAAACCGACGACGGAGAAGCCTGCCGTGACCGCCCGCATCGCGATCGGCAGACCCGCGTAGCCCTGCCCCACCACCGCCAACCGAGTCACGCCTGCCCCTCCGCGAGTTCGCGCGCGACCGCGATCGGGTCGCCAGGGCGCTCGTCGGGCCGTCGGATCACGGGGTACGGAGGGCCCAGCCGCCCCGACAGCGGCACAAGGCGCGCTCGATGGCCGGCCTGGCAACCGCGCGTTGAGCTGGCGGTTCTCATGCCGGAACCTCCGTCCCCGGCACAGACACGAAACGGCTTTCCATCCAGGAAATGGTGCGCAGAAGGCCGTGCGGGAACGTCACGGGACGGATCTGCGGGAACAGCGCGGACAACGCGCCCGGCGCCGCCTGCGAGTGCTTGACGTCGCCGGGGCGCGGCGGCCGGTGGCGAACCTCGGGCCGGCGGCCCAGCAGTTCGGACAGGGCGGTCACGACCTCGTTCACCGTGGCCGGGGTCCCGTAGGCCAGATTCACCGGGAGGGCCCGCGTCGTCCTCACCACGACCGCCTCCGCGAGGATCTCCGCGACGGTGCCGACGAAGGTGAAGTCGCGGCTCTGTGCCCCGTCGCCGTGGATCACCAGAGGCATGCCGTGAAGCGCGTTGAAGACGAACGAGGGCACCACACCCGCGTCGGGGTGATTCGGCACCTGCAGCGGGCCGAACACGTTGAACAGCCGGAACACACACGATGCCAGCCCGAAGGACGACTGGTAGGCCGCGACATAGGACTCGACCGCGAGCTTGCCCGCCGCGTCGGGGCAGTTCGGCAGGCATGCCAGATCCTCGGTCCTGGGAAGCACGGGATTTCGCCCGTACACCGAACTCGACGACGCGACCACGACGTGCGCGCCGATCTCTCGCGCCGCGTCGAGCACGGTCAGCGTGCCGGTCACGTTCGGGTCCTGACCGGCCCGCGGGTGGTCGGCGGACCGCGACCCCGCGGGCGCGGCGGCGAGGTGCACGATCGAGTCGGCGCCCGCGCACGCCCCGGCGACCGCGCGGGGGTCGAGCACCGAGCCCGTGCGCAGTTCGACGTCGAGACCGGCGAGGTTGGCCTGTTTGCCCGTGCTCAGGTTGTCCAGCACGACCACCTCGTAGCCGGGGCGGCGCAGCAGTTCGCGGCACACGTTGGCCCCGATGAACCCGGCACCGCCGGTTACCACGACCTTCATCTGGCCTCGGCTTCCCTTCCCGGCCGGCCGGCGGCGACGATCCCGACGCTGGAAATCGAGCCACCCCGCCGCGGCGCGACGATCCGCGGAGACTCGACGAGCTCGGCCATCGCGGCCGCACAGCCGAGCCGCGCGCACGTGGCCAGCACGGTGTTCGCGGCCAGCCGCGGCACCGGGACGTGCGTGATCGCCGGATGGATCGGGCGGAGGTCGCACTCGCCCGGGCCGAGCATCGGTTCGTCCAGTTCCTCGCCCCTGCCCAGTCCGGTGTAGACGATCCGCGACTCGCAGCCGGACATCGCCATGAGCAGTTCGGCGAGTTCCGCGAGCCGGACGGGCGAGCCGAGGTCGGGCACCAGAACCTCGCCGGGGGAACCCGTGGCGGCGGCCTGGATGGCCAGCCGCACGGCTTCCGCGGCGGTCATCATTGGCCGGGTCGCGTCGGGATGGGGCACGGTCAGCGCACGGCCGGCGGCGAGCTGCTCGGCGAAGGTGGTCAGCACCGAAGCCCGGCCGTCCAGCACCTCACCCAGCCGCACCGACACGAAGGCGCCGCCGGTCCGGCCGGCGGCGTCGGCGACCAGCCGCTCCGCGATCCGGTTCGACCGGCCGAGCACGGTGACCGGGTGGGCCGCAGCGGCGCTGGAGATGTTGATCAGCCGCCGGACCCCGGCCTGCCTCGCCGCCTCCAGAACCGCCAGGGCGCCGACCACATTGGTCTGCCACGCCTGTTCGGGGTGCCGCTCCAGCAGCGCCGGCTGGGTCAGCCCCGCCGCGTGGAACACCAGATCGGGCCGCAGCTCGGTGAACAGCTCTCGCAGCCGGCCGCCGCCGGTGATGTCCGCGAGGAGCACGGCGGGCGAGTCGAGCCGAGGCTCGGCGAGCATCGACAGCCGAACCTCGTGCAGCGCCGACGGGTCGCGGTCCAGCATGAGCAGTTCGGCCGGGCCGAGCCGGTGAATCCACCGGCACAGCTCGCCGCCGACCGTGCCGCCCGCCCCGGTCACCAGCACGCGCTTTCCCCGCAGGCAGCCGGAAAGCCGGATCAGGTTGACCTCGATCCGCTGGCGGCCGAGCAGTTCGGCCACGTCGAGGTCCCACAGCTCGGGAAGACGGTTCCACGGCCGGAGTTGCTCGCTCAGCGGCGCGACCGTGTGCACCGCCAGGCGCGCCGTCCTGGCCAGTGCCTTGACCGCGCGGATCTTCGCCGGAGCCGGGTCCGCGAAAGCCACGATGAGCTGCTGGGCCCGGGTCTGCCTGGCCACCGTGACGAGCTCACGCCAGGTGCCGCGTACCGGCACCCCGGAGATCCGGCTGTGGCGCAACGCCGGGTCGTCGTCGAGCAGGGCGACCGGCAGCGTGTCACCGGCGGCGCCGGAAAGCATGGCGCGCACGAGTTCCCGGCCCCGCGTGCCCGCACCGTAGACGATCACCCGCCTGGCCGAGCGGCGGTCCGGCCGCGCCTTCCGGGCCCGGTGTCCACGGACGACCAGGCGCAGGCCCAGTGACGCCGGCAGCGCCAGGAAGGCCGCGATGACCGGCACCGAAAGCGGCACCGCCGGTTCGCCGCGAACCAGGTCCATGCCCAGCACGGCCAGGCAAACCACTCCGGTGACCACGGCCAGGTTGAGCGCCTCGTCGAGGCTGCCGGCCGGATACCGGCCGAGATAGAGATGGGAAAGGACACCGGCGAGCCACACCAGCGCCACCGCCGCGGCGGTGATGCGCGCCAGGCCGTTGGGGTCGACGTGCCCGAGGTCGAACTCGTAACGCAACCACGTCGCCCCGACCAGCGCCGCCGCCCACACACCGGCATCGGCCATCAGGGTGCCGGCGCGACCCAGCCACCGTGGTGTGGCGGCATAGGTCAGCGGAAAAAAGATCGAGGTGGGTCGCATGGATCGCTGTTCTCCCTAGAATGCGTCCGGCGAATTCGCCGGCAACGCCCCAGGATGCCCGCGGGGTCCGGGGAGACATCGGGGATTCGTTCGACCTAGCTGCGATCAGCGTAACATTTTCCCGGCGCGCCCGGCCGCCTGTTCACCGGATCGAGTCCAGCCGCGGGAAACGGTTACCCAAGGTGCGCCTCGAATTCGTGGCGCCGACCAGCGCGACAAACCTCCGGAGAGATTCGGCGATCATTTTCGCCGACTCGTGATGCCCGGTGGGGCCGAGCGCGATCGGGTCGGGAATCGCGTCCTCCTCCGGCGCGACGTAGTGCGAGGTACCGCGCAGCCGCCGGGCCGCCGCCACCGCCGCCCTGGCCGCCTCGACCGGGTCCTCCGGCAGCGTGCGCGGCGCCACCCCCTTGAGCAGCCTGGCCAGTTCTCGCAGGCAGAACGTCGTTTTCAGGGCGGACGGTTGCACTTCGACGACGAGCTTCCGGTGCAGCCGCTCGGCGGCCAGCACGAGGTCGGCACCGCCCACCGTCACCGGGTCGAGCACGCGGGCGCTGAACCCGCCCGCGATCCCGGCCAGGCCCCACCTGGCCAACTCGGCGCGGCTGTAGGGATGCATGGCGGCGCCGGGAATCGCCTCGGTACCGGCACTGGCGAGGGCGAACCGTGACGCGTTCGCCACGCCCAGCCGCTCCCGCAGCAAATGCCGGACGAGGATTTCAGCGAATGGGGAACGGCAGATTCCTCCGGTGCAGACGAAAAGAATCCGAAAATTCGGCGGATGCGGTTGCGAGGGGATCATGGGAGCAGGTTCACCTATTCAGAACATGTGTGCCCGGCCGCGCCGTGCGTTTCAGCGCAGTTGGTCGGCGGTGCGCGACAGGATGTCGGCGGGCAGCCGTCCGGTCAGCGTTCCGTGCGGCTTTCCACTGCCGTTGCGCCTGGCATCGCGCCGCGGGCCGGTCGCGATCTTCGCGATGGGGACGGTGCCGTCGAGGTCCGGATCGGCCTCCAGCGCCGAGTAGTACTCGTAGTACGGGCTCGCCGCGCCGCCCCCGGGCGCCATCGACAGCACCGTGCCGAGCACCCGCACCGAGACCGCTTCCAGCGCCGAAAGCGCGGCCTTGAGCTGGTTGCGTGTGGTCTTGCCGTGCCGCACCACGAGCAGCGCGCCGTCGCAGGCCGCACCGAGAACGGCTCCATCGGTGACCGGTAGCAGCGGTGGTGCGTCCAGCAACACCGTGTCGTAGCGCTGGTGCAGTTCGGTGAGCACGTTCGCCATCTGCCCGGACGCGAGCAGTTCGCTGGGGTTGGGCGGGATCGGCCCGCTGGCCAGCACGTCGAACAGGGCCGCGCCCCACGGCTGGAGCGCGTCGTCGAGGCCGACCCGGCCGGACAGCACGCTGGTCAGCCCGACGGCGCCTTCGAGGCCCAGGTAGTCCACCGCACGCGGGCGGCGCAGATCCGTTTCCACGACCACCACCCGCTGCCCCGCCCTGGCCAGCACGATGGCCAGGTTGCACAGCGTCGTCGTCTTGCCCTCCCCGGCCACCGCGCTGGTCACCACGATCGTCTTGCGGCACCGGTCGACGTCGATGAACTGCAGGTTCGTGCGGATCTTGCGAAACGCCCCGGCGCGGGGCGAGCGCGGGTGCTCCTGCACGGTCAGCGGATGCTTCGGCACGTCCGCGTCGTGCGCCACGCTCCCGAGATTGGGCGCGCCGGTGAGCTTTCGCAGTTCCTCGGCCGATTTGACGGTGGTGTCCAGGGCGTTGCGCAGCAGCGCCAGCCCGTACCCGGCGAGCAGCCCCAGCAGGGCACCCAGTCCGTAGTTCACCAGCGGGCGTGGGGCGACCGGTTCGGTCGGCACCGCGGCCGGTTCGACCACTCTGGCCGCGACCGGGGCGGGCAGCGTGTCCGCCGGCCTTTCCAGCTGGCTCAGCAGGCGGCTGAACGCCTCGCCGGTGGCGTCCGCGATTCCCTTGGCCACCAACGGCGAACGGTCGGTGGCGACGGCGGTGAGCAACAGCGTGTCGGGCTGCGTGGCCACCCTGATCCGGCTCGCGATCTCGTCGGCGGACATGCCGTTCCTGAGCTGGCTCGCGACGTCCCGGGCGACCCTGGTGCTGGTGAGCAGCCGCGTGTAGGACTTCACCTTCTGCGCCGGCACGGTCTGGGAGTCCACACCGGACTGTGCGGAAAGGTAGATCGTGATCTGCGCCGAGTACTCCCTCGGGGTCGACCAGGTGAGGGCGGCGGCCCCGGCCAGCCCGGCGGCCAGACCGAACAGAACGATTTTCCACCGCCCACGTGCTACCCGCAGATAATCGTGCAGGGTCACACCACACCTCCGGCCATTGGTTTCCGGCGTCACTAATCGACAGGGGCCGGATCGGCTGCCGATTTTACACACTACGGCTGTGGTGATCCGCATTGTCACCTGAAGGTGTGGGCCGGTCGTGATCCTCCGGCGAATCCAGTTCCTCGGCAAGAATCGCCTCGACCTTTCGCGCGGCACGCCGGAGCGCGAAGGCGATCACGATGACGAGCGGAATACCCGCCAACATCACGGTGCCGATGATCTCGAACCACAGCCAGAAGCCACCCATTGCCGTTCCCTGTCTCGTGCTTTGCTTGGATACGGCCAGGGGCTGGGGCCTTCTTGTTGTGCGCGAACGCGCCCACGGCTTCGGGCGGTTCCACCTCACCACCGCGCCAGGCTCACGTTCGGCACAACCATCGGTCAGCAATGCAGTCGGTCGTGAAGCTGGGTATGTTACAGGGAGGACCGGCGGCCGCAACTCGGGGCTCCGGCGGCCGCCGGTCGGTTTCGCGGAATTTCACGAGAATCCGCGATGGCTTTTATTCCGCCATGCCGGCACCGGTGCCGCGCGATCATCGTCGCGCCGGGCCCGCCCCAGGCGCGTCATCCGGCGCGGGTGAAATGGGCATAGCACTACTTACGCCGTCCAGGTGATAGCGCTGACCACGATAGTCTTCTTGGCACACTGCCAGCCGGTTTTTTCCCGGCAGGGCGAACAGTTTCTCACTCGTTCGGGAGATCTTTCGACTGACGGGTTCCCCGGGCCTCGCTTGCGCTGCGAATTCTCATAGCCTTGGCCCCGTCGGTGACCGAACGGAGAATCGCAATCAAGTCGCCCATGCCCGAACCCAAGATCACGCAACCGCCACCGCCCCGCGAGGCGATCCGGCGCCCGCGGCCCGGCGGAATGCTGCCCGACGTCGCGGAAACGGAGGACGATCCCGTTGTCACCGTGGTCTGCGCGCCCGCGGGATTCGGTAAGACCACCCTGGTGTCGAACTGGGCGGACGACGTCCGGCGCGCGGCCGGCCCCGGCAGCGTGGTCTGGGTGAACGTCGACGGGGCCGACAACGACCTCCCGGTGTTCTTCTCCGGTGTGCTGGCCGCGTTCAACCGGGCCAGGGCGGGCCAGCCGGCCGGGCAGGTCCCCGAGCCCCGCCGCACCGGACGGGACTTCGTGGCGCTGCTGGCCGAAGCCGTCAACCGGCGGCAGGAACGGGTCTGGCTGGTGCTCGACGACTTCCACCAGCTACGGGAGCCCAACGCCCAGCAGGTGGTGGACGTGCTGCTGAGGCGCATGCCGCGGAACCTTCGCCTGGTGATCTGCGGCCGGGTGGACCCCCCGGTCGGCCTGCACCGGCTGCGGATCGCGGGCCGGCTGCGGGAAATCCGCGCCGGCGACCTCGCCTTCTCCCGTGCCGAGACGGCCGAAGCGATCGCCCTGCACGGCATCCGGCTGTCCGAGGAGCACCTCGACCGGCTGGTCTCGCTCACCGGGGGCTGGCCCGCGGCGATCCGCCTTGCGGCACAGGCGTTGCGCGGCAGCCGGGACCCGGCGGGCACCCTGGATTCCTTTGTGGAGACCGATCGCGCGGTCTCCGAGTACCTGACCGGCGAAGTGCTCTCGCCCCTGTCCGAGGACGAACGGGGCTTCCTCCGGCGGCTGAGCGTGTCCGACCGGGTGCGGCCGGAGCTCGCCATCGCGCTGACCGGCCGCGAGGACGCCGCGGCCGTGCTCGAGTCCCTGGCCAGGTCGACGTCGCTGATCGCGCGTTCCGGTGCCGACGGGGACCGGTACCGGATGCACCCGTTCCTGCGCACCTACCTGCGAGCCGATTTGCGGCGACGGTTGCCCACCCTGCTCGCCGACCTGCACCGGATCGCGGCCGGGTGGTTCGCCGAACACGGCGAACCGGCGAGCGCGGTGGCGCACGCGGCCGGCGCGCGGGACGACGAACTCTCCGCGCGGCTGGTCGCCGAGCACGGCCTTGCCCTCGTCCTCGCCGGCGAACTGGCGACGCTGCGCAGGCTGGCGGCGACGCTGTCGGCGCGGGCACGGTCGGAAGCCGAGGCGGGACTGGTCCTCACGCTGGCGGACCTGGCGGCCGGCGACCGCGCGACCGCCGAGATGCGGTTGTCGGGCCTGACCGAGGCCGTGCGGAACACCCAGAGCGAACGCGTGCGCGACCTCGACCTGATCGTGCGCACGCACTGGGCCCGCCTGTCCGGACGGGTCGTTCCCGCGATGGACGACCTGGGCGGGCGGATCGAACGGATCGTCGACCCGGACCTGCTCATCTTCGCCCTGATCAACCGCGGCACCGTGCTGTTCTGGATCGGCGACCACCAGGCGGCGGGCCGCGACCTCAGCTGGGCGTTGCGCCTGGCCACCGCGCACGACTTCGACCACGCGAGCCTGCACTGCCTCGGCCATCTCGCCGGGGTGGCCTCAGTGGACAGCGACTATCCGCGGATGCGGCGCATGGCCGACGAAGCACTCCGGTTCGCCGAGCGGCGCGGCCTCACCGACAACCCGGCCGCGGGCTTCGCCTACACCGCCTCGGCCGGGGCGGCCTACCAGTTCCTCGAACACGAGCACTCCCGTGACCTCGCGCGCCGCGCGTTGCAGGTGCTCGGCACCAGCAACGACCGCGTGGTGGAGATGTACGCCGTCTCGTACGAGGCGGCGATCGACTTCGAATGGGGAGCGGACCCTCACGCGGCGCTGGTCCGGATGCGCCGCCTGTGGGCCACGGTGAGCCGCCAGGACTTCGTGCCGCCGACGCTGGTGGCGCATATGGCGACCATCGAGCAGCGCATGGCGCTGCGCCTGGGCAGGCCGGACTGGGCGGCCGAGGCCGAGCGCCGGGCGTCGGCATGGCTGGGCGAGTACGGCGAGGCGCAACTGCTCCGCGCCAGGATGCACGCCCATTACGGCAGGGTGACCGCGGCGCGCGCGTTGCTGGACAAGGTCACCAAGGGCCGGGTCCGGTGCCTGGTGGTGTCGACCCGCATCGAGGCGCACCTGCTCGCGGCCGTGCTGGCCGAGCGCGCGCACGACGGCCGGAGCGCGAACCTGGAGGTCCGGGCGGCGATCGAGCTGGCCGAGCCGCGGCGGGCCCTGCGGCCGTTCTACGACGCCGGTCAGGAGATCCGGCAGTTGCTCGTGCCCCAGCTGGGCCGGCTGGGCCGGCTGGACCCGTTCGTGGAGGAGGTACTCGAGGCGATACCACCCGCACCCGCCGGAGTCACCGCGGAACTCACCCCGCGGGAAGTCCAACTACTCCGGGAACTGCCGTCGCTGGCCACCATCGAGGAGATCGCCAGCAGCCTCTACGTGTCGGTCAACACCGTCAAGACGCACCTGCGGAACGTCTACCGAAAGCTGGGCGTCACCTCGCGCCGGGACGCGGTGATCGCGGCGCGCGAGCGGGGCCTGCTGTGAGCACGCGAGAACTTGTTCGAAGCCAAGGAAATCCCGAGGAGAGGGAGTCATGGAAAGGGTATCGGAGGATCTGATCCGCGCCTGGGAAGACGCGTATCGCCGTTACGGCAGCGCGGCCGGCGCCAATGTCGCACCGGCGTCCCGGGCGGTCGCGCTGGCCTGGCGGGACATCGCGAGCACCAGCAGGCTGCCGTGGTGGGTCCTGGCCGCGGTCGAGTCGGCGGCCGAGGCGTTCGAGGACCAGGCGGAACAGTGGGAGGCCCGTGCCCGGGCCGGCAAGCCCTGGCAGGGTGTGCCGAACACCCGTGAACCCGGTGACACGCCCGTCACCACCTCCGGCCATCTGCCCGCCATGGACGAAGCCGGCAGGCACTGAGTTTTCGCGGAAACCCTCTCCGCGGAACGGGTCGGCGGCCGCGTCCCGCCTCCAGGCGCGGCCGCCGAATTCCGGACTCAGCCCTTTCTGTCCGATGTGGACAAGTGGAGCGCGGGCAGTGCGGTCTTGGTGGCCGCGGCGAGCTCGGCCACGTCCGGCCCACCACCTCCGGCGGTCTGCAGTGCGATGTGGACGGTGTTGCGGTACGTCGAGACGGCGGCGTTGAAGGCGATGCCGTGCGCCAGCGGCACGATGGGATACAACTCGTCGAGTTCCGCACCGTCCAGCCGCAGCGGGATGTCCGGCACGGGCACGTTGGTGATCACCGTGTCGAACAGCAGCGGCGCGCTCCGGCGCAGCAGCGGCCCCACGGCGCGGTGGAGCGCGCCG
>NZ_DATELF010000100.1:0-33893 GCF_035276945.1 Amycolatopsis sp. | reverse complement strand
GTCGACCGGTGCATCGCGCTGACCGCCGGACTGCGCGGCAACCGACTGGTCACCCGCGCCTCGCTCGCCGAACGCCGCGCCGCCGCCCGAGCACGCGCCACCGGTACGCCGACCGCTCTTACCGCGCACCACGAGGTGCTCGTCTTCCAACTCGCCCACGACGCCGAACTCGTCGCCTCCGCGGCAGCCGGCATCCCGTGGCAGACCGAGGACGACGTCATCCGGCCGACCGTCAACGGCGTCGAGTACCCCGGTTGGAGGCGAGCGGCATGACCACCCGCCTGTACTGCCGCGAGTGCGGCTGGCACCCCACGTTCCGCCGCAAGCGCGCCGCGTTCCGCGCCGCCGGACGTCACCACTGCGCTGGCACACCGGTGGCCGAAACCTGTCCACCGTGGTGGTCCCGACTGTGGACAAACCTGTGGACAGGTCGGTCTGTTGCCGCTGGCATCGACACCGAAGTCGAGGCCGACGACGGGACCGGCGAGGGCGAACTGGTCGATGCCCGCGGCAACCGCATCCAGTGGGCCGCGCTCGCCGCGCACCACGCCGAGACCACCCGCCGCGCCCGCCAGGCGATGGTCGAACTCGTCCGCGCGGGCTACCAGATCGGCCCGCCGCCATACGGCTACCGCGCCCTGCGCATCCGTGTCACCGACCCCAGCGGACACAGCAAACTGCGCGCGGTTCTCGTCCCGGATTGGCAGACCGCTGCGGTCGTCAAGCAGATCTTCATCTGGCGTGCCGACCACGGCCTGAAGTTCGCTGTCATCGCCGCACGGCTCAACCGCGACCCGCGCCAGTACCCGGCCCCGACGCCCGACGGGCGGTGGACCGCCAAGGCCGTCCGGCGAATCGTCACCAACGCCAAGTACACCGGACGCCAAGTCTGGGCTCGCACCGTCGCCGGCCGTCCCGCGCCGATGGAGCAGTGGGTCACCTCGGCACCGAAGGCGCACGAGCCGCTGGTCGACGAGCGCACCTTCCACCGTGCCCAGCCTGGCCCCGCCGTGCATCCGACCGGTGCGACGAACCCGGCCGACAGCCCGCCGAGCGCGGCATGACCACCCGCCGATGGACCCTCACCGCCGCCGCAGTCCTGTTCGCCGGTTACACGGCGACGATCGCCGGGGCGAACTGGGCCTCCACTCTCTGGCCGGCGGTCGCTGTCGCGGGCCTGCAGATTCCTGCCGGAGCGTTCTTTGCTGGGCTCGCGTTCACCGTCCGGGACCTCCTGCAGGAGGCTGTTGGCACCCGGACAACGCTGCTCGCGATCGCGGTCGGCGCGGCGTTGTCCTGGCTGGTCGCCGAGCCGCGCATCGCGCTGGCCAGCGCGGCGGCCTTCGCCGTCTCCGAACTGGTCGACCTCGCCGTCTACACGCCGCTGCGTCGCCGGAGTCGCATCGCCGCGGTGGGCTTGTCGAACGCGGTCGGGCTGCTCGTCGACAGCCTGCTGTTCCTGCCGCTGGCGTTCGGCTCGCTGACCTACCTCACCGGGCAACTCGTCGGGAAGACCGCAACCACCGTCATCGCGGTCGCCATCCTCGTGGGCAGCCGCGCTCGTCGGAGGGCGGTGCCGACGTGAAGTTCTTCCTGGGCGTCCATCAACCAATCTGGCTGACCCGCGTGCCGGACATCCCGCTGCTGGTATCGCATCGGCGGCTCGGCCACCGCCGCACCCTGCCCAGGGCCATCACCGAATGGGCACTTGACTCCGGCGGATTCACCGAACTACAGCTCCACGGTCGCTGGCAAACCAACGAGAAGGACTACGTCCGCGCGGTCCGGCGCTACGCCGACGAGATCGGCAACCTCTCCTGGGCTGCGCCGCAGGACTGGATGTGCGAGCAAAGCATCCTCAAGCGCACTGGCCTTACCGTTCGCGAGCATCAAAGACGCACCGTGCGCAACCTCATTCGTCTGCGCGAACTCGGGTCCGATCTTCCGTTCGTACCGGTGCTGCAGGGCTGGACGATTGCGGACTACCAGCGCTGCGCCGACCTCTACTACCGGGCCGGGATCGACCTCGAAGCCGAGCCGCTCGTAGGCGTGGGCACGGTGTGTCGCCGGCAGCAAAAAGCCGTTGTGGAAGAGATCATGCGAGCCTTCGCCTCACGCAACTTCTCGCTGCACTGCTTCGGCATCAAGCTCGGCGGCCTCAGCCAGTACGCGGAGGCGCTGTCCAGTTCGGACTCGATGTCCTGGAGTAGGCGGGGCCGTTATGTACCCGGCTGCGGCCCGAGTCACCGCACCGAGTCGAACTGCCTGCGCTTCGCGCTGAGCTGGTACCGGCAGATCCAGACCACCCTGGGTTCGGCGGGACTGTCCGCGGACGGACCGTCCTCAGAGCCGTTGGCGAGGGTCGCATGAAGACCATCGCCGCGTCCGCCGATGCGGGCTCACTGGTCGCGGCGAGCCTCGGCGTTGTCGGGCTCGACGAGCGAGACGTCGCGGGGTACGTCGACTCCGAACAGCTCGTTGGGCGTGCATCGCAGCGTCGTGCACAGCGCCTGCATGGTCGCCACCTTCACCTGGACCGGCGGCTTTTTCATCAGCACGTCAACCGACTGGAGAGACAGCTCGAATCCAGCGCGCTGGACGAGGAGTTCGCGCAGTTCGGTCGCAGTCCAGACATTGCGGGAGGCCATCACCTTCCGCAACCGCCACTCGATCTGCACCCGCTGCCGTCCCGCCCTTGTCGCTCCGCGGCGCTTCGCGCCGTCACCAACCGACGCTCAGTCTCCCCGATGGCGATGGACGCAGGCCGCCGCACGCACGGCGTGTTCACCAGACACTCACCACAGGTCAGGCAATACTTGAGGCAGTATGACTATACGCGAGCAACTCAGGTGTTACCTTAGTTAGATGACAGACCTGTGCTTGTTTCGACAGAGGGGAGGTGCCTCGGCACCCATCACGTTCATCGCCATGCCGACGCGCCGTTGTTCGCGGTCCGCGCCGGTAGCGATCTTCTGGACTCGCGTCGACCGGCCATCTCGCGCTGACGAGGTGACCGAGCACCAGGTCGGCAGGAGACACGACCCTGTCGAACAGCACGAGTCCAGCACGACCACGAGCGCCGGCCCCGCACACACGTACGCGGGGAGCAGAGGCCCGCTGGCCGTGACAGCTTCGGCGATCCCAGCTCATTCAACGCACGTCATGGTGCGTGCCCGCGTCACCGCGAAACCCGCCTCGCGCGGACCGGCGACCGCAGGTGTCGACGGCTGGGGGCGCCCGCTGTGTCGACGGTTCCTGTCGCCGACCAGCAGCCCCGTGCACGTCCGCGATCCGCGGACGTCACGGGCACGAAGGGGGCGCTCATGTGCGCGCAACCTCGCAACCCCGATCAGTCCAACGACAACCGCGCCGACGTCCCTGCTCCGGTCGACGGCCAGGAGCAGGAAGGCCCCACCAGCGCGTCAAGCAGACAGTCCCGACGGCGCAGTGGCGCGGGCAGGACTGGACGCAACTTGGTCGTGCGCGGCGTTCGCCGTGATCCGCCCGACATGCGCAAGCTCGCGCGGGTCATCGCCAGCCTCGCCGCAGACATGGTAACGGCCGATTCCCGCGAGCAACCGCCGCCCGCCGAGCCGGACGCGAGCCACCGCGACCACCTCCGCGACGCGGCATGACGCCGCACGTTCCCACGCGCTCAACGAATGCAACGGATCGACCTCGCTCGCCGTAGCCCGAACAGAAAGGTTCAACGAGATGCCACCTACCGATTGCGACCCCCACAGTCGTTCCTCGGTCGCGGACCCGCCGGCTCGACGCTTCGTGCGCGTCGCCCTGTACCAGCGATCGCCCACGTTCGGCGAAAGCGACTTCCTGCAGTCCTACGTCGCCTCCCAGCCTGATTGGCGCATCGCTCTTCGCAGCAGGGACGACGGATCAGGTGCCACGTTGAAGCGACCTGGGCTGCAACGAGTGCTGGCAGCGGCCCGATCCGGCAACATCGACGTGCTCGTCGTCAAGCACATATACAACCTGTCCCGCACAACTCGCCACCTCGCCGACTTGCTCGACGAGGTGACGTCGCTAGGTGTGCGGGTGGTCTCGGCCGCGGATCCCGGCCTCGATACCGGGTCCCCGTTCGGCCTCTTCCTCGTACGCGTGGTCAATGCCGTTGCCGAGATCGAGTACACGGGCGCGCTCGTAGACCGGCGCGATCGCCTTCGTCGCAAGCAGGAATCCGTCGACGAGTCACCCCTCGCGAGTTAGCCGCAACACGACCGGCAGGTCTGCCAGACCAACTGCGCCAACCCGCACCGTCCACACCGGACCAACTCAAAGCGAGGTGTCATGAACAACGCCTATGCCCACCCGGAAAGCGAACTACAGCAGGGCAGCCCTGTGGGTGCCATGCGGCGGCCGGAAGCTCCTGAGCCCGGCGACCGCGTGGTGATCTACCGGCGTGCGGCCTCGTCGGGACGGCGCGAGACCGAGTCCAGCGTCGCGGCCCAGCGCAAGGCATGCCTGAACATGGCAAAGGAACTGGGCTTGTCGCTCATCGACCCGTATGTCGACCCGGACATTCGACTCAAGGAAAAGCCTGAACGCCGAGTGCTCCGGCGCGTCTTCGCGTGGCTCCGCCGCCGTTGAGTAGCGGCAACTCGCCCACGAATTCACCGCTCGCCATCAGCGTGCGATCCAGCAGCCGGCACGGGTCCACCATCCGGGCCGCCCCGAAGGAGGTGCCATGACCAGCGCCTATTCCGACTTCATCGATGAACTGGAGCAGGACGTCACCGTCCCCATCCAGACACCGTTGGACGACTTCGCCCCCGGCACACGCACGGTTCTCTACCTGCGTGTGTCCTCGACCGGACAGGTCAACACCGACTACAACCCCGAAGGCATTTCCATTCCAGCCCAGCGGGAAGCCTGTATGCGCAAGGCGCGGGAACTGGGTCTCACGGTTATCGACGAGTACGTCGAACCCGGACGCTCGGGAACGGAGATGACTAAACGGGAGGCGTTCCAGCGCATGCTCGCGCGGGTCCGCAGCCAGGGCGATGTCGACGTGATCATCATCTACCAGCTCTCGCGCATGGCGCGTAACCGCTACGACGATGCGGTCGTCATGGCGGACCTGCGCAAGCGCGGCGTCACCCTGGTTTCGGCCACCGAGGCCATCGACGACACCCCGGTCGGTCAGCTGATGCATGGCATCCTGGCCACGTTCAACGAGTACCAGTCACGCCAGTCCGGTGCCGACATCGCCTACAAGATGGGGCAGAAAGCCCGCAGCGGCGGCACTCTCGGCCGCGCCAAGCTCGGCTACCTCAACCACATCGACCATTCCGACGGCCGCGTGATCCGCACGATTATCGTCGACCCGGACCGAGCGCCGTTTGTCCAACTGGGTTTCGAACTCTTCGCCACCGGCGACTACACGCAAGAAGAGTTGTCCGACGAACTCTACGATCGCGGTCTACGCACCAGGGCCACCCGGCGGCATCCGGCCAAAAAGGTCTCCGAGAACAAGATCTCGCAGATGCTGCACGACCGCTACTACCTCGGATACGTCGACTACGACGGCGAAGAAATCCAGGGGCGCCACGAAGCGCTCATCGACGAGGACCTCTTCGATACAGTCCAAGAGATCCTCGACTCGCGAATGACAGCCCAAGAACGCCGCCGTGTGCACCACCACTACCTCAAAGGATCGCTCTTCTGCGGGCGCTGTCGGCGCGAAGGAATCAAGCGGCGAATGATCATCCAGCAGACCACCAACTCGAAGGGCGCCGAGTACACGTACTTCTTCTGCCGAGGCCGGCAGAAGGGGGCGTGCCAAGCACCGTACGTCAACGTCGCGCTCATCGAGGATGCCGTCGAGCGGCATTACGCGGCGATTCGCTTCAGCCAGTCCTTCATCGCTGACATGCGAGACCAAGTCGATGCCGTGATCGGCGATCAGGAAAAGTCCGCGAGGCTGTTGCGCAAGCAGATCACCGCACAGCTCAAGGAACTCGACACCAAGGAGGAGAACTTGATCGACCTCGCAGCGGACAGCACCCTTCCGCGGACCAAGGTCAAGGAGAGGCTCCGCGACATCGCGATCGAGCGCCGCAAGCTGGAAGGGCGCCTCGAAACCGCGAACGCCGACCTCACCGACAGCGCCCAGCTCGTCAACGCCAGTCTCGCGCTGCTCGAACAGCCCGACAAGCTGTACCGACGCTGCAATGACCAGCAGCGGCGTCTGCTCAACCAAGCGATCTTCCAAGCCCTCTACATCGAGGACGAGGAGATCACTGACAGTGAACTTCAGGAACCCTTCGGGGTGCTCCACGCCATCCAGCGCGACCGGTTCACCGCAACCAGCCCGCTGCCCACAAACAAGAAGGCCACCCGCACTGCGGGTGGCCCTTGCTCGCCTTCAGGCGTCGGAGTCCTACTTCGTGGCCTTCATTCAGGCACTTGTTCTAGTAAGACCTCTAAGGTGGAGCTAAGGGGATTCGAACCCCTGACCCCCTCACTGCCAGTGAGGTGCGCTACCAGCTGCGCCATAGCCCCGTACGCGAATTGATCTCCGCGTCGCGTATGTGGATACAGTACAGGACGCCCGGACCGGCTTGGCACCGGGGTCCGGCAAGTGCCGGACCCCGGGAGGTCATGCCTGGTTGATCAGGTTGGCGAGCCAGTTGTCGTCCTGCGCCCAGTTGTTGATCGGTGTTCCGTTGTGGAAGATGGCCGGCGTGCCCTGGAAGGCCGGGTTCCGCAGGATCTGCTGGAGTGCCGCGTTGAGTTGCTCGTTGTAGATGCTCGAGTTGACACAGGTGGCGAACTGCGGAGACGTGATGCCCAGATCCTGGCCGAGTTTGATCAGTTGCGACTTGTCGTAGCCGCGTGCGCCCTCCTGCGGCTGGTTCTTGAACAGGCTGTCGTGGTACGAGGTGAACTTGGTTTCGTCGGCTGCGCACAGGGCGGCGTTGGCCGAGTCCAGTGAGTAGCCCGGGGGGTCGGAGCGGCTGTTGAGCAGGGGGATCATGTGGTAGGTGACCTGCACGGTGCCGGCCTGGATCTGCTGCTCGATCTGGTCGCCGAAGCCCTTCTGCAACTCACCGCAGTACGGGCACAGGAAGTCGGCGTAGATGTCCAGCTTGACCTTGGCGTCGGCCTTGCCCGACACGACCGTGACGCCCTGCCGCTCACCTGGGCTGTCCAGGGCGGCGCTGGCGGTCTGCGGGGTGATCGTCTGGCCCGCGGTGCTGTTCTTGGACGCGTTCGTCCAGAGCACCCCACCGATGATGACACCGGCCAGCAGCACGACCGCGACGACGATGGCGATGATTTTCTTGTCCGGTCCCGCCGGTCCACGTGCCTGCGCGACCGCCCGCGCGCCCGCCGTCTGCTGCTGGCGGCGCTTGCGCGCGGACCGTTCCGCTCCGCCCACCTGAATCAGGTCCTTTCCAGTTCTCGTTCCTCGACGGCCTGCTCGGCCCGCCCGGAACGCAGCCAACCGTCGAACGCGAATCTCGTGGCCGGCCGCACGGTCAGCCAGCACGCCAGCGCGAGGAAGCCCGCATCGCGGGCGATTTCCTGCGGGTACCGGGTCTGGCCCGCGGCGACCTGGCCGCCACCGCCGAAGCAGCCGCAATCGATGGTCAGTCCACGCGCCCATGACTGTGCGATGGCCACGATGAGCAGCAGCAAGACTACCGCCGAAACCACCGCGACGATTCTCGTGCCGAGCCCGACCAGCAGGAACAGGCCGAGCGCCAGCTCGAGGAGCGGCAGGGCGGTCGCCACCGGGTGAACCAGTCCCCCGGGCAGTACGTCATATGCCCTGACAGCCAGGTACGTCTGCCCGGGGTCGGAGACCTTGATCGATCCAGACGTCAGCCAGACCGCGGCCAAGCCCAGCCTGACCAGGGTCCCGACGACGTCGAGCACTGCTTGGGAACCGCGGATCACACACCTAGGCTAGCGGCCGGTCCTGAGATAAACGTGAGGTTCCGCCGCACGGTGGAGGGGAGGACGCCATGCCGCTCGTCCGGGTGACCCTGGCCGTCCTGCTGACCGCCGCCCTCGCCACCGCCTGTGCCAAGGCGGATCCCGACACCCTCGTCGGCCGCGCCGAAACCGGCAGGCTCGTGATCGGCATCCGCTTCGACCAGCCAGGGCTGGCCGAGCGCACGATCGACGGCCGGTTCGTCGGATTCGATGTCGACGTCGCGCAGCACGTCGCGACCCGGCTCGGTGTGAAGTCTTCGGGCATCGTGTGGCGCGAGACCACGCCCGGCACGCGAGAGAGCGATCTCACTTCAGGCACCGTCGACCTCGTCGTCGGCACGTACTCGATCACGGACAGACGAAAGGAACTCGTCGCGTTCGCCGGGCCGTACTTCGTCACGGGCCAGGACCTGCTGGTGCGCAAGTTCGACACCGCCATCACCGGGCCGACCGGTCTCGATGGCCGCAGGCTGTGCTCGGTTCAGGGCTCGACCTCGGCCCAGGAGGTGAAGTCCCGCTTCGCACAGGCCGTCCAACTGGTCGAGTACCCCCGCTACCCCGACTGCGTCACAGCCCTGCTCGCTGGACAGGTCGACGCCGTCACCACCGATGCCGTGATCCTGGCGGGTTACGTCCGGCAGGATCCCGAACTGCTGAAGCTCGTCGGCAATCCGTTCACCAGCGAGCGCTACGGGATCGGCTTGCGCAAAGGCGACCCGGCGGGCCGCGCCGCGGTGGCGGCCGCGATCCAGCGGATGATCGACACCGGGGCCTGGCTCAGCTCGCTACGGCGCAACATCGCCTCCTCCGGTTACACGTTGCCCGCACCCCCTACCGTGACGGAGCGATGAACCTTCCCGACCTGCCCGTCCGCGCGGTCCTCGGCGACCTCGGCACCGCCCTCGACACCCACGGCGCCGCCGTGCTGGTCGCGCCACCCGGCACCGGCAAGACCACGGTGGTGCCGCTCGCGCTCGCGCAACGCGCTCCCGGCCGGATCCTGGTCGCCGAGCCGAGAAGGCTGGCCGCGCGGGCGGCCGCGAGCAGGATGGCCGCCCTGCTCGGGCAACCGGTCGGTGAGACGGTGGGCTACTCGGTGCGGGGCGACCGGAAGGTGTCGGCACGCACCCGCATCGAGGTGGTCACCTCAGGCCTGCTGGTGCGGCGGCTGCAGGGCGACCCCGAACTGCCCGGCGTGGCGACGGTGCTGCTGGACGAGTGCCACGAGCGGCACCTGGACGCCGACCTGCTGCTGGCGCTGCTCCTGGACGTCCGCGCCGGCCTGCGCGACGACCTTGGGTTGCTCGCGACCTCCGCGACAGTGGCGGCGGAGCGGCTCGCGGAGTTGCTGGGGTCGGCGCCGGTGATCACCGCGCACGCCAGGACCTTCCCGGTCGACGTCGAGTACCGGCCACCCGCACGCGGGGAGCGGGTCGAGACGTGCGTGGCGCGGGGGATCCGCGCGGCTCTGTCCGAAGGAGACGGTGACGTGCTCGCCTTCCTGCCCGGCGCGGGCGAAATCGCCCGGGTTTCCGGACTGCTCCGGGAATTGTCCGAAGTGGACGTCCTGTCGCTGCACGGGAGGCTCGCGGCGGCGAGGCAGGATGCGGCGCTCAGGCCCGGCGCGCGCCGGCGGGTGGTGCTGGCGACCTCGGTCGCCGAATCGAGCCTGACAGTGCCGGGAGTACGTGCCGTGGTCGATTCGGGTCAGGCCAGGGTGCCTCGGATCGATCACCGGCGGGGGCTCGCGGGCCTGGCCACGGTGCGGGTTTCGGCCGCGGTGGCCGAGCAGCGTGCCGGCCGCGCCGGCCGCGAAGCGCCCGGCCGTGTCTACCGGTGCTGGGCACAGCACGAGCCACTGCCCGCCTATCCGGAACCCGAGATCCGGACCGCCGACCTTTCCCGGCTGGCACTCGAACTGGCCTGCTGGTCCACCCCGGACGGCGCGGGCCTGGGCTGGTGGGATCCGCCCGGCGCCGGTCCTCTCGCGGCGGGCCGCGCCCTGCTGCGCACCCTGGGCGCTACCGACGACGCAGGGAAGGTCACCGCCAGGGGACGGCGGATGGCGGACCTCGGCCTCCACCCCCGACTGGCCAGGGCGCTGCTCGACGGCGCCGCCGAAGTGGGCGCCAAACCCGCCGCCGAGGTCGTGGCACTGCTCGACGCGGGAGCGGCACTGACCGACGCCGGGGCTGAGTTGCGCGGGCTTCGCGAGGCCCATGACGAGCGGGGACGGCGCTGGCGGTCCGAGGTCCGCCGGCTCGCGGGGGTGATACCGGGCGGGCCGGACCCCGCGGGACTGCACCCCGAGCCGGCACTGGTGATCGCGCTGGCCCATCCGGAACGGCTCGCCCGCCGCAGGCAGCCGGGCTCGCCGATCTACCTGATGGCCGGCGGCACGGCGGCCGAACTGCCCGCCGGCAGCGGCCTCGGGGACGCGGAATGGCTGGCGGTCGCCGAGGCCACTCGCGATCCGGGCCGCGCGCACGGCGTGATCCGGCTCGCGGCGCGGGCGGACGAGGAACTGGCCACGCGTGCCGCACCCAACCTGATGTCCACTGTGGACGAGGTGATCTGGTCGGGCGAGGTCGTCGCGCGCAGGGTGCGCCGCCTGGGAGCGATCGTGCTCGCCGATCGGCCGCTTTCCGAACCGGACCCCGCGCTGGTGCGCCAGGCTCTGCTCGACGGCCTGCAGCAGGAAGGCCTCAGCCTGCTGCCGTGGCGCCCGGAGACGGCCCGGCTGCGGCAACGGCTGGCCTTCCTGCACAAGACGGCCGGGCCTCCGTGGCCGGACATGTCCGCGGAAGCCCTGCTCAGCGATGTCGACGACTGGCTGGCCGAACTTTCCACCGCGCGCCGCCGAGCCGACCTGGCCCGCGTCGACACCGCCGCCGCGTTACGCCGCCTTCTGCCATGGCCCGAAGCCACTCGTCTGGACGAACTGGCCCCTGACCGAATCCAGGTGCCGTCCGGTTCACGCGTCCGGGTCGACTACAGCGGCGGCGAACCGGTCCTGGCCGTCAAGCTGCAGGACGTGTTCGGCTGGGTCGAAACACCGAAAGTGGCCGGCGTGCCCTTGGTACTTCACCTGCTCTCCCCCGCCGGCCGGCCCGTGGCCGTCACCAGCGACCTGGAATCCTTCTGGCGCAACGGTTACGCCTCGGTGCGAGCCGAACTCCGCGGGCGTTATCCCAAGCACGCCTGGCCGGAGCGCCCGCCGGGTTCGTGACTCATGCGCCGGTGGTGACCTTGACGAACTCGAGGACCTGCGGCCAGGAGATCGCGAACGCTTCCGCGTTGACCGGGTTGGCGTGCCGGTGCTTGGCGCTGAACCCGTGTTCGGCGTCCGGGTAGACGTGCACGATGCTGGGTCCGCTCGCGCGGGACTGCAACGCGGTCTGGAGCCGGTTGAAGCTCTCCACCGGTACCAGGTCGTCGGCCCCCGGGTACAGCATCATGACCGGCGCCTGGATCTTCGCGGTCTCCTCGACCGCGTCGATGACGTGGTTCGGCATGGGGGTGCCGGGCACCGTCGGGTGAAAGGCGACGACATTGGCCAGGCGGTGGTCCTGCCCACCGAGGATCAGCGCGAACCGGCCACCGAGACACCAGCCGATGGCGCCCGCCTTGGTGCAGCCGAGCTCGCCGAACAGGTAATCCAGCAACTGTTGCTGCTGGCTGATCGCCGCCTTGTCGTCCAGCTCGCCCATCCACCGGGACAACGTCTCCGGCGGGGTGTCGTCGCTGCTTCCACGGCCCTGCCAGGGGTCCCAGGAAAGGACCGTGACGCCGGTAGCCGCGATGGCGTCGGCAAACTCGCGGACCTGCGCGCCGATGCCGGTGATCATCGGGATCAGGAGCATGCCCGCCGTCGAGCCGCCATCGGGGTGGGCGAGGTAGGCCGGCTGTCCCTCAACAGTGATGTCTCGCGTCTCAATCGTCATGTACCGAACGCTAGTCAGGTGAGATCATCGATTCCAAGGAGGCTTGGATGGCTGAACGGACGCTCGCCGAGCAGTTGGGGAGCCTGCCCGAGGGAATCGAGGCGCTGGCCGAGGAACACAAGCGGAATCTCGCGGACGCCGTGCGGGACGCCAGGCGGCGGCAGGCCGCGGCACTGGCCGGGGCCGGTGACGAGGCCCTGCGCTTCGTTCCGGCGCTGCTGCGGCCCGCGATTCGCAAGGCCGTCCGGCTGTGACTCCCCACGACGCGGAAATCCTCAAACTGGCGAGCGCGCTGAAGGTGCCACCACAGCGGTTCGGATACCTGCGGCAGGTTCCGCTGGAGGACCTCCGGCGGTTCCGCGAACAGGTCACCGGCGTGCTGTTCGACGCGCATCTCGGGGTGCTGCAGCGGATGGCCGCGGCCAGCAAGCTGTTGCCGAGCCCGCTACTGGCCCGGATGGCCCAACTGGTGTTCGGGCCGCTCCTGTCCGCCCGGATCGCCGGACTGGTGGACCCAGCGCGAGGGGTGGACATCGCGCGGCGCCTGCCGCCCGCCTTTCTCGCCGACGTCGCCGCCGAGCTGGATCCGCGCCGCGCTTCCGGGATCACCGCCGGGTTGCCGGAACGGGTGGTGAGCGCCGTCGCGGAGGAGCTGGTGCGGCGCGAAGACTGGGTCACCGTGGCGCGCTTCGTCGACCACCTGCCCGGATCGACGATCGTCGCGAGCCTCGAGTTCATCCCCGACGCGGCCCTCAGCCACATCGCCGCCCTGCTCGACGATCCGGCACGGATCGCTTACCTGGTCTCGCTCCTCCCCGACGACCACCTCGGCGCCATCCCCGGCGATCTCGCCGGGTAACCGTGTTCAGCCGACGATCAAGTAGACGCCGTAGCCGATGACAGCGGTGCAGACCGCGAAGCAAAGCACGGCCGTGGTGAGCCCCGCAGTGCCCTGTACCCCGGCCTCCCGAGCGGCGACGCGGGCCGACAAGCCCCGCACGCCGACAGCGAACAGGCCACACAGAGCCACGACGACGACCAGCGAAACCACGAACACGGTGCCCAGCGCACCCCAGTCGATGTGCACGAAGACTCCCTCCGGCTCAGGCGATCGCCGCGGCGGGCGCCGCGGACTCGGTCACGTCGTCGGGAGTCACCGGGCTGCGCCGGGACCACAGGTAGATGCCGAGCGCCACGACCACCAACAGCACACCCACCAAGGTCGTGCCGGCCGTGCCCCAACTGGAAACCTTCGAGGCCACCGCGCCGACCAGGGCGGTGGCCGGCAGCGTGAGCAGCCAAGCGACCGCCATCCGGCCCGCCACTCCCCACCGCACCTCGGCCAGCTTCCGGCCGATGCCGGATCCGATGATCCCGCCGGAAGTGACCCGGGTGGTGGAAAGAGCGAACCCGAGATGCGAGGACGCGAGGATGGTGACCGCCGAGGAGGTCTCCGCGGCGAAACCCTGCGGGGTGCGGATGTCGGTGATCTTCTTGCCCGCCGTCTGGATGATCCGCCAACCGCCGGAGTAGGTGCCCGCCGCGATCGCCAGACCGGAAGCCAGGATCACCCACAGCGGTGGCGAGGACCCGGGCGCCAGCGAACCGGAGGTGATCAGGGTCAGCGTGATGACCCCCATGGTCTTCTGCGCGTCGTTCGTGCCGTGCGCGAGCGAGACCAAGGACGCCGAGAGGACCTGCCCTGTCTTGAACGACTTGGACACGACGTCCTGCCGGAGCGCCGCGGTGATCTTGTAGACCATGACTGTGCCGATCATCGCGACAAACCCGGCCAGCAGCGGTGAGGCCACCGCCGGAATCAGCACCTTCTGCACAACCTGCGTGAAGTTCACGGCACTGGCCCCAGCGGCGATCCAGGTCGCCCCGATCAGTCCGCCGAACAGCGCGTGCGAGGAGCTCGACGGCAGGCCGAACAACCAGGTGAGCAGGTTCCAGACGATCGCCCCGGCGAGGCCGGCGAAGATCACCACCGGGGTGATCTTGGCTTCGTTCACAAGCCCGCCGGAGATCGTCTTCGCGACCTGGATGGACAGGAAGGCGCCGACCAGATTGAGCACCGCGGAGATCGAGACGGCGACTCTGGGCTTCAGGGCACCGGTGGCGATCGAGGTTGCCATGGCGTTGGCCGTGTCATGGAAACCGTTGGTGAAGTCGAAGGCCAGCGAGGCCAGAATGACCACGATGACGATCAGCGAGAAGTCCACTACTCGACGGTAGGCTTCTCAGTTGAACAAGCGGTAAACAGGGATTTTCTTACCTGCCAATGATACCGTCATATTCTTGCCATCCGCAACGACGAGTACTCAGTGGACACTCGCTGCCCACGGCGCCAGACGGCCCAAGTCAGCGGGACCCCGGGGCGGTAGGCAAGATGCGTGACCGAGGGGGCGTCGAGGACCTGGAGGTCGGCCCGCGCACCGGGACGGATCACTCCGACGTCATCCCGCCGCAACGCGCGTGCGCCACCCGCGGTCGCCGCCCACACCGCCTCTTCGACAGACAATCTCATCTGCAGGACAGCGGTGGCGACGCAGAAGCTCATCGACGTCGTGTAGGAACTGCCCGGGTTCGCATTCGAGGCCAAGGCGATCGTCGCCCCGGCATCGAGTAGCCGCCGGGCCGGGGCGAGTGGCTGCCGGGTCGACAGGTCACAGGCGGGCAGGAGCGTGGCCACGGTGTCCGAACCAGAAAGCGCTTCCACGTCGGCGTCGCTGAGATAGGTGCAGTGGTCCACACTCGCCGCCCCAGCCCGCACCGCGAGCTGGACACCGGGACCGTGGCCGAGCTGGTTGCCGTGCACCCGCACGCCCAGCCCGCGCCCGATCGCCGCCCGCAGCACCCGCTCCGACTGTGCCTCGTCGAACGCACCCCGCTCGCAGAACACGTCCACCCAGCGCACCAGTTCCGCGACGGCGTCAAGCATCTCGCCACAGACAACGTCCACATAGGACTCCGGGTCGGCTCCGGGCGGAACCAGATGCGCGCCGAGGAAGGTCACTTCGTCCGCGAGCTCGGCCGCGATACGGGCGGACCGCACCTCGTCCCGCACGGACAGGCCGTAGCCGGTCTTCGTCTCCAGGCAGGTCGTGCCCTGCCGCACGGCCTCGTCCAGGTGATACCGCAGGTTCGCCGCCAACTGGACGTCGCCGGCCGCCCTCGTGGCCGCCACGGTGGCCGCGATTCCGCCTGCGGTGTAAGGTTTTCCGGCCATGCGGGCTTCGAACTCGGCGGTGCGATCACCGGCGAAGACGAGGTGGGTGTGACTGTCCACCCAGCCGGGCAGCGCGGCCCTGCCCGCGACGTCGACGCGCTCGTCCGCGTCGGGCGCGACCGCCGCGGCACCCACCCATGCGACGCCCGGGCCCTCGAACACGACCCCCGCGTCGCGGAGCCTGCCCAGCTCAGGAGCGTTCGTGGTCAGCTCGCCGATGCCGGTGATCAACCTGGACCTCACGGCCATAGCGCTCCGATCTCCTTGGCCAGTACCTGTGCCGGCTCGGCGATCAGCCGGTGTGCCCGGTCGCGGACGATCCACCGCCCGCCGACCAGCACGTCGGTGACGTCGGCCGCGGTGGCGCCGAACAGCACGCCATCCGGTTCGATTCCGGCCGTGCGCACCGAGCCCAGGTCCACCACGACCAGATCCGCGGCCGCCCCGGGTGCCAGCACGCCCACCTCGGACCAGCCAAGCGCGTCGTGCGCGGTGGCGGCCGACAGCAACTCGCGCATGGTGAACCGGCCGCGCTCCTCGGCCGCCAGCCGGTCGTCGAGTTCCAGCGCGGCGGCCTCGGCGAAAGGGTCGATCACGGCGTGGCTGTCGCTGCCGAGGCACAGGCCGACCCCGGCGTCGGCCAGCCCGCGCGCCGGTCCGATGCCGTCCCCGAGGTCCCGTTCGGTGGTCGGGCAGAAACAGGCACGGGTACCGGTCGTCGCGAGCAGCCCGATGTCGTCGGTGGTGAGGTGCGTGGCGTGCACCGCGACCGTGCGCTCACCCAGCACTCCCGTCTCGGCGAGCAGGGCCGCCGGGGTGCGGTCGTGGTGACGCAGGCATTCAACGTTCTCGGCACACTGCTCGGAGAGGTGGACGTGCAGTGGTCCCGTCCACTTCGCGAGCACCGGAAGCTGGTCGGCCGGTACCGCGCGAACGGAATGCACGGCGGCACCGACTCGCACGTGTTCTCCCCGCGGGGCAAACGACTCCACCCGCCGTGCCCACGCCTCGGCGTCCACATCACCGAACCGCGCCTGCTGTTCACCCAACGCCCGGCCGAAGCCACCGGCCAGGTAGCAGGTGTCGAGCAGGGTCAGCCGGATGCCGGCCTCCGCCGCGGCCGCGACCAGCGCGTGCCCCATCGCGTTCGGGTCGGCGTAGGGCTTCCCGCCGGGCGCGTGATGCAGGTAGTGGAACTCTCCGACGCTGGTGTACCCGGCGAGTACCATCTCAGCGAACACACCACGTGCCAGCCGGTGGTACGAATCCGGGTCGAGCCGGTCCGCCACCGCGTACACCCGCTCCCGCCAGGTCCAGAACGTGCCCCGCTCGCCTTGTGTCCGGCCACGCAACACGCGGTGGAACGCGTGCGAGTGCGCGTTCGCGAAACCGGGCAGAGCCAGTCCGGTTAGGACGGTTCCCGCACGAGGCGAGTCCGGCGTGACCGATCTGATCGCGCCGCCCGCGACCTCGAGGCGAACGGCACACGCCACGCCATCCGGCAGCCACGCCCGCTCGCACCAGTAGGTCATCATGTCGACAAGTCCCTGAGCACCTCGGCCAGCGCCTCGGCACCCCGCTCCACGTCGGCGTCCTCCGCGAATTCCTCTGGCGCGTGGCTGATCCCCGTCGGATTCCGCACGTAGAGCATCCCCGACGGAACGTGCGCGGCAAGGATTCCGGCGTCGTGCCCGGCGCCCGTCGGTAACTCGGGCACCCCGCCCAGCACACCATTCAGTTGTCCCCGAAGACCGGCGTCGAATGCGACCGCTCCGGTGTAAGCCTCCTCGGTAACCGTTACCTCACAGCCCTCCTCTCCCGCCGCGGACCTCACCGCCGCGGCGATCTCCTCGACCACCGGCCGGGTACGGTTGTGCCCGGCCACCCTCGCGTCCAGCCATACGTCCACACTGGACGCAATCACATTCGTCCCGCCGGGACGCGGCACCAGTCGGCCGACCGTCGCCCTGGCCCCATCCACCCGCGCCGCCGTCCGCCGGGCGGCCGCGATCAGCGATGCCGCCGGCAGCATCGGATCGCGACGGTCCGACATCGGCGTCGCACCGGCATGATTTCCCTGACCGATGAAGGAAAAACGCCACCGGCCGTGTTCCGTCACCGTGCTGCCGACCGCGATCGGCGACCCGAGATCGATCAGCCCCCTGCCCTGCTCGACATGGAGCTCGACAAACGTCCCCACCTTTGACAGCGCGATATCATCACGCCCGAACTGGTCCGGATTCAGCCCTGCACGGGCCGCCGCTTCGGCAGGACTCACACCCTCGGGATCGCGCAGCGCACGCGCCCTGTCCGCGGCGAGCGATCCTGTGAGTAGCCGTGAACCCAGGCACGGAACCCCGAACCTGCCACCTTCCTCTTCCATGAACACTACCACGGCGATCGGCCTGCCGGGACGAAATTCGCTGTCCCGCAGGGATTTGACCGCATCAAGCGCGCATGTCACGCCGAGCGGCCCGTCGAACGCACCGCCGCCCGGCACCGAATCGAGATGACTGTCGGTAACGACCGAACCCGGCCCCGGTCGTCCCCACCACGCCCACAGATTGCCGTTCCGGTCGGTCTCGACCTCCAGTCCGGACCGCACCGCCCGCTCGACGAACCAGGCCCGCAACTCCGCCTCCCGGCCGTCGAACGCGTGCCGCGAATATCCGCCCCGGGGCCGGTCCCGGCCGATGTCGGCGATCTCCCCCAGCAACGACACCGCGCTCACGCACCCTCCCGCATCGGAAGGCGCACCCCGCGCTCCTCGGCGACTTCGACCGCGCGTTCGTATCCGGCGTCCGCATGCCGGATCACGCCCATCCCGGGATCGTTGGTCAGCACCCGCTCGATCTTCTGCCCGGCCAACGGCGTCCCATCGGCCACGCACACCTGCCCGGCGTGGATCGAGCGCCCCATACCGACCCCGCCACCGTGGTGAATGGACACCCAACTGGCCCCGGAAGCGGTGTTGACCAGCGCGTTCAGCAAGGGCCAGTCCGCGATCGCGTCCGAGCCGTCGGTCATCGCCTCGGTCTCGCGGTAGGGCGAGGCGACGCTGCCCGAGTCGAGGTGGTCGCGCCCGATCACCACCGGGGCCGACAACTGGCCGGAAACCACCATCTCGTTGAACCGCAGGCCCGCCAGTTGCCGCTCCCCATAACCCAGCCAGCAGATGCGCGCCGGAAGCCCTTGGTAGACAACGCGTTCCCCGGCGAGCCGGAGCCACCGCGCCAACGATTCGTTGCCAGGGAAGAGATCCACGATCGCCCGGTCGGTCGCCGCGATGTCGGCGGGATCTCCGGACAGCGCGGCCCACCGGAACGGCCCTTTGCCCTCGCAGAACAACGGCCGGATGTAGGCGGGAACGAACCCGGGAAAATCGAAGGCGCGGTCGCAGCCGCCGAGCTTGGCCTCGCCACGCAGCGAGTTTCCGTAGTCGAAGACCTCCGCGCCCGCGTCGAGGAAGCCGAGCATCGCGCCGACGTGCCCGGCCATCGAATAGTGGGCTCGCTGGGTGAACTCCTCGGGCTTGGCGGCCGCATAGTCGCGCCACTCCTCGACCGCGACGCCGATCGGCAAATACGCCAGCGGATCGTGTGCCGAGGTCTGGTCGGTGACGACGTCCACCTCGACACCCCGGCGCAGCAACTCCGGCAGTACCTCGGCCGCGTTCCCGATCAAGCCGACGGAAAGGGCCCGGCCTTCGTTCCTGGCCTGGCACACCCGACGGACCGCGTCGTCCAAATCGGACGCCAGCTCGTCGAGGTAACGAGTGTCCAGCCGACGGCGAGCCCGCTCCGGATCGCACTCCACGACCAGCGCCACACCGCCGTTCATCGTCACCGCGAGCGGCTGCGCACCACCCATCCCGCCAAGGCCCGCGGTCACGGTCAGCGTGCCCTTCAGCGAACCGCCGAAGCGTTTCGCCGCCACCGCGGCGAAGGTCTCGTAGGTGCCCTGCAGGATGCCCTGGGTACCGATGTAGATCCACGAGCCTGCGGTCATCTGGCCGTACATGGTCAGCCCGAGCCGCTCCAGCCTGCGGAACTCGGGCCAGTTCGCCCAGTCCCCCACCAGGTTGGAGTTCGCCAGCAGGACGCGCGGTGCCCACTCGTGCGTGCGGAACACGCCGACCGGCCTGCCCGACTGGACCAGCAACGTCTCATCATTGTCCAAAGTAGTCAGACAGCGGGTGATCGTCGCGAAACTCGCCCAGTCGCGGGCGGCCTTGCCGGTACCGCCGTAGACCACCAGGTCCTCCGGACGTTCGGCGACCTCAGGGTCGAGGTTGTTGTGCAGCATCCGCAACGCGGCCTCGGTCTGCCAGCTCTTCGCGGTGAGCGCGGTACCCCGGGCGGCTCGGACGATCATGACGCCTCCCGTGTCCTGCGGGACACCCCCGCCCGGTCGGCCCACCTGATCAGGGCTCCATGATCGTCGATCATGTGTCCTCCAGGATTTCACCGGAACGGACAAGGTCTTCGACGGCCGCGATCTCCGGCGCCAGGTGCCGGTCGGGCCCCGGTCCGGGGACGCGGGTGCGCACCAGATCCCGGATCGCCGCGGTGACCGGGCCGGGACGAAGCGGCGCGCGGAAGTCGAGTGCCCTGGCCGCGGTGAGCAGTTCGATCGCCAGCACCGTGGTCAGGCCGTCGACCGCGCGCCGCAGCTTGCGGGCCGACGACCAGCCCATGGACACGTGGTCCTCCTGCATCGCGCTGCTGGGAATGGAATCGACCGACGCGGGCGCGGCCAGCCGCTTGAGGTCGGCGACGATCGCGGCCTGGGTGTACTGCGCGATCATGTGCCCGGAGTCGACGCCGGGATCGTCGGCCAGGAACGGCGGCAGCCCGTGCGAGCGGGCGACGTCGAGCATCCGGTCCGTGCGCCGCTCGGCGATGGACGCGACATCGGCGACCGGAATCGCGAGGAAGTCCAGCACGTAGGCGATCGGCGCGCCGTGGAAGTTGCCGTTGGACTCGACACGGCCGTCCGGCAGCACCACCGGGTTGTCGATGGCCGAAGCCAGCTCGCGGTCCGCGACCAGTTCGGCGTGGCTGACGGTGTCCCGGGCCGCCCCGTGCACCTGGGGTGCGCAGCGCAGCGAATACGCGTCCTGCACGCGGATGTCCTCCGGCCCGCGATGGCTCGCGACGATCTCGGAATCCTGGAGCGCGGCGAACATTCTCCGTGCCGAAACCGCCTGACCGGGGTGCGGCCGCAGCGCCTGCAGCTCGGCGGAAAACGCGCGATCCGTGCCGAGCAGCGCCTCGACGCTCATCGCGGCGGTCAGGTCCGCGGTGTCGAGGAGCCGGTTGAGATCGGCCAGCGCCAGCACGAGCATCCCGAGCATGCCGTCGGTGCCGTTGGTAAGGGAGAGCCCTTCCTTCTCCGCCAGCACGATTGGCTCGATGCCTGCCTCCGCCAGCGCGGCCGCGGCGGGCTTCCGCTGCCCGCCGGCGTCGAGCACCTCGCCCTCACCCGTCAGCGCCAGCGCGACCGCCGCCAGCGGAGCGAGGTCACCGGAGCAGCCGAGCGAGCCGTACTCGTGCACCACCGGCACGATGCCCGCGTTGAGCACCTTGGCCAGCGCCTGGACGGTGCCGGGCCGGATTCCGGTGTGCCCGCTGGTCAGCGTGCGCAGGCGCAGCAGCATCAGTGCCCGGACGACCTCGGGTTCGACGACCGGCCCCGCGCCCGCCGCATGCGAGCGGATCAGGGACCGTTGCAACGCGCCCCGCCGGTGATGAGGAATGTGCCGGATCGCAAGGGCGCCGAACCCGGTGGACACGCCATAGGTCGGCCGGGTCGCCTCCGCCAGGGCCTCGATGTGCTGGCGGGTGGCGGCGAGGTTCTTGACGACGGCTTCGGTCAGCTCCACCGGAACCGCGTCGCGGGCGACCGCCACCACCTGGTCCCGGCTGAGCGGCCCCGAATCCAACCGCAGTGTTTTGCGGGACACCCGCACCCGGTCGGGCCGCCTGAGCCGAGCTTCGCCATTCTCACTCAAGCCGCCCTCATGTGTTCGCATGCGCCTATTGGACCTCCCCCACGTGACGTGGGATAAGCGGCGGCGAACGGGTTGTGTCTGGTATGCCAGACAGATGGGCGGTAGCAGCGATGTGCCCGCGCTGCGCCGCGGGCTGGCGGTGCTGCGGGTGCTGGCCGGGCACGCCGGACCGGTTTCGGCGGCCACGGTCGCGCGGGAGCTGGGGCTGCCCCGGTCCACGACCTACCACCTGCTGGCCGAGCTGACCACCGCTGGTTTCGTCGTGCACCTCCCCGCCGAGCGGCGCTACGGACTCGGCATCGCGGCCTTCGAACTCGGCTCGGCCTATCTCCTGCACGATCCGCTGGAACGGCTGGCCGCGCCGCTGCTACGCCGCCTCGCCGACCAGGTCGGCCACACCGCGCAACTCGGCGTGCTGCACGGCAACGAGCTGATGTACCTGGTCAAGGAGCGGCCGGCACAGCCGGAAACCCTCGTCACCGACGTCGGCGTGCGGCTGCCCGCACATCTGACCGCGTCAGGGCGCGCGATGCTCGCCTACCTGCCGGCCGCTCAGGTCCGGGCGCTCTTCCCGAACGCAGCCGTGTTCGTCCGCCGCACGGACCGTGGTCCGCGTGGACTGGCCGAGCTGCGGCGGACGCTGGCGGACGAGCGGCGGCGCGGCTGGGCGGTGGAGGACGGGCACGTTACCGCCGGCTTCGCCTCGGTCGCCTACCCGGTCTTCGACCACGGAGAGCGGCCCATGGCGGCCGTCGCGGTCACCCTGCGGCACCACTGCCCGACTGAGCGGGTGGTATGCGGGGCGACCTGGCCCGAGCTGGCCAAGGCGGTGCGGCAGACCGCCGTGGAGCTGACCGTCCGGATCGGTGGAAAGCCGCGCTGATTCAGGTTTCCCGGGTTTGCACGGGGTTCAGGCCGAGCATCTCGAGCAGTTGTGCACATTCGGTCGCGTCGGCCGAATGTCCGGCGACGGTTCGCGCTGCTTTGCGCTCCTGATCGTTCCGGAGCACTCTCTCCTCGGCACGGACTTCCGCGAGCCAACCTCGCTCAGGGGCGGCACTTGCACGGCTTACCTGGGCCATCTGGCACCTTCTTCCGGCGTTGCGCCCACGGCGGCGAAACCCGTCGTGTGACCGAACCAGCATGGCAGGTGCTTGTGGCGTAGTCCAGTTGGCCCAAACCTGCCGGATTGGTCCGAATCACTGTTGACCTATCGTGATCACACCCACGACAGTCCACAATGGACTTCAAGCGACACGTTCCGCCGCGCCACCTGGACCCGACAACGACACCCGGTACCAACCGATGGGGGTCCGGGCCGGGCGGGGCGTGGGGGCCGCCCCCACAAAAAGGAACCGAGACGCAAAACGCCGAGGCCGTCAGAAGCACCTGTGCGACCTGCCGTACCTCGCCGTCGCCAAGATCGAAGCGGCAGTGGACGCCCACCTGGGCACGGTGCGACTCCGAGATAGCTTTCAGGCTGCGGTACGCCGTCAGCTCGATGACGCCCTCCTCTTGGAGCAGGGCCATCTCAGCAGCCTCAAGAAGCGTATGAACGCCCGGCTGGACGAGCTGGAGACCAAGGAAGACGGCTTGCTCGACCTGCTTGACGACCCCGAGTGGCCCAGAGCGAAGATCAAGAAGAAGCTCGCCGACATCGAACGTGAGCGTGCTGAGATCCAGGCTCAGCTCACCGACACGGCGAGCAAGCTGGACGAGGGGCAGCAGTTCTTCTCGGCCGCCCTCGCGCTCCTGGCGGACCCTCAGGCCTTCTCCCGCCGAGGCGGCGACGCGGTAAAGCGGGCTATGACGAAGGTCATCTTCTCCAAGCTCCACATCGACGCCGAGGACGTCGCCGGACACGACCTCGCTGACGGCATCAAGGGCTTGGTGCAGGCCGGAACGACGGGCACAGGCACCGTCCTGACCAGCGCAAACGCCGAAAGCGGCTCCATCCTCATCGAGGATGGAGCCGCTTTCGATCTTGCTTCCGACGCGGACCTTCTCGGCGTGGTCCTTGCGGACCACGGTTCAAGTAGGGCAGCGATGGTGGAGGTGCCGGGAATTGAACCCGGGTCCTCTGGCGCCTTACCAAGGCTTCTCCGTGCGCAGTTCACTACGTCTCTACTCGGCCCCACCGGTCACGTGAACGAGGCCGGTGTGACGGGCCCAGCCGCTGTGGATGTCCCGTCCGAACCCCGCGGCCGGGTTCGGACAGTGAGCCTCCTAGCTGATGCCGGAACCCGGGACGGAGGCGCTCCCGGACCGACAGGAGTTACGCTCGCTCAGGCAGCGAGGGCAACGTCCGCCTGACTCACCTTGGAGTTGGCGCTTATTCGTTTGCGATGACGCTTACGGTGGTCTCTCGCCTGCACCGGCACGCTTCCCTTGACTCAACGTCCAGAGTCGAAACCGTTCACCCCCTTGCTGGTGGTTCGTTACCTCAATGATAACGCCCCCGGCAACCGCGTTTGTTCCCCCTGCCCGCTGGGGGTGGGGCTGGCCCCACCTTCCCGAGGCCCGCGGACCGCATGGTCCGAGGGACGCCGTGACGGGATGCTGATCTCAGCACAACGGGAGGAACCAAACATGACCTCGGCATACTTCGAACGTGACGGCCGGAATCCACAGCCCCCGGTGGGCGGATCGCTGTTGTACCTGATGATGAACCTGCCGCTGGGGATCGCCTCGTTCACGGCACTGGTCACGCTGGTCTTACTCGGCCTGGGAACCGTGATCGTCTGGGTCGGCGTCCCGGTGCTGGCACTGCTGTTCCTGGGCCTCCGGGGCGCGGCCAGGGCCGAGCGCGAAAGGGTCCACTCGCTGCTCGGCGCCTACGTCGCGACGCCGTACCGTCCGCTGCCGGAGAGCGGGCAGAAGGCCCGCTGGAAGGCACAGCTGACCGACGCGGCCACCTACCGCGACTTCACCTACTTCCTGCTCCTGCTGCCACTGGGGATCACCGAGTTCATCTTGCTCGTGACGTCCTGGTCGGTGGCGCTCGGTCTGGTGACCCTGCCCATCTCCGTCCGGTATGTGCCCGGCGGGGCCTACTACTTTCCCTCGAAGGACGTCCGCTGGTTCGTCGTCGACTCCACGCTCGACGCGCTTCCGTGGGCGGCACTGGGTGTGCTGTTCGTCGCCGTCGCCGTCGCGCTGACTCGCGTGCTTGGTGGGCTGCACGCCCGGTTCGCCCGGCTCGTGCTGGGGCCCGGCCCGCGCGCCCGCAGGCTCGCCGAAGGTCCCGTTTCCGAGCCGGAGTTCCCCGGCATGGTGGCATGATGTCGGGCATGGCCGGCGAGCAGGCACCGGGGGCGCAGCCTCGCCCGAAGGCCGCGAAAGCCGTCGCCTTCATGATCGCCGGATTCGCGTTGAGCCTGGTGGAGTTCGTGCTGATCGTCGTCGGCACCGTGGTCGGGATCGCCACGACCGTCATCTGGGTCGGCATCCCGATCCTGATGGTCACCACGAGCATGGTCCGCAGCTTCGGCGACCTGGAACGGCGCTGGGCTCGGAAGATGCTGGGCACACCGTTGCCCTCGGCCGAGCGCGGCCCTGTCGAGGGTGGCCTGTTGCGGCGGTGGCGGTACCACCTGGTGGACCCCACCACCTGGCGGGACCTTGGATACCTGATGCTGGTTTTCCCGCTGAGCGTCGTCGAGTTCGCGATCGGCATCACGTCGGTCGTACTGCTGCCGATCGCGATCTGGGTCGCACCGTGGATCGGCTGGATGCACGGCTCGCTCGCGCTCGCGCTGCTCGGACCGGACCGGGCGGAGCGGCTCGCGACGAAGGCACAGTACCTGCAGGCCTCACGTGCCCGCGGGGTGGACGCGGCGGAAGCAGAACGCCGGCGGATCGAACGCGACCTGCACGACGGGGCGCAGCAACGGCTCGTGGCGGTGGCGATGAGTTTGGGTCGCGCCAAGAACAAGCTCGGTCACGATCCCGTCGCGGCCCGCGAGCTCATCGACGAGGCGCATGCCGACGCCAAGCTGGCCGTGTCGGAGCTCCGCGATCTGGCCCGTGGCATCTACCCCGCGGTGCTGGGCGACCGTGGTCTGGACGCCGCCCTCTCCGCGCAGGCGGCCAAATGCCCGGTCCCGGTCGATGTTCGGGTGGACATCGAGCCACGGCCGCCCGCCGCGGTGGAGACGACCGCGTACTTCATCGTCGGTGAGACCCTGACCAACGTCGCCAAGCATTCCGGCGCCACACAGGCCGAGGTCAAGGTGTGGCGAGCCGAGGAGAAGGTGATCGTCGAGATCACCGACAACGGCCGGGGCGGAGCCGAGCTGCGGGCCGGCGGGGGGCTCGGCGGGCTCGCCGACCGGGCCGCCACCATCGACGGCGTGATCACCGTGGTCAGTCCGGCCGGCGGTCCGACCGTCATCCGTGCCGATCTCCCGTGCAAATGGTGATCACGCTATAAGGTGACACGCAATGGCTGGGGAGGACTCATGCGTGTCGTGATCGCCGAGGACGCTGTTCTGTTGCGCGCCGGTGTGCAGCGGCTGCTCGCCGACGAAGGGATCGAGACCGTCTCCGCCGTGGACAACGGTGACGCGTTGGTCGAAGCGGTCACCGAGCATCGCCCCGACCTCGCCATCGTGGACGTGCGCATGCCGCCGACCTTCACCGACGAGGGCCTGCGGGCGGCGCTCGACGCGCGCAAGGCCGTTCCCGGGCTGCCGGTACTGGTGCTCTCGCAGTATGTCGAGGAGAGCTACGCGGTCGAACTGCTGTCGGGTGGCGCCGGTGGGGTGGGGTACCTGCTCAAGGAGCGGGTGGCCGACGTCGCGGAGTTCCTCGACTCCGTTCGCCGGGTGGCCCGCGGTGGCACGGCCATCGACCCCGAGGTCATCGCGCAGTTGATGGCCCGCGGCCGCAAGAACCCGCTCGACGCGCTGACCGCCCGCGAGTCCGAGGTGCTGGGTCTGATGGCCCAGGGCCTGTCGAACACCGCCATCGCGGGTTCCCTGGTGGTCTCGCACGGCGCGGTCGAGAAGCACATCGGCAACATCTTCGCCAAACTCGGCCTCGAAGCCAGCGCCGAGGAACACCGCCGTGTCCGCGCCGTCCTCACCTACCTGGGCCGCGCCTGAGCGCACAAAGCTCAGCCGAGCCGAAGGAGAATCGCCAACCCGATTCCGACCAGGACCAGGGGAAGCAGAACGTGGCCCCAGCGGGCCAGCGCGCTGGCGATCGACGGACGCGTCGCGAGGAAGCGGCCGACGAGGCACCAGACCGCGGCCAGGACAAGGAACACGACGACGAACATGATCAGCGTGCCGGCCCCGGCGGTGGCGAAGACCGGCACGTAGACCCCGATGTTGTCGCCGCCGTTGGCGAAGGTCACGGCGGCCACGGTCAGCACGCCTGGGTGTTCGACGGTTGCTTCCCGCTCGTCGTCCGCGCCACCTCGCCAGGTCCGCCAGGCGGCACGGAGTCCGAGCAGCAGCGGCAGCAGCCCGAGGTAGGGGACCACGGCGGGTGGGAGAAACCCGGCGCCGAGCGCGCCCGCGACGGAGGCGGCCAGGATCGCGCCGAACCCGAGATACTGGCCGGCGACCACGCGGGCCGGACCACCACGGCGAGCGGCGGCCTGACCGAAGAACAGCGCCAGGACCACGAGATCGTCGACATTGGTGACCGCGAACATGCCCGCGGCCTGACCGAGCAATCGCAGTTGCACGTTCTCCTGCCTTGAGTTTTCTCACCCGTCAGACGGCGGCGACGGCGCCCAGGCTCACATAACATGGGCGCCGTCGCTATTGAACGCGCCAGGAAGGGGCACCATTGACCGAGGTCAGCGTCCGCTTCTTCGGCGGCCCCCTGGACGGCCGGGTCCAGGTCCTCGACGATCCCGTGTGCGGCACCGTGGTTCGCCACGTCCACCTGCACGAGGGCCCCAAGATCGAAACGCACTACCTGCTCGGCTACAGCGACGAAACCGGCTGGGAATACCGCATGTGCGAAATGCGGACGCAGGAGGTCGACGAACTCCTCGAGTAGGGCTGGCCCCACCTCGGAGGTAAGTCAAACCCGCTGCGAAGACGGTAGCCCGCACCGCTGTTTCCGAAGATCCACGCGGCCAGGCTTGGGCCATGTCCTCAACAGCGCCTCCGACGGCCCGCCGCGACATCTTCCTCGACGTCATCCGCGCCGGTGCGATCCTCGCGGTGATCGGGCAGCACTGGCTGATGCCGGTGCTGTCCTACTCCGATGGCCGCATCGCCACCGGGAACGCACTGGTCACCCCCGGATGGTGGGCGTTGACCTGGCTGTCGCAGGTCATGCCCCTGGTCTTCTTCGCCGGCGGCGCGGCGAACCTGATGTCCCTGCGTCGCGCGACATGTGCTCGCGACTGGCTGGCCGGACGCGTAAGCCGCCTGTTGCTGCCCACGCTTCCGCTGATCGCCGTGTGGCTGGCGGTACCGCGTCTCCTGCGCGAATTCGGCGTGCCGGAGCAGCCGGTCCACGTCGCGGGCGCGATCGCCGGACAGCTTCTGTGGTTCCTTGGTGTCTACCTGCTCACCGTTCTGGCGACACCGTTCATGGCGACCGCACATCGTCGATGGGGGCTTGCCGTCCCAGCAGTACTCACCGGTCTCGCGCTGCTAGTGGACCTCGCCCGGTTCAACGGGTTCGGCCTGCTCGGGTACTTGAACGCCGTTTTCGTCTGGCTGGCCGTCCACCAGTTCGGTTTCCTTTACGCGGAAGGAAAACTCGGCGCCCTCCGCCCACGCCACGCGCTCGGCGTGGCCACGGCCGGATTCGGCGTCACCGCACTGCTCGTGGCCTTCGGTCCTTACCCGGCAAGCATGATCGGCATGCCGGGCGCGCCGGTATCGAACATGAGCCCGCCCACCGCGGTCCTGGTGAGCCTGGCCGTCGGGCAGATCGGGCTCATGCTCGCGCTGCGGGCCAGGCTCGCCGAACTCGCCGCCCGTCCCACGGTCGCCGGCGCACTGCACTGGATCGGACCACGCTTCATGAGCGTCTACCTCTGGCACATGCCCGCGCTGGTCGTCGTCGCCGGGGTCTCGGTCTTCGGTTTCGGCTACGCCACTCCGGAGCCGGGCACGTTGCGCTGGCTGGCCGCGGCGCCGCTGTGGCTGGCGGCGGCGGGCGTGGTGCTGGTGGGCCTGCTTCGCGTGTTCGGCCGGTTCGAAATACCCCGGCCGGTGACGGGCGATCCCGCTCCCCTGCCGCAACTGGCCGTAGCGGCCGTTCTCGGCTCCGTGGGCACGCTGGGCCTGGCCGCCCGCGGCTTCACCGCGTCGCCGGAACCGCTCGCCGGACCGCTGCCCTGGGCCGCGCTGATCCTGGTAAGCGTGCTGCTGGCGGGCGGGAAGGTCACGGCGACCAGGGTCAGAGGTTGAGCAGTTTGGCCGGGGTGTCGTGCAGCACAGCGCGCAGGAACCCGGTGCCGAGGCGATCGTCGGCGGCCCAGCCGGCGATCGCCCGTAACTGGGTGGCGTAGGGGTAGGGGATGTTCGGGAAGTCGGTGCCCAGCACGATCCGGTCGGGGATGGCGGCCAGCCGGTCGACCCAGCCGGGCGGCAACGGCATCAGCTTCTCGGTGAACGGCACCCCGACCATCGTGGTGTCGAGGTACAAGCGGGGAAAGCGGTCCACCAGATCCAGCGCCACTTCGTACTCGGGCGTACCGGCGTGGGCCAGCACCGTGACCAGCCGCGGATGCCGGGACAGGACCTCGGCGAAGATGTCCAGGCCGGTGTACACGCCGCGCTCGGGGCCGTGTCCGGCGTGGACGACCACCGGCACGCCCGCGTCCTCGATCAGGCCCCAGGCGTGATCGAGCAGCCCGTCTCGCGGATCGTAGCCACCGACCTGCACATGCGCCTTGAAACACCGGGCGCCCGCTCGCAACGCATCATCCACATAGGACGTCGCGGACGGCTCGGGGAACAACGTCGCGGTCGGTACCGCGGCCGGGACCCGCCCGGCGAACTCGAGCGTCCAGCCGTTGAGCCACTCGGCCATCCCCGGCTTGTGCGGATATGCCAGCGGGGCGAACCGCCGCACACCGAAGGACTCCAGCAGCGCGAGGCGCTCGCTCTCCGGCTTCCGGTACCACACCGGCCACCGGGTCCCGGTCCGCTCATGGACGCGGTCGAAGTACGCCCACACCTTGACCAGCATCCGTTCAGGCAGGAAATGCAGGTGCATGTCGACCAGGCCGTCCAGGCCCAGCCCCCGGACCCACGGCGCGATCCCGGCGTCGTCCGCGGGCCCCGGCGTCAACGACGGCCCTTCAGCGCCCGCCCCATAGCCCGGCTCATCTCGCGCTGCGCGTCCCGTTTCGCCAGGTCCTGCCGCTTGTCGTAGGCCTTCTTCCCCTTGGCCAGCGCGAGTTCGACCTTGACCTTGCCGTCCTTGAAATACAGGGACAGCGGGACCAGACTCAGCCCGCTCTCCTTCGTTTTCCCGATCAACTTCTCGATCTCGCCACGGTGCAGCAGCAACTTTCGATGCCGGCGCGCCTCGTGGTTGGTCCAGGTGCCGTGCTCGTACTCGGGGATGTGCAGGTTGCGCAGCCAGACCTCGCCGTCATCGACGGTGGCGAACGCGTCGGCCAGCGAAGCCCGGCCCGCGCGCAGGCTCTTCACCTCGGTGCCCACCAGGACGAGACCGGCCTCGTAGGTGTCCAGGATGGAGTAGTCGTGCCGCGCCTTGCGATTCGACACGATCACCTTCTGGCCCCGTTCCTTTGGCATACGTCAAGGCTATCTCAGTGACGGACGTACATGCGCAGCGTGACGTACCCGGTGATCGCGGAGATGACGAGCGATGCGAGGAGCAGCCACGGCGCGGTGACGATGATGTCGAGCAGCTCGAGGCGCGGAATGAAGCCGCCCGCCGTCGACAGGAGCTTGTCGACGAAGACGTACTTGAGCGCGATCGTCCCGCCCACCGCGCACACCCAGCCGACGATGCCCGTCATCACGGCCTCGAGCAGGAACGGCAACTGCGTGTACCACCGGGTCGCGCCGACCAGCCGCATGATGCCGACCTCGGTACGCCGGGTGAATGCCGAGATCTGGACGGTGTTCGAGATCAGCAGCAACGCGGCCAGCGCCTGGATCAGTGCGATCGCGAAGGTGACGTCCCGCACGGTGCCCAACGCCCCGAAGAACTGAGTGAGGTACTGCTGCTGGTCGTCGATCCGGTCGACCCCGGCGCGCTTGCCGTACTCCTGGTTGATGATCGCGCTGCGAGCCGGGTCGTACAGCTTGACCTGCAGGGACGCGGGCAGCGCTTCCGGGCGCGCGGCCTGGAGCAGGATCGGGTTGTCCTGGAAGATCTTCTTGAACCGCTCGTAGGCCTGCTCGCGGTTTTCGAACACCACGGACTGGACGGCCGGGTTGTTCTGCAGATCCTGCCGCAGGTCGCGGCAGATGTCCTGCGAACAGTCCTTGTCGTTGCTGCTGACATCACGGGTGAGCAGGACCAGTACCTCGACGTCGGCGCGGTAGGCCGCACTCATCTTGTCGATGGTCCGCACGATCAACAGGCCACCACCGAGCATGCCGAGGGACACTGCGGTGGTGATGATCATCGCGATGGTCATCGTGACATTTCGGCGCAGGCCGGTGAAAACCTCGCTGAACACGAAACTTGCGCGCATCGGGGAGTACTTACCTTTGGGATCGGGGACTTTGCGTGGACGGTGCCCGGGAGGAGCTACCGGCCCACGCCGTAGACGCCACGAGCGTCGTCGCGGATTACCCGGCCAAGCTGCAGCTCGACCACCCGTCTGCGCATGGAGTCCACGATGGAATGGTCGTGCGTGGCCATCAGCACCGTGGTTCCGGTGCGGTTGATCCGCTCGAGCAGCAGCATGATGTCCTGGCTGGTGTCCGGGTCCAGGTTCCCGGTCGGCTCGTCGGCCAGCAGGACCAGCGGCCGGTTGACGAACGCACGGGCGATCGCGACCCGCTGCTGCTCCCCACCGGAGAGCTCGTTCGGCATCCGGTCGGCCTTGCCCTCCAGGCCCACCAGTTCGAGCACCTCGGGCACCACCTTGCGGATGATGTGCTTGGGCTTGCCGATCACTTCCAGCGCGAAGGCGACGTTCTCCGCGACGGTCTTGTTGCCCAGCAGCCGGAAGTCCTGGAACACGCAGCCGATGGTCTGCCGCAGGCGGGGAACCCTGCGGCGGGCCATCTTGGCGACGTCGAAACTGGACACGTAGACCCGGCCTCTGGTGGGCACTTCCTCTCGGAGAAGCAGCCGGAGGAACGTCGACTTGCCGGACCCGGAGGGCCCGATCAGGAAGACGAACTCACCCTTGTCCACGTCGACCGACACGCCCTCGAGCGCGGGACGCGTCGACGTCTTGTAGACCTTGGAGACATCATCGAGCCGGATCACGATGGGCCATCCTACTCAATGCGAGCGTTAAGCCCGGGTAGGCATAGGCCAACGGGGTGATCGGCGCGGCATTACCCTCACTGATTCACCACGGAAAGTGCCCAAAACCGGTTCAAACGTTCTGCTTGCGCCAGCGGATTCCGGCTTCGAGGAAACCGTCGATCTCGCCGTCGAGCACGGCTGTCGGGTTGCCGACCTCGTGTTCGGTCCGCAAGTCCTTCACCATCTGGTACGGGTGCAGCACGTAGGAGCGCATCTGGTTGCCCCAGCTCGACCCGCCGTCCTTGAGCGCGTCCAGTTCGGCGCGCTCCTCTTCCTTCTTCCGCTGGAGGAGCTTGGCCTGCAACACCTTCATCGCCGCCGCCTTGTTCTGCAGCTGCGACTTCTCGTTCTGGCAGGAGACCACGATACCGGTCGGCAGGTGGGTGATACGGACCGCGGAGTCGGTGGTGTTCACACTCTGCCCACCGGGACCCGACGAGCGGTACACGTCGACCCGGATGTCCTTTTCCGGGATGTCGACGTGGTCGACCTCTTCGACCTCGGGCAGCACCTCGACGTGCGCGAACGACGTCTGCCGCCGGCTCTGGTTGTCGAAGGGCGAGATCCGCACCAGCCGGTGCGTGCCCTGCTCGACCGACAGCGTCCCGTACACGTAGGGCGCGCTCACCTTGAAGGTCGCCGACTTGATCCCCGCCTCTTCGGCATAGGAGATGTCGTAGACGTCGGTGGGGTATCCGTGCCGCTCCGCCCAGCGCAGGTACATACGCAGCAGCATCTCGGCCCAGTCGGCCGCGTCGACGCCGCCCGCCTCGGACCGGATGGTGACCACGGCGTTGCGGTCGTCGTACTCGCCGGAAAGGAGCGTGCGGACTTCCAGTGCGTCGATGTCCTTGCCCAGCTGGGCGAGCTCGGACTCGGCTTCGGCTTGGCTGCCCGCGTCGCCTTCGGCTTCGGCGAGTTCGTAGAGCACGCCAAGGTCGTCGAGGCGTTGGCGCAGGTCGGTGACCCGGCGCAGTTCGGCTTGCCGGTGCGAGAGCTGACTGGTGACCTTCTGCGCCGCCTCCGGGTCGTCCCAGAGGTTGGGCTGGGAGGCCTGCCGTTCCAGGTCGGCGACCTGGGCGCGCAGGCCGTCCAGATCCATGACGGCCTCGACCTGCGTCAACTTGCCGGCAAGGTCCTTCAGGTCCGCTTCGAACTCAGCACTCACAACCATCAAGGTTACGGCACCGTGTCCAAGCGCCCGTCAGGGCAGTGCCGTCCGAGGGCAAGCCCCGGACCAGGGGATCAGGCCTGGGGGATGGCGTCCACCAGTTTCAGCGCGGCCCGGGCGTGTGCCTGCCCGAACTCGGCGACCGCCTTCGTGTACGGGTCCTCGGCGGCCTTGACCGCAGCCTTCGCCTCGTCGAGTTCCAGGCCGTAGGCAGCCCTGGCCGAGTCGATCAGCGCCGTGCGTTGCTTCGCGGTGAGCGAGCCGGCGTGCACGAGCCGCAGGATCAGCGGGCTGCGCAGATGGTCCGGACCGGATTCGCTGGTGAGCCAGTTCTTGAACGCCTTCTTGCCCGCCGCGGCGATCGCGTACTGCTGGCTGGATCGCGGGCCCTGCTTGCCGAGCCGGACCAGGCCCTCCTTGGCCAGGGCGGGCAGTTCCCGGTAGACCTGGCTGCGCGTGACGCTGAAGAAGGCCCCGAATCGTTCTTCAGCCGCGGCGACGAGTTGCCCACCGGTCGCCGGACCGTCCTGGAGCAGACCAAGCAATGCCGCTGCTGTCGCATTCAGTTCAGACACACTCACACGTTCCCACTTTTCGGGCGATCTGTCCACAGTGGCCATAGAGCTCCGTCCACAATGGCCACTCAAACTCCCCCATCCGGCCCAACGCCGATCCGCCACAAGGACGAAACCACGAAAAAAGGCCCGGCCGGAAAAACCGGCCGGGCCTCTCTCCAGTGGTAGCGGGGACAGGATTCGAACCTGCGACCTCTGGGTTATGAGCCCAGCGAGCTACCGAGCTGCTCCACCCCGCGTTGCACGTCCAACTGTACACCCACCCCGCCCACACTCCCCCACCCCCCACACCGTCCACACCAGACCGTGACCCGCCCCACACCCCAACTCGGACGCCTGCCCCCTCGCACCCAGCCACCCCTGGGAGAAAACAAACCCAGCCACCCTCCGGGGGAGAGAACAAACCCAGCCAAGCGCTAAGCTTGTTGTTTAAGGTGGTTGTTTCGTTGTGGTCGTGGTCGTTGTGTCCGTTTTGGTGGTTTTTCCGACGTGGCATACGGCGGCGCGGGTTGTGTTTGGTGATCCGGGTGGGCGGCCTGGGCCTGGCCGTGAGGGT
>NZ_DATELF010000099.1:0-92403 GCF_035276945.1 Amycolatopsis sp. | reverse complement strand
ACCCTCACGGCCAGGCCCAGGCCGCCCACCCGGATCACCAAACACAACCCGCGCCGCCGTATGCCACGTCGGAAAAACCACCAAAACGGACACAACGACCACGACCACAACGAAACAACCACCTTAAACAACAAGCTTAGCTCGCGCGCGGCCAGGGCCGATACAGCAGACGAGCCAGCGCATCCACCGCGAACTGGTGGACCACCTGCGTCGCGGGGCCACGGTCATGGTGGCCGTTGTGGTCGAGGTGACGATCTACGCGCGGGAGGAGTCCGAGATTTTGCCGCTTGGCCGGAAGACCGCGCGGGTGTTGGCCGAGCACGCGGCGCTGGCGCTGACCCTGGACGGGGACACTGTCGTGATCAACCGCGACAAGTATGCCGACTCGTAAGCCATCAGCGGTGCGCGGCGGCCACCCGGCCGAGGATGGCGCGAGCGTCGTCGCGTTCGGCGGCGACCTTCCACAGGCGGTCGGTGAGCTGGCGTTAGATCGCCACTTCGTCGGCGTCTTCGATGCGGATTTCGGCGGTGATGTTCTCGACCAGTGCCACGTCGTCGAGCAGCCAGTAGCCGTGCATGGGCAGGTAGGGCATGGCCCGGTCCAGCGGAAGTACGCCGAAGCGGATCGAGGGCATCCCGATCAGCGCGGCCAGGCGGTCGAGTTGGGCGGCCATCACGTCCGGCGGCGCGACCGAGTACCGCAACGCCGCCTCGGCGACCAGGATTTCGATCGTCTTGCTGGTGTCGTAGAGCACGTTCTGCCTCGCCATCCGGGTGGCCACGGCGGATTCGTGCCTGGGCGCGGCACCGCTTGGCGGAGACGTGACGTCTCCTCCGGCGGTCAGCGCTGGCGTGGTAGCCCGTGTCGATTGGGTGCCCTCGCGCCCGACTCGGGCGCGAGGGCACCGGCATTCGATACGGCTGCGCGCTACCCACGCAGCTTGATCAGCAGAACCGACGCGGCCAGCACTTCGTCGGGGTACAACCCGACCGTGACAAACAACGGGTGGGGAACCTTGCCCGGCGTGATCTCGACCATCCGGCGTGCGTGAGTGGCACGCCCGGTGGCTGGCCGCCGAGCATCCCGAACTGGTCCGGAAGTATCGCGAACTCTATGGCTCGGGCGGCTACGCCGACGGCCGGTACCGGCGGCTGCTCGCGGCGCGCGTCGGGCCACTGCTGCGGCGGTACGGTTTCGGTCGGTCCCGCGCCGAACCAGCCCCGCGCCTGTCCAGCCCTCGCGAGGCCGGACAACCGGCCGCGACCGGAGAGCCGGACGGTGCGCAGCTGAAGCTCCTCCAGCTCGTTCCGGAATGCGATAGCAAAACCTGGTGGCGTTCACCCCCCTGGTGTTCGTTAGCCTTGGCTGTCGGCGAAACGCCTGCTGATGGACTTCCCAAAGGAATCGAGGAGAGCGACCCCCGTGCTTCGCACCCACAAAGCCGGCACCCTGCGTGCCGAGCATGCCGGTCAGACCGTCACGCTCACCGGGTGGGTGGCCCGGCGGCGGGATCACGGCGGGGTGATCTTCATCGATCTGCGGGACGCCAGCGGGGTCGCCCAGGTCGTCTTCCGCGAGGGCGAGATGGCCGAGCTCGCTCACCAGCTGCGGTCGGAGTTCTGCGTCCAGGTCACCGGCGAGGTCGCGCGACGGCCGGAGGGCAACGAGAACCCGGAGATCGCCACCGGCGCCATCGAGGTGCTCGCGACGGCGCTCGAGGTGCTGTCCTCCTCCGCTGTGCTGCCCTTCCCGATCGACGACCGAGTGGACGTGGGCGAGGAGGTGCGGCTCAAGCACCGCTACCTCGACCTGCGCCGCAACGGGCCGGCCCGCGCGATGCGGCTGCGCAGCGAGGCCAACCGGGTGGCCCGCGAGGTGCTGCACACGCAGGACTTCATCGAGGTCGAGACCCCGACGATGACCCGCTCCACGCCCGAGGGCGCCCGCGACTTCCTGGTTCCGGCGCGGCTGCGGCCCGGGTCGTGGTACGCGCTGCCGCAGTCGCCGCAGCTGTTCAAGCAGCTGCTGATGGTCGGCGGCCTCGAGCGGTACTACCAGATCGCGCGCTGCTACCGGGACGAGGACTTCCGCGCCGACCGGCAGCCCGAGTTCACCCAGCTTGACATCGAGATGAGCTTCGTCGACCAGGACGACGTGATCGCGGTCGGTGAGGATGTCATCGCCGCGTTGTGGCGGCTGGTCGGCTACGAGGTGCCGCGGCCGATCCCGCGGATGACCTACGCCGACGCGATGGCCAGGTACGGCACCGACAAGCCGGACCTGCGCTTCGGGCTCGAACTCACCGACCTCACCGCGTTCTTCGCCGACACCCCGTTCCGCGTGTTCCGGGCCCCCTACGTCGGTGCCGTGGTGATGCCCGCCGGCGGAAGCCAGCCGCGGCGGCAGTTCGACGCCTGGCAGGAGTGGGCCAGGCAGCGCGGTGCGAAGGGTTTGGCCTACGTCACGGTCGCCGAGGACGGCACCCTCGGCGGGCCGGTCGCCAAGAACCTCGCCGAGCACGAGCGCGAGAACCTGGCCGCGGCGGTCGGCGCGAAGCCGGGCGACTGCGTGTTCTTCGCCGCGGACAGGCCCGGCGCGGCCCGCCAGCTGCTCGGCGCGGCCCGCGTCGAGATCGGGCACCGGCTGGGCCTGATCGACGAGAGCGCGTGGTCGTTCGTGTGGGTCGTGGACGCGCCCCTGTTCGAGCCGGTCGACGAGACCGACGACGTGGCCGTCGGCTCCGGCAAGTGGACCGCGGTGCACCACGCGTTCACCGCCCCGGCCCCCGAATGGCTCGACAAGTTCGAGTCCGACCCGGGCAACGCGCTGGCCCACGCCTACGACATCGTGTGCAACGGCAACGAGATCGGCGGCGGCTCGATCCGTATCCACCGTGCCGACGTGCAGAAGCGCGTCTTCGAGGTGATGGGCCTGTCGGAGGACGAGGCTCAGGAGAAGTTCGGCTTCCTCCTCGACGCCTTCGCCTACGGTCCGCCGCCGCACGGTGGCATCGCGTTCGGCTGGGACCGCATCACCATGCTCCTGGCCGGCGCTGATTCGTTGCGGGACGTCATCGCCTTCCCGAAGACCGGCGGCGGTTACGACCCGCTGACCGGCGCCCCCGCGCCGATCACCGCCCAGCAGCGCAGGGAGGCCGGCGTGGACGCGAAACCGGCGGTGAAGCCCGCCGAGGGTTGAGCCGTGCTGCGCCTGCGGGTGGTGTGCCCGCCGGAGAAGTCCGACGACCTGCTGGCGACGCTCGGCAAGCAGCCGGGCACCGCGCACGTCCTGGTTCACCGGGGTGCCGCCGTCACCCCGTCCGGTGATTTGATCGAGGCGGACGTCGCGCGTGAGGCCGCCGACGAGATCGTGGACCTGCTGTGCGGCCTCGACCTCGACCACACCGGTGGCATCACCCTGGAATCGATCGACACCGCGCTGTCCGACGCCGCCGACCGGGCCGAGGAGGAAGCGCCCGGCGAAGGCGCGGATGCCATCGTCTGGCAGGAGCTGCTGGGCCGGACGGGCGAGGAATCCCGGCTCAACGTCACCTTCCAGGCGTTTCTCACCATTGCGTGCCTGCTGGCCTCGGTCGGTGTGGTGACGGACTCGCCGGTGACGATCGTCGGCGCGATGGTGGTCGGGCCGGAGTTCGGTCCGCTCGCCGCCATCGCCGTGGGGCTGGTGCTCCGCCGCTGGGACCTGGTGCGCCGCGCGAGCCTGGCGCTGTCCGTCGGGTTCCCGCTGGCGATGGTGGTCACCGCGGTGGTCACGTGGGCCTCCGAGCTGGTCGGGTTGCTCGATGTGGACGCGCTGGGGCGGGGGCGCGCGGTCGACTTCGTCTACCAGGTCGGCTGGTATTCGCTGATCGTCGCGCTGCTCGCCGGCGCGGCCGGCATGCTCGCGATGACCTCGGCGAAGTCGGCGGCGCTGGTGGGCGTGTTCATCTCGGTGACGACCGTGCCCGCGGCGGGGTACGCCGCGGTCGCGGCGGTCACCGGGGACTGGACCCGCAGCGTGCTGTCGGTCGGTCAACTCGTGGTCAACCTGCTCGGCATCGTGGTCGCGGCGGCCGCCGTGCTCGCCCTGCGGCGGCGGAGCAGGCGCCTCGGCGAGCACGGCCGCCCGTTGCGTGGCTGAGCGGCCGTTGAATCGTTAGTGGTCGCCAGGTGGTGCCCCTAGTAGGGTCGAGGACGATGACCGTGGACACGTTCGGGGACGTCCCAGACGCGCCGGCCGGAAGGCCGGGAGGACAAGGGCAATCCGTCGAAGCGGCGGTCGCGGCGGGGGAGGCCGTGCTCGCGCACCGTTTCGGCAGTGCGATCGCGCTGATCGAGCCGGAGCTGCTGCCTGGCAGCGGTCCTGCCACCGTGGTTCGCGCGAGGATCGCCTCGTCACCTTTCGGGCTGCCCCGCACCCTGGTGATCAAGCACTACCCGGCACCACCGGTGCCCGGCGTCGCCGACCCGTTCGCCCAGGAGGCGGTCAGTTACCAGCTGTTCACGGCGCTGTCGGCGGAGGACCGGATGTGCCCGGAACTGCTCGGCCACTACGGCCGGGAACGCGTCCTCGTCGTCGAAGACCTGGGCCGTGCCCCCACGTTGCAGGACAAACTGTGCGGTGAAGACGCCAGGGCGGCCGAGCGCGCGCTGCTGTCGTGGGCGCGGTCGCTGGGCCGGATGCACGCCACCACGGCGGGCCGGGAAGCGGACTTCGACGCGCTGTTGCGGCGGCTCGGCGGTCCGGTCAAGGAGAAGGACGTGCTCGCCGCCGCGTGCGTGCGGTTGCCGGGGCTCGTCGAGGAGTCGTTGCGCGTGCGCATGCCGGGGGAGGTGCGCCGGTTCGGTCAGCGGGCATTCGAGCGGGCCTACTCGGCCGCCTACCGCGCGTTCAGCCCGGCGGACCTCAGCCCGGACAACAACCTGGTGACCAGCGGTGGGGTCCGGTTTCTCGACTTCGAACGGGGCCGCGTGCGCAACGCGCTGCTCGACGTCGTGCAGCTGCGGGTGCCGTTCGCCTCGTGCGGCGACCCCATGGCGCTGCCGGCCGGGATGAGCGAGGCCATGGTCGCCGCGTGGCGCGCCGAGGTGCGCGGGATCTGGCCCGCGCTGTCCGACGACGAGGTGCTCACGGCGAGCCTGCTGGACCATCAGCTGGTGCTCCTCGGACACCGCACGGTGGAGAACCTGGCCAAGGGCACGGCGACCGAGGTGATCACCCGGCAGGGCGTGACGGTGCGGCCTGCTGACCGCCCGGCCGCGCTGGTCAGCTGGTGGCGAGATCTCGGCGGCTACGCCGCGCGCGCCGGGCACGAGGCTCTCGCTGCCTACGCGCGCGACGTCGCCGAGGCCCTCGACCAGCGGTTCGGGCCCGGCCTGGCGCTGCCGCTGTACCCGGCCTTTCACTGAGGTTCCCCAGGTTTCTCCTAGCGGTCTTCGGGTCGTTACCCGGCGATCACCGCTGGTGAGTGTGCGTGCCCGAGGGTCTAGACGTGACCGCGGTGAGCGAGCAGATCCCCCTGACCGACCCGATTCCCCGCCGTGCCCGGCGCCTGGCCGTGCTCGGCGATTCCACGGCCGTGGGCCTCGGCGACCCGGTGCCCGGCCGCGGCTGGCGCGGTGTCGGGCCGTTCGTGGCGCAGGCACTGGGTGTCGAGCCGGACGGCTACCTGAACACGGCCTTCACCGGCGCGCGGATGCGCTGCCTGCCTACCGACCAGCTGGCGGCGGCGGTCGTGCACCGGCCCGACGTGGCGGTGGTGATCGTCGGCATGAACGACACCCTGCGCTCGGACTTCGATGCCGGTGCGATGGCCAGGGATCTCGATCACGTGATGCGGACCCTCGCCAAGCTGGGCACGACCGTGGTGCCGGTCCGCTTTCACGACCACGGCCGGGTCTTCCGGCTGCCTGGCCCGCTCTACCGGGCGTTGAAGGCGCGCATCGACGAACTCAACGAGGTCATCGAGGGTGTGGCGCGGCAGCACGCCATGCCGTGCCTGGATCTGGGCAGCCTGGCCGGCGCCTACGAGCTTTCGTCGTGGAGCGTCGACCGGCTGCATCCGTCGGAACTGGGCCACCGCATGCTGGCCAGGGCGCTCACCGAACTGCTCGCCGAGGAGGGCTTCATCCTGCGCGAACCGGTGAGCCTGGTGTGTTCGGGCGGAACCCGGCCCCGCACCATCGACCACGTCGCCTGGCTGGTGATCAAGGGCATCCCGTGGCTGTGGCGGCGTGGGCGTGACCTGCTGCCCCACGCGGCGGCGATCATGATCCGCTCGGCGCGTGCCCGGCGCACCAGGATGTCGGTGGACGCCATTACCGTGGAAGGGTGCAGGACGAACTCTTCACGGTGAACCCTGATCTGGTGCCGCCGGACGATGTCCCCGAGCCCGGCGGCCCCACGGTCGCGCCGGGTTCGCCGCTGGCCGTGCGGATGCGGCCGCGCTCGCTGCACGAGGTCGTGGGCCAGCAGCACCTGCTGGCCGACGGCGCGCCGCTGCGCAGGCTGGTGGAGGGCGCCGCACCGGCCTCGGTCCTGCTCTACGGCCCGCCCGGCACGGGCAAGACGACGCTGGCGAACCTGGTGTCCACCGCCACCGGGCGCCGGTTCGTCGCGCTGTCGGCGCTGTCGGCCGGGGTCAAGGAGGTCCGCGCGGTCATTCAGCAAGCACAGCGCAGGCTCCAGTACCAGGCCGAGAACACGGTCCTGTTCATCGACGAGGTGCACCGCTTTTCCAAGACCCAGCAGGACGCGCTGCTGGGCGCGGTCGAGGACCGCACGGTGTTGCTGGTCGCCGCGACCACGGAGAACCCGTCGTTCTCGGTGGTCTCGCCGCTGCTGTCGCGGTCGCTCGTGCTGCAGTTGCGTCCGCTGACCGACGAGGACGTGCGGGAGCTGATCCGGCGCGCGCTCGCCGACGAGCGGGGCCTCGGCGGAGAGTTCGAGCTGACCGCCGAAGCCGAGGAGCACCTGGTCCGGCTCGCCGGCGGTGACGCGCGCCGGGCGCTGACCGCGCTGGAGGCGGCCGCCGACGCCGCTGCGGCCACCGGGCGGCACGAGATCGGCCTGGCCACCGTGGAGTCCACTGTGGACAAGGCGGCGGTGCGCTACGACCGGGACGGCGACCAGCACTACGACGTGATCAGCGCGTTCATCAAGTCGATCCGCGGGTCCGATGTGGACGCCGCGCTGCACTACCTGGCCCGGATGATCGAGGCGGGGGAGGATCCGCGGTTCATCGCGCGGCGGCTGGTGGTACACGCCAGCGAGGACGTCGGGATGGCCGACCCGACGGCCCTGCAGTCGGCGGTGGCGGCCGCGCACGCGGTGCAGTTCATCGGGATGCCCGAGGGCAGGCTCGCGCTCGCCCAGGCCACCGTGCACCTGGCCACCGCGCCGAAGTCCAACGCGATCGTCACGGGCATCGACGCGGCCTTGGCCGACGTGCGCGCGGGGCGGATCGGCACGGTCCCGCCCCACCTGCGCGACGGGCACTACGCGGGGGCGGCCAAACTCGGCAACGCGCAGGGCTACCGCTATCCGCACGACGTCCCCGAGGGGGTTCTCCCGCAGCAGTACCCGCCCGACGAACTCGTCGGTACCGACTACTACCACCCCACCTCGCGCGGCGCCGAACGCACCCTTTCCGAACGCGTGCCCAGGCTCCGGCGGACTGTTCGCGGCGGCTGAGCCTGGCGTTCGACGGCCTGTGATGCGGGGAGGAAGAGGGTCGAGTCGCCGAACTCGTGCCAGAGGTAGCGGTGCTCGACAGCGGCTTCATAGGCGGAAGCGACGAGTTCGCTCCCCGCGACGGCTTCGAGGAGCAGCAAGTGGCTGGCCTCGGGCGCGTGCAAACCGGTGACCAGTCCGGTCACGACGCGGGCTGGATGGCCAGGATCGACCACGAGATCCGTCCAGCCGGCGGCTTCGTCCACCGCGCCGTCTGTTCGTGCGGCGCTTTCCAGCGCGCGGACCACCGTGGTCCCGACGGCGACCACCCGGTGTCCGGCGTCGCGCACCGCGTTCACCAGCCGCGCGGTCGAGCCGGGCACGCGGAACCGTTCCGCGGTAGGGGGTTCGTGCAGTTCGGGGCTGGAAACACCGGCGTGGAGGACGATCGGCGCGACGGTCACGCCGCGCGCCATCAGGCGGACCAGCAGGCCGGCCGTGAACGGGCGGCCCGCGCTGGCCATTTCGGCGCTGCCGGGTTCGGTCGCGTAGACCGTCTGGTAGTCGCCGAGCGGGTAACGGCCGCCGAGGTAGCCGTAGCCGATCGGCCGGCCGTGCCGGGGCAGGTAGGCCTCGGCGGCGACCCGCGGGGCAGGGCTGGCCTGCCACAACCGGGACACTTCCGCGTCAGGATCGGGATAGGGCGCCAGGAGCCGCAGCCGGACCCCGCCGGGCAGGTCGAGTTCCTCGCCCACGGCCATGCTGAGATCCGGCCCGCTCGCGTCGGCGAGCCGGATCTCCACCACCCAGTCGCCGTTGTCGAGCGGGGTGGAGACATGGACGGGGACCGCCCCCGCGCCCCCGCTGGGGGCAGGTCGCCGGACCCCCTCCACGGCCGCGGGCAGGGTGGCCGACGTGTTCACCACGACAAGATCACCGGGCGACAGGTGCTCGGGGAGGTCGTGGAAATGCCCGTGTTCGATCCGTTCCGGCGCGGCGACGAGCAGGCGGACCCCGTCGCGGGTAAGGCCGCGGCGTTCCGGCGGGCTCGTCGCCTCGCTGTCCGGCGGCAGGGCGAACTGGATGGTCATCGGGCCACCTCGGCGGCGCGGTACCGCCCGCTCGGCAGGTCCTCTTCGATGAGGCGCAGCAGCGCGGGCACCACGGTTTCCGGCGCCGGCCGGTCGGAAATGTCCTCGCCGGGGAAGGCCCGCTGGTGCAGGTCGGTGTTCATGTCACCCGGATCGCAGGAATAGACGCGGACGTCCGGTTCCTCGGCGGCGAGGATCGCGGTCAGCTGGTCGAGGGCGGCCTTGGACGACCCGTAGCCACCCCAGCCCGCATAGGGTTCGACGGCCGCGTCGGAGGAGATGTCGATGACCCTGCCCCGGCTCTTTCGCAGGTGGGGCAACAAAAGCTGGATCAGCGCGAGGGGTGCGAACGTGTTGACGGCATACACCCGCTCTAGTTCGGACAGCGGGTAGCCGGCCAGCCGCGGTTGCGGGCTGGGGCCGAGCGTGCTCGCGTTGTTCACGAGCAGGTCCAGACCGTCCTTTGTGGTCTCGGCGAGCCGCGCCCGGTGTCCCGGGTCGGCCACGTCACCGGAAATCGTGGTGACAACGGGGAAATCCGCGAACGCCTTTTCGAGCCGATCGCCGTCGCGGCCGTCGGCGACGACGTGCCAGCCGCGCCGCGCGAGCCCGGTGGCCAGTGCCAGGCCGAGCCCGCGCGAGGCGCCGGTGATCACTGCTGTGTTCTTCATGGGCCCAGCATGAAACCTCAAGTTAACTAGAGGTCAATGACGAATCTTCCGGTACCACGGCGGGATCGGTCGGCCGCTGCCGCGTCGCGTACTGCGGAACGGGCGCGCCGTCATCGCCGGTGTCGCGGACGAGTCCAAATCGGACACGCCCTTGCTTCGGGTCCGGGGTGGGCGCGGTCGTGATGTCGGCGGTGACCTGCGCCCAGGTGACCGGGGTCGCGGTGATGTTGTAGTCGGCGCCGCGTTCGTTGTTGGTCAGCGTGACTTCGCCGTCGAGGTAGAAGAACTCGTTCTGCCACATCTGCTGCGTGCCGTCGGGCAGCGTGATGTAGCCCTTGCCGGGCTCGCCCATCCAGGTGTTCGCGGCCGGGCCGCCGGGCTTCGCGTCGTCCATCCGCCGGAACCCGCCCGAAGCGACGTGGAACAGCCTGCCCTGCAGGCCGGTCCAGGTCGGCATCACCATCCCGCCCGGCCGGTTGAAGAACGCGATCTCGTAGCGGACCTGGAGGTAGCCCTGCCCGCGCAGGGTCACGTGCTCGCCGCGGTGCATCATCACGTACCTGCCCGCGATCCACCCGGGCTGCGGATCCAGGTAGTTGCCCGCCACCGCGGTGACCGTGCCCTCCGGCCGGTGCGGGAGCGGACCGGGCCGCTGGCCCTTCGGCGGCGCCGGATCGGCCTGGTCGACGTTGCTGCCGTAGACCGGACCCGCCTTCGTGGTCGTGGCGGGGGAGGCGTTCGCGGACGTCGACGAGATTGCCGCGGCGGTGGTCCGTACCGGTGCCGGCGTGCCGAGGGCCGCCGGCGGGCCGCCGGACTGGCCGGGCAGGCCGCCGACCACCACGATGCCACCCACCGCGACCGCGGCGGTCGTGGCCGCGGCGACGGCGATTTTCCCGCTGACCAGGCCGCTCAGCTTGCCCAGAAACGCATGACCCGCGCCCAGCGTGGGCAAAGCGAAGGCGATCGGCAGGGGAACCAGCGCCAGCCCGGCCAGCAGCGCCTCGGCGGGAATCTGCCTTTCCCAGCAGCGCCGGCAGAAGTCGCATTCCCGGGTGTGCCGCGCGAAGCGCTTGCGCCACACCGCCTCCGGCGTGCGGTCCCAGCGGGCCGCGACGGCCGCGAGATCCGGGCAGCCGGCGGACAGGGCGCGCACGACCGAGCGAGCCGTCTCCAGCTGCGCCTTCATGCGCTGAATCCGCACCGCGGCATGCTGCGGAGTCAGCTCGAGCGCCGCCGCCAGCTCCTCCCGGGTCAGCTCTCCGGCCGCTTCGAGCCACCACAGCGACAGCAACTGCCGGTCACCGGAGTCCAGCCACCTGGTCGCCTCGGTGACCTCCCGGCGCTGGCCGTCGAGACCCAGTTTCGCGATGGTGAGGTCGACGAAGTCCGCGCCCGGGTCGGCGATCTCGAGGTCGGTCAGGCCGGTGACCGGTTCCCGGCGGCGCCACCGGTCCCGCACCTGCCGCATCGCGATCGTCACCAGCCACGACCGGAACCGTTCGGGATCGCGCAGGGCGGGCAGTTCCCGGACCACCCGCAGCATGGTCTCCTGCACGACGTCGTCCACGTCGGCGTGGCCGTCGAGTGCGCGGCCGACGACGTTGTAGGTCAGCGGCAGGAACTCGGCGATCAGCTCGTCGAGCGCGCGCCGGTCGCCCGTTTGCGCGGCTCGTACCCGCGTGCCCGTTTCCGTCACCGGTCTCCCTTCCGCTTTTCGGTGCCGCTTTTCACTGCCCACCCCCGGCAGACGGTTCCGCGCCGCGCGGATAACGAAAACCGCGCCCATCATCGAGGAAGGCCCCCTCGAGAGGAGCGAAAGATGACGGACAGCACCGTGGCCGTGCTCGGTACGGGAGTCATGGGGCTGCCGATGGCGGCGAACCTGTGCGACGCCGGGCTGAAGGTCCGCGCGTGGAACCGGACCCGGGAGAAGGCCGGGCCGTTGGCCGAACGAGGTGCCGAGGTCGCCGGCTCGCCGGAGCGGGCGGTCGCCGGCGCCGATCTCGTGGTCACCATGCTCGCCGACGGATCCGCGGCGGATGCCGTGAAGGAAGCGATTCTCGGCAGCGAAGCGGTATGGATCCAGGCCTCGACCGTCGGCGTCGAATGGACCACCAGGTTCGCCGAGGTCGCGGAAAGGGCGGGTGTGCCGTTCGTCGACGCGCCCGTGCTCGGCTCTGAACCGGCCGCCGAACAGGGCAAACTGGTCGTCCTCGCGTCCGGGCCCGAGGAACTGCGGGAGCGGTGCGCCCCGGTTTTCGACGCCATCGGCGCGCGCACCGTCTGGGCCGGTCCGACCGGCGCGGGCAGCGAACTCAAGCTCGTCGCCAACGCCTGGGTGCTGGCGCTGACCAACGCCACCGCCGAGAGCATCGGTCTCGCCGAAGCGCTCGGCCTCGACCCGCGGCTGTTCCTCGACGTGATCACGGGTGGAAGCCTCGACGTCCCCTACGCCCATCTCAAGGGCGACGCGATGATCTCCCGCGACTTCCCGGTGAGTTTCGCGCTCCGTCATGCGGCGAAGGACGCGAAACTGGTGCTGGAAGCGGCCGGCCGGAAAGCCGACCTCGCGGGTACCAGGGCCGTGCTGGCGCATCTGGAGTCCGCCATGCGGGCCGGGCACGCCGACGACGACCTGGGCGCGGTCTACTTCGGCGTTCGGGGGAAGCCGCGCTCCGGCGGATAGCGCGAAGCTGATCGAGGACGCCAGGGGTCGCCCGGCCGGGAACGGTGGCGCACGGTAGCCTGACCGGCATTCACCCCCACTGTCCCAAGGAGGGCCCGTGTCGGCAGGGCAGATCGCCGCGCTGATCGCCGCAGGTGCATTCGTGCTGCTCGTGCTGCTGCTGGCGATCCCGTTGATCAAGCTCGGCCGCACGCTCGACGAGGCCACGATCGCGATCCGCAAGGCGCACGAGAACGCCGACCCGCTGCTGATCGGTGCCAACGACACCATCACCCATGTCAACACCCAGCTCGAGCGGGTCGACGGGATCACCGCGAACGCGCAGGCGGTCACCGGGAACGTCTCCGCGCTGTCCTCGGTGTTCACCGCGACCCTGGGCAGCCCGCTGGTCAAAACCGCTGCCTTCTCCTACGGGGTGAGCAAGGCGATCCGGGCGCGGCGCAAGGCCAAGGCGCGCACCGAAGGCCGGCACACCCGCGGCCGGAAGGGGATCGGCAAGTCATGAAGCGCCTGTTCTGGCTCGGCGTCGGGGTCGCGGCCGGGGTCGTGCTGTCCCGCAAGGCGACGCGAACGGCTCGTCAGGCCACGCCGGCGGGGTTAGCCTCGAATCTGGGGGAGGCCGTCGGCGAGCTGGCCGGCGCCATCGGTTCGTTCGGCGCGGACGTGCGCGCCGGGATGAGTGAGCGGGAGCAGGAGCTGCGCGACATGGTGGAGAAGCGGTCCGGGGTCGCCACGGGGCGCGCGGACGAGGGACGGCACGCCGCCCGTCCGCGCCCGCCGCGAGCGCGCCGGGCGGAGGGCTGACCCCGCACGCGCGGGCAACAGCCCTCCGCCGCTGCCGCCAACGACTCCAGGCGCGGCCCCTCCTGCCGCCCGGCCCAAGGAAAGACCAGTGGAAACACACGAGATCAACAAGCGATTCATCAGCCACTTCGAGCGCAACGGCCACACGCCGGTCCCGAGCGCCTCGCTCATCCTGGACGACCCGACGCTGCTGTTCGTCAACGCGGGCATGGTCCAGTTCAAGCCGTACTTCCTGGGCGAGGTCCCGCCGCCGTACCCGCGCGCGACGAGCATCCAGAAGTGCGTCCGCACCGGCGACATCGACGAGGTGGGCAAGACCACCCGGCACAACACGTTCTTCCAGATGGCCGGGAACTTCTCCTTCGGCGACTACTTCAAGGAAGGCGCCATCTCGCTGGCCTGGGAGCTGATCACGAAGTCCGCCGCCGACGGCGGGTTCGGCTTCGACCCCGGCCGGATCTGGGTGACCGTCTACGAGCACGACGCCGAGACGGCCGCGCTGTGGCGCAAGGTCACCGGCATCCCCAGCGAACGGGTCCAGTTCCGCGGCGCCGAGGACAACTACTGGGACATGGGTGTGCCGGGGCCGGGCGGGCCGTGCTCGGAGATCTACTTCGACCGGGGCCCGCAGTACGGCCGCGAGGGCGGTCCCGCCGTGGACGAGGACCGTTACCTCGAGATCTGGAACCTGGTGTTCATGCAGGACATCCGGGGCGAGGGCAGCCCGAAGAAGGGCCACCCCGTGCTCGGTGAGCTGCCGAAGAAGAACATCGACACCGGGATGGGCGTCGAGCGGGTCGCCTACCTGTTGCAGGGCGTGGAGAACGTCTACGAGACCGACCTGGTGCGCCCGGTGATCGCGCGGGCCGAGGAGTTCTCCGGCCGCCGTTACGGCGCCGACCACGCCGACGACGTGCGGTTCCGCGTGATCGCGGACCACGCCCGCTCGGGCGCCATGCTCATCGGCGACGGCGTCACCCCCGGCAACGAGGCCCGCGGTTACGTGCTTCGCCGCCTGCTGCGCCGCATCGTGCGTTCGGTGCGCCTGCTGGGCGTGCACGAGCCGGTGCTGACCGAGTTCGCCGCCGTGGTCCGCGACGCGATGGCGCCGTCGTACCCGGAGATCGCCCGCGACTTCGACCGGATCAGCGAGGTGATGCGGGTCGAGGAGGAGGCGTTCCTGGCCACGCTGACCAGCGGTGTCCGGATCTTCGACCTGGCCGCGGCGGAGACGAAGTCCTCCGGCGGGGAGATCCTGGCCGGGGACAAGGCGTTCCAGCTGCACGACACCTACGGCTTCCCCATCGACCTGACCCTGGAGATGGCGGCCGAGCAGGGGCTTTCGGTGGACGAGGACGGTTTCCGGACCCTCATGGAGGAGCAGCGCCAGCGCGCCAAGGCCGACGCGGCCGCGCGCAAGCAGGGACGCGGCGACCTTTCGGTGTACCGCGAGCTGCTGGAGCGGCACGGCGAGACCGGCTTCCTCGGCTACACCGACCTGCAGGCCACCGCGAAGGTGATCGGCCTGCTCAATGAAAAGGGAGTCGGGGTGTCCTCCGCGAAGGAGGGCACCAAGGCCGAGCTGGTGCTTGACCGCACCCCGTTCTACGCCGAAAGCGGTGGCCAGGTCGCCGACACCGGGGTGCTGGTCGGTTCCGGGGTCGAACTGAAGGTTCTCGACGTGCAGAAGGTCGTGCCCGGGCTGTTCGTGCACCGGGTTGAGGTGGTCGAGGGTGAGGTCGGCATCGACACCGAGCTGACCGCGTCCGTCGACGGCACCCGGCGCGCCTCGATCTGCCGCTCCCACTCGGCCACCCACCTGGTACACGCCGCGGTGCGCGGCGCCTACGGCCGCCGGGCCGCGCAGGCGGGCTCGCTCAACTCCCCGGGCCGGATGCGGTTCGACTTCACCACACCGGGCGCGGTGTCGGCGGACGTGCTCACCGAGGTCGAGGAGGAGGTCAACGACTACCTTCAGACCGACGCCGAGGTGCAGGCCTACGTCACCACGAAGGACAAGGCGCTCGAACTTGGCGCGATCGCGCTGTTCGGCGAGAAGTACGGCAACGACGTGCGCGTGGTCGATATGGGCGATTACTCGCGCGAACTGTGTGGCGGCACCCACGTCGGCCGGATCGGGGAGCTCGGCCTGGTCAAGCTGGTCGCCGACGCCTCGATCGGGTCCGGGGTGCACCGCGTCGAGGCGCTGGTGGGCACCGACGCGCTCCGTCACGTCCGCAAGGAGCAGTTGCTGGTCTCCCAGCTGGCCAACACCTTCAAGGTGCCCACCGACCAGCTGCCGTCCCGCGTGGAGGACGTGCTGACCCGCCTCCGGAACGCGGAGAGGGAGATCGAGCAGCTGCGCACCCGGCAGGTCCTCGGTTCGGCCGGCTCGCTGGCCGGCAAGGCGCAGGACGTGCACGGTGTGGCGCTGGTGGCCGAGCGGCTCGACGCCGACGTGGACGCTTCGGCGGTGCGGGCGCTGGCCTCCGAGGTGCGCAACCGGCTCGGCTCGCGGCCGGGCGTCGTCGCGCTGTTCGCGTCCCAGGGCGGCAAGGTGAGTTTCGTGGTGGCCACCACCGCGGCGGCCAGGGACAGGGGACTCGCGGCGGGCAAGCTGGTGCCGGCGTTCGCGCCCGCCGTCGGCGGCCGTGGCGGCGGGAAGCCCGACCTGGCCCAGGGCGGCGGCAGCGATCCGGCCGGTGTCGACCGCGCGATCGCCGCGCTCCGGGACGCGGTCGCCGGCGGGTGAGGACGTCTCGACCCGACCGGCCCGGGATGGCGGACCCCGGGCCGGGCCGTCGTCTGGGCGTCGATGTCGGTTCCGTCCGGGTCGGTGTGGCGCTGAGCGATCCCGCCCCCGTGCTCGCCACCCCGCTGGTTACCCTTTCCCGTGATGTGCACGGCGACAGCGACCTCGCTCAACTTTCACGACTCGTCTCGGACCATGAGGTGGTGGAGGTGATCGTCGGGCTGCCCAGAACCCTCGCGGATCGCCACGGCACCGCGGCCGAGATCGCCGTGGACTACGCGGCCCGGCTCGCCGAGCGGATCGCGCCGGTGCCGGTCCGGCTGGCTGACGAGCGGTTGACCACGGTGAGCGCGTCGCGCATGCTGTCGCAGCGCGGAGTCAAGGGACGTAAGCAGCGTGCGGTGGTCGACCAGGCCGCCGCGGTGGAGATCCTGCAGGGCTGGCTGGACGGCCGGGCCGCCTACCTGGCACGGGAGGGCCGCTGATGAACGGCGAACCTCCCCAGCGCCATCCGCGTCAGGGCGGCAGGCACGCACGGCGGGAACAGCCGCCACCCGGCCGCCCGCCGTCGCCGGGCCGTCCCGTGCCACCGCGCACCCCGCCCCCGCCACGGCACCAGCGCCCTCTGCCCCAGGAGCGGCCGCTGCCGCCGCAGGAGCGCGCGATGCCGCCCCGACCGGTCCGCCCGGCACCTCCGCAGGCGCGGGAACCGCGGGAGCCGCAGCGACCGGTGGACCAGCCGCCGCCCGCTCTCCGGCGCGCGCGGTCCGCCGACGACGGGCTCGGCCTGTTCGACGAGCCTCCCCCACCTCGTCGTGGTCGGGGTCTTCCGGCCGACGAGAGCCCCACCGAGATCATTCATTTCGTCGACGACGACGACTTCGACGAGGACTACCTGGACGACTACGTCGAAGACGAGCGGGCCGAGCCCGAGTACATCGAGCCCGCGGAGGGCTTGGAGGCGCCGCCGAAGCCCCGGCGCAGGGCGCTCAAGTGGGTGGCCGCGCTCGCCGTCATCGCGCTCATCGGCGGCGGTGCCTGGTTCGGCATCGAAAAGATCTTCGGCTACGACGACTACGAGGGCGCCGGCGAGTCGGACGTGGTGATCCAGATCGGCGATGGCGACTCGACCAACGCCATCGGCACCGAGCTGGTCAACGCGGGTGTGGTCGCGAGCGCGAAGGCGTTCGTCAAGGCGAGCGAGAACAACGCGAAGGTCCTCGGCCTGCAACCCGGCTACTACGTGCTCAAGACGAAGATGTCCGGGGCGGCGGCCGTGGCGAAGCTGACCGGGAACGACTCGCGGGTCGGCGAGCTGCAGGTCCGGGCGGGCACCCAGCTGGACGACGTCACCCAGCCCGATGGCTCGGTCACGCCCGGGGTGCTGACCCTGCTGTCCAAGGCGTCCTGCGCGACGCTCAACGGCAAGAGCACGTGTGTGTCCGTGGACGACCTCCGCAAGGCCGCCCAGTCGGCGGACCTGACCGCCATGGGCGTGCCGGACTGGGCGGCCTCGGTCGCCTCGAAGAACCCCGACGTCCGGCGGATCGAGGGACTGGTCGCGCCCGGCGTGTACGACGTGCGGCCCGGCTGGGACGCCAACCAGGTGCTCGGGTTCGTGCTCAGGTCCTCGGCCACCAAGGTCCAGGCGGCCGGGCTGGCGGCGTCCTCGAGCGTGCAGGGCCAGACGCCGTACCAGGTGCTGATCATCGCCTCGCTGATCGAGCGGGAAGGCGTGCAGCAGGACTTCGAGAAGATCTCCCGGGTCATCTACAACCGGCTGGCCAAAAACACCCGGCTGCAGCTGGACTCGACGGTGAACTACCTGCTGGACAAGCCCGTGGTCACCACCACCGACGAGGACCGCGGGCGTCCCGGCCCCTACAACACCTACTCGGTGAACGGACTGCCGCCGACGCCGATCAGCTCGCCGAGCCCGGAGGCGATCCAGGCGGCGTTGCGCCCGGCGGACGGGGACTGGGTGTTCTTCGTGAAATGCGAGAAGAACGGCCTGTCCTGCTTCGCCGTGACCCCGGCCGAGCACAACCACAACAAAGAGGTCGCGAGGCAGAACGGTGCCTATTAAAGCCGGGGTGCTGGGGAAGCCCATCGGGCACTCGCTGTCGCCCGTGCTGCACTACGCCGCCTACCGCGAGCTCGGGTTGCCGTGGACCTACGAGCGGATCGAGGTCGACGCGGCGGGCCTGCCGGTGTTCGTCGGGGGGCTGGGCCCGGAGTGGGCGGGGGTGTCGGTGACCATGCCCGGCAAGCGGGCGGCCCTGGAGTTCGCCACCGGGGCGACGCCTCGCGCGCGGGCGGCCGGCGCGGCGAACACCCTGGTACGGCGGGAGTCCGGGTGGTTCGCGGACTGCACCGACGTCGACGGGGTGGTGGGCGCGTTGCGCGCCGCGGGCGGGTTCGCCGCCCCACCCGGCTCGACCGGCGTGATCCTGGGTGCGGGCGGCACGGCCACGGCCACGGTCGTGGCATTCGCGGAGCTGGGCGTGAAGCGGGCGCGGCTGGTGGTGCGTGATCCGGCCCGCGCCACGGAAGCGGTGGCGGCGGCCGAGCGCGCCGGGGTGGGCGTCGAGGTGCTCACCTGGTCCGCCACGGATTTCGCCGAGCTGGTCGGCGATGCCTCGGTGCTGGTGAGCACGGTGCCCCCGGCTGTGGTGGCCGAGCAGGCCGCCGTGTTCGCGCAGGCGCCGTGCGTCCTGGACGTCATCTACCATCCGTGGCCGACGCCGCTGGCCGAGGCCGTCACCGCGCGGGGTGGCCGGGTGGCCACCGGGCTGGACATGTTGCTGCACCAGGCTTTCGGCCAGGTCGAGCAGTTCACCGGGCTCGCCGCGCCGCGCGAGGCGATGCGCGACGCACTGCGCTCGGTGACGGAAAACATTTTGCCGCTGCCTCTGGCCTGAGCTACCTTGGCCTGCTGCCCCAAAGGACAAGGAAGCAGCATGGCGAAGACCGACCGGGCCGGCTACCGCGAGGACGAGATCAAGGCGTCTTTCGTCGGCGAAGTACCGGTGCTCGATTCGACGGTCACCTTGCACGAACACGACCCCGCGTGGCCAGGGCTGTACGAACGTGAGGCCGAACGGATCCGCGGCCTGCTGGGCGATCGGGTCGTGCTCCTGGAGCAGGTCGGATCCACCTCCGTGCCGGGCCTGTGCGCGAAACCGGTGATCGACGTGTTGCTCGTCGTACCCGATTCCGGCGATGAGCAGAGCTACCTGCCCGCCCTGGAAAGGGCGGGCTATCGCCTGGTGATCCGGGAACCGCAGTGGCACGAGCACCGCTGCTTCAAAGGCCCGGACACCAATATCAACCCGCACGTCCTCTCGCCGGGGTGCGACGAGATCGACCGTTACCTGACCCTCCGGAACCACTTGCGACGCAACGAATCCGATCGTGCGCTCTACGCCAACACCAAGCGGGAACTGGCTTCCCGGACCTGGAAACACATCCAGAACTACGCCGACGCCAAGAGCCCGGTGATCGACGACATACTCGCTCATGCGAGAAGCTCAGCGTGAGCTAGCGTGAGGGCATGAAGATCGCCATTCTCGACGACTACCAGAACGTCGCGCTGAGCCTTGCGGACTGGGATTCGCTGGGCGCCGAGATCGAGGTGTTCACCTCCTACATCGGCGATCCCGACGAATTGGTCAAGCGGCTGGCCGGGTTCGAGGTCGTCGTGGCGATGCGCGAGCGCACCAGATTTCCCGCCGAATTGCTGGCCAGGCTGACCGATCTGCGGCTCCTGGTCAGCACCGGGCGGCGGAACGCGGCGATCGACCTGGCCGCGGCGCGCCGGTACGGCATCGTCGTGTGCGGAACCGGTTACCTGCCGCACCCGACGGCGGAACACACCTGGGCGCTGATCCTCGCGGCTGTTCGCCACCTGGACACCGAACTGCCCGCGATGCGCGCGGGCGGCTGGCAGACCACGGTCGGCACTGGTCTGAGTGGCCGCACGCTCGGCCTGCTGGGCCTGGGCAATCTTGGTTCCCGGGTGGCCAGGGTTGGCCAGGCGTTCGGCATGGAAACCATTGCCTGGAGCCAGAACCTGACCGTGGAGCGGGCCGCCGGGCACGGCGTGACCGCGGTGTCCAAAGAGGACTTGTTCGCCCGTTCGGACGTGCTGTCGATCCATCTCGTGCTCAGCCGCCGCACCCGTGGCCTGGCCGGCCCAGCCGAACTCGCCGCGATGAAGCCGGACGCGCTGCTGGTGAACACCTCCCGCGGCCCGATCGTGGACGAGGCGGCGCTGCTGGACGCGTTGCGGCGCAAGGCGATCGGCGGCGCCGCCCTCGACGTGTTCGACATCGAGCCACTACCGCCCGACCACCCGTTGCGTGGACTGGACAATGTGACCCTCACCCCCCACCTCGGCTATGTCACGCGCGATGTGTACGAGATCTTCTTCCGCGACGCGGTCGAAAACATCGCGGCCTGGATCGCCGGATCCCCATTAAGGATCATGACCTGAGTAGGACTACTCAAAGTGCTCGCGATCGCGTGGCGTTTGTGTCAGTATTAGCGCGTTCGAGGGGGGAGGATCCTCGAATGGCGACCGGGGGTAACCGATGATCTCGGGGGATCGGTTGGCCGGTCGCTTGTCCGGAGCACTGATGATTCATGGGGAGAGATCGTTATGACCGCACCGACCGACGCCACCAAGCCGGCCGAGAGCGAGCCGGCCGTCACCGAGAACGGGACCGAAAACGGCACTGACAACGGCCTGAACGTCCCGCCGCCGCCCTCGCAGCCGGGGGGTGGCCACGTCCATACGCCCGCGTGCGGGGGCGGCGGTTGCATCAACGACAAACCGGCGTGATTGTTTACCACGGTAGCCGCCTTGGAAGCCTGATGTTGACGACCCGATGGTCGCGCTGCGATCGTCGGGTCGTCACCTGGTTGCTGGACTCAATGGTGGTTGCGGCGGGCGTCGTCCTCGGTACCTTGATGGCGGGCTCGGTTCAAGTGGCGACAATCAGTTCTCAGGCAGGAACGGCTGTTCCGGTGTCAGCCGACTGCGGGCCTGGCTGCGCCGATGGCTCGGCCAAATGATCGCCCGCCTGCCGAAGTTCCTTCGGCAGGCGGGCGTTTTCTGCCAGGGCTGTGCTGTCATAGGTAGGTGCCAGAGACTAAGCCGAACTCATCCGCGGTCATACGTGAGGCTCGTGAGTTACACCGGAGCGGAGTCAACGCAGCGTGCTCGGCCCGTCATCACGAAGGGTTGCGCTTGCTGCGCAGAGGCTTGGCACTGTTGGATTCGATCCTCCAGGTGGACTCCGAGAGCAACCTTGACTGGCTGGTTGTTCGTATCCGGCTGACCTGCTCTTTGGCGGCCTTGTCGTCAGAGCTGAGCGGGGACGTCGCATCAGGCCTGGCCCAGTTGGACGATATCCGCGTGCTAGTTGAGCGGTTAGCGGATCCGGCATTGCGGGCGGAGCTGGCCGGAGCTCTGAACCACAACTACGGATTGCTGCTCCTGTCCGCAGGGCGCAACGACGACAGCTTTGCCTACTTCGACGCATCGATTGAAAACAAGCAGCTCTGGGTGAGATGGGCGGTGGACAGGATTGCCGCCGTGGATTCCTTGCTCGGCACGATGTCGACTCGCGGCGGAGTGTACACGCGTGTGGGAAACGTCCGGCGTGCCCGAGTAGACCTTGCCCAAGCGCTCGCGCTCGCGGAACGGCACGAGCTTTCCATTCAGGGGGCCGACGTTCGTCGCACGCTCGGGAACTTGGAACTGCGGGCAGGAAACATACCGACCGCCTTGCGGCTGTTCGAGGAGAGCGACCGAACGTATCGGGCTCTGGGCGTGGAGATGTTCCCCTGGCTTCGTGTGAACCGAGCACATGCGTTGCTCGCCGCGGGGCTGGCGAACGAGGCTGGGGAGCAACTCGACGAGATTTTGCCCAAGATGATCGAGAAGCAAAGCACCACCCTCGATCTCGCTGGTGCGGAGCTGTTCCGCGCCACCGCGGCGTTGATGACCGGCGAATTCGACTTGACGCGGGAGTTCGCGGACTCAGCGCGTCGGCGAATGCGCCGGTGGGGATGCGGGACCTGCGTCGCCAACGCGACGATCATCGGACTTCGTGCCGACACCGAGGAAGCCTTCCGGTCCGGCGACATCCCGGCCTCGCTGCCCGCTCGCGCATTGCGCGCGGCGAAGGCGATGTCGAAGCCTCGCCTGTCCGATCAGGCGGCGACCGCCCGGATGCTGGCGGCCCGCCTGGACATCCGGCGCGGGAACCTGAAACGCGCGGCCGAGCTGGTACGTCAGATCCCGCGGCCGGGCCAGGTGACCCCGATCGACTACCGCATGCTGCGCCGCCTGTGCCGGGCGGAACTCGCCGCGGCGCAAGGAAACCGCGGCAAAGCGCTTTCCGAAATCCGCGCGGGGCTGGCCGAACTCGACCGCGTCCGCGATCGCATGGTCGGGCTGGAACTGGTGTCCGGAACAGCGTTGCACGGCCAGGATGTCGCGAACCTGGCCGTCAAACTGGTGCTCGCGGGCAACAACCCGAGAAGGCTGTTCGACTGGCTGGAGCGCACCAGGGCGCAGACCTATCGGTATGAACCAATCGCAGGAGGAAACGATCCGGAGCTGGCCGAGCGCGTCGCCGAGGTGCGCAGCCTGGGCCAGTCCATCCACCAGGCCCAGCACGACGGGCACCCGACCGCAACGTTGCGGGCCCGGCGCGCGGAGTTACTGCGGGAGGCGCACCGGCTCGGCTGGCATGCCGGCCGGTGGGGCAAATCTCGCCCGGTCGCCGGTCTCGACGAAATCGCCGTTCAGCTCGGGCGGCGTGCGTTGGTGAGTTTCGCGTCCTCGGGGGACGACCTGGTGGCCGTGGTCGTGGTCGACGGCCGCTGCTCGATGGTGCGGCTCGGCTCGGCGGCGCAGGCCGCGGAGCGAGCCCACATGCTCAACGCCGACCTCGACGTCCTCGCGCCCGACCACCTCCCGGACACTCTCGCCGAAGTGATCCGACGCTCGGCATGCAAGCAGGCCGAACTCCTGGACACCCGGGTCATCGAGCCACTCGTCGGGCTGCTCTCCGATCGCGACCTGGTCGTGGTGCCGACCGGGGCTCTCTACGCCGTGCCGTGGGGCGTGCTGCCGAGTGTGCGGTCCCGGCCCGCGGTCGTGGCGCCGTCCGCGACGGCCTGGCTCGCCGCCGAACGCGTGCGGACTCCCGGCGCGCGGAAAACCGTGTTGGTGCGTGGACCCGGCCTCACCGGAGCCCGCGGTGAGATCGACAAGCTGGCCAAGCACTACACGACCGCGACTCAACTGTCGGAGGATGATGCGACGGTCAGGTCCGTCCTGGCAGCGTTGGACGGCGCGAAGCTGGCACACATCGCCGCCCACGGTGCGCACGAACCGGAGAACGCGCTGTTCTCTCGGCTGGAGCTGGCGGACGGGGCGTTGTACGCGCACGAAATGGCCGGGCTGCGGAGGCCGCCGCAGCAGGTCGTGTTCGCCGCGTGCGAACTCGCACTCAACCGGATCCGGCCGGGTGACGAGCCCCTGGGCTTCGCGAGCGCGCTGCTGGCGAGCGGGTCGCGAACGGTGATCGCGCCGGTGACCCGGGTCGGCGATCAGACTTCGGCGGCCGTGATGGACGACTACCACCGCGCGCTCGCCGCGGGCGCGAAGCCGGCTTCCGCGCTGGCGGAGGCGATCGCCGCGGACCCGTTCGGGCGGCCGTTCGTCTGCCTCGGCGCGGGCTGAGGCAGACGAACGCCGTGCCGCTACCGCGCTATCGTTCCGCTGGGGGAGATCCGGTTGGTGATGTTGGTGGAGAAGGACTGGACCTCGCCGTACACACCGTAGAACTTGGGCTCGGCGCAACCCTGGCCCCAACTCACGATGCCGACCTCGACCCAGTCACCGGCCGAGTTCTTCTTGACCATCGGCCCGCCCGAGTCGCCCTGGCAGGTGTCCACGCCGCCCGCCGCGTAACCGGCGCAAACCTCGTAAGCCGGCTGGAGGTCGCTGCCGTAGGACTGCTGACAGGTGGAGTCACTGACGAACGGCACCGTGGCGTACTTCAGATACCGCGACTGGCCGCCGCCTTCGACGGTCGCGCCCCAGCCCATGATGGTGAAGGTCCCGCTGTAGAGCGAGGTTTCGCCCTGCGCGGCGTACTTCAGGAACGGGATCGAAGAAGGCGCCGACGCGAGTTCGATCAGCGCCCAGTCCTGTGCGCCCGTGCTGGCGTACTGCGGGCTGCGGTAGACGTAGGTGGACTTGATCGACCGGCCGCCGCTGCCCTGCAGATCGACCTTGCCGAGAGTGGCGGTGATGCTGGTGTTGCTGCCCGTCCGGCTCACGCAGTGCGCGGCCGTGAGCACGACTCTGGACGCGACCAGCGCGCCGTCACATCCGATGGACAGCTGGACCATCCACGGGAACTGGCCCTGGGACGCGTTCTGGCCGCCGACGATGAACGGCGTCGCGTCGGGGGCGGCGGGGGCGGCTTGGGCGGAGCCGGCCACCAGAGTGCCGATGGCAACGCTCGCCGCGGTCACGACCACGGCGAGCTTGGCGAAAATGCGCATGAAAAGGAGACCTCCGCGGGGTGTGGGGGATCGCGCGGGGAAAACAGCGCGTGATCGAAAACTAGCGCGCTGCGACGATCCCCATAACCGACGAAAGTCGCTAAATCGGCCCCGTCGCCCGCCAATTCGCCGCCATCTTGCCGGCGCGGTGGGACCGTGGTGCCGGTTGGTGCGGGATCAGGCGTTCAGTTCAGCGAGAACGCCGTCGGTGAACCGCGGCCACACTTCCGCGGCCCACGGCCCGAAGTCACGGTCCGTCAGTGCCACGCACGCCACGGCGGCGTCCGGATCGACCCAGAGGAAGGTGCCCGACTGTCCAAAGTGACCAAACGTGCGGGGTGAGCTGCGCTCTGAGGTCCAATGTGGACTCTTGTGGTCCCGGATCTCGAAGCCGAGGCCCCAGTCGTTCGGCTTCTGGTGGCCGAACCCGGGCAGCACCCCGGTCAACCCGGGAAAGGTGACCGTGGTCGCTCCGGCCAGCGTCGCCGGATCGAGCAGCTTCGGCCGCTGCAACTCGGCGGCGAACGCGATCAGGTCGCCCAGGGTGGACACCGCTCCGGCGGCGGGGGAACCGTCGAGCCTGGTCGCCCCCATGCCCAGCGGGGCGAGCAGTGCTTCCGCCTGGTAGTCGGCGAAGGCGATCCCCGAGTGCCCGGCGAGCGCGTCCGCCAGCTGCTCGAAGCCCGCGTTCGAGTAGAGCCGCCGGGCGCCCGGTGCGGCCATCGTCCGGTGCTCGTTGAAGGCCAGCCCCGAGGTGTGGGCCAGCAGGTGCCGGATCGTCGAGCCCTCCGGACCCGCCGGAGTGTCCAGCTCGACGACGCCCTCCTCGATGGCGATCAGCGCCGTGTACGCGGTGAGCAGCTTGGTCACCGACGCCAGACGGAACTCCCGCCGCATGTCCCCGTACTGCCCCAGCACGTCACCACCGCTGCTTACGACCGCCACGGCCGCATTGCCCACCGGCCATTCCGCCACCGCCCGCACACTCTCCATGCCCTCACCCTACGAACCCCCGTACGCGCCCTCGAGGCCACCTTGTCCGGAAAGGGATCCGGGAGTCGCACTCCGGACCGCACCGTGGCCTCGAGGGGGCGTGCGCTATTCGCGGGTGTCGCCGGCGTCGGAGTTTTCGTCCTCACGGCCGGGTGTGCGGAGGTTCCACTTTTTGATCACCCAGCTGAACACGAAGTAGTAGATCACCGCGTAGGCCAGCCCGATCGGGATCAACAGCCACGCCTTGCTGGCCGCGGCCGCCCCGGAGTTGAGCGCGAAGTCGATCGCACCCGCCGAGAACGAGAACCCGAGGTGGATGCCCAGCGCGTTGCAGATCGCCAGGGACAGCCCGGTGAACACCGCGTGCAGGATGTACAGCGGCCACGCGACGAACATGAACGCGAACTCGATCGGCTCGGTCACACCGGTCAGGAACGAGGTCAGCGCCGCGGAGAGCATGATGCCGCCCACCACCTTCTTCTGCTCCGGCCGCGCCGCCCGCCAGATCGCCAGCGCCGCCGCGGGCAGCGCGAACATGAAGATCGGGAAGAACCCGGTGGTGAAGGCGCCCGCGTTCGGGTCGCCGGCGAAGAAGTTCTTGATGTCGCCGCCCTTGAAGATGAACCAGACGGGCACGTTGATCAGCTGGTGCAGGCCGATCGGCAGGAGCAGACGGTTCAGCGCGCCGTAGATACCACCACCGATGACCGCGTTGCCGGTCACGCCGTTGCCGATGTGCTGGATCACGTTGTCGACGGCTGGGAAGATCAGGCCGAAGACCACGCCGAGCAACAGGAGCACGACCGAGTTGATGATCGGCACGAAGCGCCGCCCGCCGAAGAACGCCAGGTACGGAGGCAGCTTGATGCGGTGGAAACGCTGCCACAGCACGGCCGTCACCAGCCCGACGATGATCCCGCCGAGGACGCTGTAGGGCCAGTAGATCGGCTGCAGGTACCAGCCCGGTTTGAAGCCCTCCAGGTCGCCGATCGGCGCGAACACCTGCACGACTTTGTTGAACACCACGAAGCCGACGACGGCCGCGACACCGGTCGAGCCGTCCCCTCGCCGCGCGAAACCGACCGCGATACCGATCGCGAACAGCAGCGGCAGCCAGTCGAACAGACCACCTCCGGCGGCGGCGAGCACCGCGGCGACCTTCTTCGTCGCGTCCCAGCGGCCGAGCATGTCGTCCTGACCCAGCCTGCTGAGCAGGCCGGCCGCGGGCAGTGTGGCGATGGGCAGCATGAGGCTGCGGCCGAAGCGTTGCAGCCCGGCGAGCCCCCGACCCTTTCCTCTGGTTACGTCCGTGGTGGTCGCACTCACGGGATACCTCCATCTTCGGTGGGGACGCCAGCGTCCAACTGCATGGTCAGCTGGTACCGGTCGCCCCGGTACCAGGAGGTCATGTCCTCCACGGGCTGCCCTCGATGGCTGGAAACCCGACGGAAGACCAGGAGCGGGTCGCCCGCGCGGATGCCGAGCAGCCGTGCGGTCTCCCGGTCCGCCGCTTCGGACCACACCGTCTGCCAGGCGTGCTCGAAGCGGACGTCATAGTGGTGGGCGAGCGACTCGTAGAGCGACTGCGTGAGATCCAGGTCGCGTAGGCCGGGCAGGTGCGCGGGGTGGTACCAGCCGCGCTCGAGTGCCATCGGCATGCCGTCGGCGCGCCGCAGCCGGATCAGCCGGTGGGCCGGTTCCCCGGGCTCCAGGCGGAGGGCGTCCGCGGCCGCCGGCAGCGGGAGTTCGGTGCCGCAGTGCAGCACCTCGGTGGTGGGCATGAGCCCGCGCCGCCGCATGTCGCCGGTGAACGACATCAGGTAGAGCTGCAGCTCCATCCGGCGTGACGCGGTGAAGGTGCCCTTGCCGCGGGCCCGGGTGAGCAGGCCCTCCTCGACGAGCTTGCCGATCGCCGAGCGCACGGTCAGCCGCGAGACCCGGTAGCGCTCGGCCAGCTCCCGCTCGGACGGGATCGGGGAACCCGGGGGAAGCTCGCACTCGATCGTGCGGCGCAGGATTTCCCGCAACTGCGCGTGCTTCGGCGTGGGTCCTTCGACGACACGATCTCCGATGGCGTGCTGTGCCGCCATGCCGCCACCTCCGGTTGGTCTCGGCTTGGCCGAGGGTCTCGCCCCGGTCGCCCGCGATTGGTACGGTCCGGTCTAGACCAGTTCTTGGTGGGGCAGAATGCTCCGCGAGCCACTGGAGTGTCAACAACCGTTACGGGTTCGTGCCCGTGACAGAGCTAAGGAGGTCCGCCGTGGTGGATGACCGGCCGGAACGGATTCTCGCGGCGCTCGGAGGCGCGGAGAACGTGATGGACATCGAAGGCTGCATCACGCGGTTGCGCTGCGAGCTGCAGGACGGTTCGGTGATCGACGAGGCGGCGCTCAAGCAAGCCGGCGCGCACGGCGTGCTGAAGATGGGCTCGGTGGTCCAGGTGGTCGTCGGGCCGGAAGCGGACACGATCGCCGGCGACATCCAGGACCTGCTGTGAGCCTGACGGTGACGAGCCCGGTGGCGGGCAGGGCGGTGCCGATGAGCGAAGTGCCGGATCCGGTGTTCGCCGAAGCGATGGTCGGGCCGGGCGTGGCGGTGCGGCCCGCGGGCGGCAGGCAGGACGCGGTGGCGCCGATCGACGGCACGGTGCTGACCCTGCATCCGCACGCGTTCGTCGTCGCGTCGGCCGACGGCAAGGGCGTGCTGGTGCACCTGGGCATCGACACGGTGAAGCAGAAGGGCGAAGGATTCACCCTGCACGTGGTGAAGGGCGAGTCGGTGCGGGCGGGGCAGCCGCTGATCAGCTGGGACCCGGACGCGGTGCGGGCCGCCGGCTACTCGCCGGTGGTACCGGTGGTCGCGCTCGACGCACCGGCCGAGGCGCTCTCCGGGCTGCCCACCGGCGGCGATGTGACCACCGGCGAGCAGCTGTTCGTCTGGGGCTGAGCATCCTCAGGCGGTGACGACCTTGCCGTTTTCGACCTTCACGGCGATCGACGGCAAGGGCGTCTTCGCCGGGCCCTTCTCAACGGCTCCGGTGAGGGCGTTGAACACCGACCCGTGACACGGGCAGTTGAGCTTGTTCCCGCTCGGGTTGACCGCGCAGCCCTGGTGGGTGCACGCGGCGTCGAAGGCGACCACGTTGTTCTCCGCGGGGCGTGCCACGATCGCCTTCTTGCCGCCGATCTCGACGGCCTTGGCGCTGCCGACGCTGATCTCGGACAGCGAAGCGACACTGGTGCCGGAAGCCGGGGCGGCCGCGGGGGAACCCCCAGAAGATCCGGAAGAGCTGGAGCTGGTACCGGAGTCACTGCTGCCACAGGCGGCAAGCGCGACCGCTCCGGCTGCCGCGCCGACAGTGGCGACGCCGGTGGTCAGGACGGTACGACGGGTGGGCGTTTCAGCAGTCATGTGTGTTGACACGAGACGACCCCTTGTTCGGTTCAACTGGTTCGGGATTGAACCGAAACGTGCCCTCTCCCGTGAGTAAGGGTCGAGGTAGATTGTCTCCGATCGGGAGAGGGGCGGCGGCCATGGTCGCGTGGGTACTGCGGATCCTGGTGATCCTGGGTTTGCTCGGTTCGGCGTGGGTGCACTACGACCTGTGGCAGAACGATGGCTTTTCCGACATCGACGTGATCGGGCCGATGTTCCTGGTCAACGCGGTGGCCGGGGTGGTGATCGCGATCGGCGTGCTGGCCTGGCACCACTGGCTGCCGGCGTTCCTGGCGATCGGGTTCGGCGCGGTCACGCTCGCCGCGTTCCTGCTGTCCCTGCGCTCCGGCGGGTTTTTCGGCGTGCAGGAGCAGTTCGACCCGTCCTCCCCGAGCTGGCTTCCCGAGCTGTGGGGCGTCATCACCGAGGCCGGGTGCGTCGTCTTCGGCATCCCGCTGCTGTTCGTCCAGGCGCGGTCCCGGCAGCTCGCCAACGTATGAGGGATGCCGCGGAAGACCAGTTGATGCGGGCGTTGCATGATGATCACGCGGCCGCGCTCTGGTCCTACGCGCTGAGGCTCACCAACGGCGACCGCGCCCGGGCCGAGGACGTGGTGCAGGAGACCCTGCTGCGGGCCTGGCGGCATCCGCGGGTCCTCGACCAGTCGCGCGGGTCGGCACGGGCGTGGCTGTTCACGGTGGCGAGGCGGATCGCCATCGACGGCTGGCGGTCGGCGGCGGCCCGGGCCGAGGTGAGCACCGACGAACCGCCGGACGTCGCCCTGCCCGACGACACCGAGCGCGCCGTGCAGGGCTGGCTTGTCGCCGACGCGCTGGGCGAGTTGTCGCCCGCCCATCGGGCGGTGCTCGTCCTGTGCTTCTTCCACGGCTATTCGGTCAGTGACGCGGCCGCCCGGCTGGGCGTCGCCCCGGGCACGGTGAAGTCCCGGACGCACTATGCGCTGCGCGCCTTACGGCTCGCGCTGGCGGAACGAGGGGTGACCCAGTGACCAGGCAGGGAGACCCCTTCGCGACCTTCGACGGGGCCTACGTCCTCGGCTCCCTGTCGCCGGAGGACCGGGCCGCCTTCGAGCAGCACCTCAAGGAGTGTGCCGCCTGTGCCAGGGCCGTGCAGGAACTGGCGGGCCTGCCCGGGCTCCTGGCCCAGGTGACCCCGGACATGATCGAGGTCGAGCCGCCGCCCGCGGAGTCGCTGCCGTCGGCGTTGAAGCGGGTCCGCCGGGCCCGGCGCCGCCGGGTGTTCGTCAACACGGGTGTCGGCGTGGCCGCGGCGGTCGCGGTGGCGCTGTCCATCGTGCTGTCCACGGACACCGGGGAGACCGGTACGGCGATGACGCCGCTCGGTGCCTTCCCCGTCCAGGCGGTCGCGGCGGTGCAGCCGGTGTCGGGCGGTTCCCTTGTCGACATGTCGTGCAGCTACCGCGGCGCCGACCGGGGCGCCGACTACCTGCTGGTCGCGGTCCGGCGTGACGGCGGCGAGGCGGAGCTGGCCACGTGGTGGGCGGACCCGGACCGCACGGCGAAGATCTCGATCGGCACGGCCCTGGCGCCCGGGGACATCCAGGCCCTGGAGATCCGTACCACCGGCGGCCTGCCCGTCCTCCGCTGGAACCCGTAACCCCCGCTCCCCCCGCGAGTCGGGCTTTCGCGCCGTGCGAGTCGGGCTTTGCGCGCGCCCGAGTCAGGCTTTCGCGTCCTGCGAGTCGGGCTTTCGTGCCGTGCGAGTCGGGCTTTCGCGTCGCCTGAGTTCGGCCTTCGTGTTGTGCGAGTCCCGCACCCGGGTGGTGTGAGCCCGCTTGAGGCGTCCCACCTGGCCTTCGCGTCGCGTTTTCTGGCGTTGACGGCCTTCCCCCGGCGCTTCGGCAGGCGGCTTACGGCGGCGGTTTCACCGTGCGCGCTCTGCGTCCCGATTCCAGTGCCGCCGCGTTACGTCACCTTTTCGGAGATTTCTCGCCGATTTTCGTACGTATGGTCCATTCGCTCGTTTTCCTCCTTGCCATCCGGTTTCGGATCGGTGGAGACTGCGTTCGTGGACGCGAAGATCTTGATCGCCTTCCCGGCGGGCGGAATGGGTGCCGGGGCTCTCGGCTGGCACGCGCTCCGGCGGGCCCGTTCGCCGGCGCCGGTGCCCGCCGGGCCGGTCGTGCTGGGCGCCGGGCTCCTCTGGCTCATGGCGGGAGCCCGGTGGCTCACCGGCGCGTGGCCGGCCTGGTGGTTGCCGGTTCCGTTGACGCTCGCCGCGCTGGCGGTGCCGCTGGCCGTGGCCGATCTGCGCTACCTGCGCCTCCCGGACGTGTTGACGCTGCCCGCCTATCCCTTGCTCGGTCTGGCGGTCGTCGCGGCATCGGTGGCCGGAGCCGGCGGCGGGCTCGCGGTCCGCGCACTGCTCGGCGGGCTCGCGTTCGGTGGCCTCCACCTGCTCGTGCACGCGTTGTCGCGGCGTTCGCTCGGCGCGGGTGACGTCAAGCTGGCGGGTGTGGCCGGTGCGGTGCTGGGCGCCGTGGGGTGGCACGCCGTGCTCACCGGAGGGGTGCTGGCCGCGGTCGTCACGATGATGCTGGCGATCCGCCCCCGGTGGCGGGGTGGCGTGCCGCACGGGCCTGGGCTGCTGGCCGCCACGTGGTTGGTGACGGTGTTTCCCGGGAGCGGATCGGGGGTGGGTATGGGCACCTGAAGCGGCGGACGCCCGGCGTGACAGGATCGACGGGTGTTGCGCTGGATAACCGCTGGTGAGTCGCACGGGCCGGCGCTGGCCGCCGTGCTGGAGGGAATGGTGGCCGGGGTCGAGGTCACCACCGCCGACGTGAGCGAGCAGCTCGCGCGACGGCGGCTCGGATTCGGCCGGAGCCCGCGGATGGGGTTCGAGACCGACCACATCGAGTTCCTCGGCGGAGTCCGGCACGGAGTCACCCAGGGTGGCCCGATCGCCGTGCACATCGAGAACGCGGAATGGCCCAAATGGGAGAAGGTCATGGCCGCCGATCCGGTGGAACCGGCCGAACTCGCCGGTCTCGCCCGGAACGAGCCGCTGACCCGGCCGCGGCCAGGACACGCGGACCTGCCCGGCATGCAGAAGTACGGCTTCGACGAGGCGCGCCCGGTTCTCGAGCGAGCCAGCGCGCGGGAGACCGCCTCGCGCACCGCCCTCGGCACGGTGGCGCGGGCCTTCCTGAGGCAACTGCTGGGCGTCGAGATCATCAGCCACGTGGTCTCGATCGGGGGTGCGCGGGCACCGGAAGGCCCGCTGCCCGGACCGGACGATCTCGCCGCCATCGACGAAAGCCCCGTCCGCGCGTTCGGCCAGGCGGGCACCGACGCGATGGTGGCCGAGGTGGACGCGGTGCGGAAGGCGGGCGACACGGTCGGCGGTGTGATCGAGGTGATCGCCTACGGGCTGCCGCCGGGCCTCGGCTCCCATGTGCACTGGGACCGGCGGCTCGACGCCAGGCTGGCCGGAGCGTTGATGGGCGTGCAGGCCATGAAGGGGGTCGAGGTCGGTGACGGTTTCACCACCGCGCAGCGGTGGGGCAGCCAGGCGCACGACGAGATCGACCGCGGCTCCGGGCCGGTCGGGGTCACCAGGCGCTCCAACCGGGCCGGCGGGCTCGAAGGCGGGATCACCAACGGCGAGCCCTTGCGGGTGCGGGTGGCGATGAAGCCGATCTCCACCGTACCCAAGGCTCTGTCCACAGTGGACGTCGCTACCGGTGAGCCCGCGGTGGCCATCCATCAGCGCTCCGACGTCTGCGCGGTGCCGCGGGCCGGGGTCGTGCTGGAGTCGGTGGTCGCGCTCGTGCTCGCCGACGCCGCGCTGGAGAAGTTCGGTGGTGATTCGCTGGCCGAGTCCAGGCGCAACGCCGAGGCCTACCTCAAGGCGCTGGAGGAACGGTGGTCGTGAAGCCCTGCCTGGTGATCGCCGGGCCACCCGGTTCCGGTAAGAGCACGGTCGGGCCCCTGCTGGCCGAGTCGCTCGGGGTCGCGTTCCGGGACACCGACGACGACATCGTGGCCCGTGCCGGAAGGTCGATCACGGAGATCTTCGCCGAGGACGGCGAACCAGGGTTTCGCGCGCTCGAAGAGGAGGTGGTGGCGGTCGCGCTGGCCGAGCACGATGGGGTGCTCTCGGTCGGCGGGGGAGCGGTGCTCGCGACGGGCACCCGGGAGCGGCTGCGCGCGCACGACGTCGTGTTCCTCAACGTCGGGTTCGCCGCCGGGGCCCAGCGGGTCGGCCTGTCCACGGCCCGCCCGCTCCTGGCCGGGGTGAACCCGCGCGCCACCTACCGGTCGCTGCTCGAGGCCCGGCTGCCCGTCTACCGTGAGGTGGCCACCATCGAGGTCGCCACCGACGGGCGCACGCCGGCCGAAGTGGTCGCCGCGATCGTGCACGAACTCGACAAGAAGCTGGAGGCGACGCCGTGACCGGCTCTGTGCCGTCCGGGGGCGCGGTCCCCGGCACCCGTCCGGGAGCAGGCCCCCGGACGCCCTCCCGAACCCACCGCGCGGCGGCGGGCGATCCGGTGCGGATCCCGGTGAAGACCGGGCGGCCGTATGAGGTGCTGGTCGGCCGCGGTCTGCTCGGCGACCTCACCGAGGCGGTCCGGGACGCCACGAAGGTCGCGCTGATCCACCCGCCGACCCTCACCGCAACCGCCGAGGCGATCCGTGACGAGCTGATCGCCGCCGGGCTGGACGCGCACCGCGTGGAGGTCCCGGACGCCGAGGACGGCAAGGCGCTCAAAGTCGCCAGCTTCTGCTGGGACGTGCTGGGCCAGATCGGCCTCGACCGCCGAGGCGTCGTGGTCGGGCTCGGCGGGGGCGCGGTGACCGACCTCGCCGGTTTCGTCGCCGGCACCTGGATGCGGGGCGTGCGCCTGGTGAACGTGCCCACCACCCTGCTCGGCATGGTCGACGCGGCCGTCGGCGGCAAGACCGGGATCAACACCGACGCGGGCAAGAACCTGGTCGGCGTGTTCCACGAGCCGAGCGCGGTGCTCGCCGACCTGGCCGCCCTGGAGACCCTGCCACCGAACGAGCTCGTCGCCGGGATGGCCGAGGTGGTCAAGGCGGGCTTCATCGCCGATCCGGTGATCCTCGACCTGATCGAGGGCGACCCGGCCGCGGCCGTCGACCCGGGCGGCGCGGTCCTCGGCGAGCTGGTCCGGCGCTCGATCCAGGTCAAGGCGGACGTCGTCGCGGCCGACCTGCGCGAGTCCGACCTGCGCGAAATCCTGAACTACGGGCACACCCTCGGACACGCGATCGAACGGCGGGAACGCTACCGGTGGCGGCACGGTGCCGCGGTGAGCGTCGGGCTGGTGTTCGCCGCCGAGCTGGCCCGGCTGGCCGGCCGCCTCGACGACGCCACGGCCGAGCGGCACGCCCGCGTGCTCAACCTGCTCGGCCTGCCCACGACCTACGATCCCGACGCGCTCCCCCAACTGCTGGAAACCATGCGCGGTGACAAGAAGACACGGTCCGGGGTGCTGCGTTTCGTCGTGCTCGACGGCCTGGCCAAACCGGGCAGGCTGGAGGGCCCGGACCCCGCGTTGCTCGCCGCCGCCTACTCCGCCGTGGCCGCGGACCCGCCGTCGCCAGGCGGTAGCGTGCTGCTGTGAAGATCTTCGTGTTCAACGGCCCGAACCTGGGCCGGCTCGGCAAGCGGGAACCGTCGGTCTACGGCGCCACCACGCACGACGAACTCGCCGAGTTGTGCGTGAAGACCGGCACGGAGCTGGGCGTCGAGGTCGAGGTCCGGCAGACCGACCATGAGGGAGAACTGGTCGGCTGGCTGCACGAGGCGGCGGACGGGGGAAACCCGGTGGTGCTCAACGCCGGCGCTTGGACGCACTACTCCATCGCCGTCCGTGACGCCGCCGCGCAGCTGACCGCACCGCTGATCGAGCTGCACATTTCCAACGTGCACAAGCGGGAACCGTTCCGGCACCACAGTGTGCTCTCGGACATCGCGACCGCGGTCGTGGCCGGGCTCGGCGTCTCCGGATACCCGCTGGCGGTGCGGTGGCTGGCAGAGCACCAGGGATGAGGGCGAACGCCCGAACCCTGCCCGGCAAGATCGGGTGTCACCCGAGCGGGCTAGTGAGTCTCTACACTGGCTCGTGCCGTCGCCCACCGGCGGCCGCGGGAAGCTGGAGGGGTGGGGTTTGGCGTTGCGCGGTGTCCGGTGGAGGCTGGCCGGTGTGCTGGTCGCGGCCCTCGCCGCGGCAGGCCTGGCCGGCTGCTCGGCGGCCGGGCAGACGCAGGCCGAGGGCGCCGGGCAGAACGGCGGTATCGGCGGCGACAAACCGGCGGCGAACCCCGGAGACGTCCCGCTGACCACCGGCGCGAGCCGCGCCAGTGGTGGAGTGGTCGCGGCGGGCGGACCCGGCACCCCCTACAACTACGGCCCCACCGTGATGCTCGACGGCGACCGCGCCCGCACGTGGTGGTGCAGCCAGTCCCCGGCCGCGCCACCACCCGGCGACGACATCCTCTACGGCGAATCGGCCTCCCTCGACGGACCGTTCACCGGGCCCGGCGGGACCACGCCCCCCGCGGTTCTTTCCGGCGACCCTGGCCACTTCGACGGCGCACATACCTGCGACCCCTCGGTGATCCGGGTGGACGGGACCTACTACCTCTACTACACCGGCGCGGCGGGCGATCACGCGCTCGGGAACTCGATCGGTGTGGCCACCAGCAGGGACGGCCGCACCTGGACACGGGCCAACGACGGCAACGCGATCGTCGGGCCGGCCGAGGACGTGCACCGCGACAATCTCTACGGAGCGGGGCAACCGGCGGCCGTGTACCTGGACGGCTGGTTCTACCTGATGTTCACCGACACCACCGGCCGGGGCGCCGGGTGGAACGGCGCGGGACAGTTCGTGCTGCGCGCCAAGGACCCCACGTTCCGTACCGGTGTGGAAGCCTTGGAGGACAACGGTTTCGCCCCCGTCCCCGGCACCGCGGCCCCTCGTACCAGATCGGTGGTGGACGCCTTCAGCGTCGATCTGATGTGGGTCGACGCGCTCAACGCCTTCGCGATCGCGCACGAGACCGACGGCGGTACGACGATCACGTTCTTCGACCGCGACTTCGCCACCAGGCCCTACCGCGCCGTGGTGATCCCGGGTACCTGGCGGGAGGGACCGGGCCTGGTGCGGCGGCCGGACGGGCACGCGCCGGTCTCGATGGCCGACCCGTGCGGGCGCGTGCCGGTGGACGTGGTGCGCGCGACCGTCATCGGTGAGGCGGGCGCGCCGACCGACCTGCGCCGGTTCGGCCTCGATCTCACAGGTGTCAGCGGCTGTGCGAACCAGGCGCAGGCGCTGGCGACGCTGAACGGTTTCGCCATGCCCTCGCCGGTGCGCACGATGGATTTCGTGGTGGACGGCAGGCTGGTCCGGATCGACCGCCGTTCGGTGGCGGAGAAGCTCGCCACGCGGGTGCTCGACCAGCGGATCGTGGCGCTCGGCCAGGTTCCGGTGGCCGCGCGCCTGGCGTCCGGCGCCGCCGCGGTGCAGGCCCCGAGCTACGGTTTCGGCCTGATCCTCGACGACGGCAGGCTGTGGCCGGTCGCCTCGGCGGACATCGTCGCGATGAACGGCTCGGCCGTCACGTCGATCACCGACGCGCAGTGGCGCGACCACCCGCCGGGCCCTCCGCTGTGAAACTTTCGCGTTTGCTGCTGGTTCTTCTGGTCGTACTGGTTGCTCTGGTTCTTCCCGCGGCCGCGGCTCCTTGTTACCCTCGGACGAAAACCGGCTACCGAAAGACACGGGTTGGATGGCGCGGCTCGCGGCGTGGTTGAGGGGTAACGCCGACGGTTTCCTGGCCTTGGTGATCGCGGCGGTGGTCGCGCTGCTCGGGGTGTTCGACGTCTTCGGCACCGAACAGATCAACGCGGCGGTCCTGCTCACGCTGGCCCTGCTGGCCACGACCCTGCTGCGCGACCGCAGGTTCGCGGCGCGGGCGCTGGCCGAGACCTTCGCGGTCCGGCTGGTGAACGGCCCCGAGGTGGGCCGCGTGCACGCCGACGCGCATCACGAGACCGAGCAGTGGATGTTCAAGGGCGGCACCGGAACCTACCTGAGGGCGGTCACGCTCCCCGAGTGCGTCGAGAACGCGCGGCGCGCGAAGCGCCCGCTGAGAGTGCAGATCGAGATCGTCGACCCGACGAACCAGGTGCTGTGCCAGGAGTACTCGCAGTACCGCCTTTCGCTGACCCCGGGGCCCGACCGGACCGGCGACACCTGGACCGTCGACCGTACGCGTAAGGAGGCGTTCGCGACGATCTTCGCGGCCTGCTGGTACCGCCAGCGGTTCACCTTCCTCAGGATCGAGGTCGGGCTGTCGAAGGTGATGACCACCTTCCGCTGGGATATCTCCTCGCAGTGGGTGATCATGACCCAGGAGGACCCGGCGGCGCCGGCCCTGCTGTTCGACAAGGGCAAGCCGCACTACCGTGCCTACAGCCGTGAGCTGATGGCGAGCTTCGAGCAGACCCGGCACGTGGACATCGGCAGGGCGAAGGACCTACCGCTGTCGGACGAGCCGTCGGTCGAGGAGACGCGCAAGCTGTTCGCCCTGCTCGACCTGGAACTGCCCGGTTCGTTCACCGACCGGGACGTCGCCGACATCGTGCGAAGGGCCCTCCAGCCGAAGAACCCCTACTGGTAAGGCTGCCCGCGCCCGTTCGCGCGCTGGGAAAGGATGCGGGGAGGCCATGTACGACACGATCTATCGGGCGGTGACGGGCGAGGCCAGGGACCGGGCCGTTCCCCGGTGGGCCGCCGACCGGCTCGGCGAGGTGGCCGCGGGCCGTGGCAGGGTCCTGGCCGTGCGGCATCCACTCGGCTTCCTTTGCCTTCCGCTGGAGCGGGCCGGCGAGCGCGGTGTCTGCGTGCATGTGTGGAGCGATCACGTTCCGCACGCCGGCGCCACCACCTCGACCACGCACGCGCACAGCTGGGACCTGCTCAGCTATGTCCTCTACGGCACACTGCGGAACGAACTGGTCGCGGTGACCGACGAACCGGACGGGCCCACCCATCGGGTCTGTGAGATCGAGAGCGGCGGTGACGGCGACGAGATCCGCCGCACGTCCAGACTGGTGCGCCGTGGCGGCAGCGTCACCGAAGTTCATCGAAAAGGCGACGTCTACGGCCTGCCGGCGGGAGTTTTCCATGAGACCGTACCAGTGGGTGAGACGGCAACCGTCGCCCTCGGCCTCGGCCGTCCGGGGGCGGTGGACCTGGCGCTGGGCGACCTGCACACTGAAAGCCATCGGACCAAGCGGCAGCTCTGCGATCACGATGAGACGGTGTACGTGGCCGGCATGGTCGTCATGCGACTTGCCGGCTCCGGACAGCGCCCTCCGGGGGTGCAACCTCCAGACCCCGCCTGGGGGCCAGCCTCCAGGCCCCCTCGACCGCGGGAGGATCCGTGCGGCCACAGCACACGCTGACGCAGGTTGATCTGGAACAGGCCAGGCAGGTCGCGCTCGGCGCGGTCGAGGAAGCGGGGACGCTGCTGCTCGCCGGCGCGACCGGCACGCTGGGGGTGCGCACCAAGAGCGCGACCGGGGATGTGGTGACCGACCTCGACCTGGCCGCCGAACGAGTGATCGTGGCGCGTCTCCGTGACGCCTTCCCACGGCACCGGATCGTGGCCGAGGAGTCGGGCCTGCTGGACGCGTCCGACGAATCGTGGGTGTGGCTCGTGGACCCCCTGGACGGTACGAACAACGTGGCGATAGGTCTGAACAACTACGTGGTCGGGATCGCGCTGTGCCGCGACGGCGTGCCGGTGCTCGGTGTCGTCCACGACCCGGTGCGGGGCGAGAGCTGGTCGGCGGTGCAGGATCGCGGCACGGTCGGGCCCGGCGGGCGGCTGCGGCCCCGCTACCGCAAGCCCCGGCACCCCGTTCTCGCGTGGGCGCAGGGATACGAGGTCGGGCGCGCCGACGAGGTGGCCCGCGCGCTGCGGGTGGTGCTCGAGTCGAGCTCACGCCGGGTGCTCCAGTTGTGGGCGCCGCTGCTGGCCTGGGTGATGCTGGCGAGGGGCGACATCGACGGGTTCGTCGGCTACCGGGCCGAGGCGATCGATCTCCCGGCGGGAAGCCTGATCGCGCGCGAGGCCGGGATCGCGGTGTACGGCTTCGACGGCGAGCCTTTCGACGACCGCATCGACCTCCCGAACGACCGCAGCTTCGTCGCCGGGCATCCGCAGGCGATTCCCGGCCTGCTCGACCTGGTCGATTCGGCCGGGCGGATCACCATCGCGGGCCTACCTGGTTAGCCACAGCGCCGCGACGCTCGTGGCCAGCGCCACCACGGCGAGGCCGAGACCGTTGCGTACGAACCGGCCCATCGGGACCCGCAGCCCGTGGTGGCGGCACGATTCCAGGCACAGCAGGGTCGCCAGCGACGCCCACGGCGTGACGATGGGGCCGACGTTCGTCCCGATCAGCAGGGCCAGCAGCTGGTCGTGGTTGACGGGCGGGACCACCGCCTCGCCCGCGGTGTAGGCGGGCAGGTTGTTGACCACATTGGACAGCCCGGCGCCCGCGGCCGCCGCGCGGAAGGCACCCAGGACGCTGCCGTCGACGCCCACCAGCGCGGTCATCACGGTGCCCAGCCCGTACCGGCTCAGGGTCGGCACGACCAGGAAGAGCCCGCTCACGAAGCTCAGCAACTGCCACGGGATGAGCCGCGGGTGCAGTTTCTCGCGATCCAGGAACGCGAACGCGATGACCGCGACCAGCGCCGCGGCCGCGGCCGCGTAGCCGATCTGGTCGTGGATCAGCGGGATCGCCGCGATGAACAGCAGGCAGGCCGCGCCGGTGATCCAGCACAGTGCCCGTTCCCGGGGCCCGGCGAGCCGGACCGGTGGCGGCGGCATGTACCGGTCCTCACCGCGTTGGCCCCGGCGCCAGTAGCACAGCCAGAGGAACAGCATGGTGGCGACGAGCGAGGCCAGCTGTGGCGCCCACATCCGGGCGGCGAACTGCGGGGCGGCGAGCGCGACCCGGTTGGCGGCCAGGAGGTTCGTCAGGTTCGACACCGGCAGCAGCAGGCTGGCGGTGTTGGCCAGCCACACCGTCGTCATGGCCAGTGGCAGGGCGGTGATCTTCGCCTTCGGCGCCAGCGCCAGGAAGACCGGGGTGAGCAGGACGGCCGTGGTGTCCAGGTTGAGCACCACGGTGGTGACCGTCGCGAACCCCACGCAGAGCAGGAACAACGCGAAGTAGTTGCCGCGGCCGACGATCGCGAGCCAGGTCGCGATGACGTCGAAGACCAGTGCCTGCCTGGCGAGCGTGGCGAGCACGATGACGCTGCCGAGGAACAGCAGGAGCGGGCCGATCCGCCGCATGCTCGCGGCGGCTTCGCCGGTGGGCAGGAGGCCGGTCAGCACGCACAGCAAACCGGCCGTCAGCAGTCCGATCCTGATCCAGGAGAGCACGCTCGTCTTGGCCAGCAGCCGCCGAAGCTCAGAGGTCACGGTGGGGATCTTGTCGGTAACCTTTTCACGGCCGGCCACCGGCCCATGATCCCAACCCGAATGGACGCTGGGCAATCGTCCGATCGCACCGCGATACTGAGCCCTATGGACTGGCGAGGGGAGCGGGTGGATCCCGGCCGTCCGATCGATTTCTTCATCAGCTATTCGCCGGCGGACGAACGCTGGGCGGCGTGGATCGCCTGGCAGTTGGAGGCGGCCGGGCACCGGACGCTGATCCAGGCCTGGGATTTCGTGCCCGGCACGAACTTCATCGACTTCATGAACCGCGGCATCCGTGACGCGGCCGTGGTGGTCGCGGTGCTTTCCCGCAACTACCTCAATTCCCGCTACGGGACCATGGAATGGCAGGCGACGCTGCGCAGCGACCCGGGCAAGCTGGTCACCGTCCGGATCGAGGACTGTCCGGTGGACGGCCTGCTCGCCACGATCACCTGGCTGGACCTGCTCGGCATCGCCGACCAGCACGCGGCGCGTGAGGCGTTGCTCGGCCAGCTCCGCCAGACCCTGGCCGGCCGGGCGAAACCGGAAGTGGAGCCCGCCTACCCGCACGCGACCGTCGCCCCGCAGGTGCCCCGCGAGCCGGAGCCCGTCACCCGTGAACCGCCTCGGACGCGCCGCGCGCCGGTGGCCGCACCGGCCTACCCGCCCGCGGCCACGCCGCTCCCTGCCGGGCGTGACAGCGTCACGGTGCTGCACGTGCCCGGTCCCCGGTTCGGCCGCGGCACCGTCGGGGCGGGTGAGCCGCTGACCGCACGCGAGCTGCAGGCCAGGATCAGGGCGAACGTCAGCCGGCTCACCGACTCGGGGGCGCCCGAACCGGAACTGATCGTGGTCAGCGGCGACCTGACCGAGTCGGCCAGGCCAGGCCAGGTCGACGAGGCGCTGAACTTCCTCGCCGGGTTGCGTGTGCTGCTCGGCCTGGAGCCACACCGGCTGATCGTCGCGCCGGGTGGCCGTGACGTGTCCAAGGCCGCCTGCCATGCCTACTTCCTGCAGTGCGAAGCACGGGACCGGCGGCCCCAGGAGCCCTACTTCCCGAAGCTGGACCACTACGCGGAGCTGTTCGCCGAGCTCTACCAGGGCCTCGACGGGCCGGTGTTCGACGTCGCCCAGCCGTGGACCCTGTTCGCCGTTCCCGAGCTGCGGGTCGCGATCGCCGCCATGAACTCCACGATGGCGATGAGCCACCGCCCGGAGGACGACTACGGCCTGCTGGGGGAGTCCCAGGTGGCGTGGTTCGCCGAACGCCTGCGGCCCTTCGAGTCCTCCGGCTGGCTACGGCTGGGCGTGCTCCGCCACGACCCGACGCCGGGCGGGCGGCTGCCCGGCCGCGACCCGGTGCTGCTCTCCGACGCCGAACTGCTCGACCGGCTGCTCGGCAGCCGGCTCAACCTGCTGCTGCACGGTCCCGGTCCCGGCGGCACCCGGATCGATTTCCTGGACTCCGGCCTGCCCGCGGTGGCGGGTGCCGGGCCGGGCCGGGACGAGATCATCCAGGTGACCGCCGACGGGCTGCGGCGGTTTTCGGTGTACGAGGACCGGGTGGGTGAGCGGGCCGAGCGGGTGACGCGGCAGTGGCAGTCGGCCGGCGGCACCTTCGTCGCGCCCGCGGCGACCGGGGGCTTCGCCGAGCTGGCCGAGGCGCCGGTGCCGGCGGAGGAGCAGGCCGAGGCGAACGATCCGGACAGCCGCCTGCTCGAGCGGGTCGCCGAGGTCTGCGCGACCCGCTACGAGGGGGCCAAGATCCGCCGCGTCGACGCGCGGCCACCGCATCTGCTGGTCACCCGGCAGGAGGAGGGGTTCACCCCGCAATGGCGGGTCGGCGCCTATGTCGGTGAGGTGACCCGCGAAGTCGTCGAAGACTTCTTGCGGCACGACCCCGGTCCCGGCTCCGAGCTGGTCTACCAGGGGCCGTCGCCGTCGGGGGCACTGCGGGACGAGGTCGCCCGGCGCGGGGTGCGCCTGCGCAGCTTCACCGAGTTCCAGGGCCTGCTCGACCTCGACGAGTATGTCGCCGAGCAGACCCTCCGGCTGCGTACCGACCGGCGCTACCCGCCCGATCTTTATGTGCCGCAACGGTTCCGTGAGCTCGACCGCAACGAGGCCGAGGTGCGGGAGGACCTGGCCGACGAGCTGGTCCGCCTGGCTACCGGCGACCACGGAAGGTTCGTGCTGGTGCTGGGCGACTTCGGCCGCGGCAAGACGTTCGTGCTGCGTGAGGTGGCCCGGCGCATCGCCGAGACGGTCCCCGCGGTGATCCCGCTGTTGATCGAGCTGCGGGAACTGGACAAGGCGCATTCGGTGGACGCGCTGGTGGCGGCGCACCTGGCCAACCACGGCGAGGAGCTGATCGACCTCAAGGCGTTTCACTACATGCTGCGCGAGGGCCGGATCGTGCTGCTGTTCGACGGCTTCGACGAGCTGGTCACCCGGGTCACCTACGACCGCGCGGCCGACCACCTGGAGACCCTGCTGCAGGCGGCCCGGGACAAGGCGAAGATCATCGTCGCCAGCCGCACGCAGCACTTCAAGTCGCACGCCCAGGTGTTCACCGCGCTCGGCGAGCGGGTCGGGCTGCTGCCGCACCGGCGGATCCTCGCCGTGGAGGACTTCACGCCGGAGCAGATCCGCCGGTACCTGATCAACCGCTACGGCGGCGACGAGGAGAAGGCCACCGCCCGCCTGATCCTGATCAACGGCATCCAGGACCTTCTCGGCCTGTCACGGAATCCGCGCATGCTGAGCTTCATCTCCGACCTGGACGACGAGCGGGTCCGCGCGGCGGTGCGGGCCCGGCACACGCTGTCGGCGGCCGCGCTCTACCGCGAAATCCTGCAGAACTGGCTGAGCTTCGAGGCCCGGCGGGCCGCGGGCGGGCCGGGTTCGCCCGTCGGCCTCGAGCTCGACGACCTGTGGCTGGCCGTCACGACCCTCGCGCTGCGGCTCTGGGAGTCCGGCGAATCGTTCCTGGGCCTGGCCGAACTGCATGAGGTCGCCGACACGCTCTCGGGCCTGGCCGGTGGGCGGCTGTCCGGGTCCCAGGCGGCGCATGCGATGGGCGCGGGCAGCCTGCTGGTCCGGACCGACGACGGGCAGTTCGGGTTCATCCACAGCTCGGTGATGGAGTGGCTGGTGGCCAACGCGATCGCCGGGCGGTTCTACTCCGGGACGAGCGCGCCGGGAGAACTCGGGCAGCGCCCGCTTTCGCAGCTGACCGTCGACTTCCTGTGCGACATCGCGGAAACCCGGGTCTGCCAGCAATGGGCCGAAGGGGTGCTCGCCGACGGTGCGGCGAGCGACATCACCCGGACCAACGCGATCAAGGTCAGCACGCGCCTGCGCACCCCGGCCACCGCCGACCTGCGGGGCGCGTCGTTGCCGGGCGAGGATCTGTCCTACCGCGAGTTCGCCGAGGTCGATCTCACCGGCGCCGACCTCACCGGCGCTCGCCTGGTGGATACCAACCTCACCCGCGCGGTCCTGCGCGACGCCACGCTGGTCCGGGCACGACTCGACGACGCCGACCTCAGCGGTGCCGACCTGCGCGACGCCGACTTCACCGGAGCCAGGCTGCAACGGGCCGACCTGACCGGCGCGGTGCTGACGGGCAGCCGCTGGCGCCGCGCCGCCCTGATCGCGGCGAAGGGCCTTCCGGACCCCGGCCACCTGCGCGGTGCGGCCATCGCGCCCGGCCAGCCCGCGCACACCGAGTTCGCACCGGCTTCGATCGGCGTGCGGCACGGCTTCCACGCCGAGTTCGGCCGCCTCCCCCGGGCGCTCGACTACAGCCCCCACGCCGGAACCCTGGCGATCGGCAGCGACGACGGCGGGGTGCTGATCTGCGACAGCGTCACCGGGTTGCCACTGCGCACCCTGCAGGGCCACCGGGACCGCGTGTTCGCCGTGACCTACGGCGAGGACGTCCTGGTCACGGGGTCCGCCGACGGCAAGGTCCGGGTCTGGGACGCGGCCACCGGCGAATCCCGGCATGTGCTGGAGGGGCACCGGGAGTGGCCGTGGCCGGTCGAGCTGGACCCGTCCGGTGGGCGGCTGGCCACCGGCGATGCCGACGGCGTGCTGCGGCTGTGGGATCTGGCGACCGGTGAGCCCGTCCACGAACTGCCCAGCGGGCGCGGTTTCGTCTTCAGCATGGCCTTCCATGGCGCCGTGCTGGCCGCGGCGTACCGGGACGGCAGCGTTCGCCTGTGGGACACCGCGAGCGGTGCGTCGCTGGGTGAGTTGACCGGCGCCGTCGGCTCGGTGTACCGGGTGGCGTTCAGCCCGTCCGGCGATCTGCTGGCCACCGGCGGGCAGGGGGGCGCCGTGCGGCTGTGGGATCCGCGGACGGGCCGTCGCCTCGCCGATCTCCCCGGGCACACCGGCGGGGTGTACAGCCTCGCCTTCCATCCCGACGGGAGCCTGCTCGCCAGCGGTGACACCGACGGCGGCGTGTGCGTGTGGGACACCGCGACCAAGCAGTGCGTGCGAGCGCCGACCGGGCATGTGGCGGCGATCTACTGCGTGGCCTTCAGCCCGTCCGGTGCCATCCTGGCCACCGGGGACAGCGCCGGCAAGGTGATCCTGTGGGACAGCGCGACCGGCGAGGTCCGGCACCGGCTGGAAGGCCATCTCGGCTCGGTGTGGCCGTTCGCGTTCCGCCCGGACGGCGGCCAGCTCGCGATCAGCGACGACCAGTTCACCACGCGCCTGTGGGATCCGGAGACCGGCCAGTGCCGGCATGTGCTGTCCGGGCACGGGCGGCGGGTCACCGGTGTGCGGTTCGGCGCGGACGGCGAGCTGCTGGCCACCAGCGGCAACGACGGCGTGGCGCGGCTGTGGGACCCGGTCACCGGACGCCGGGTCGAGCAGCTGTTCGGCTCGCCGGACCGGTTGCTCACCGTGGAGGCCACCGTCTTCAGCCCGGCCGCGCCCCGGCTGGCCACCGCGACCAACGACGGCAGGCTCAACCTGCTCAGCCTCACCAGGACGGAAGGCGGTGTCGCCGCGGTCTACGAGCGTCACCTGAACGTCGAATCCGCGCCGATCTGGGCGCTGGCGTTCGGCCCGTCCGGCGACGAGCTCGCGACCGCGAACGACGACGACACCGTCCGGCTCTGGTACCGCACCACCGGCCGGCTCCTGCACACCCTCGGTGAACATCGAGGCCGGGTCCGCTCGATCGCGTTCAACCGGGACGGAACCCTGCTCGTCACCGGATGCGATGACTCGATGGTGCGGCTGTGGGACGCCCGCACCGGCAAGCTCCTGCGCACCCTGGCAGGGCACACCGACCGGGTCTACGCCGTGGCGTTCGGAAACGGCGTGGTGGCCAGTGCCTCCTGGGACACCACGGCCAGGGTGTGGGACACCGGGACCGGGCAGGTCCGGCACGTGCTGACCCGGCATATCGCGCGCCTGCAAACGCTCGCGTTCAACCCGGCCGGGGATCTGCTCGCCACCGCGGGCAACGACCTGGTGATCCGCCTGTGGGATCCGGCGACCGGCGCCCACCTGCAAACCCTGATCGGGCACAGCCGGGACGTCCTGTCGGTCGAGTTCAGCCCGTCCGGCCGGCTGCTGGCCAGCGGCGGTGACGACGGCACGGTGCGGCTGTGGACGGTGACCGGGCAGCGGGCGGAGGCCAGGCTGGTGCTGCTCGGGCTGCCGGAGGGCTGGGCGGCGCTGGCCCCGGACGGCCGTTACAAGGTCGAGGGGGACCCGGGTGGCCAGTTCTGGCACGTGATCGGGATGTGCCGGTTCGAGACCGGGGAGCTCGACGGCGATCTGCCGGGCATCCGCCAGCTCGCCGGCGAGGTCCCGTTCTGAGCCGTTACTTTCCGGCCGACGCCGACTTCCGGGCGGGCTGCGGCCGGCCGCCCACCAAGATGCCGAGCCCGGCCGGGACGAGCACGAGCAGCGAGGTGAACGCGGCGCCACCGGACAGCGCCGGCCACAACTCGCTCGTCCCGCTCTGGTCGACCAGCACCGCCTTGCCGATCACGTAGAGGATCCCGGACACCGGCCCGGAGATCAGCGCGGAGATCAGCCAGGTCCGGCCGAGATCGTCCCGCCGCAACGCTCTCGCGGGCTTCGGGGACGGGCTGGGGGCGCACCGCCAGGCGTCGATAGCACTCCACAGCGCGGCCGTGCCCACCAGCAGCGCGATCACGATGATCTTGATGGTGGTGAGGCCGGCCGGGGTGTAGACCTCCGCCTTCGCCAGCGCGACGGCGGCGACACCGTGCAGCAGCGCCATCCCGAGACCGCGAGTCAGCCAGGGCCGCATCGGGTCACCTTACCAAGCAGACCGAAAGTGAGCCTCCCCGTCAAACCGGCGGCCGACCTGCGTTTCGCCGCTCGTGGCACGGTCGGCCGGATTGGTATCGACTGGCGCCGCCCCTAGGCTGGGCTGGTGCCGGAAATTCACCTCGTTCGCCGTAACGCGCTGCGCGAGCTGCTTCACGAAGCCGACGTGGACGCATTGCTCGTCACCGACCTGCTCAACATCCGCTATTTGACCGGGTTCACCGGTTCCAACGCGGCTCTGCTGCTCCACGCCGGCAGCGACAAGGAAACTGTTTTCTGCACCGACGGCCGGTACGCCACGCAGTCCGCGGGCGAGGTGCCCGATCTGGAGCGCGTGCTCGACCGCGACAGTGCCAGGGCCCTGCTCAGCCGCGCCGATGAGCAGGGGGCGAGTTACCGCCGGACGGGTTTCGAAAGTCACCACGTCAGCGTCGAGGACTACGAAGCGTTTTCCGCGCTCGCCGGCGGGATCGAGCTCAGGCGTGCGCCTGGCCTGGTCGAGCGGCTGCGCCTGGTCAAGGACGCGACCGAGATCGAGTCGCTGCGGATGGCCTGTGCCGCCGCCGACCGTGCCCTGGCCGATCTGCTCGAGCACGGCGGGATCCGGCCGGGCCGCACCGAGCGCGAGGTGGCCCGCGACCTGGAAACGCGGATGCTCGACTACGGTTCGTCCGGCCCGTCGTTCGACAGCATCGTGGCCGCCGGCGCCAACTCGGCCATCCCGCACCACCGGCCCACGGGCAAGGTGCTGGCCGCGGGCGAGTTCGTGAAGCTGGACTTCGGAGCCACCGTGGACGGGTACCACTCGGACATGACCCGCACGGTCGTGCTCGGCAGGCCCGTGGACTGGCAGCGCGAGGTGTACGAGCTGGTGTACCGGGCACAGGCCGCCGGGCGCGCGGCGGTGTTGCCGGGCAGCGAGGTGGTCGAGGTCGACAAGGCGGCACGGCAGGTGATCGAGCAGGGAGGGCACGGTGACGAGTTCTCGCATGGCCTCGGCCACGGAGTGGGGCTGCAGATCCACGAGGCGCCCCGGCTGGCACGCAACGGCGCCGGTACACTTTCCGTCGGTATGACGGTCACCGTCGAGCCGGGCGTGTACATCGCGGGCCGCGGTGGCGTCCGCATCGAGGACACGCTGGTCGTGCGGGATTCCACGGCCGAACTCCTCACCCTGAGCAGCAAGGAACTCGTGGTCGTCTAGCGCGGCCGGGAGAAACGACTAGTGGAGAACTGGACAACGTAGTGGCCACCACCAACGACCTGAAGAACGGCATAGTGCTGAACCTGGACGGCCAGCTGTGGTCCGTCGTGAACTTCCAGCACGTCAAGCCGGGCAAAGGTGGCGCGTTCGTGCGCACCACGCTCAAGCACGTGCTCACCGGCAAGGTGGTGGACAAGACGTTCAACGCCGGCACCAAGGTGGACACCGCCACCGTCGACCGCCGCACCATGACCTACCTGTACAACGACGGCGCCGACTACGTGTTCATGGACGGCGAGACGTTCGACCAGATCACCGTCCCCGCGGAGACCGTCGGCGAGTCCGCGAGCTACCTGCTGGAGAACACCGAGGTGCAGGTGGCCACGCACGAGGGCGAGCCGCTCTACGTCGAGCTCCCCACCTCGGTCGAGCTGGTCATCCAGCACACCGACCCCGGGCTGCAGGGCGACCGCTCCACCGGCGGCACGAAGCCGGCGACCCTGGAGACCGGCGCCGAGATCCAGGTGCCGCTGTTCGTGTCCACCGGCGAGAAGGTCAAGGTGGACACCCGCGACGGCCGGTACCTGGGCAGGATCTCCAGTTGAGCCCTTCCGAACGTTCGCCCCGGCGCGGCGGCTCCCTGGGCCGCCGCGCTTTGCGCAGGCGTGCCGTGGAGTTCCTCTACGAGGCCGCGCAGCGTTCCCTCGACCCGGTGACCCTGCTGGCCGAGCGGGTCGGCTCCACCGATGTCGACCCGGTCGGCGACTACACGATCAGCCTGGTCGAGGGCGTGGCGGCGCATCGCGAGCGGATCGACGAGCTGCTCGCCGAGCACGCGCAGGGCTGGACCCTCGAGCGCATGCCGCCGGTCGACCTGGCCGTGCTCCGCGTGGGTGTCTACGAACTGCTGTGGGCCGCCGACGTGCCCGATCCGGTCGCCATCGACGAGGCGGTCGGCCTGGCCAAGGAACTGTCCACGGACGACTCGCCCCGGTTCGTCAACGGTGTGCTCGGCCGCATCGGCACCATCGCGGACCGGTTGCGAGCGGTTTTGTAGTTGAAGGCGCGAGGGACGTCTTCTTCACGGCCTGCGCGCGATCGTGAACGCGCAGACGGACCTCTGGCCCGCCTCCGCGTTCCCGAGAGTTTTTCGCCCCGGCGAGCTCAGGGGTCACTTCAGGTGCCCAGAGTTCCGTACCGTCACCGGGTTGTTTTCACGCGGGTCAGTCTTCCTTCGCGGGCCTGGCTTCGGGCGGCAGGACGCCCCAGTCGATGAGCTGCTCGGTGAGCTCGCCGGGGGTCATGTCGTAGATGATCGCCAGCGAGCGCAGGTCCTCGGTGCGGATCGACAGCACCTTGCCGTTGTAGTCGCCGCGCTGGCTCTGGATGGTGGCGGCGTACCGGGCCAGCGGCCCGACCTTCTCCGCCGGGAGCTGCTGCAGCCGCTCCAGGTTGATCACGATCTTGGTGGCGGGCTCGGCGCCCGACGGGACGCGGCCCTCCGGCAGCAACTCGACCACCGGCACACCGTAGAAATCGGCCAGCTCGGCCAGCTTCTGGACGGTCACCGCCCGGTCGCCTCGCTCGTACGAACCGACCACGACGGCCTTCCAGCGTCCGCCGGACTTCTGCTCGACCCCGTGCAGGGACAGTCCCTGCTGCTGGCGGATCCCGCGGAGCTTGGCCCCGAGCGCCTTGGCGTAATCGCCCATCTGGTGGTTCTCCGTTTCCTCGCCCAGTCGGTCTCCAGGACCGCCCGGGGGACTGCTGAGCTGAACACTCAGAGTAATGGTTACGCATTGTCGTCACCAGGTCAAGCAAAGGATTGGAAAGAGAGGAGTCATACCACCCGATGCAGGTGAGGGCGCGCCTGGTAGCCTCGCCTGGAATCCCTGGCCACAGGGGTTGTCGACATCCTTTAAGGACCCGTCCGGCGAGGCGGGGAAGGAGTCTGCCGTGGCGTCACGCTCCCGTGGCGCGGCGGAGCCGGGTGGTGAGCGGGAGTTGCTCTCCGCCGGTGACGTCGCCCGCACCATCGCTCGAATGGCCCATCAGGTCATCGAGAAGACTGCGCTCGGTGCCGACGTGGACGATCCGCCCGTGCTCCTGGGCATCCCCACCCGTGGCACGTCCCTGGCCACCCGGCTGACCGAGCGGATCACCGAGTTCTCCGGCGTCAAGCCGCCGACCGGCGCCCTCGACATCACCCTTTACCGCGACGACCTGCGCCGGAAGCCGACCCGCCCGCTCGCGTCCACCCGCCTGCCCGACGCCGGGATCGACGACCGCGTGGTGATCCTGGTCGACGACGTGCTCTTCTCCGGCCGTACGGTTCGCGCGGCGCTCGACGCGTTGCGTGACCACGGGCGCCCACGCGCGGTGCAACTCGCCGTGCTGGTCGACCGTGGCCATCGTGAGTTCCCGATCCGGGCGGACTACGTGGGCAAGAACGTGCCGACCTCCCGGAGCGAGGAGGTGCACGTCCTGCTGTCCGAAGTGGACGGGCGGGACGCCGTGGTGCTGCGTGACAAGGGAGTGGAGGAGTGAAACACCTGCTGGCCACCGACGGGCTCGACCCGGATCTGGCCACCGCGGTGCTCGACACCGCCGAAGGGCTGAAGAAGACCCTGCTCGGCCGCGAGGTGCGCAAGCTGCCCACGCTGCGCGGCCGCACGGTCATCACCTTGTTCTACGAGAACTCCACCCGCACCCGGGTGTCCTTCGAGATCGCGGGCAAGTGGATGAGCGCCGACGTCGTGAACGTCTCGTCCGGCGGTTCCTCGGTCGGCAAGGGGGAGTCGCTGCGGGACACCGCGCTGACACTGGCCGCGGCCGGCGCCGACTGCGTGATCATCCGCCATCCCGCCTCGGGCGCCGCGCACCGGCTGGCCGGGTGGCTGGCCGGGACCGGCACCTCCGTGGTCAACGCGGGCGACGGAACCCACGAGCATCCGACCCAGGCCCTGCTCGACGCGGCCACGCTCCGTGAGCGGCTCGGCACGCTGAAGGACCGCCGCGTCGCGATCGTCGGCGACGTGCTGCACAGCCGCGTCGCGCGGTCCAACATCCACCTACTGGCCGCGCTCGGCGCCGAGGTGGTCCTGGTCGCGCCGCCGACGCTGCTTCCGACCGGCGTGAAGACGCTGCCGGTGACCGTGTCCCACGAACTGGACGCCGAACTGCCGGCGGTGGATGCGGTGATGATGCTGCGGGTTCAGGCCGAACGGATAACCGGGCCTGCCGGACCTGGCGGCAGTCACGGCGGGTTCTTCCCGTCGGCGCGCGAGTATTCGATCACCTACGGGCTGAACGAGAAACGGCTGCGCCTGTTGCCCGAGCACGCTGTTGTCCTGCATCCGGGTCCGATGCTGCGCGGCATGGAGATCGCGTCGGTCGTGGCCGACGCGCCCGCGTCCGCGATCACCGAGCAGGTGCGCAACGGGGTGCATGTGCGGATGGCGGTGCTTTACCACCTGCTGGCCGGGGAGGAGGAGAAGTGAGCGTGCTGATCAAGGGAACCCGGCTCTATGGCGAGGGTGACCCGGTGGACGTGCTGGTCGCCGACGGCGTCATCGTGGAAATCGGCGCGGTCGAACCGGGCGAGGGTACCGAGGGCACCGAGGTCGTCGAAGCGGACGGGCAGGTCCTGCTGCCCGGGTTCGTCGACCTGCACACCCACCTGCGCGAACCGGGCCGCGAGGACGCCGAGACGATCGAGAGCGGTTCGGCGGCCGCGGCGCTCGGCGGCTACACGGCGGTGTTCGCGATGGCCAACACGGATCCGGTCGCCGACAACGCGGTGGTCGTGGAGCATGTCTGGCGCCGTGGCCGCGAGGTCGGGCTGGTCGATGTGCATCCGGTCGGCGCGGTCACGGCCGGGCTGAAGGGCGAGAAGCTCGCCGAACTGGGCACGATGGCCAAGTCGGTGGCCGGGGTACGGCTGTTCTCCGACGACGGGCAATGCGTCGCGGATCCGCTGATCATGCGGCGGGCCCTGGAGTATTCGACCGCGCTGGGCGTGGTGATCGCGCAGCACGCGGAAGAACCGCGGCTCACGGTCGGCGCCCAGGCGCACGAAGGAGAGCGGGCTTCGCGCCTCGGTTACGCCGGCTGGCCCGCCTCCGCGGAGGAATCCATCGTGGCGCGCGACTGCCTGCTGGCCGCGCACGCGGGGGCCAGGCTGCACGTCTGCCACGTCTCGGCCGCGGGGACGGCCGACATCCTGAGGTGGGCGAAGGACCGTGGGACCCGGGTTTCCGCCGAGGTCACCCCGCATCACCTGCTGCTCACCGACGAACGGCTCGTCACCTACGACCCGGTCAACAAGGTGAACCCGCCGCTGCGCACCGGCCCGGACACGGCCCGGTTGCGCGCGGCGCTGGCCGAGGGCGTGATCGACTGCGTGGCCACCGACCACGCCCCGCACGCGGTGCAGGACAAGGACTGCGAGTGGGCGGCGGCCCGGCCGGGCATGCTCGGCCTGCAGACCGCGCTGTCGGTGGTGGCCGAGACGATGGTCCGCACCGGCCTGCTCGACTGGCGCGGGGTGGCCAGGGTGATGAGCGAGCGCCCCGCGGAGATCGCCGGACTGCCGGACCAGGGCCGCCCGCTGGCGGCGGGGGAGCCGGCCAACCTCGTGCTGGTCGACCCCGAGGCGGAGTGGACGGTCCGGGGCGCCGAACTGGCCAGCATCGCGGCGAACACGCCGTACGAGGGCATGCGCCTGCCCGCAGTGGTGACTCTCACGCTGCTGCGCGGCCGGATCACGGCTCGTGAAGGGAAAATCAGCTGATGGAACGTCTGGTGCTCTCGCTGATCGTGCTCGCCTGCTTCCTGCTGCTGGTCTACGGCATGCGGGTGGGCTGGCGGCGCAAGGCCCGGTCGCAGAGTGTGCTGGTGCCGCCCTTCCCGCGGGTTCCCGGCGAACCCGGGGAGCCCGAACTGGTGGCCAAGGGTCTCTACGTCAGCACGACCACCGCGGGGAACTGGCAGGACCGGATCGTCACCCGCGGCGCCGGCCTGCGGGGACGGGCCCGGCTGCGGCTCTGTCCCGGCGGCGTCGAGGTGGACCGGGCGGGCGCTCCCGGGTTCTGGATCCCGCGGGAGTCCATCACCGGCGCCGGGCTGCGGAGCGCGATCGCCGGCAAGGTGATGGGCACGGACAGCCTGCTGGTGATCACCTGGCGGGCCGGCGATGTCGAGCTGGACACGGGTTTCCGCTCGGACGAGCCCGATGACTATCCACAGTGGATCGACAGGTTGCGGATCAAGGGAGGTGCCCGGTGAGGACGCCGGCGGCATTGGTGCTGGAGGACGGCCGGGTGTTCCGCGGCTCGGCCTACGGGGCGCGGGGGCGGACCCTGGGCGAGGCGGTGTTCTGCACCGGGATGACCGGGTATCAGGAGACGCTGACCGACCCCTCCTACCACCGGCAGATCGTGGTGCAGACCGCGCCGCAGATCGGCAACACCGGATGGAACGACGAGGACGACGAGTCGGCCCGCATCTGGGTCGCCGGCTACGTCGTGCGCGACCCGGCCCGCACGCCGTCGAACTGGCGCTCGCGCCGCGGACTGGACGAAGAACTGGCCGGCCAGGGCGTGGTCGGCATCTCCGGGGTGGACACGCGGACCTTGACCAGGCACCTGCGCGAGCAGGGCGCGATGCGGGCCGGCGTGTTCTCCGGCGACGCACTGGACACCGAGGGCGCGATGCTCGACACGGTGCTGGCCGGCCCGCCGATGAAGGGCGCGAGCCTGGCCGGTGAGGTCACCACCGCCCAGCCGTACGTGGTGCCTGCCCGGGGTGAGCGGCGCTTCCGGGTCGCCGCGCTGGACCTCGGCATCAAGTCGAACACGCCGCGGCAGATGAGCAGGCGCGGCATCGAGACGCACATCCTGCCCGCCGCCAGTTCGATCGAGGACCTGCTGGCCGTCGAGCCGGACGGCGTGTTCCTGTCCAACGGCCCCGGAGACCCGGAGACCCAGGACCACGCGATCGCGTTGACCCGGGCGGCGCTGGGCCGGGAGATCCCGCTGTTCGGGATCTGCTTCGGCAACCAGATCCTCGGCCGCGCGGTGGGGCTGGGCACCTACAAGATGCGCTACGGCCACCGCGGCATCAACATCCCGGTGATCGACACCGGCACCGGGCTGGTCGCGATCACCGCGCAGAACCACGGGTTCGCCCTGGAGGGTGAGCCGGGGCAGACCTTCGACTCGCCGTTCGGCACGGTGAAGGTCAGTCACTACTGTCCCAACGACGGCACGGTCGAGGGCCTGCGGTGCGGCGATGTGCCCGCGTTCTCGGTGCAGTACCACCCCGAGGCGGCGGCGGGCCCGCACGATGCCGCGCCGCTGTTCGACGAGTTCGTGGCGCTGATGGAGGCCCGCGCGAGCCACAACCGGCCGACTTCGCTCGCGGGGGCCGGCCGGGTGCAAGTGCCCCGTGAGACACAGGAGAAGACCCAGTAATGCCGAAACGTAGCGACATCGAGCACGTGCTCGTCATCGGCTCCGGCCCGATCGTGATCGGCCAGGCGGCCGAGTTCGACTACTCGGGGACGCAGGCCTGCCGTGTGCTGCGCGCCGAAGGACTGCGGGTGAGCCTGGTCAACTCGAACCCGGCGACGATCATGACCGACCCGGAGTTCGCCGACGCCACCTACATCGAGCCGGTGACGCCGGACTTCGTGGAGAAGGTCATCGCGTCCGAGCGGCCCGATGCGCTGCTAGCGACCCTGGGCGGGCAGACGGCGCTCAACTGCGCGGTCGCCCTGCACGAGCGCGGTGTGCTGGAGAAGTACGGCGTCGAGCTCATCGGCGCGGACATCGACGCGATCCAGCGCGGCGAAGACCGGCAGAAATTCAAGGACATCGTGCGCGCGGTCGGGGCCGAGGTGCCGCGCAGCCGGGTTTGCCACTCCATGGCGGAGGTCCGCGAAACCGTCGTGGAGCTGGGGCTGCCGGTGGTGATCCGGCCGTCGTTCACCATGGGCGGGCTCGGCTCCGGCATGGCGCACACCCACGACGAACTCGAGCGGCTGGCGTCGACCGGCCTCGCCGAGTCGCCGGTCACCGAGGTGCTCATCGAGGAGAGCGTGCTCGGCTGGAAGGAGTACGAGCTCGAGCTGATGCGCGACCGCCGCGACAACGTCGTGGTGGTCTGCTCGATCGAGAACCTCGACCCGATGGGCGTGCACACCGGGGATTCGATCACGGTGGCCCCGGCGATGACCCTGACCGACCGCGAGTACCAGCACATGCGGGACGTCGGTATCGCGGTGCTGCGCGAGGTCGGCGTGGACACCGGCGGCTGCAACATCCAGTTCGCGATCAACCCGCGTGACGGGCGGATGGTCGTGATCGAGATGAATCCCCGCGTGTCCCGTTCCTCCGCGCTGGCGTCGAAGGCGACGGGGTTCCCGATCGCCAAGATCGCCGCGAAGCTCGCGATCGGCTACACCCTCGACGAGATCCGTAACGACATCACCGGCGAGACGCCCGCTTCGTTCGAACCGACGCTGGACTACGTGGTGGTGAAGGTGCCGCGGTTCGCGTTCGAGAAATTCCCGGGTGCGGATCCGACGCTCACCACGACCATGAAGAGCGTCGGCGAGGCGATGGCGCTGGGCCGCAGCTTCCCCGAAGCGCTGGGCAAGGCGATGCGCTCGATCGACACCAAGGCGGCCGGGTTCTGGACTCGGCCCGACCCCGAAGGTGTCACGCTCGAAGGGACCCTGGAGGAGCTGCGGACCCCGCACGACGGCCGCGTCTACGCGGTCGAGCGGGCGCTGCGCCTGGGCGCCAGCGTCGAGCAGGTGCACGAGGCGAGCGGTATCGACCCCTGGTTCATCGACCAGATCGCGCTGATCGGCGAGGTGGGCGCCGAGGTCCGGGACGCGCCCGTGCTGGACGCGGACCTGCTGCGCGAGGCCAAGCGCACCGGCCTGTCCGACCAGCAGATCGCCGCGCTGCGGCCGGAGCTGGCCGGTGAGGACGGGGTGCGGACGCTGCGGCACCGGCTGCACGTGCGACCGGTGTTCAAGACCGTCGACACCTGCGCCGCCGAATTCGCCGCCAGGACGCCGTACCACTACTCGGCCTACGAGTCCGACCCGGCCGCGGAATCGGAGGTCACCCCGCAGCCCGACAAGCCGAAGGTGATCATCCTGGGCTCGGGGCCGAACCGGATCGGGCAGGGCATCGAGTTCGACTACTCGTGCGTGCACGCCGCGATCGCCCTGCGCGAGGCCGGGTTCGAGGCCGTGATGGTCAACTGCAACCCGGAGACCGTCTCCACCGACTACGACACCTCCGACCGCCTGTACTTCGAGCCGCTGACCTTCGAGGACGTGCTCGAGGTGGTCTACGCCGAACAGCGGTCCGGGACGGTGGCCGGGGTGATCGTGCAGCTGGGCGGGCAGACCCCGCTCGGCCTGGCCCGGCGGCTGGCGGACGCGGGCGTGCCGATCGTGGGCACCCCGCCGGAGGCCATCCACCTCGCCGAGGACCGGGGCGCGTTCGGTGAGGTGCTCGGCGACGCCGGGCTGCCGGCGCCGAAGTACGGCACGGCCACCTCGTTCGAGGGCGCCAAGCGGATCGCCGACGAAATCGGCTACCCGGTGCTCGTGCGGCCGTCCTACGTGCTCGGTGGGCGGGGCATGGAGATCGTCTACGACGAGGCGTCCCTGGCCGGGTACATCCAGCGCGCCACCGAGGTCACGCCCGAGCATCCGGTGCTGGTGGACCGGTTCCTCGACGACGCGATCGAGATCGACGTCGACGCGCTGTTCGACGGCGAGGAGCTGTACCTGGGCGGCGTGATGGAGCACATCGAGGAAGCCGGGATCCACTCCGGCGACTCGTCGTGCGCGCTGCCGCCGATCACCCTGGGCCGGCAGGACGTCGAGACCGTCCGCGCGTCCACCGAGGCGATCGCGCGCGGTGTGGGCGTGCGCGGGTTGCTCAACGTGCAGTACGCGCTGAAGGACGACGTGCTGTACGTCCTGGAAGCCAATCCGCGGGCGTCGCGCACGGTGCCGTTCGTGTCGAAGGCGACCGGCGTGGCGCTGGCCAAGGCGGCTTCGCTGATCATGACCGGGTCCAGCATCAAGCAGCTGCGGACCCGGGGCGTGCTGCCTGCCGACGGCGACGGCGGGCAGTTGCCCGCGGACTCACCGGTGGCCGTCAAGGAGGCCGTGCTGCCCTTCCATCGCTTCCGCACCCCGGAGGGCATGGGGGTGGACTCGCTGCTCGGGCCGGAGATGAAGTCCACCGGCGAGGTCATGGGCGTGGACACCTCCTTCGGCGAGGCGTTCGCCAAGTCGCAGGCCGCGGCCTACGGCTCGCTGCCCACCTCGGGCCGGGTGTTCGTCTCGGTGGCCAACCGGGACAAGCGGGCGATGGTGTTCCCGGTGAAGCGGCTGGCGGACCTCGGATTCGAGATCCTGGCGACCTCCGGCACCGCGGAGGTGCTGCGCCGCAACGGCGTGCCGTGCACGGTGGTGCGCAAGCACACGGAAGACACCGAAGGCACCGAAGACACGGCCGGATCCGCCGGGCCGAACATCGTCGAGGTGATCCTGGACGGCGCGGTGAACATGGTGATCAACACTCCGTACGGTAACAGCGGCCCGCGCATAGACGGTTACGAGATCCGCACCGCGGCGGTGTCCCGTGACATCCCGTGCATCACCACGGTTCAGGGCGCGGCGGCCGCCGTGCACGGCATCGAGGCTCTCATCCGGGGTGACATCGGGGTCCGTTCGCTCCAGCACCTTCAGGCCGCGCTGCGGGCCGGTTCGTGACGGCGGAGGGAGTAATGAGGACTGACCCGTTCGGCGCAAGGCTGGCCAAGGCCCTGGCGGCGCGAGGCCCGCTGTGTGCCGGAATCGACCCGCATCCGGGCCTGCTGGATGCCTGGGATCTGTCGCGAAATGTGCACGGAATGGAAAATTTCGTGTTGAAAGCGGTGGATGTGCTCGCGCCCGAGGTAGCCGTGGTCAAGCCGCAGTCGGCATTTTTCGAGGCTTACGGAGCGTCCGGAATCGCGGTTCTGGAGCGGGTGATCGACCACGCCCGCTCGGCCGGCGCGCTCGTCCTGCTGGACGTCAAGCGCGGTGACATCGGCTCCACCATGGCCGCCTACGCGGCCGCCTATCTCGGGGGCACGAGCACCCTGGACGCCGACGCGATCACCGTCTCGCCCTACCTCGGATTCGGCTCGCTGGCACCCGCTCTCGAGGCCGGCGGGAAGGGGTTGTTCGTGCTTGCCCGAACCTCCAATCCCGAGGCTGCCCAGCTGCAGAATGCCTTGCTGGACAACGGAAAGACCGTTGCCCAATCCATTGTGGACAGCGTCGCGGAGCGTAACGCGGGTGCTGGTCCGCTCGGCGACGTCGGGGTCGTCGTCGGCGCGACCGTGGCCCCCGGCGAACTCGACCTCGGCGCACTCGGCGGGCCGATCCTGGCGCCCGGTTTCGGTGCCCAGGGCGCGGGTGTGGCGGAGCTGCACCGGCTGTTCGGCAGGGAGCTGCGCGGCGTGCTCCCGGCGTCATCCCGCGGCTTGTTGCGGCATGGTCCGGACCCCGCGGCGCTGCGCGACGAAGTGCGCCGAGTCGCCGCGTCGCTGGCCGGATGAGGGCTAATATCAGGCCCCGCAATCGGAACGGACCGGCCACCCCCGCATTGTGGCCGGTGGCCAGGGGTGGGTACCGTCGCGTCACCCACCCAGAATTTTGAGTACTACGGAGGAAAACGTGGCACTTCCCCAGCTGACCGAGGAACAGCGCAAGGCGGCGCTGGAGAAGGCCGCTGCCGCCCGCCGTGCCCGTGCTGAGCTCAAGGAACGCCTCAAGCGGGGCGGAACCACCCTGACCGACGTGCTGAAGCAGGCCGACGAGGACGAGGTCCTCGGTAAGATGAAGGTCTCCGCCCTGCTCGAGGCTCTTCCCGGCGTCGGCAAGGTGCGCGCTCAGCAGACGATGGAGCGCCTGGAGATCGCGCCAAGCCGGCGGCTGCGCGGCCTTGGTGACCGGCAGCGGAAGGCGCTGCTGGCCGAGTTCAGCGGCGAGTGAACGACGTAACGATGGCAGTGGCAGGTGAGCCGGGGCCGGAACGGACAGCGTTCCGGCGTCGGCTCACCGTCGTCTCGGGTCCCTCCGGGGTCGGCAAATCCAGCGTGGTCTCCGCGTTGCGGCGGCTGAAGCCGGAGATCTTCTTCAGCGTTTCGGTGACCACCCGTTCCCCGCGGCTCGGCGAGGTCGACGGGGAGCACTACCACTTCGTGGACCGGGCGACCTTCGACAAGCTGGTCGAGGCCGGTGAACTGCTCGAACACGCCGAGTTCGCGGGCAACTGCTACGGCACGCCGCGGGAGCCGGTCGAACGGGCGCTGGCCGAGGGCAGGCCCGCGGTGCTGGAGATCGAGCTGCAGGGGGCGCGCCAGGTCCGCGCGGCGATGCCCGACGCGCGCCTGGTGATGCTGATGCCGCCGTCCTGGGACGAACTGGTGGGCCGGCTCACGGGCCGCGGCACCGAGCACGAGGCGGCGGTCCGGGCAAGGCTGGCCGAGGCGGAGCGCGAGCTGGCGGCTGCCGGCGAGTTCGACGCGCGGGTGGTGAACGCCGACGTGCGGGAAGCCGCCGAGCGGTTGTTAGACTTGATGGACCAAGACTTCTAGTGATTCGGGAGCAACGCGAGTGAGTGCGGCGCTGGGTATCCACGGCGAGGAACTGGAAGGCATCACCAACCCGCCGATCGACGACCTGCTGAGCAAGGTCAGTTCCAAGTACGCGCTGGTGATCTACGCGGCCAAGCGCGCCCGTCAGATCAACGACTACTACGCCCAGCTCGGTGAGGGTCTGCTGGAGTACGTCGGCCCGCTGGTCGAGCCGGGCTCGCGCGAGAAGCCGCTGTCGATCGCGCTACGCGAGATCCACGCCGGCCTGCTCGAGCACACCGAAGGCGAGTGACGACGGGCGGTGGCAGCGCCCAGTCGACGCGATCGCGCAGGCGCGTGGAGTCGCGGACAAGCCGGTGAGTAAGCCCAGGGTCGTGCTGGGTGTAGGCGGCGGGATCGCCGCCTACAAGGCTTGCGAGGTGCTTCGCGGGCTGACCGAGACCGGTCACGACGTCCGCGTGGTGCCCACCGAGGCCGCGCTGAACTTCGTCGGCGCGGCCACCTTCGAGGCACTGTCCGGGCATCCGGTGCACACCGGCGTGTTCACCGAGGTGCCCGAGGTGCGGCATGTGCGCGTCGGCAAGGAAGCCGATCTGGTGCTGGTCGTGCCCGCCACCGCCGACCTGCTGGCCCGCGCCGCCCACGGCCGCGCCGACGACCTGCTGACCGGCACCCTGCTCACCGCCCGGTGCCCGGTCGCGTTCTTCCCGGCGATGCACACCGAGATGTGGGAGCACCCGGCGACCCGCGACAACGTCGCGCTGCTGCGCTCGCGCGGGCTCGTCGTCGCCGAACCCGCGTCGGGGCGCCTGACCGGCGCGGACACCGGTAAGGGCCGGCTCGCCGACCCGGCCGAGATCGTCGAACTGGCCCGGTTGCTGCTCGCCGAGCCCGCCTCGCTGCCCCGCGACCTGGAGGGCGTGCGGGTGCTGGTCACCGCGGGCGGCACCCGGGAACCGCTGGACCCCGTGCGCTACCTGGGCAACCGATCGTCCGGCAAGCAGGGCTACGCACTGGCCCGCGTGGCCGCGCAGCGGGGCGCCGAGGTCGTCCTGATCGCCGCGCACACCGCCGCGCTGCCGGAGCCTGCCGGGGTCGAGCTGCGGCACGCGTCCACGGCAGAGGAACTGCGTGTGGCCGTGCACGAGGCGGCCCCCGGCTGCGACGTCGTGGTGATGGCCGCGGCCGTGGCGGACTTCCGCCCGGCGACGCGGGCCGGATACAAGATCAAGAAGTCCGAGGGTCAGCCCGATTCGGCGATCACCCTGACCCGCAACGCGGACATCCTCGCCGAACTGGTGCGGAAGCGGACCACCGGCCAGCTCGTCGTCGGGTTCGCCGCGGAGACCGGGGACGAGCGCGGTTCGGTGCTCGACCACGGTCGGGCGAAGCTCGCCCGCAAGGGCTGTGACCTGCTGGTGGTCAACGCGGTCGGCGACGGCCGCGCCTTCGAGGTGGAGGAGAACGCGGGCTGGCTGCTGGCCTCGGACGGCACCGAACGCCCTATCCCACTCGGCTCGAAGTCGCAACTCGCGACGGCGGTGTGGGATGCGGTGGCCGGACTGGTCTCGCGTCGAGCGCGCCCTTAGGTTGGCTCAGTAGGCTGAAGATCGCCCGACGTGGTCGGAGATGGGAAGGAACGAGCACCGTGACCGAGTCGACCCACAGGTTGTTCACTTCGGAGTCGGTGACCGAGGGGCATCCGGACAAGATCTGCGATGCGATCAGCGATTCGATCCTGGACGCGTTGCTGGCCAAGGACCCCCGCTCGCGGGTCGCGGTCGAGACGATGATCACCACCGGGCAGGTGCACGTCGCGGGCGAGGTGACCACCGAGGCCTACGCCGATATCCCGACGACCGTGCGGGAGAAGATCCTCGAGATCGGGTACGACTCGTCGGCCAAGGGCTTCGACGGCAACTCGTGCGGGGTCAACGTGGCCATCGGGGCGCAGTCGCCGGACATCGCGCAGGGCGTGGACACGGCGTACGAGTCACGAGTGGGAGGAACGCCGGGAGAAAACCCGGACGAGATCGACCGGCAGGGCGCCGGCGACCAGGGCCTGATGTTCGGTTACGCCTGCTCGGACACGCCCGAGTTGATGCCGTTGCCGATCGCGCTGGCGCACCGGCTCTCGCAGCGGTTGACGCGGGTCCGTAAGGACGGCGTGCTGCCGTACCTGCGCCCGGACGGCAAGACTCAGGTGACCATCGCGTACGACGGCGACAGGCCGGTGCGGCTGGACACCGTGGTGGTCTCCACCCAGCATGCCGAGGGCATCGACCTGGACACGATGCTGGGCGTGGATGTGCGTGAGCAGGTGGTCAAGCCCGAGCTGGCGGCGATCGACCTGGACTCGGCGGAGGTCCGGCTGCTGGTGAACCCGACGGGCCGCTTCGTGATCGGCGGTCCGATGGGCGACGCGGGCCTGACCGGCCGCAAGATCATCGTGGACACCTATGGCGGCATGGCGCGGCACGGCGGTGGCGCCTTCTCCGGCAAGGACCCGTCGAAGGTGGACCGGTCGGCCGCGTACGCGATGCGCTGGGTGGCCAAGAACGTGGTCGCGGCGGGGCTGGCGACACGGGTCGAGGTGCAGGTCGCCTACGCGATCGGGAAGGCGTCGCCGGTCGGGCTGTTCGTGGAGACCTTCGGGACCGAGACGGTGGATCCGGCCAAGATCCAGCGCGCCATCTCGGAGGTGTTCGACCTGCGGCCGGCGGCGATCATCCGGGACCTCGACCTGCTGCGCCCGATCTACGCGCAGACCTCGGCCTACGGCCACTTCGGCCGCCCCGAGCTGAACCTGCCCTGGGAGTCCACCGACCGCGCGGACGCCCTGCGCGCCGCCGCGTAGCCCGGGTTGCCGGGGTGGGCTGGTAGAGAACGGGTGTGAGCGGGCCCGAGACGACCCCCCTGTGGGACCTGCCCGAGGCGAAACGCGCCTCGGGGAAGCCCGCCACGCGTAAGGGCCAGCAGCGACCCGCCGACCGGAACCCCGTCGCGCGGGTCGTGGTCGACGTTCCGCTGGCCCACCTGGACCGCACCTTCGACTACCAGGTTCCCGACCGGCTGGACGAGGCGGTGGTGCCCGGCTGCCGGGTGCGGGTGCGCTTCGCCGGGCAACTGGTGGACGGTTTCGTCACCGAACGCGCGGAAACCAGCGAGCACACCGGACGGCTCGCCTTTCTCGAGCGGGTCACCTCCAGCGAGCCCGTGCTGAGCGGCCGTCTCGCCGTGCTCGCCCGTGCCGTCGCGGACCGGTACGGCGGGACCATGATCGACGTGCTGCGCCTGGCGATCCCGCCCCGCCACGCCAAGGCCGAGAGGGAGGCCCGCAGCGGGCCCGCGGTGTCGTCCGGGGACGCAACCCGGGCGGGCCCCCAGGCCGATCTGCCTTCTGGGGGTGCGACCCCCGGACCCCGTCCGGGGGCAAGCCCCCGGACCCCCCTGGTCCCGGCTCAGCCGGACCCGAGTGGCTGGGCGCGCTACCAGCGCGGTCCGGCCTTTCTCGACGCGCTGCGGGACAGCAGGCAGGCGCACGCCGCGTGGCAGGCGCTGCCGGGGGAGGACTGGCCGTCCCGGCTCGCGGAGGCGGCCGCGGTGGTGGTGGCGGGTGGTCGTGGCGCGCTGCTGGTCGTGCCCGACCAGCGGGACCTGGTCCGGCTACACGCCGCCTGCGCGCGGCTGGTGGGGGAGGATGGCGTGGTCGCGCTGTTCGCCGACCTCGGCCCCGCGGAACGGTACCGGCGCTGGCTGGCGGTCTCCCGCGGCAGCGTGCCCGTCGTGGTCGGTACGCGCGCGGCGATGTTCGCGCCGGTCGCCGATCCGGGGCTGTTCGTGGTCTGGGACGACGGCGACGACCTGCACGCCGATCCCCACATGCCCTACCCCCAGGTGCGCGACGTGCTCACGCTGCGTGCGCACGCGGACCGCGCATCCCTGGTGGTCGCCGGGTTCGCGCGCACGGCGGAGGCGCAGTCGCTGGTCGAGTCGGGGTGGGCGCATCCCGTCGTCGCTTCGCGAGACGAGCTGCGCAAAGCGGCCCCGCGGGTGACACCGGTCGGGGAGGACTTCGACGTGGCGCGGGACGAGGCCGCGCGGGCGGCGCGCCTGCCCGCCGTGGCTTTCGAGGCGGCGCGGCAGGCCTTGGGCGCCGGTATGCCGGTCCTGGTGCAGGTACCGCGGCGCGGGTATGTGCCGGCTCTGGCGTGCGCGCGCTGCCGCGCCCCCGCGCACTGCCGCCGCTGCGCGGGACCGCTCGCCCTGCCGGGCGACGCCACCCGGCCGCCGAGCTGCCGCTGGTGCGGGGTGCCCGATGCGTCGTTCCGGTGCCCGGCCTGCGGATTCACCCGGTTGCGGGCGATGGTCGTCGGTTCGAAGCGCACCGCGGAGGAACTGGGCCGGGCCTTCCCGGGCACGGCCGTGCGAACATCGGGGGCACCGGAGGTGCTGGCCACCGTGCCCGGCAAACCCGCGCTGGTGGTCTGCACGCCGGGTGCCGAGCCCGTCGCCGAAGGCGGCTACGGGGCCGCGCTGCTGTTGGACGGCTGGGCGTTGCTCGGTCGTCAGGACCTTCGGGCCGCGGAGGAGACGCTGCGCCGGTGGATGGCCGCGGCGGCACTGGTGCGTCCGGCGTCGGCGGGCGGCCGGGTCGTCGTCGGCGCCGAGGCCGCGCTGGCCCCGGTGCAGGCGCTCGTCCGCTGGGACCCGGCCTGGCACGCCGAGCGTGAGCTGTCCGAACGGCGTGAGCTGGGGTTCCCGCCCGCGGTGCGGATGGCGAGCGTGGAAGGAAGCCCGGATGCGGTGGCCGCGTTCCTGGACGAGGTTTCGCTGCCCGCGTCGGGCGAGGTGCTGGGCCCGGTGCCACTCGGCGAGCCGGACGCGGACGGTCGCACCGAACGGGAGCGCGCCCTGATCCGCGTTTCCCGCACGGAGGGCCGCGTCCTCGCCGCGTCCCTCGCCGCCGCCCAGGCCGGCCGCGCCGCCCGTAAGGAGGTCAATCCGGTCCGGATCCAGCTCGACCCGCTCGAACTCATCTGAGTGCGTCGTCTTACAGGGTCTTACAGGGCTTTTCAGGGGAACTCGCGACCGTGTAATGCGGTGTAGTGCGGCTGGCGGTTGAAGGACCCGTCAACGGCAGGCAGACTGCGGCGAGTGCGACGTTTTCCTGCCCTGGCCCTTCTTGTCAGCGCGGCGCTGGTCGCTCCGGCGACCGTCGCCCAAGCCGCCGAACCATCGCCGAAACAACCGGTCGCGGTCGGCTATCTCGGTGCGGTGTCGAGCATCGACGCCGACGCCAGCGCGATCGGGATCGACGTGCTGCGGCAGGGCGGCAACGCCGTCGACGCGGCGGTCGCCACCGCGGCGGCCCTCGGCGTCACCGACCCGTTTTCGGCGGGCATCGGCGGCGGGGGCTTCCTGGTCTACTACGACGCCCGCACGCATCAGGTGCACACGATCGACGGCCGCGAAACGGCGCCGTCTTCGGCCGACGAGAACCTCTTCCTGGAAAACGGCAAACCGCTCCCGTTCGCCGACGCGGTGACCAGCGGCCTGTCCGTCGGGGTTCCGGGCACGCCCGCCACCTGGGCGACCGCCCTCCGCGACTGGGGCACCCGGTCGCTGGCCCGGCTGCTCCAGCCCGCGGCGCAGCTCGCGCGGAGAGGCTTCGTGGTCGACCAGACGTTCTCCACGCAGGTCGCCGACAACGAAAAGCGTTTCTCGGCGTTCCCCGGCACACGGCAGCTGTACTTGCCGGGCGGCGCTCCACCCGCCGTCGGCAGCACGTTCACGAATCCCGATCTCGCCGCCACCTACGAAACGTTGGCCCGCCAAGGCACGCAGGCGTTCTACCGCGGGCAACTCGCCGCCGAGATCGCGCGGACGGTCCAGCAGCCGCCCGTCGACCCCGCCTCCGGGCTGATCGTGCGGCCCGGGAAGCTGACCGCGGCGGACATCGCGGCCTACCGGACCATCGAGCGCGAGCCGACCCACACGCGTTACCAGGGCCTCGACGTCTACGGGATGCCAGCGCCGTCGTCCGGCGGGCTCACCGTCGCCGAGGTGTTGAACATCCTGGAGAACTTCGATGTCGCGAAGCTGAGCCAGGCCGACTACCTGCACTACTTCCTCGAATCCACCCGGCTCGCCTTCGCCGACCGGAACCGCTGGATCGGCGACCCCGCGTTCGCCGACGTCCCGGCAAGGGAGCTGCTCAGCCAGCGGTTCGCGAACACCCGGGCCTGCCTCATCGATCCCGCCCACGCCGCGACCGGCACCGTCGCCCCGGGCGACCCGCGCGCTCCGCGGCCGTGCGCCGCCACCGCGGCGGCCGCGCCGACGCCCTACGAGGGCGAGAACACCACGCACCTGACCGTCGCCGACCGCTCTGGGGCAACGTCGTCGCCTACACGCTGACCATCGAGCAGGAGGGCGGCAGCGGCATGGTGGTGCCCGGCCGCGGATTCCTGCTCAACAACGAGCTGACCGACTTCTCGTTCACCCCGGCCACCCCGGGCGTGCCGGACCCGAATCTGCCCGGACCCGGCAAGCGGCCGCGGTCGTCGATGGCTCCGACGATCGTGCTCCGGCACGGGGCGCCGTTGCTGGCCGTGGGATCTCCCGGCGGCCCGTCGATCATCACCACGGTGCTGGAGGTGCTGCTCGGGCGGCTGGATCGCGGACTGCGGCTGGTGGACGCGATCGCGGCGCCCCGGGCGTCGCAGCGCAACTCCGGCCCGGCGCAGGTCGAGCAGGCGTTCCTCGACCAGCCGGCGACCGCCGACCTGGTGGCCCGCGGCCAGCTGTTCTCCGGTTCGCCCGCGGAGATCGGCGCCACCACCGGGGTCGAGCGGCTGGCGGACGGCCGCTGGCTCGCCGCGGCGGAGCCGGTGCGGCGCGGCGGGGGATCGGCCATGGTGCTGCCGTAGGGAGGCGCTCCGTGATCGGTCTCTAGACTGGGCTGCGATGTTCGCCCAGCCTGTCCTCGCCGAGGTGCCGTGATGCGCCTCGTGTTCGCCGGCACCCCGGAACCCGCCGTGCCCGCCCTGTCCGCCCTGCTCTCCTCGGCGCGGCATGAGGTTGTCGCCGTGGTCACCCGCCCGGACGCCCCGGCCGGGCGCGGCCGGAAGCTGGTGCGGTCCCCGGTCGGCGCGCTCGCCGACGAGCACGGGATCGAGGTGCTCACCCCCGCGAGGGTCGGCGACCCCGGATTCCTCGGCCGGTTGCGGGAGCTGGCGCCGGACGCCTGCCCGGTGGTGGCCTACGGTGCGCTGCTGCCTCAGCGGGCGCTGGACATCCCCGTCCACGGCTGGGTCAACCTGCATTTCTCGCTGCTGCCGGCCTGGCGTGGCGCGGCGCCGGTGCAGGCCGCCGTCCGCGCGGGCGACGAGATCACCGGGGCGTCGACCTTCCAGATCGTGCACGAGCTGGACGCCGGGCCGGTGTACGGCGTGGTGACCGAGAAGATCGGGCCCACGGACACCGCGGGCGAGCTGCTGGACCGGCTGTCCAGATCGGGCGCCCGCCTGCTGGTGTCCACAATGGACGGAATCGAGGACGGTTCGCTTCGGGCCGTCCCACAGCCCGCGGACGGGGTCAGCTACGCGCCGAAGGTCACCGTGGAGGACGCCAAGGTCTCCTTCGCCGGTCCGGAGGTGGCGGTGGACCGGCTGGTACGGTCGGTCACCCCGGAGCCGGGCGCGTGGGCGGAGTTCCGTGGCGAGCGGCTGAAGCTGGGCCCGGTATCGATCGTGAACGACACCAACGACACCGACGACACCGACGACACCGACGACACCGTGGACCTGGCTCCGGGCGAGTTGAAGATCGAACGCAGGCGTGTGCTCGTCGGCACCGCCGGCCGGCCCGTCCGGCTCGGTGAGGTGCAGGCCCAGGGCAAGAAACGGATGGCCGCCACCGACTGGGCCCGCGGCGCGCGGATCGAGCGAGGGGAGTGGCTGCGATGAGTGAACGCAGGCCGTCGCGGCCGAGCCGGGGCAGGCCGGCGCCCCGCAAGCAGGGGCCACGTCGCCCGCCGGCGGAGGATCCGGCCCGGCGGGTCGCGCTCGACGTGCTTCGCGCGGTCCGTGAGCGTGACGCCTACGCGAACCTGATGCTGCCGGAGATGCTCCGCCGGCGCGGGGTGACCGGCCGGGATGCCGCACTGGCCACCGAACTGACCTACGGCGCGGCCCGCGCCCAGGGGTTGCTCGACGAAGTGCTCACCGCCTGCCTCGACCGCCCGTTGTCCAAAGTAGACGGTGTGCTGCTGGACTGCCTCCGGCTGGGTGCCTACCAGTTGCTGCGCACGCGCATCCCGGAGCACGCCGCGGTGGCCGCCACGGTCGATTTGGCCCGTGCCGACACCGGTTCGCCCGCCGCCGGTTTCGTCAACGCGGTGCTGCGGAAAGTGTCCGAAAAGGACGAAGAGGGCTGGCTCCGGCAGCTCGCGCCGGATCGCGATGCCGACCCGATCGGGCACCTCGCGCTCCGCGCCGCACACCCGCGCTGGGTGGCGCGCGCGTTCGCGGAAGCCTTGGGCGACAAGGGCGCGGACCTCGAAGCGGCGCTGCAGGCCGACGACGCCCGGCCCGCGGTGCATCTCGCCGCGCGGCCCGGCGAGATCAGCGCCGACGAACTGGCCGCGATCACCGGCGGCGAGGTCGCGCCCTATTCGCCCTACGGCGTGCATCTGCCCCCGGGTGCGGGCGACCCCGGCGACTCGGAGCCGATCCGTGAGCGGCTGGCGGCGGTGCAGGACGAGGGCAGCCAGCTCTGTGCGGTGGCGCTGACCCGCGTTCCGCTCGACGGGCCGGACGAGCGCTGGCTCGACCTGTGCGCCGGCCCTGGTGGCAAGGCGGCGCTGCTCGGCGCGCTCGCGGCGACCTCCGGCGCCGCCCTGGACGCGGTGGAGCAGGCGCCTCACCGGGCTCGTCTGGTCGAACAGGCAACCGAAGGACTGCCGGTCGCCGTGCACGTCGCCGACGGGCGCGAACCCGGTCTCGAGCCGGGCTTCGACCGCGTGCTGGTGGACGCGCCGTGCACTGGGCTCGGTGCGCTGCGCAGGAGACCGGAGGCGCGCTGGCGGCGGCAGCCGTCCGACGTCGCGGAGCTGACGAAGCTCCAGGGCGAGCTGCTGGCCTCGGCACTCGAGCTCGCCCGTCCCGGCGGAATCGTGGCGTACGTGGTGTGCTCGCCGCATCTGGCCGAGACCGAGGGCGTCGTCGGCCAGGCCGCGCGGCGGGCGAAGGCGGAGATGCTGGACACCCGCGAGTTCTTCCCGGGCGTGCCGCAGCTCGGTGACGGCCCCTACGTACAGCTCTGGCCGCACCGGCACGGCACGGACGCGATGTTCTGCGCCCTGCTGCGCAAACCATGAGCCGGGTACTGGGGCTGGTCGCGAGCTCGTGCGGCGGCCTGGACGCCCGGTTCCGCACGGAGATCGCCGAACCGGCCGCCGAGCGGGGCTGGCGCCTGGCCATCACCCTGACCCCGACCGCGGCCCGCTGGCTGGACGCCGCGGGCGAGATCGCCAAGCTGCAGGACCTGACCGACCTCGAGGTGCGCAGCACTTCCCGGTTGCCCACCCAACCCCGGCCGCATCCCGATCCCACGGTGTTCCTGTTCGCGCCCGCCACGGCCAACTCGGTGGCCAAACTCGCCCTCGGCATCGCCGACAACCAGGCGCTCACCGTCCTCGGTGACGCGCTCGGCGACCCGGCGGTGACGATCGTGGTCGGGTACAGCGTGCGGGACCCCAGGGCGGGCCATCCGGCGTGGCGAGGCCACCTGGACGCGCTGCACTCGGCCGGGGTTCGCACGGAGCGCCTGGACGGGGCGTGGCGGCTGGTCCTAAACGCCCTGCCCGGAAGCACCCGGCCGTGAGCCGCCGCCGGGCGCCGGCCCGATCCCAGACCTGACTCCAGGGCCGCCCCCAGTGCTCACCTACGATGCGTAGTCGTGGCCCATCGACCGCTCATCGCGCCCAGCATCCTGTCCGCCGACTTCGCCCGTCTGGGGGAAGAGATCCGTGCCGCGCGCGGGGCCGACTGGGTGCACGTGGACGTGATGGACGCCCACTTCGTGCCCAACCTGACCATCGGGCTCCCGGTCGTGCGGTCCCTGCTCGAGACGACCGACGTGCCGCTGGACTGCCACCTGATGATCGAGGACCCGGACCGCTGGGCGATCGGCTACGCGGAGGCCGGTGCCCACAACGTCACCGTGCACGTCGAGGCGGCCCACGATCCGGTCATGCTCGCCAAGAACCTTCGCGCGGCCGGCGCGAAGGCCGGCTTGTCGGTCAAGCCCGGCACGCCGCTGGAAGACCACCTCGACACCCTCAAGCACTACGACACGCTGCTGGTGATGTCGGTCGAGCCCGGGTTCGGCGGCCAGGCGTTCATCCCCGACGTGCTCGACAAGGTCCGCACCGCGCGCAGGCTGGTGGACACCGGGCACCTGAAGCTGCTCGTGGAGATCGACGGCGGGATCAACGCCGACACCATCGAGCAGGCCGCCGAAGCGGGTGTCGACTGTTTCGTCGCCGGGTCCGCCGTGTACGGAGCCGGCGATCCGGGCAAGGCGGTCGAGGCGCTGCGCGAGCGGGCCGCGTCGGCGGCCAGGGGCCGGAACGACTCGTGAGCGGCCTCGCTCACCACAACGCGAAACAGGAGGCGACGGGAATGTTCACCGGTATCGTCGAGGAGCTCGGTGAGATCACCGGCGTGACCCAGTTGCCCGACGCGGCGCGGTTCACCGTGCGCGGCCCCCTCGTCAGCTCCGACGCCCGGCACGGCGACTCCATCGCGGTCAGCGGGGTCTGCCTCACGGTCGTCGAGGTGTCCGGCGACGAGTTCACCGTGGACGTGGTCCACGAGACGCTGCGGCGTTCCCGGCTGGCCAAGATCGCCGCCGGTGACCGGGTGAACCTGGAACGCGCCACCGCGGTCGGCGCGCGGCTCGGCGGGCACATCATGCAGGGCCACGTCGACGGCACCGGCGTGTTCCTGTCCCGCGACGCCGTCGGCCTGACCAGGTTCGCCCTGCCGCGGGAGCTGGCCCGGTACGTGGTCGAGAAGGGGTCGATCGCGGTCGACGGGATCTCCCTGACGGTGACGAGTGTGACCAACGACGAGTTCACGGTGGCCTTGATCCCGACCACACTGGAGTTGACGACGTTGGGCCGTGTGCGGGCGGGCGACCTGGTCAACCTCGAAGTCGACGTGATCGCGAAGTACGTCGAGAAGTTGGTCTCCCCGCATCTGGCCGGCCTTTCGGAGGACAATGGGCGACGGGGCACCACCGAGGAGGGCGCATGAGCCCGATCATGCGGTCCCACCGGGTGTCCCGCAGGGCACGGGAGGACGCGTGACGACAGGGACACCGTGTGGTGCCGGGGTGCCGCTGGACATGGCCGGGATCGAGCGCGCGATCGCCGACATCGCCGCGGGGCGGCCGGTGATCGTGGTCGACGACGAGGACCGGGAGAACGAGGGCGACCTGATCTTCGCGGCCGAGAAGGCGACACCCGAGCTGGTCGCCTTCATGGTCCGCTACACGTCGGGCTACATCTGCGTCCCGCTCACCGAGCCGGACTGTGACCGGCTCGACCTGCCGCCGATGTACCACACCAACCAGGACGTCCGGGGCACCGCGTACACGGTGACCGTGGACGCCTCGCACGGGGTCAGCACCGGGATCTCCGCCGCCGACCGCGCGCACACCATCCGGTTGCTCGCCAACCCGAAGGCCGGGGCCGACGACTTCCGCAGGCCCGGTCACGTGGTGCCGCTGCGCGCCAAGGAGGGTGGCGTGCTGCGCCGGCCCGGGCACACCGAGGCGGCCGTCGACCTGGCCAGGCTCGCCGGGCTGCAGCCCGCCGGGGTGCTCTGCGAAATCGTCTCGCAGAAGGACGAGGGGGACATGGCCCGCCGCGACGAACTCGAGGTCTTCGCCGCGGACCACGACCTGCAGATGATCACCATCGCCGACCTGATCGCCTACCGGCGGCGCACCGAGAAGCAGGTCGAGCGGGTCGCCGAGGCGCGGATCCCGCTGGAGGCCGGCATTTTCCGGGCCATCGGTTACGACAGTCTGCTCGACGGGATCGAGCACATCGCCTTCGTCTACGGAGACATCGGCGACGGCGAGGACATCCTGGTCCGGGCGCACTCGGAATGCCTCACCGGTGACGTCTTCGGGTCCCTGCGCTGCGACTGCGGCCCGCAGTTGCAGGCGGCGCTGGAGACCGTGGCCACCGAGGGGCGGGGAATCGTGCTCTACATCCGCGGGCACGAAGGGCGTGGCATAGGGCTGCTCCACAAGCTGCAGGCCTACCAGCTGCAGGACGACGGGGCGGACACGGTGGACGCCAATCTCGCGCTGGGTGTGCCCGCCGATGCCCGTGACTACGGCACCGGCGCGCAGATCCTGTGCGACCTCGGCGTCAGGTCGATGCGGCTGCTCACCAACAACCCGGCCAAGCGGGTCGGTCTGGAGGGCTACGGCCTGCGGGTGACCGGTCGGGTGCCGTTGCCGATCTCGCCCAACCCGGAGAACCTGCGCTACCTGCGCACGAAACGGGACCGGATGGGGCACGACCTGTCGCAGCTCGAGGACTTCGACCAGGTCGGCGCCAATGTGCAGACCACGGGGGATGGTGCTCAATGAGCGGCGAAGGACGTCCCGACGTCGAGCTCGACCTCAGCCAGTGCGAGAACCTCAAGCTCGCGATCGTCGCCACCCGCTGGCACGCGAAGATCACCGACGCCTTGCTGGCCTCGGCGCTCTCGGCGGCGAAGGAGGCGAAGCTGTCCGAGGAGCCGACGGTCGTGCGGGTCGCGGGGGCGGTGGAACTGCCGGTCGTGGCGCAGTCGCTGGCCCGCGACCACGACGCGGTCGTCGCGCTCGGCGTGGTGATCCGCGGGGGCACCCCGCATTTCGAGTACGTGTGCGACTCCGTGACCGCCGGGCTCACCCGGGTCGCGCTGGACGAAGGCACCCCGGTCGGCAACGGCGTGCTCACCTGCGACACCGAGCAGCAGGCGCTGGACCGGTCCGGGCTGCCGGGGTCCAAAGAGGACAAAGGCCGGGAGGCGACGCTGGCCGCGCTGGACACCGCGCACGTGCTGCGCTCGCTGCGCCAGCCGTGGACCGAACGGGACTTCGTGTGAAAACACGTGCGTCAGGCCGCGGCCGTCAAGGTGACCACCGGGCGCGCCCGCGCAAGATCGCGGAGGGGACAGTGTGAGTGATACCGGCACAGTCGTGGTGATCCGGCCGTGGCGGGCGGCGTGGATGTCCGCCGTGGTGGCCGTCGTGCTGCTCGTCGTGTTCGCGGTGGTCGCCGTGCTGCTGCGTGGTTCGGACACGGGCGCGATCTTCCGGCTGTCCGACCAGATCGCCATGATGGGCGTCGGGGTGCTGCTGGCGGCCGCGTCGATGTTGTTCGCGACCCCGAGGGTGCGGGCCGACGCCGACGGCATCGAGGTGCGCAACGTGCTCATCGGCCGGAAGTTCGGCTGGCTGGACGTGCTCGGGGTGAGCTTCCCGGACGGGGCCTCGTTCGCGCGGCTGGAACTGCCGGAGGACGAGTACTACGGGCTCCTGGCGATCCAGGCGGTGGACCGGGAACGGGCGGTGGAAGCGGTGCGGGCACTGCGGCGGCTGCACAAGCAGGCCTGGGCCGGGCAGCGGTGACCTTTCCCGCGGAACGCGTCGCGCCCGTCACCGGCGCCGCCTCGCCGCGCGGGATCGGTCGGGTCGCGGGGCCGGCATGTCGCCGTCCTGGACGTGGATGCCGCGGGTGCGGGGGAAGTCGCGGCTTCGGTGGCCGGGTTACCCGGCGTGCGGGCTGGTCTCCTGAAAGGATTCGCGGCCTGACTCCGTGGGATCCTGGCTAGGGGATCATGGCAGGTGACACGCTCTAAAGGGTGAGATCGCTAAAGGGTGAGATCGACGACGACGGGAGCGTGGTCGGAGGCGCCCTTGCCCTTGCGTGCCTCTCGGTCGACGTAGGCGTCGGCGACCGCGCCGGTGAACTTCGCGTCGGCGTAGACCAGGTCGATGCGCATGCCGTTGTTCTTGGGGAACGCGAGCTGCCGGTAGTCCCAGTAGGTGTAGGGGCGGTCGTACTTCAACGCCCGGGGCACCACATCGGACAGGCCCGCTTCGCGCAGCCCGGCCAGTGCCTTCCGCTCGGGCTCGGTGACGTGGGTGGCGCCGTCGAACAGGCTGATGTCCCACACGTCGTCGTCGGCCGGGGCGATGTTGAAGTCGCCCAGCACCGCGAGCGGCCGGTCCTCGGCCGACTCCGCGACCACGGTGGCGCGGAGGGCCTCCAGCCAGCGCAGCTTGTAGGCGTAGTGCGGATGCCCCGGCTCGCGCCCGTTGGGTACGTACACCGACCACACCCGGACGCCGCCGCAGGTCGCCCCGATCGCCCGTGGCTCGGTGGCGTCCTCGTAGCCCGGCTCGTCGACCAGTCCCCGCCGCACGTCCTCGAGCCCGGCCTTGGACAGGATCGCGACCCCGTTCCAGCGCCCAAGGCCGTAGGCGGCGACCTCGTAACCGAGCGCGGACACCTCGTCGCCCGGGAACGCTTCGGTCGCGCACTTGAGCTCCTGGAGGCAGAGCACGTCGGGCTGGGCAGCCGCCAGCCAGGGCAGCAGGCGGGGAAGCCGCGCGGCGATCGAGTTGACGTTCCAGGTCGCGATCCGCATGGCGCCGAGAATCCCACACCGCGCTGGTGAGCCGATCAGGACTCCCCTTGGCGACGGCGCTACTCAGCCGTGCCGAACCCAGCGCCGTCGAAGGTGCGGTACCAGTTCGCCGGGGTGCCGGCGCGTGTTCGGGCGCCCTGACCCAGGGGTGTGCGGAACTGTCGGAGGGGCGCCATAGGCTTGCAGGCGTGGCTGACCCGTCCACCTACCGTCCCTCGCCGGGGAGCATCCCGGACGCGCCCGGCGTGTACAAGTTCCGCGATGCCACGCAGCGGGTCGTCTACGTCGGCAAGGCGAAGAGCCTGCGCAGCAGGCTGAACTCCTACTTCGCCGACCTGTCGGGGCTGCACCCGCGCACCCGGCAGATGGTGACCACGGCCGCCGCGGTCGAATGGACGGTGGTCTCGACCGAGGTCGAGGCACTCCAGCTCGAGTACAACTGGATCAAGGAGTTCGACCCGCGGTTCAACGTCCGGTACCGCGACGACAAGTCGTACCCGGTACTGGCCGTGACGCTGCGCGAGGAGTACCCGCGGCTGCACGTCTACCGCGGCCCGCGCAAGAAGGGCGTCCGCTACTTCGGCCCGTATGCGCACGCTTGGGCCATCCGGGAGACGCTCGATCTCCTGCTCCGTGTGTTCCCCGCGCGAACCTGCTCCAACGGCGTGTTCCGCAGGCACACCCAGATCGGGCGCCCGTGTCTGCTCGGCTACATCGACAAGTGCTCGGCGCCGTGCGTGGGCAAGGTGACCGCCGAGGGGCACCGCGCGATCGTCGAGGACTTCTGCGACTTCCTCGCCGGCCGCACCGACGCCATGGTCCGCCGGCTCGAGAAGGAGATGGGCGAAGCCGCCGAGGCGCTGGAGTTCGAGAAGGCGGCCAGGCTGCGGGACGACATCGGCGCGCTCCGGCGGGCCATGGAGAAGCAGGCCGTGGTGCTGGGCGACGGCACTGACGCCGACGTCATCGCCTTCGCCCACGACGAGCTCGAAGCCGCCGTGCAGGTGTTCCACGTGCGCGGCGGCCGGGTGCGTGGCCAGCGGGGCTGGGTGATCGACAAGGCCGAGGAGATGGGCGTCCCCGGGCTGGTCGCGCAGTTTCTCTCACAGTTCTACGCCGAGCAGGTGGAACTGTTCGTACAGAGCCCGGAAACCGGCTCGCCGGTGCCGCGTGAGGTGCTGGTGCCGGAACTCCCCGGGGACGCGGACGCGATCAGCGAGTGGCTGTCGGGGCTGCGTGGCTCGCGGGTGCAGTTGCGGGTGCCGCAGCGCGGGGACAAGCGGGCGCTCGCGGAAACCGTGCAGCGCAACGCCGAGGAGGCCTTCGCCCAGCACAAGCTGCGCCGCGCGGGCGACCTCACCGCCCGGTCGGCCGCGCTCGCCGAGTTGCAGGAGCAGCTCGGCCTGGACAGCGCGCCGCTGCGCATCGAATGCGTGGACATCAGCCACATCCAGGGCAGTGACGTGGTCGCCTCGCTGGTGGTCTTCGAGGACGGCGTGCCCCGCAAGTCCGAGTACCGCCGGTTCGCCCTGCGCGAGGCGGCCGACGAGGGTGACGTGGCGTCGATCGCCGAGGTGGTGCGGCGGCGCTTCGCCCGCTATCTCAAAGAGACCGCCGCGACCGGGACCGGGACGAGCACCGACGAGGGGGAGCGGCCCGGTATCGACCCGGAGACCGGCCGCCCGCGCAAGTTCGCCTACCCGCCGAACCTGCTCGTGGTGGACGGCGCGGGCCCGCAGGCGACGGCGGCGGCGGACGTGCTGGCCGAGCTCGGCATCACCGATGTGGCCGTGGCCGGGCTGGCCAAGCGGCTCGAAGAGGTGTGGTTGCCCGCCGACCCCGATCCGGTGATCCTGCCGCGCACCTCGGAGGCGCTGTACCTGCTGCAACGCGTCCGCGACGAGGCGCACCGATTTGCGATCCGCTATCACCGGGAGAAGCGTTCGAAGCGGGTGCAGGCCTCCGCGCTGGACGGGGTGCCTGGCCTCGGGCAGGCCCGCAAGACCGCGTTGATCAAGCACTTCGGCTCGGTGAAGAGGCTGAAGCAGGCAGGGGTGGACGAGATCGCGCAGGTGCCGGGGATCGGCAGGCGTACCGCCGAAACGATTTACGCGGCACTGGCGGCCCAGGAGCCGGCTGAGAAGAGCCGTCCGTGAAGGCCCCCGGCCGCGGGTGGCCTGCCCGAAGGACCTAGCAGGGGAGAGGGAGCGATGAGCGAGGACGAGCGAAGTTCGGGGATGGAGGTCGCGGTCGTCACCGGGCTGTCCGGGGCGGGTCGCAGCACCGCCGCCAAATGCCTGGAGGATCTCGGCTGGTTCGTGGTCGACAACCTGCCGCCGGAGCTGATCGCGACGATGGTCGAGCTCGGCGCGCAGGCCAGGGGGGCGATCACGAAGGTGGCCGTGGTGATGGACGTCCGTTCGCGGGCGTTCACCGACGACCTGGCCTCGGTGATCAAGGATCTGGACGCCCGTGGCTACAAGCCGCGCGTGCTGTTCCTGGAGGCCACCGACGCGGTGCTGGTGCGCCGGTTCGAGCAGGTCCGGCGCGGCCACCCGATGCAGGGGGACGGCAGGCTCGCCGACGGAATCACGGCCGAGCGGGCGCTGCTGGCGCCGCTGCGGGAGGAGGCCGACCTGGTGCTCGAGACGTCGGCGCTGTCGGTGCACGACCTGCGTGCGAAGATCGAGGACGCGTTCGGCTCGGACTCGGCCACCCAGACCCGGGTCACCGTGCTGTCCTTCGGCTACAAGTACGGTCTGCCGATGGATGCCGACCTGGTGATGGACGTGCGGTTCCTGCCGAACCCGTTCTGGATCCCGGAGCTGCGCGAGCACACCGGGCTGGACGCCGAGGTCCGCAACTACGTGCTGTCCCAGGAAGGCGCCGAGGAGTTCCTCGACCGGTACCACCAGTTGCTACGGCTGATCGGCGCCGGGTACAAGCGGGAAGGAAAGCGTTATCTCACCATGGCGGTCGGCTGCACCGGCGGAAAGCACCGCAGTGTGGCCATCTCCGAGGAACTGGCCTGCCTTATGTCCAATGAGGACGGTATGGCGGTCAAGGTGATCCACCGGGATCTGGGTCGCGAGTGAGCGGAATCCAACCGCTGCGCGCCGTCGCGCTCGGTGGCGGCCACGGGCTGCACGCGACGCTGACCGCGCTGCGCAGGATCACCGCGTGCGTCACGGCGGTGGTGACGGTCGCCGACGACGGCGGCTCGTCCGGCCGCCTGCGGCGCGAACTCGGGCTGCTGCCGCCGGGGGATCTCCGGCAGGCGCTGGCCGCGCTCGCGGCGGCCGAGGACGGCGGGTCGTTGTGGGCGGAGGTGTTCCAGCACCGTTTCGGCGGCAACGGCGCGCTGACCGGTCACGCGGTGGGCAACCTGTTGCTCGCCGGCTTGTTCGAGGTGCTCGGCGATCCGGTCGCCGCGCTGGACGAGGCGCGCAAGCTCATCGGCGTCTCCGGCCGGGTGCTGCCGATGTCGCCGGAGCCGCTGGAAATCGAGGCGGAGGTGTCCGGACTGACCGACGACGGTGCGGTGCGGACCATTCGCGGGCAGGTCGCGGTGGCCACCACACCGGGCCGGGTGCGGCGCATCGAACTCCGGACCCCGCAACGGCCGGGCGGGGCGCCGCGTGCCTGCGCCGAGGCGGTGGACGCGGTGCTCGGCGCGGAGGCGGTGTTCCTGGGACCGGGCTCGTGGTTCACCAGCGTGCTGCCGCACCTGCTGGTGCCCGAGTTGCACGATGCGCTGGTGCGCAGCGAGGCGACCAAAGTCGTGATCCTCAATTTAATCCCCCAGCCGGGGGAGACGGCGGGCTTCTCGCCCGAGCGGCACCTGGACGTACTCTTCCAGCACGCGCCCGATCTCCGGGTGGACGTGGTGATCGCGGATCGTGGTTCCGTGGCGGCGCCGGCCCGGCTCAGTGACGCCGCGGCGGGACTGGGGGCGCGGACGCTGTTCGCGGACGTCGCTGACCCGAAGGTGGCTGGTTCGCACGATCCGGATGCGCTCGCGGGCTGCGTGCGGGAAGCTCTCGAACTGATCGGGCGCCGGAAGAGCTAGGAGAGCTGGTGCGAAGAGAAGTGGCGCCACTCGCCGCCGGCACGGCGCGCAGGGGGCGAAGAGGGCTAGGAGGGGGCGTTACATGGCAATGACTGCCGCGGTCAAGGACGAGCTCAGCAGGCTGCAGATCACCAAGATCGGGCCGCGCCGGGCCGAGGTCGCGTCGATGCTGCGGTTCGCGGGGGGACTGCACATCGTGGGCGGCCGGGTCGTGGTGGAGGCCGAGCTGGACACCGGCTCGGTCGCGCGCCGGCTGCGCAAGGAGATCCAGGAGCTGTACGGGCACCATTCGGATGTGCACGTGCTCTCCGCGGGCGGGCTCCGCAAGACCACGCGGTACCTCGTCCGGGTGGTCAAGGACGGTGAGGGCCTGGCCCGCCAGACCGGGCTGATCGACCAGCGGGGCCGCCCGGTGCGCGGGCTGCCCGCCGCGGTCGTCTCGGGCGGTGTCGCGGACGCGGAAGCGGCGTGGCGGGGCGCTTTCCTGGCGCACGGCTCGCTCACCGAGCCCGGCCGGTCGTCGTCGCTGGAGGTCACCTGCCCGGGACCCGAGGCGGCGCTGGCGCTGGTGGGGGCCGCACGCCGGCTGGGCATCCAGGCGAAGTCCCGGGAGGTCCGCGGCGCGGACCGGGTGGTGGTGCGCGACGGCGACGCGATCGGCGCGTTGCTGACCCGGCTCGGCGCGCATTCCAGCGTGCTGCAGTGGGAGGAGCGCCGGATGCGCCGCGAGGTGCGGGCCACGGCGAACCGGCTGGCCAACTTCGACGACGCGAACCTGCGCCGGTCCGCGCGGGCCGCGGTGGCGGCGGCCGCACGGGTCGAGCGGGCGATGGACATCCTTGGCGACACCGCGCCGGATCACCTGCTGGCGGCCGGAAAACTGCGCCTGGCCAACCGCCAGGCCTCGCTGGAGGAGCTCGGCCAGCTGTCCGACCCACCGATGACCAAGGACGCCGTCGCCGGCCGCATCCGCCGTCTGCTCGCGATGGCGGACAAGCGTGCCAAGGAACTCCGCGTGCCCGACACCGAGTCGGCCGTCACCGCGGAAATGCTCGAAGAAGAAGCGTGAGGCGGCGCGCCCGGCCGGGCTGGAACCGCCGTGCTTCCCGGTTGGGGTGGGCGATGTGCATCCGGTGTTACACAGCTGCATGGAAGCAGGACAACTCGTAACGCGGCGGTTTCACGGCGGCGCGGTTTGTGGAAACCCTGCCCGGGGAGCCTGGATCGTGCTTACGTCCGGTTCGGGGAAGGGGAATTCTCATGCTTGAGGGCCACAGGACGACCGAGGGGCCAGACCTGAAGATGTCCGCTGACGTGGGCCAGTGGCTTTCTCGGCGCAGCAGTCACGCGGGCGACTGGCGGGCCGCCGACCTGCTGGCCGCCAAGCGGGGAACCACCGTCAGCGTGGTGATCCCGGCTCGCAACGAGGAGGAAACGGTCGGCGACATCGTCCGGACCATCCGGCGTGACCTGGTCGAGGCGCTGCCCATGGTCGACGAGGTCGTCGTGGTCGACTCACGCTCCGAGGATGCCACCGCGCGAGTCGCCGTGGAGGCCGGCGCCGCCGTGGTGGCCCAGGACTCGGTGCTGCCCATGTTGCCGGGCCTGCCCGGCAAGGGTGAGGCGCTGTGGAAGGGACTGGCCGCCACGACCGGGGACATCGTGGTGTTCGTGGACGGCGACCTCTACGACTTCACCAGCTCGTACGTGACGGGGCTGCTCGGCCCGCTCCTGACCGACGAGGCGGTGGCCTACGTCAAGGGCTTCTACCACCGGCCCCTGGTCGGCGCCACCGCCACGGACGCCGACGGCGGTGGCCGGGTGACCGAGCTGGTGGCGCGCCCGCTGCTGAACATGTACTGGCCGGAGCTGTCCGGGTTCGTGCAGCCCCTGGCCGGTGAGTACGCGGGCCGCCGCGAGGTGCTGGAGAGCATCCCGTTCGTGGTCAACTACGGCGTCGAGATCGGGCACCTGATCGACATCCTCTCCTCCCGCGGTCTCGACGCGCTGGCCCAGGTGGATCTCGGCAAGCGCACGCACCGGCATCAGAGCACCCATGCCCTGGGGCGGATGTCCGGGCAGATCATGCTCACCGTGTTCGACCGGCTGGAGCGCTACGGCCGGCTCGTCTCCGCGCAGCCGCCCGCCACGTTGCTCGCGCAGTTCCGCCGGGGCGAGTCGGGCCACGGTGTGGAACGCGAGATGGTCCTCACCGATCTCACCTGCCACCAGCGTCCGCCGCTGGCGAGCCTGCGCGCCACCGGCGGCACGGGCCTGCGCGAAATCGCCTGACCCCGCCGGGGGAAGGTCACCGTGCCTTTCCGGAGGCAAGCCCCCTGGGGTGACCGGGATCGGAGTTGGTCCACTGTGGACCATCCGTGGGCGCGGGCGACGGTGACCTTCCCGGATCAGCCGGCGAGGTCGGCCAGGGCGATGACCTTGGTGATCCGGGCGCGGACCAGGTACTCGCCGGGGACGGCGTTGCGCTTGCCGAAGGCTTCGGCCTTGCCCTCGCCCATGTAGCGCGCGCCGATGGCGGTCGAGAACGGGAGCATCCCGTCCACGTCCTCGTGCAGGCCGGCGGTCGCCGTGAACTGCACGAAGGAGTACAGCGGCTCCTGATCGTCGACGACGAGCGAGAGCCGCGGGTCCCGGCGCAGCGCCTTGCCCTTGACCGAGTCCACGCCGGTGTTGAAGATCAGCTCATCGCCGTCCCCGGTCTGGTTGAGGACGAACCAGATCGGTGTCACGTGCGGGGACCCGTCCGCCCGCGTCACGGCGAGCTTCCCGGTCCGGGTCCCCGCGCTGGCGAAGTCCCACCATTCCTGCCTGCTCATCTCGCGCATGGCCCCGACGGTAGTGGATCAGTCCCGCTTCAGCGCGTGGGACGGGCCCTGTGAGATTTGAACGCAAAGGTAATTAGGGGAGTTCGCGCCATGTCAACCGGGCCGAGCGTCGACAAGGGGTTCCGTACGATGCTGCTGCATGCCGCGCCTGGTCGCGCGCGCCAAACGGCTGCCCGTGCCGGAGGGCCTCCGGTCGTTCTCGCTGCCCCGCGGCACCTGTCGTTGCTGGCCTGCCTGATCTTCGACGGGCCGCTGGCCGTGAACGAACTCGCGGCGCGGAGGTAGCGCCGACGACGGTCAGCCTGATGGTCGGCGACCTCCTGAGCCGAAGCGGCATCCTCGAGCGCCACGAGGACGGGGCCGACCGGCGCCGCACCATCGTCACCATCGCGGGCAAGCACCGCGCGGACGTCGAGGCATGGCTCGCCGGAAGCGCCCACGCCTGGCGGAAGGCGCTCGTCCCGCTGGCGCCCGAACAGCGCCAGACCGTCACCGACGCGCTCCGGGCCTACGAGCGGGAGGTCAACCGCGCCGGGTAGGCGCGCGGAAGCGGCAGCTACCCCGCCCCGCCCGCCGCCCTCAGCGGAGTCGCTCCGCGACGCGGCACCCACCCAGAGCCCACCACCCTCAACCGACACGGTTCTCGCGGCTAGTCTCTCCCGATGTGCGAGAAGCGGAGTTGATCAGCGGCGGGCTGGTGGACGAGGGCCTGGCCCGGCGGCTCAAGGCGCTCGCCTGCACCGCGCCGCTGCACGACCTCGACGCGCGCAAGGCGAAGCTGGACTGGGCCGACGCCACCGTCTACCAGATGGCGGAGATCGCCCTGCACACCATCGACCAGGTCACCATCGCGATGGACTTCGACACCGGCGCCAACCACGACGACGTGATCCGCCGCCTGCAGCCGTTCATCGCCGCGCAGGCGCCCGGCCGCGCCGCCGCCGAGCACCTGCGGGTCGCGCGTTGGGTGCTGGACAACCTGATCAACGTCGGCACCGCCGACCGCGGGTTCCGGCGGGTCTACGGCAGCGTCGACGCCTCCGGCTCCTACCAGCGGCGCGCGTTCGACTTCAAGCTCCTGATCGAGCTGGCCGCACCGGACGGCGAGGTGTACCTGCGCGCCAGCGACGAGGCGATCAACGTGCTCGTCGGCGCGCTGGACACCGACGTCGAGTCGGCGCAGATCGCCGCCGAGGTCAAGCTGGAGAACCTGATCAGCCGTGGCCGGCTCGCCGACGCGAAGCTGGCCGCCGAACAGGCCCGCTACCGGACCGTGCAGTACGGCGAAACGTTGCGCGCCAAGCTGGAAGCGACCCGCCGGGACGTGCGCGCGGTCGACTGGGCCGAGGAGATACCGGAGCTGCTGGACTCGGCGCTGTCACACATCGAAGCGCGGTTCCGGGCGGAAAACGCGATCCTGCGCAACATCACGAAGGCCCGGGACGAGGCCGAGGACCCCGGCCACAAGCGGCGCGCGGCGGAACTGGTCGACATCGTCGGCGACTGCATCAGCAGGCACACCCAGCTCCAGTCCCGGCTGCAGGCGGCGGGCGCGATCTTCCGGGCCGAGCAGGACCGCCAGCAGTTCTCCGGGCCGCCGCAGCGGGCCACCCTCGACCTGTTCGGCCAGCTCCTCGTGCCCAGCCTCGAACTGCCGCTCGCCGACGCCGCGGCACCGACCGAGCGGTTCTTCCACGCGGCCGCCGGCATCGACGTGCCAGGAGTGCCCGCGCTGCCCTCGCTCGTCTCGCTACTGCTCCGCCCGGCGCCGGAACGCGACAAGCTGGTCGGTGAGGTGCCCGAGCCCGAGCTCGTCCCGTCGGAGACCGCCGGCTACTACAGTGACGAGCAGTGGCGGCGCGCCGACGAGCTGCTGGACCTGCCGGAGGTCCCGCGCAGGCTGTCCGGCTTGCTGGCCGAGGCGCGCGAGACCGATCCCGGACTGGTGAGGCTGGTCGCGCTACGCGCGCTGCACTCGTACAGTCCGGAGGTCGGCGCGGCCGTCCGGCAGGGGGACGACCGCATGCTGGTCGCGGTGGACGACGGCACCACGCTGGACGATCACGAGTTCGGTGGTGCCGACCTGCTGCTCGCCACGGCGAGGATCGAACGGGGAGAGGGGGCTGGAGAACCCGATGAGCGATGATCGCCGAGCCCGGCTTGCCGGGGCCGGCCGGGCGCGGGTGTCCCGCGGGACCCGGCGATGACCCGGCCGGTCACCACCGGTGACGCCGAGGCGGCCGCCCGGCTGATCTCCTTCGGCATGCGGCCGAAGCAGCTGCCCGGGCGTGACGTGGTCTACGCCGACCTGGTCCGCCGCTACACCGAGGACACCGCTTTCAAACAGCTGGCCAACTCGGTCGCGGCGGGCCTGGGGCTGATGGTGCTCGGTGTGAGCACCCAGGCCGGCGCGGTGCTGGCCGCCACCGACGAGTCCGTGTTCGAGATCAAGATGGACTCCTACGCCCGGCAGAGCAAGATCCGCGAGCGCCGCGAAACCGAGAAGGTGCTGCACGGTCTGGTCCATCTGGCGACCGCCGCGCTCGGTTATCCGCGTCCCGACGACCTGGCCAACGACACCTACATCGGCCGGGTGAGCGTCGAGCAGGTCGACAGCGTGGTGCGTGAGGCGTGCCGGATTCTCGACGAGCGGGTCGCGAAGTCGGGGGAGAACGGCGATCCGCTGTCCGACGCACCCGAGCTGGAACAGGCCTGGCGGGCCTACGCGCGCCGCCCGGCGACCGCCGCCACGAAGGACGGCAGGCTGGCCTCCGACACCACCCGTGGCATGGTCTCCCGCGCGTTGCGCTTCCTGGCCGACCAGGGGTTCCTGGTGCCGGTCAACCCCGAGCGGGGTGGCACGTACCGGACCACGCCGCGATATCAGGTGCAGGTGCGGGAGCTGGCCGCCGACAGCGCTTTCGAGGAGCTGCTCACGCTGGGCGTGGTCGCCGTGGGGGATGGCGCCGGCTCACTTCGGCCGTCCATTTCGGACACTCTCTGAGGGCGGAACGGTGGAGCCGACGATGACAGCCGGGATGATGGTGACGACAGAGCACGCAGGCCGGGCATAAGGGCAGGCAGGGGGCAGATGTACGAGTTGTCGCGGGTGCGCCTGCATTCGGTCGGCCCGGCGGGCGCCCGGTACCAGGACGTGCTGCTGGACTTCAGCAAGGTCGGCGACCTTGTCCGGGCACCGGCCCAGGACGCGCTGTTCACCGCCGGGATCCACACCGCCGGGCAGGGCCTGCCGCGCCGCCCGTCCCCGGCGAGCGTGCTGTTCCTGGAGAACGGCGGCGGCAAGTCGGTGCTAATCAAGCTGATCTTCTCGGTGATGCTGCCGGGGCGGCGGCAGGTGGTGGGCACCACGAGCACGCGGGTGCTGGAGAAGTTCGTCGCCGCCAAGGATGTCGCGCAGGTGGTCCTGGAGTGGCAGCACACCGAGACCGCGCAGCGGATCATCACCGGCAAGGTCTCCGAATGGCGCGGGCACGTGGTGTCCAACGATCCGGCGAACCTGGTCGACGCCTGGTTCTGCTTCCGGCCGAGTGCGAGCCTCGGCCTCGAATCGCTGCCCCTGACCTCGGACGGCCGTCTGCTGACCATGTCGGCGTTCGCCGAGCGCCTGGACGAGGCGCACCGCGCCGAGCCGGAGCTGGAGCTGGTCTGGACCCGGCGGCACCACGAGTGGACCGAACGGCTCGACGCGCTCGGCCTGGACACCGAGCTGTTCCGCTACCAGCGCGCGATGAACGCGGGGGAGGGCGAGGCGGCCGACGCCTTCGCGTTCACCTCCGACGAGGCCTTCGTCGAGTTCCTGCTCAAGGCCGTCATCGCCGAGGACGATCCGCGTGACCTCGCCGACGTGGTGCGGACCTATGCGCACAACCTGAGCCGGCGCGGCGAGCTGATGGCGGAGCGGGATTTCGTCGCCGGGGCACTGGACCTGCTCACGCCGCTGGCCGGGGAGGAGTCCTTCGCGGCCGCCGCACGAAAGCTCGCGACGGTCGCGCGGGAGGATGCTCGGACCTTCGCGGGATCGGTTGTCGCGCGGCACAGGCTGGAGTCGGAGCGGCTGTCCGGTCTCGAGGGGTATCTGGACGAGACGCGGGACGCGGAAAGGTTCGCCGAAGGCGACCACCGCCGGCTCAGCTCCGTGGTCACCGAACTTCGGCGCGTCGTGGCCGAGCTGCGGCTGGCAGAGGCGATTACCGGCAAGAAACGGCTCGACGAGGAACTGGCCGCCGCCCGCGGGGCCGCCGAAGCGTGGCGGGAGACCGGGACGGTACTCAACCACGTCAACGCGGTGCGCAAGGCGGCCGACATCCGCCAACTGGTGGGGGAGCGCGAGCAGACCGCGAAACCCGCGCTGGAGGCGAAGAACGCGGCGGCGAACGCCCTCGCGCGCGACCTGCTGGCACTGGCCGGTGAGGCCGGCGAGCAGGCGCGGGCGGCGGAGTCGAGAGCGGCGAAGGCCCGCGAGGAGGCCGTGGCCGCTCAGCGGCGGCGAGACGAGGCGACCGGCACCGCGGCCCGGCATCGGGCCGAACAGGCGCAGCTGACCGCGCGGATCGACGAGCTGAGGGCCGAGCTGGCCAAGGCCGTGCGGGATGGCCTGCTGACCGATGGCACGCAGGTCGCGGAGACCGCGCAGGAGGCCCGTACCCGGGCGGAGAACGCGGTCGGCGAACTGGCCGCGCGTGAGTCGGAACTGGAAGCCGTCGCGGAGCAACACGCCGAGGCGCAGGCGGCGGTGCATCGCGCGCAGCAGCGGGTCATCGCCGCGCAGGGTCGCGCCGACCGGACCGCCGCGGAACTGGCGAAGGCGCACCGGCGCACGGACAGCCTGGCGGCGCACCCGCGGCTGCTCGAACTCCTCGGCGGCGACAACGTCCACCTCGAAACCGACACGCCCTCGCTGCTCAAGCGGTTGAGAGAGGCGAGGGCGACCGCCGAACGCGAGCAGACTTCCCTGCGGATGGCGGAATCGGCCGACGAGCGCGCGCTGGCCGCGCTCGGCAGCGGCGGCCTGCTGCCCGCGCCGCCGGAGGTGCAGGCCGCGCTCGACGTGCTCGAGCAGGCCGGGGTCACCGCCTGGTCGGGCTGGCGCTATCTGTCCACAATGGACGATAGAGCGCGGGCGCGGGTGCTCGAGCGGCTCCCGCACCTCGTCGGCGGGGTGCTGGTCAACGACGCGGCGCAGCTGCCGAGGGCGAAGCGGGCGCTGGCCGACGCGAAGCTGCTGCCGAGCGTGGTGCTTCCGGTCGCCACCAAGGACGCCGTGCGGGGTGGGGAAACCACGCCCGGCATCGAATTCCTGGTGCCGCCGAATCCGGCGATGTACGACGAGGAAGCCGCCGACACCGAGCGGCAGGCGATTCTCGCCCGGCACGCGCGGCGGCAGAAGCAACTCGAAACCCTCGCCACCGCGATCGGCGACGACGCCGCCCTGGAATGGAAGCTCACCACCTGGCGCGAGGACTACCCGCCCGGCGCGCTGGGCACCCTGGCCGAAGAAGCCGAAACCGCGGCCGGTGAGCTGGCCGGATGCCGGGCCGCCGTCGCCACCGCGGAGCGGGAGCCGGCAGACCTCGCGGCCCGCCGGTCCCGGCTGCGGGAAGTGCTGCCCCCGCTGCGCGACGCCGTCCGGATGGCCGAGGAACGCTCGCGCGCGCTGGGGGAGCTGGCCGAGCGGTTCGGCAAGATTCCCCAGTGGACGGAAGCGGCCGAGCGGGCACGGGAGATCGTGGTGGAGGCGGAGGCCGAGGCCGACCGGGCGGGCTCGCGCGCCGCGCGCCTGCGTGAGGGGGCGGCCGAGGAACAGCGCACCGCGGACGGGCACCGGCGCACGGTGAGCACCGCCCGCGCCGAACTCGCCGAGGTGCCCGGTGGCGGTTCGGTGTCCGGACACGACCCGGCGCTCCGCGAACCGGTGGACGCGCTACGGCGGGCCTTCGCCTCGGCGAGCGACGCCTACGCCAAAGTCGAGGTCGGCAGCGATCTGCGTGCCGAACTGGAGCAGGCGGAAAACGCCGAATCCGCGGCGCGGGCGGCGCTCGAGGCGCTGGAGGAGGAGGTCCGCGAGCGGGCGGCCAGGCTGCTGGAGACCCCGGACGGCTCGGACGCGGCGACCCGCGCCGCGGCACAGGCGCGAGCGGGCCGCGCGGTGGCGGCGCTGGAGGCCGAGCACACCGACGCGATCGGCCTGGTCGCCACCTGCAAGGCCGAACTGGACCAGCTGCCTCGACAGGGGGTGCCGCTGGAGACACGGCCGTGCGACATCGCACACGGACGCGAGCTGATCGACGAGGCCGTCGAGGAGGCGAGCGCGGCCGCCCGTGCCCTTGAGGAAGCGCGGGCACGCCGCGTCGAGGCCGGACGTGCGCTGGACACCGCCAACGCCTCCGCCGCGGGCTTCCGGCTGCTCGCCGAATCGATGGATCACCTCGGTCCGGACGCCGAGCCCGCCACCGTGTTCGACGGCGACGTCGAGTCGGCACAGGCGCGTTTCCGCAAGCTCAACGCGGCGCTGGCCGAAGCGGAGTCGGCCGTGGAGCAGGCCGGGAAACGCGTGCGTGCGGCGGCCGACGCGCTCGCCCAGTACGCCACCGAGAAACGGTTCGAGAAACTGTCCAGCCCGGTCCGGCGGCAGATCATCTCCGTGCGCCGCGACAGCCTCCCGGCGAGCGCGAAGGAATGGGCCGCCGCGCTCCGCCCCCGGCTGCGGACCCTCACCGACGACCTCGCACAGATCGACCGGCACCGGTCCGGGATCGTGGCACGCCTGCAGGGCATGGTCGAAGGCGCGCTGCGGACGCTCCGGTCGGCGCAGCGGCTTTCGCGGCTGCCGGAGGGGCTGGGCGACTGGTCGGGCCAGGAGTTCCTGCGGATCCGGTTCGCCGAGCCCGAGGATCCCGCGCTGACCGAGGCGCTCGGGCAGGTCGTCGACGAGGCCGCCACGGGCAGGACCAGCGACGGCCGGGACGTCAAGCGGGACGGGATGTCGCTGGTGCTGGGCGGGGTGCGGGCGGCGGTGCCGAAGGGTTTCCGGGTCGACATGCTCAAGCCCGACTCGGTGCTGCGCACCGAACGGCAGCGGGTCCCGGAGATCCGTGACGTGTTCTCCGGCGGCCAGCAGCTCACCGCGGCGATCATCCTGTACTGCACGCTGGCCGCCCTGCGCGCCAACAACCGGGGCAAGCTGCGCAACCGGCATTCCGGGGTGCTGTTCCTGGACAACCCCATCGGCCGCGCGTCCGCCGGCTACCTGCTGGAGCTGCAGCGGGTGGTCGCCGAGGCGCTGGGGGTCCAGCTCATCTACACCACCGGCCTGTTCGACGCCGGCGCGCTGTCGGAGTTCCCGCTGATCATCCGCCTCCGCAACGACGCCGACCTGCGGGCGGGCCGCAAGTACCTGTCGGTGGACACGACCATCCACAACCACCTGGACGAGCTGGGCGAGGCCGACGGCACCGCACGCCTGTCCGCCACCCGCCTGTTCACCCGGCCCGGCGCACCCGCCGAGATCACGAGCGGTTGATCACCGCCTGACAGGCCGTCGGCGGGAACCCGCCGACTCAGTCCTTACGGCCGTTGATCGCCAGGCCCGCACCGAGTCCGATCATCACCAGACCGCCGGTGCCGCCGATCAGCTCCAGCCGTCGCGGCGAGCGGGCGAACCAGTCGCGTGCGCTCCCGGCGGCCAGCGCCCACACGCTGTCCGAAACGACCGCGATCAGCGGCAGGCTGATCCCCAGCAGCATGATCTGGACCGGCACCCGCCCGGTCGGGTAGTCCACGAACTGCGGCAGCACGGCCGCCAGGAACACGATCGACTTCGGGTTCGCGAAGCCGACGACGAACCCGTCCCGTAGCACCGTGAGCGTGCGGCCGGGGGTGGTGGTGACCGCCTGCCGGAAGGCTTCGGAAAGCCTGCGCCGGTGCTGGACGGCCTGTACGCCCAGGTACACCAGGTATCCGGCGCCGGCCAGCTTGACCGCGGTGAACACGGCGGCCGAGCCCCGCACGATCGCGCCGAGCCCGAACGCCACGGCGACGACCTGCGAGTAGACCCCGGCCGCGTTGCCGAGCACGGTGAGCAGCGCGTCCCGCCTGCCGACGGTGAGCGCGCGGCTGATGGTGAAGAGCACGCTCGGGCCCGGCACCACGACCATGACCAGGACCAGCGCCGCGAACTCGGCGAAATGCGCGGGTGGGACCATTCGCCGAGCGTAGGCAAACCCGCGAAGGAGTAGCGAGCGAATTTCGCCTCAAACGGGGTAACCCAGTACTGGCGGAAGGAGTCATGCTGATGGAACCGCAGAAACTCGACCCCGCGCGCCTGTGGGCGGCCGGTGCGGCGACCGCGCTCGTGGCCGCCCTGGTCGCCGTGGTCGCCGTGGTGGGCCTGCTCGTCGCCCGTGGCCTTGTTCGACGTGGCGGTGCTCGCCCCGAAGGGCCGCGGCATCTGGGGCAACGCGAGCACGCTGACTACGCGCTGGTGGCCGCCGTGGCGCTCGCGGCCACTGGGCTGATGCACCTGCTGATCGTCGCCACCCCGGCGCCGGAGCGGTTCTTCGGCTGGATCATCGCCCTGGTCACGGTGATCGCGGTGGTGCTGCCGCTGACGCTCACCGTGAACACCGGTGCGAAGGTGGCCACCGCGTTGATCAACCTGGCCATCGGGGTCGCGATCGGGATGCTGGTCGGCAACGCGGCGAACAACGCGCGTCCGGTGAAACGCCGGCCCCCGGAAACCCTCCAGTACCCGAGGTCGCAGTACTACCCGGAGTAGAGCGCCAGGCCCGCCGGAGTGCCGCGGAAGGAAAACTGTCGGGGTGGGCTGGTAGAAATCCTGGTGTGACCGAACGGATCTCCCTCGCCCGGCGCCGCGCCCGGCTGGCGACAAGGCACCATCTGGCGGGCGAAGCCGCGAGCCCGGAGCAGGTGGCCGAAAGCCTGGTCGCGCTGCACGCCACGGACCCGGCCACCGTGCACCTGTCCGTGGCGGCCCGGTCGTCCGCGAGCACCGGGGAGATCGAGCGCGCGCTGTACGAGGAGCGCACGCTGTTGCGGATGCTCGGCATGCGCCGGACGATGTTCGTGGTGCCTGCCGGCCTCGCCCCGGTCGTGCAGGTGGCCTGCGCCGGCGACATCGCCGTACGCCAGCGGAAGCTGCTGATCCAGCACCTCGGCACCGCGGGGCTGGACACCGACCTGGACAAGTGGCTGGCCGACGTCGAAGAGGGCACCTACGCGGCGCTGAAGGCGAGGGGCGCGGCGCACGCCCAGCAAATCGCCGCCGACGAACCACGGCTGCGCACGCAGATCCTGCTGGCGGAAGGCAAGCCCTACGAATCGCGCGGGTACATCACCAACCGGGTGCTGTTCCTGCTCGCCGCGCAGGGGCGGATCGTCCGCGGCCGCCCGCGCGGCTCGTGGCTGTCGACGCAGTACTCGTGGGCCACCGCCGATTCCTGGCTCCCCGGCGAAGTCGTGCGCCCGAATCCGGATCAGGCGCGCGCCGAGCTGGCCCGCCGCTGGCTGCGGGCGTTCGGCCCGGCACCGGTCAGCGATCTCAAATGGTGGACCGGATGGGGTGCGACGCAGCTGAAGAAGGCACTGGCCGCGATCGGCCCGGTGGAGGTGGACCTCGACGGAACAACGGGTGTGGCCCTGCCCGGGGACCTCGAACGGGTGCCCGAGGCGGAGCCGGTCGCGGCGCTGCTGCCCGCGCTCGACCCGACTCCGATGGGGTGGCGTGAGCGGGGCTGGTTCCTCGGCGGGCACGAGGCCGCGCTGTTCGACCGCACCGGCAACATCGGCCCGACCGTGTGGTGGGCGGGCCGGGTCGTGGGCGCCTGGGCACAGCGTCCCGGCGGTGAGCTCGCCTACCGCCTGTTCGAAGACGTGGGCGCCGACGCGGTGGCCGCGATCGAGGCGCGAGTGGCCCGGCTCGCCGGGTGGCTGGGCGAGGCCAGGGTGACCCCGAAGTTCCGCACGCCCGCCGAGAAAGCGCTTGCTACTTGATCGATTCCCCCAGGTGGTCTATCTCTCGTTGGCCCATGTCAGGCGGTGTGAGCCAGCACGCTAGGGTTGCTGTGAACCCGAAGACGTGTAGCCCGGTACGGACCGGGCCGAGCCCGAGGAGAGAAGAGCAGTGACTGTTCGCGTAGGTGTGAACGGCTTCGGTCGGATCGGCCGCAACTTCTTCCGCGCCGTGCAGGCCGCCGGCCACGACATCGAGGTCGTCGCTTTCAACGACCTCGGCGATGTCGCGACCATGGCGCACCTTCTCAAGTACGACAGCATCCTCGGCCGGTTCCCCGAAGCGGTCAGCGTCAGCGACGAGGGCATCGTCGTGGGTGGCAAGACCATCAAAGCCCTCGCCGAGCGTGACCCGGCCAACCTGCCGTGGGGCGAGCTGGGCGTGGACGTCGTCGTGGAGTCCACCGGCTTCTTCACCAACGCCGACGCCGCGAAGGCGCACATCGCGGGCGGCGCCAAGAAGGTCATCATCTCCGCGCCCGCCAAGGGCGAGGACCTCACCGTCGTGCTGGGCGTGAACGACGCCGCCTACGACGGCTCGCAGGTGATCATCTCCAACGCCTCCTGCACCACCAACTGCCTCGGCCCGCTCGCCAAGGTGCTGCACGAGAACTTCGGGATCGAGCAGGGCCTGATGACCACCATCCACGCCTACACCCAGGACCAGAACCTGCAGGACGGCCCGCACAAGGACCTCCGCCGGGCCCGCGCCGCCGCGCTGAACATCGTGCCCACCTCCACCGGCGCGGCCAAGGCGATCGGTCTGGTGCTGCCCGAGCTGAACGGCAAGCTCGACGGTTACGCGCTGCGTGTCCCGGTGCCCACCGGCTCCACCACCGACCTCACCGCGACGCTGAGCAGGAACGCCACCGTCGAGGAGGTCAACGCCGCGTACAAGGCGGCGGCGGAAGGCCAGCTCAAAGGCATCCTCCGCTACAGCGAGGACCCGATCGTCTCCAGCGACATCGTGACCGACCCGTCGTCCTGCGTCTACGACGCGCCGCTGACCAAGGTCATCGGCAACCAGGTCAAGGTCGTCGGCTGGTACGACAACGAGTGGGGATACTCCAACCGCCTCGCCGACCTGATCGGCCTCGTCGGCAAGTCGCTGTAAACCCATGGCAGTCAAGACCCTTCAGGATCTCCTTGCCGAGGGCGTCTCGGGTCGGCGCGTCCTGGTACGCGCCGACCTGAACGTGCCCCTCGACGGAAGCGCCATCACGGACGACGGCCGGATCCGCGCGGTGCTCCCGACCATCAACGCGTTGTGCTCCAACGGTGCGC
>NZ_DATELF010000098.1:0-24259 GCF_035276945.1 Amycolatopsis sp. | reverse complement strand
CCATTGCGCAGGGACCACGTCAGGTTGCCGGGCCGGGAGCAGTAGATGGTTGCGGCGGGCTCGTCTGCGGTCCGGTTGGTCGCGTTGTTCTGCGGCCCGTTCGACATCACGATCTGCCGTAACCGCTCCCGGTTCTTGGCGTTGCCGAACACCTCAGCCCCACCCGTTTCTTCGCCGTCGGCGGTGACGGTCCAGGCCGGACGGTCCGGCAGGCCCCAGCCGAGCGCCTCGGCCATCGACACCGGAGCAGGTAGCGGATCCCCGAACAGGCTCGCGTGGTCGTGGTTGTCGCCGTAGGCGCGGTGGGTCGGCTCCGGTGTTCCGACCGGCACACCGTCGCGGCGGGCAATGAGGATCGCGCGCTTGCGGGTCTGCGGCACCCCATACCGTTCGGCCGAGAGCACACCGGTCCACACCTGGTAGCCGAGTTCACGCAGCAGCATCGCGTAGTGCTCCCACAACGGCAGCACGGTCGGCACCTGCTCTAGGGCAATCCACCGCGGCATGAGGGCGACGACGTAGCGCATTGGTTCCGCGGTCAGCGGTGACCGCTCGTCGTGCCATTCCACCTCGACCGGGCGGCGACCACGGGCGAAGGAGGTGATCCGGGCGTACACCTCGGGCCGATCCAATTCACCCTTGCGGTCACCCGCCATGGACCAGCTCTGGCATGGCGGCGAGGCGATCAGCCCGTCGATACCGACGAACATCGACGGGTCGAACGTGGCGACATCGGCCAGGATGCGCGGATGCTGGGCGGCGAGCGCGGTACGGCAAGCAGTCTCGTCGAACTCCACGCCGATCGACGGGCCGTCATAGCCCGCGGCACGGAGTCCTTCGTCCCAGCCGCCGGCGCCGGCGAAAAGCTGGCCGATCATCGGGTCTCCTGGGTGGTGCCGTAACCGGAGGGCAGGTGCGAATCGAGGACGGGTGCGCTGCGGACGGTCGCGGCGATAGCTTCGCGGGTGAACGCTCGCACCGGCGGTGGCTGCCGCCGATCGCATTTCTGGCCGCCGATGCGGTGGAATCGCATGGAGGTCTCATGCGGCAGGTCTTCGTGTGGTTGCCGCATGAAGAATCGCTCGGTGCAGCCGGTCAGCGCGGCGAGCGCCTGGAGCTGCTCCCAGGTGGGGTAGAGGGTTCCGGCTTCCCACATGTCGACTTGGGGTTCCGCCACGCCACACGCCGCGTCGACCTCGGGACCATAGAGGTCCTTGGCGTCGAGGGCGAGTGTGATCCGGTAGGGCACGAGTTTCCCGGCGCGCCACTCGTGGTATGCGCGCTGCTGGTCGAGCTGGTGGTGGTAGCGGCTGCGCGCGTTGCGGGCGTCGATCGCGGCGGCTTCCCGCGCGGTGAGGGGGACACCGGCTTTGCCCCAACGACGGCGGGTCACGATGCCTCGCCTCGGTCGCCGAACGCGCCGCCGTTGATGCAGGCGGCGAGCATTTTCATGTGCTCGACGACCATGTGGAACATGGCGTCGTGCGCGGCCTCGCCACCGGATTTCCTGGCCACGACGTCGAAGTGGGCCGACATCACGTCCTGGCCGGCGCGGTGGTCGCCGTTGAGGAACGCGGCCACCGACTGCGCCGCGGCCAACAGATCCGGATCGGCCTGTTCGTCGCCGTCGATTTCGAGCCCCCAGAACACGTCGTCCGTGGGCTTGCCCTCGTTGAGCTTCCGCATCGCCCCGGCGATGATCACCGGTCCGACGGAGGAGAAGAACCACAGCCGCTTCGAGGAGATCTTCGGGTCGTCACCGAAGTACTCCTCCAGCAGGTCACTGGCCCGGTCGGGCTGAGAGTCGGCGACGGCGTAGCCCACCTCCAGGTAGCGCGCCGCGATCTCCATCGATTCGTCGGCGGATGGGGGTTCGCGATGGTCGGTGAGGTTCATGTCGTCTCCGGGGTGCGGGGTCGGGCGTCGGGGTTGGTGCCCCAGAGCCGGGCGCGGCGTGCCTCATCGGTGAGCTTGGGACGGCAGACCGGGCAGCCCCGCATCGTGTCGTCGTCAGGGCCGTGGCCGAGCATCCAGCCGCCAGGGAGGCAGTCGATGCCGGGCCGGTGGCCGGCAGTGTCGGGGTCGAGCAGCTCGCCGGTGCGATCGAGGTGACTCATAGCTGCACCTGGAGCGTGTACCGGCCGTGGAGCGCGTCGAGGGCCTTCTGCGCGCGCTCGGGATCCTGGAGGGCGAGGAGCTTGATCAGGCTCGGGATCACGTCGAACTTGTGCTTGTCGAGTGCGGATGCGATTCCGGCCTCGATCTGGTCGGGCGTGAACTCGTGGGTGGTGGGTTCGGTCATGACGTGCACTCCGTGCATACCCAGTGGCCGCCGACCGCGCCGGTCCCGCCCGTCAGGACGATCGTGTCGCCGATGCTGATCGTCTCGTCGCAGTTGGGGCACTGGCTGCGGTAGATGGCGGCGGTGGTGGTGGTGGGTGGGCTGTCGGTGTCGGCCGGGTAGCGGTGGGGTTGGGGGTTCCCGATGCTGGGGTCGGTGTGGCCGAGGCAGTGGGCGCAGTGGTCGGCGAGCAGCTCGGTGAGTTCGCAGCGGGCCTCGGTCATGGCTGGCCTGCCAGGATCAGGATTTTCGCCCACATCACCACGGGGTTCGCTTTCGTCGTCGCCTCGTAGCGGCCTTCGATCCAGCCCGACGACAGCACGATCCGGCAGTCCGCTGGCTTGATGACGGCGACCAGGCGCAGATCCTCGTCCCGGCCGCGGCGGATCAACGCCGGGCAGGTGGTCGACGCGAAAGCAGCGCAGTCGGGGCACAGCCACGGCTCGGTTATCACCGGCACTCGCCGGCCCTCGAGGTTGACGGTCTGCACCGAGACGCTGGAGAGCGCGAGACGCCGGTCGGGCCACGCGACTGGGCGGGCGTGCTCCAGGTGCGCAAGATGGGCAGGGATCACGATGCCTCCGGATTGTCGTGTTTGGACAGTGCGGCTTGGACGGCGGCTCGGCCGCGGGCGGCGCGGGCGGCGCTGCCGGGGTCGTGGTCGCAGAGCTGGCGGCCGCGGTAGCCGGTGTCGTCGCACAGGCCGCAGTTGGCGGTGGCGCGGGCTTTGTCGGCGGCGGTCAACCGGGCCGCGGCGGAGCGGGCTTCGACGACCGCGCGGCGTTGTGCGGCGTCGAAGCGTTCGCGGGCCTCGCGGGCCTCGCCGCATGCTCGGCATGGCGGCGGATTTTCGGTTTGGCGGTGTTTGGGGCAGCGAAGGGGTGGGGCGTGTTGGGCGTCGGGACGGTCGTCGGCAACGGGACTCCGTGCGTGCGCACGCCCTCCCCTCCTCTCCCCTCCTCTACTCTCCCCTACTGACGTGAGTGCTCCGTGCGTACTCAGTGAGGGCTCACTGAATTCAGAGGTAATTCTCTGACCAGCGGAAACGTCCATATTGAAGTTATCCACAGGCAGTGAGGGCTCACTGAGCATTGAGGACTCACTGAGTGCTAGGTGAGTCGCGTACAGGGTCCAGCAAAGGGCGCAATGCCCTTCCTCTCCGGGCCCAGGTGTCTTCACGGGAACGGGGGGCGCCGGATGCTTCGGCTTACCGACCCGGTTGGGTTTCTGGTGGTAGTGCCAATTCACCACCGCCAGGAACCGCGCCCTGTCGAACTCGTAGCGCACAATGCGCCCAGCGTCCTCCAGGGCCATCAGGTCCTCTTCGATGTGGCGCAATGACACATCGTCGAGGGGCCAGATCGCACCCTTGATGATCCTCGCCTGGTCCTTGGTGCGGCCGTGGTCGTCACACTGCGTCCACAGACCGATCCATGTCAGGCGCGCACGCAATGGCAGCGCCGACACGTCCTCGGAAGCGAAGAACTCGGGCTTGATCGAGCGGATACGAGGCATTAGGAACGGTCCTCCTCGCCGCCGGGACCGGGATGCTCGTCGAGCATGCGCATCCCCGGAAGCTGCGGGCTTACCCGGCCGAGAAGGTTTGGCTTGAGGTGGACCTTGCAGCCTGCTTCCTTGGCCCGCAAAGCGATGCGTGCCACCCACTCGAATGGCGGCGCGAACGACGTGACCGTGCCGTCCGGCTGGCGTGTCTCGGTCTGCGCGCCGATGACGACCCAGTCGAACATGGATAGATCGGTGAACTCCAATGGTTCTCGTAGTGGTTCCAAGGACAGCCACTTCACCGCCACACCGTCGATCTTGCGGAACGCGTCCTCGGCGATGCGTACCCGCTTCTGCTCGTCGATGCTGGTTCCGACCCACGCTTTCGGTGGGAGGTCCAGGCCGACGTAGCGGGCCGGGAACTTGGTGAGCAGGATGTACTGCCACCACGGGCTCGCCAGCATCGAGGAGTGGACCTGCTCGATCCATTCGTCGGGCACCCACCGGCCGTAGAGGTCGGCCATGGAGCAGACGAACACCTTGCGGTAGGCGGGATCGTCCCGGTGTGCCGCGGGGATGGTGGTGTTGGCCGGCGCGTCGAGTCGTTCGTGGTGGAACAGTGGCGTGAACCCCACCGGGTAGGCCGCTTTGGTGCGCTCGCTGGTGGCGATTTCGCGGGCGTAGCAGTAGTCGCAGCCGTGCAGGCAGCCGGTGACCGGGTTCCACGACCACGCGGCCCACGAAATGCCCTCACCGGGAGTCTCGTTGAAGGTGGGCTTGGCTTTCGGTTGTGGGTACTGGACTTCTTCGCCGGTGTGGGTGCGCAGCGTCAGCAGCACCTGGCTTGGTTTCGGTGCCGGGTCGGGTTTCGGCATGGCCCGCACCCGTTCCCGACGTTGCCGGTCCGCGGCGTCGAGCGCGAGCGCACCGGTACGGACCTTTTCCGCGAGGTCCGGACTGTCCCGCCGGATCGCCTTCGCTTGCTGTACCGCGCGCCCGGACGCGCCGGTCACCTTCGCCGCACGCTCACGGGATTCACGTTCCCGCCGCGGTTCCGGCAGATCTGCCGGAATTGTTTTAGCGCCGAGTGACGACGATTGTTCGGAGCGTGACGCGTTCTGGTTTCCGATCGGCGCGCCTGGCTTGTTCGCCTCCGAGTAGTACTTTTCGTATTCCAGCGCCATCAGTGCCCGCTGGCCCGGGTTCAACTGGCGGCGGACGAGGTTTTTCGACACGATCAGGTCGAGGATCATCGGCTCCGTGTAGTGGCGGCCCAACGTCTCGAACACGGGATCGACACCGGCCGCCTCGCAAGCCCGGTACCGGTTGCGGCCGTCGATCAGGGTCGTCTTGTCGTGGCTCAGCAGGATCGGATCACGCAAGCCGTTGCGCTTGACGTCCGCGGCCAGTTCGGCGAACTCCTCGCCATCGATCAACGGGAACGCATCAGCGAACGGATGCACCTCATACGGTCCAAGCTGCACCATCACCGCTCCTTCCCATGCAACTCGCAGTGGCAGCGGTGGCACACGGCGATCATGTTTTCCGGCACGTCGAACTCACCCCACGGCGGATAACGCAGGTGATGAGGCTCGGTCGGCCAACGCTTCTTGCACCGTTCGCACCATCCGTCGGCACGCTGAAACACCTGACGGCGCACCGCGCGAAAACGCGGGTGGCGCAGGTATTCCCGGTAAGTCCGGTACGGCGGCTCACTCAACCCCTAGCTCCCGTTCACGCCTGGTGAGAAACAAGAACCTTTTCGCGGCCTCAAAACGAGCCGGGTCACGGCGGTACCAGTCCATCGTGGTGGTGCGGTTGATCTTCGCGAACTCGGTACGGAAAATCGCCTCCGTCTTCCCCCACCAGGTCTGCGCCGTACACAACAAGTAGGCCCACTGAGCGGCATCACGTTCGATGCCCGCCAGAAACAAGTCGCGGTAGGCCGGCAACGATGCCTGCTGTGCGGCGATCAGTTCGAACCAGGCGCGCCGTTCACGCTTGGCGTCACCCGACCCGTCCTCGAGATCACCGCGTTTAATGCCGGCCGCGTTGCAGCCGAGCGTGGACAGGCTGCGAAACAGCCCGACGCCACGGTTGGTTACCTCCTGGGCGAAGCTGGGCCGCATGGCCCACTCGGTGATCGCGTTCGGATCGTTGAACACGAGCACCGCGTCGCTCGGCCGCAAGATGCTCGTGTCCGCGGTGTGTCCGCTCGCGTTGACGGCGCGCAGGCGAACCCGGTCATCGAGCACCCAACGGTCCTCTCCATCCTTCTCGTAGCCGAGGGTGGGGAGGTTGTTGCCGAGTTCGCCGAGCAGTCGGTCGTAGGTGCCGACCTGGATCTCGTAGAGCAGGATGTCGACGGGTTTGCGTGCTTTGGCGGCGTGGTTGGCCAGGATGCCCGGTGAGCACGAAGTCCGCCACGGCGCGTCGTATTCGGCAACGCCATTACCGGCCGTCAAGTCCCACCACACGTGACGGGTGATATCGGCGAACTTCGCGTTGCCGATCACGCCGACCTCCTGGCCGATGACGCTGCGCATCACGCCATGCTTGGCGGGCGTGCGCCAACTCACGCCGACGTCGCGGGTTTTTGTCATCAGGCTGCGTCCCCTCTCGATTCCATGTTGGTGAGTTGTCGTGCGACCTCGGGCGACACGCCGTGGTCGATGAGCCGTTGGCATTCGGCGCGTGACCGTAGCCAGGTCAGCAGCACGGACGGGGCGTGCTGGTCGGACACCATCGCTGCGAGCACGACAGCGAGTGCGGTGCCGGGTTCGCATCGGCCGCCAGTCACGAGGATGACTTCGGCGAGCAGTTCGTCGACCAGCTCTGCGTCGTGGTCGCGGATGGCGCCGACGAACCGTTGTGCGACGGGTATGAGGGCATCGGTGAGTGGGTCGCCGGTGAGGCTTGCCCGGATGGCGGCGCTCACGCTTGCCTCCTTTCGCTAGTGGGTTCGGTCCGGCGCAGGTGCGGCACCCCGGCCAATGTCCCGGGGCTCGTGGCCGTCCTTTCGCTCCCGTGTGCGCCGTGCCCTGGCGCGGCGGGTGACGTTGACGCCGGACCGGTCAGTCATGGTGTCGGCCTGCCTGGCGTGTGGTGTGCGGCGAGCGCGCCCTGCGTGGTGTTGTGGCGGCCGGGCGCGGCGTCTCCGATGAGTCCACGTTGGTAGGCGAGGTAGACGGCGTGGGCGCGGTCGCGGGCACCGAGTTTGCGGAAGAGGCGTCCGGCGTAGGTCTTCACGGTGTCTTTGGCGATGTTGAGTTGTGCCCCGATTTCGCCGTTGGTGTGGCCGGATGCCATGCCGAGAAGAACTTGGATCTCGCGGTCATGGAAGACCGTGGTGGTCGACACGACGATGCGGCCTTTGCGGACCCGTAGTTCGTAGCGAACTGGCTGGGATGGGGCCCCGTGGACGGGGCAGAGGGTCAGTCCGTTGTCGTGCAGGATGCGTCCGAGTGGCTGCCAGAGGTGTTCGGGCACGGTGACGGGTCGGAGCGTCATCGGGACACCGGCTTTCGTTCGGTGAGTTTGGCGCGTCGGAGCGCGCTGGACAGTCCCGCGTAGGTGAGTCCGAGTTGGTGGGCGATCTCGGTGCGGGACAGGCCGCGGGTGGCGAGGGTTTGGTAGTGCTGGACGGTGTCGAGGTCGCGGCGTTGGGTGCGCGGGTACTGGTCGAGGGTGCCTTTGTTGCGGTGGTAGGGGTGGCAGATTCGGCACAGGTTGCGGGAGAGTTTTTTGTGCGGTTTTCCGCAGTCGGCGCAGTTGCGGACTGAGGGGTCGCTGGAGGTGGCGGGCGTCTCTGCCTGGTATTCGGGGTCTTTGGCGCGCAGTTCGGCGACCAGCGCGGGCGAGAGCGGCAACCTGCCCCTGGTGGTGGTCATCGGCTGTTCCTTGTCTGTTGGATGCGGGCGCAGATACCGCCGGGCTTCTCCTCGATCGCGTCTTCGATTGCGTCGTAGGCGTCCTCTGCCTCGACTGTTACCGAAACGGACATCACCTCGCGCAGGAAGACCTTGAACTTGGCCATCACTGATCGCCCCGCTCGTGGGCGCGCAGGTCCGGGTCGGTGGGCAGCAGGCCGTTCTCGTTCTCGCGATTCGCGTGATCGGCCGCGTCGCCGAGAAGCGCATCGATCATTTCGCCAAGCGGGCCCTGCTTGGCCAGATCTTCCAGCGCGTCGATCAGACCGTGCATCTCCTGCCTCGTCAGATCCGTCGACGAGGTGAGCGGCCGCTTCACCAGCTGCGAGGAGATCCGCATCCGCACATCCCGGTCCTTGATGCCCGCCTCGTTGAACATCGCGTGCAGCTTCCGCATCTGCGCGTCAGTCGGCCCCGGCTCGACGTCCGGCTCCGGCTCACTGGGAGGCGGCACGGGCCGGGCGGCCTGCGCCCCGGTCTCTCGCGTCTCGACGAGCGGCCGGACGATGAACACCGCGCTTTTGCCGCGAGATACGAGCAGCGGCACCTGCTTCGGTTTGTCCAGGTGGCTCAGGTGGCTGATGCGGGTGCCGCCCACAGCCTGGCCGCCGAAGCGGACGTCGGGGTCGCAGTAGAGGGTGACGCGGCGACCCGCATAGGTCGATGCGTCGGCACCCCAGCACGCCACGAGCACGCGCCGCATCGACTTCCCGGGCCGCCACGGTCGCGCGAACTCGACGAGGGCGATGTTCACGGGCTGTTCGGCGTCGCCCTTGGAGACCGCCTTGATGGTGAACGTGCGCGGCCCCGACAGGAGGTCGACCGCGTCGAGCTGGTCGCTGGTGGGGGCGATGGTGTCCGTGAGGTCCATCAGATCGTCATCTCCTGGTAGATGATCCGCTCGGTAGCGGGCAGTCCCTCGGTCTTGGTCTGGTAGTCCTCGGCCATCTGCGCGGCCGTGACCTCGAACTGCTCGACGGCAGCGACAATCGCTTCCTGCCAGGCTGGGTCGGGGAAGACGCGCTTCACGTAGAGCGGCATGCCGCCCGAATAGCTCACGTAGTCGAGCCACTCGCGGCCGGAGACCAGGAGGGCCGCCTGGCACTGAGCCATGTTCTCGACCGGCACAGCGTCATCGAGGATCGTCGCGAGATGCTTCTTGGCCCTGCGCGACTTGACCTCGATCAGCCCGTCGTCGCCGACGAGACCGTCGGGCGAGTAGCCGAGCTGCCAGGTGTCCTTCCTGCGGAGAAGGAGCCCGATCTCGGTCACGGTGCGCTGGTACACCTCGGCGTACTTCTCGCGCGCCCGTGGCTCGTCCTCGATACCGCGCAGCATGTCGTCGTTGATGTAGGTCGGGTCGGTGTAGCCGGTGAGACGTTCGGCCACGAGCTGCGCCGTCAGGGCTCGCGATGTCTCGTTGTTGGCGGGTTTCAGCGTTTTCGTTGTGACGAGCTGACCGACGACCGATGCGGTGACGATGCCGCGTCGCTGGTCGTGCCACTCGTCGGAGCCTTGGATCACGTCGGGGAACTCGATGAGACTCATCGCCGGCCACCTCGCAGCAGCGCCACGAGGGTGGCGACGAGTACGCCGCCGATGGTGAGGGTTTCGAGGCAGGAGCCTTTCGAGCCGGTCTCGCTGCGCTGGTTCTTCGGGTGGTCACCCGTGTAGCCCTTGGCCATCAGACCGCCACCCCCAGCGCGCGCCACGTACTTGCAGTCGCCGATCTCGCCGTCCTCGTCGTAGACGGTGTCGCCGCCGTGCTCGGCCACCACCTCGCGCAGCAGCTGGAGCGCGCGGGCACCATCGATGCGGATCGTGTCGCTCACCGGGAACCGCCTTCCGGGTCGGTCGGCAGCCGTCCGCCGGGCGCGTTGTAGCGGAGTTGCGCCTCACCGACGATGGCCGGGAACGCGGCGCGCAGCAGGGCGAGGTTGAAAGTGTCGGCCCGGAGCGCGGCGGCCATGATGAGCGCGGCGAACGACACGTCACCCGCGCCAGCCATGTGCGAGCGCTGGTAGTCGTAGAGGCTCACTTCGCACCGTCCGTTGTGGACGCGAGCAGCGGCGTGTACGCCGTGACTGGGACGTCGGCCATGGCCTCGGCGGAGGCGTACGAGCGCACGGAGACCACGTCGAAATCCGCAGTGACATGGCACTTGTCGGGTTCGTTTCGGATGCTGACGACAGCGCCGGCACCAACCGCGGCGTCGTGGAACATTTTCAGGATCGTCCTGGCGTCGACGCGAGTGCTAACCGGCGCGAGCATGGTGAACGCGTACCCGAGGTGGTCAGACAGCCCAGGGTTCTGCTCGACGAAGTCGGCCAGTGCACGCAGCCCTTCGGCCTGGCGGATGTGCAGCGGCTTCTCGGTGGTGGTCATCGCAGGTCTGTCTCCTTTGTGGCGAGGATGTTGCGACCGCCGCTGTGGAAGCCGCAGAGGATCGAGCCGCGGTTCTTGTCGAGGTCGACGACCACCTCGACGTCGCGGGAGCCCAGGTTCGGGCGGGCGTAGCGGTAGATGGCTTCGGCGAGCGCGTCCGCGTCGTCAGCGACGACTTCGAGCGGGGCGACGTCGTGCTTGCGGCCGATGCGTTCGAAGGTGATGAGGTACCGGGTCATCGCGCGGTGTCCTCCCCGAGCGAGTCGAAGTAGTAGGCGGGCGGGCGGCCGTTGGGCTTCGGCTCGTCGTCGAGCTGGCCAGTGGCGGGCATCAGCTCGGTCGAGCCGACCTTGATCGCGGGGATCGTGTCGGTGAGCGCGTGCCGGCCGGTCGGGTGCTCGTCGGCGGGGAGCGGCTCGAACTCCTGGGTGTCGCCCGCGTCCCGGTAGAGCCGTTTGGCGAGGTTCTGGTAACGCCGGGCGGTGTGCAGCACCTCAGTGGCTAGCTGCTCGTGCCGTTTGACGAGGGGTTCGTAGGCCTCGACGGTGCCGCGGGCCTGGCGGACGTAGCCGCCGGCCTTCCACCAGGCCAGCGTGGCGAGCGTGATGGCCAGCGCGGTGACGATGGTGTTGGCAATGAGGGACCATGCGAGCGGGGTCATCGGGCACCACCGAGCTGGCGGCGACCCGCGGAACCCACCCGCGTGCCGCCGATGTCAGCGCGACGTCCGGCCGCCCGGCCGGCCTCGGAGCCGCTGGCCGAGGTACGGCGCTGCGAGACCCGCGGGCGGATCGTGTCCGGGAACAGCTCGCTGAACATCTTGCTGACGGCCTCGCCGCGGTCAACCAACACCAATGCGGCGCTGGTGTCGCCGGTGTGCTCCCGATCGTGCTGGACGGTGGCACGCCGCCGGGTCGCCCGCAAGCGGCTGACCACTTCACGCCGGAACCCTGTCAGCCACGACCGGCGCCACACCGTGATCTTGGCGCCGGACAGGTGCGCCGGGGGCGTGGCGGCGGCGAGTCCGTGGCCGGATTGCAGCAGCAACGACGTGTAGAGGGTGTCGACCTGGTCGAGGTCGCTGCGCCAGCCGACGATGGTGAGCGCGGCGGGGTTGGTGACGCTGCCGGTTCTCGCGGCTTTCATGCCGTAGGTGTCGCCGATGTGGAACAGCAGCATCATTTTTTCGTGGGCGTAGGGCGCCTGGAAACGAATGTTGAGTGTGGTGATCTCGTCGGCGGCTTGTCCGGCGGCGGCGAGGGCGGCCCGGTCGATGCTGTGTTTGGCCATCAGCTCATACGCTTTAGCCATTGCGGCTTCACGCTCCGGCTCGGGCGTGTTCGGGTGCTCGGCGCGATCCAGGAGCGCCCGGACCTTGGCTGTCACCCGGTCTCCGTCGCGTATCGTTGTGTCAGTCACCGGTGGTTCTCCTTTCGATTGGTTTCCGGTGGTTGGCCCGCCTCGCGTGTCAGCGCGAGGCGGGCGTTTTTCTTTGTGGGGCTGGGGATCCGGCCGCCGCCGGAAGATCAGCGGTTGATGCGCCGCGAGCGCCGCGCGATGCGGTTCTTCGCCCGGCGGCGGGCCTTCACGGACGCGGGGACGGTGCCGCCGTAGACGTGCTTGCCCTGGAGTCCGCCGAGGACGGCGAGGCCGAAGCGGCCCTGCTGGCCGTCGAGCGCGAGAGTGGTGATCACTGATGTCTCCTTCAAATTGGTGGGGCTGGATCCGGCCGCCGCTGGGGAGTTGGGGGAGCCGGCGGCGGCCGGAAGATCACTCGTCGCCGTTGAAGTCCCGGATGGCCTGCTCGACATTGCGCGCGGCCTGCTCCTCGTCGCGGGCCGCCTCACGCGCGGCTTTCCGGGCGATCTCCAGCGCGATGCGCTTTTCGTCCGGGGTCATCGGTTTCATGGCGCGGTCCTTCCGATGGGCTGGTCGCGGTAGGCGGCCGGTTGCCCGGTGGCCATGTCCGCGATCTCGCGGAGCACGTCGTCCGGGTCGGCTTGTGCGGCGGCGATGGCTTCGCGGAAAACCGGTTCGGGCTCGCTCGGCCAGGTTGGCTGGTCGGTCACGACGCCGCCTTCTGGATGCCGGGGGCGAGGAACCGCTGAAGCTCGGCGTCGGGGACGAGCTTGTGTTTGCCGACGAGGATGTGGCCGATGGTTCCGTCGTTGATCCGGTCGAGGACGGTGTCGTAGGGGAGCCCGAGTTTGTGGGCGACCTCGCGTGGGCTCCAGGCGTCGCGGGGTGGTTTCTGGGCGGCCTGCTTGAGCGCTTTGACCTCGCGGATCAGTTTCTCGACGGACTCGACCAGGGCCGCGGTCATACCGTGACCTCCTCGGGCGTACCGGACTGCTTGAGGAGATCCCCTGGCGAAATCGATTCACCTAGGGCTACGGACAGCACTCCGGCCATCGTGAAGAGCGCGGCGGTCCGAGGCTGCTGCTTGCCGTTTTCGTAGTTGGAGATCTGAGAGGAACTGGGGCCGCCTCCAGTCGTCTTGCACGCGGCGGCGAACGCTCGCGTCGAGCGGAAGCCGGCACGAACACGGAGGTTGCGCAACCCGTTGCCATCCAGCTCGTAGCTAGGTTTCTCGTGGGCCATGCACTGATATTAGAACGTAGTAGTTCTGATTTCAACGCATTTGAATGATCTTTTTGTCACGAACTGGTAACTGGCCGGGCAAGTGTGGTGACTTCCGTGCTGATTGCTGGTGCCTTGGTGCGATCTGTCCTAATCTCGAAACATGGACCTGTCGGGAGGCCCCGCGATGGTGTATGACGACATGCGGGCACGCCTCGCTAAAGCGATGGAGGAACGACAAGAAGAGCTGGGGATCCCTTGGAACAGCATCGCCGCGGAAGCAGGCGTGTCTGCCCAGACGTTGATCTCCGTACGCAAGCACCGTCGCGAGATCACCCCCAAGACACGAAGAGCCATCGAAGCCGGGCTTCGATGGCCGCGCGGTTTCGTGACGGCCATCCTCGAGGACAAGCCTCTACCGTCGCTTGAAGGCGGCAGTTCGGCGGTCGAGCGACCGCAGTCGCTGGAGGAGATGGAGCGAGAAGAGATCCGCCGCGAGATCGTCTCCATGTCGCGTGAGGAGATCGAGGCGATCGGCCGCCGCATCCGAGTCCTGATCGGCGAGGCTGAGGAGCAGGAGTGGCTCGCGGGTGCTGCCGAGCTGCAGCGCCGCCGCCAAGACGCCGACGTGCGACGACCATGAACTGGGTAGACGCGAAACCTCGGTTTCGATGACGCGTGTAGATCTGATCGTTACCCTATGGTTCACGCGGATGGGTGAGTTCTAGTCCAATCCTCGCAACCTGGCCGAGCGTCAACTAGAAAGATTCAGCACGACGCGTTACGACGGTTTGAAACGGGGCTTTCATGATCACTCTTCCGGCGAAAATTAAGCGCGCGATTATCTCGTTCTCCGCCCTGACCTGCGTCGCTATCACTAGTGCGGTACTCGCCCGGGCATATCAGGTTTCCAGTTATATTGTCTGCGCGATGATCGTCGTGTGCCTATCATGCGTGGCCCTCCTCGTCACGAGAGGAGTCAAGCGATGGCTGACGACCCAAATTCGCACCGAATGCGAGCGCGCCCACCTCATCCGCTACCTCGACGCGATCAAGACCACCGATGACCTTCCCTGCAGCTTCCGCTCCCTGGACAGGTGACCCCATGGCTCGTCCACGAACCCGTATCGGCACCTTCGGCAAGATCAAGGTTACCGAACTGCGCAAGGCGACCCGGAAAGAGCCCGGACTCTATGAGGCGCGCACTCGATTCCGGATGCGCAACGGCAAACTGAAGCCGGTCAAGCGGCGTGCCGCCACCGAAACGGCCGCCGAGAACGCGGTCAAGGTTGCGTGTAGCAAGCTCACCGACGAGGTAAAGGGCAAGAAGATCTCCGGCGACAGCCGGTTTGGGCATGTCGCGGATCTGTGGCTAGAGAGCCTCGAACGCAAGGTCGAAGCCGGCACCCGCGCCCCGAAGACGTTGTACGACTACCGCGACACCGTGCGCAACCACGTCAAGCCCCGGCTCGGGGAGCTGTCCTGCCGCGAGGTGCAGGAAGACGTGGGCCTGTGCGACGAAGTGATCAAGGCCGTGCAGGACCAGGTCATCAAGGCGAAGGCGAAGGGGGCCAAGCGCGGCGAGTCCGGCGTGTCGGCCGCGCGCCGGACCCGCGTGGTGCTGTCCGGCATTTGCGGGTGGGCGATGCGGCAGGGCGCGATGACCGCCAACCCGATCAAGTCGGCCGAGACCATCGACACGGGGCAGAAGAAGGAGATCCGCGCGCTGGAGCGCGACGAGCGCGGCGATTTCCTGGCCAAGCTGGAGAAGGTGGTGACGGCGCGGGCCGAGGACCCGAAGCGGCGGCTCGGTGTGCGCGGCCAGGGATGGTTGGATCTGCCGGACATCGCGCGTGCCGGCCTGGCGACCGGGGCGCGAATCGGTGAGGTGCTGGCGTTGTCCGCCGATGACGTGGATCTGACCTTGCGGCGGGTGTCGCTGACGCATCACCTGGTGCGGGTTGAGGGTGTGGGGATCGTGCGGCAGCCGCTGCGCAAGGGCGGTAAGCCCGCCATGGTGTTGAAGATCCCGTCGTGGGCGGTGGCGATGTTCCGGGACCGGAAGTTGCAGTCGGGTGGCGGCATGCTGTGGCGGACGTGGAACGGCGGGATGGAGGATCCGTCGAACGTGATGAAGCGCCTCCGGAAGGTTGCGGACGAGATCGGTTACGGCTGGCTCACCTCGCATGTGTTCCGTAAGACCACGGCGTCGCATCTCGGGGACAAGAACGTCCCGAGTGAGGCGATCGCGGATCAGCTCGGCAACACGCGGGATGTGGTCGAGGGTCACTATCGGCGTCGGCAGGTGGCGAACGAGCGGACGGCCGATGCGCTGGAGTCGATGTTCGACGTACCCGAAGGGGAGTCGTCGACAGGCTAGACCAACGATGGTCCGTTTACGGTCCATAATGGACCCCAATTAACCCCAACTAACGACGTCACTTTTTCCGGAAAACTCCAGGTCGCACCGACTAACGAGGATCAACCCCTTGGGTATTCACAGAATCTCTAGGTCGCAGGTTCGAGTCCTGCCCAGGGCGCAAACACGCAGTTCAACGGCCGTAACGGCCACGACCGAAGGCCGTCGAGACGGCGAAAGGTCCATAAACGGTCCAGATTGTTCCCGGGTTTACCGCTTCGGGACCGTCTTCGCCGCCGTCACCCTCGTCGGCGGGATCAGTCTCTGGCTCGCCCGCTGGGGCGTCGGCGGCCCGCCCGCCGTCGGCGTGCTCGCGGCCGTGTGGGTCACTGCCTACACCCGGTCGAGACCAAGCCGGACGACACCTGCCCGAACCACTGCGGGCAGGCCGACTGCATCCACTGGCAGTGGGGAGCGGCCGCGGCACGCTGGCGGCCGGAACTCGTCACCGACCCGGACTATGTGCGCGGGAGCCTGCCGTAACAGTCCGCGGCGGCACGGCGACTCACGCGGCGACATATGAAGGAGGCGGCTTGGGCCGCTTTGGCTGAGGGGACCAGGATGGATCGGATGGATCACGATCGGTATGACAATGGGGAGATCCGTGACGCTGATGTCGTTGTCACTGTCGCGGCGTGCGTGACTATCGCCGCTGCGGTTCTTGTCGCGGTGTTCCGGTGGGTGCGCACTGGCCGCCGGTAGTACGACTCCTCACGTGAAGCGGCCCCCAGGCGTGAACCTGGGGGCCGTTGTCGCGTGCGGGTCAGTCGAACTCGCCGTCGGCGACGCCGCCCTCCCATGCGTCCCACTCGGCCTTCGTGAAGACGAGCACGACGTCGTCCTTGGTCATGCGCGCGCCACCATCGGCGAGCAGCTCGACCTCAACGCCGCCTGGCTGGTGCGCGAAGTCCCGCGCCCGGACAGCTTTCAGGAACTTGGCCCAGTTGTCGTCAGTGGCTAACGTGATCGTGCCAGCATCGGGATAATTACTGTTGCGGACGAGCCGGCCAACACCCGGCTCGTCCGCGACCTCGACGCAACTGCCGCCGGTCCCGCTCCGGCTTGACTTCTTCCATTGTCGTTCTGTCATGCAGCGCGCTCCATTCTCTCGGCGTACTCGGCGATCATCCGCAGCGATGCGTCCTCCTTGAGAGCTACGGCTTCGATTGCGTCGAGCCTGTTCTTGAAGCGGTCGATGTCCGGTTTGGCGTTCAGCATCATGCTGGTTCCGTGGAACTCGACGTGGAAGAAAGCTCCTTCCTCGGTGTTGAGCCGGACGATGGAGCCCTCCAGGGCGGGGTGGAATCCGCTGCCCGAGAAGGGAATGATCCTGATTTCGACGTTGGGCTGCTTGGCCAGGTGCAACAGGTAGCGGAACTGGTCGGCCATGAGCGCACGGCTGCCGACAACCTGGTTTAAGACGGCTTCGCCGATGAAGGCGTGGAAGTTCACCGGGTTCGCGCGGGTGAGGATGTCGCGTCGGCCGACGCGTGCGTTGACACGAGTGGAACGTTCATTGCGTGGCACGTCTCTGATTGCTTCGCCGCTTTTCATGATCTCTTCGGCGTAAGCACGAGTCTGGGCCAAGCCGGGCACGATAAGGGCGTTGGCTTCGGAAATGTCGTGGCTCGCGTCCTCGCGGTCAAGGTAGAAGGCAAACATCGCTTGTTGCTCAGGCAGCGTCAGAGCGACCCACTGCTGTACGTCGGTGTCGTGAAGGTAGCTGAGCAAGTTGGCACGACGTTCGCCGTTGACATCTAGGTTGTCGCAGATCTTGTTGATCATTTGTTCGCTGGGCTTCTGCTGGCCGGTCATATAGCGCGACCAGGTCCCGGATTGCACGCCAGTCTGCTGGGCGAACTTGCGCCCAGTCGGCCCGTATTCCTTCTGCAGCGCGAGGAGCGCGCGTCTGAGCGCGAGGGCTTTCCCTGCTTCCCGTGCTGGCTTGGTGCTTCCACCCATGTAGCACAGCATAAGGCACGTCAGCGGCTATGCGCACGTCGCCCAGTCAGAGTATTGAGGTAGAGTGCTTCTAAGTGCTTCCATATACGGGAAGCGCTAGTAGCACTGGGGGCGACCCCCGTTGACCTGGATCGCAGCCTAATGGAGGCATCGCCGTGGACGCTGAGGATGCTGTGCAGTGGATCGACCGGACACCCACGCTGGCCCTCACGCGTTCCGGCAGACCACTCTCTGTTTATGGCGGCCTAATAGTGCCGCAACACGACTCTGACCTCGCCCTTTACGTTCCTGGCGAGTTCGCACTGCTCAGCCTGGGCGGCTGGGACGAGCTGATCGCGGCCCTCACATCCGTGCGCGAAGCGAAGGAAGCGTGCGATCGGGGGCGGCAAGAGTGACCGCGCCGAGTCCTCGTGGCCCGTGGATCGTCTACGGCTGGGACCCCAAGGCCGAGCAGCGTGCCTTCGTCGGGCTCACCGTCGTGGTGATCGACGGCACACCCTACGTCCGAGTGATCAGGGAATCGACGCAAATCGACTTCGACCAGGTCAACATGCGCGCCCTCGCGGAAGCCGTCGCCGAAGCCGGAGCCGCTGCCGCCGAACTTTGCCGCGCCCTCCAGCAAAACGGACCGCAGGGGCGGCGGCGATGATCCTGATAGTCGCGCGCCCACTGCCCGGCACCGTCAGCGAGACCCGCCGGGTCGCGCACCTCTTCCCGAAACCCTCGACCTACCCCGGCCAGCTCATCGCGCTCTGCGGCGCCAAATACTGGTCCGGAGACCTGGAGATGCTCAACGGCGTGCGCGGCATGCCGTGCGAGCGCTGTCTCGCGCGCTCACCAGAACCCAACGGGTCCATCGCATCGGCGGACCCCTAGACCCCCCGGCGACCGGCGACTCCCCACGCCGGTGACCGCCGGGGACAGGTGCCCCGTGCCCGCGCCCACCCTCCCCCCTACGGGCCGGGTGCGGGGCACCCCAAGACCCGCTCGCCGCGAGTGGCCCCGAACCTCGCGGCGAGCGGCCCGGCCGGGCGACCGGGCGCGCCCGGCCGGGATTCCAACCGAGTGAAAAGGGAGAAACAGATGGGAAAGGCCGAGCGCAAGAAGGCCGTGGCCGAACACAAGAAAGCCAAGGAGGAGCTGGAGCAGGTCAGCAAACGCGACCGCACCGAAACCGACGCCTACCTCGCCGCCAACCACCGAGTGATCGAGACAGAGAAGAACGTCGCCTGGTGGCGTCGCTGACCTGCGAAGTAGCCCAACCCCCCGTCCGGGCGCTCTTGGCCAGTGCCCGGGCGGGACTCCACGAGCGAAGGAGATCGAAATGGGAAAGTCACGGCGCTGGGACGGCAAGCCCGAGACCGAGAAGGACAAGCGGTTCTTCGACCTGCGCGAATCCGGCTACAAGGGCCCGATCGACCAGGACGGCAACAAGGACACCACCAGCGAGGACGCCGCCATCCTCCGGCGGATGGCCAAGGCACGCGGAGAGGACGTGGACTGGTGAGCGAGATCGACCCGTGGCCGTCCGGCCATGACGAGGACACCGACACCAAGACCGCGCGTGCCGACCAGGACCACAACTGGTCACACTTGGCCAGCGACAAGGATGCCCGATGAAGGCTCTGCTCCGCTCGGCCCGCGTCGGGATCGCCCGCCTCGCCGACCGGTTCCGGCACGCGGAGCCCGACTACAGCGCGCACCCTGATCCGCACATCGCGCACCCTGTGCACACCACACGGCTGGCACAACCCCGTACGACCACTGAACACGAGGATTCGCGTCAGGGGCAACAGCGCTCTTCGCGAATGCCGTGCCTGCGTAAGAGAACGGAACAGGCGAGCGCAGGCGAAAAAAAGGGCTGACGCCAGTCGGTCATGAGAAAAGGGCGGAAGGCCGCCGAGTCAGCACCTCGTGCGGCCTTCCTTGATCAGACACAGGAGGTCTGACCCATGCGACACCGTACATCGAAAACCCGCGACCGGAAGGTCGACCAACTCGCCGCCGGCATGAACGACCTGCTGGCCATCCTCGACACCAACACCCCGGTCGAGCAACTGCCCGCCGACACCCGCCGCCGCATCGCCGAGGCCCGCGACCTCGCCGACCAGAACGGAGACGGGTGATGGGCCTCGGCCGGAAGATCATCAAGGTGCTGGTGGAGGAAATCAGGGAGACCGGGAGACCGCCCACCCTGGCCGCCCGGGGCGGCACCACCAGCGGAGGCAAGGTTTTCAGGGCCACCGCCCCGCCACCCGGCGAATGTCCCGGAGGCTGCGGCAGCCGGGGACACGCCGTCAAAAAAACCGGCTGGTGCGGTCGGCGGGCGTGCAAAGCCAAGGCCGCGAAAGAACTGGGGGGCATCTGATGGCCGGATGGATCAGCGCCGAGCAGCAGAAACGCGACCACAACGGGCAGCGCTACATCTGCTGTGCCTGCGGCAACGAGGGCACCGGCAAGCACGCGCTCGTCGTCAACAAGCGCGGGATGCGCGTCCACAAACCGGTCTACGACGAGCGCATCGGCCGCGACAACTGCTCAATCTTCGTGAGGACGTGACCACATGAACCCGACCGTCGGCGACCTGGCTGAGCAGTGGGAAGCCGCCGGGGCCCGGACCGTCTCGGCCCAGCACGGACACGGCGATGAACAACCCGCCGACCACTGGACCAAGCTCAAACTGGGCGCCCTGATCGTGGCCGAGGTGCAGTCCGGGCGCTGGTCCACCGTCGCCGCCCTCCTACGGCTCGGCGCGGTCGAGTCGTGGGCGCAGGTCGATGACGCGCTCGGCATGCGCGGCAGCGTCGCGCACGCCGGGTTCCACGCATGGATCAACCAGCAACGCGACCTGTGGCAGTGCACCGGCACAGGGTTGACGCCCGCCGAAGCCGAGACACTGCTGGCGCTGGCCAAGACGGTGACGTGATGTCCCTCTTCGACGCGCTCGAGCAGCGCGGCACGCTCGCGCTCCTGCGGTTCACCGGCTCCGTGGTGGTGTTCCTCGTGCTGCACCTGATCCGCATCCCGTTCGTCCTGGTGGCGCAGGTCTTGGAGCACGCGCTGCGCCACATCGACGCCTACGTCGCCGCACAGGCCAGCCGGCCGCCCCCGGCCCGGATCAACCACTTCTACGACCACCGAGAGGAGGCTGTGCGTGTCCAGGCCTGATCCCCACACCCCCACCGAGCTCGAGCCGGCGACCAACCACGACCTCGTGCCCAACCCACCGGCGGGGCCGACCCGCACCGAGCGCGCGGTGTGGTGGCTCGGCGGCCACTTCGGCGAGCTCGTCGCCGTCGCCGTGTCGACCGGGCTGACGGTGTGGGTGTCGGCCTGGTTCGCCGTGCTGCTCGGCGCTGTCGTGCTCGTGTGGGTCGCGCACGAATGGCGCCCCCGGCGCGGTGGTGATGCGTCGTGAGCGCACCAACTGTCGACCCGGACGAGATCACGGAGCGTGTCCGCCAGGCCATCCGGGACGCCGAGGCGGCTGGAGAGCGACCGCCCGGACGACCGACCCTGATCAAGCAAACCGGGCTCACCGAGCATCAGGTGAAGATCGCGCTGGAGACGCTGCGGGAGACTGGAGCCGGGGAGTCTCCAGTCGACTCCAGCGCGTCTCCAGCCGACCCGGACGGCGGCCCGGACACGGTCCAGATGCCGGTGATCCTCGTGCCCGAACCGATGCCCGCCGAGGCCGCTGGAGACATCCTGGAGCCGCTGGAGATCCAGCCCTCTCCAGTCGACCTCCAGTCGTCGGACACTGGAGAACCGGACCTCCAGCCCGCCCGATCCCGCTTGGCCGCGATCCTGGCCGGAGTGCAGTGGCCGCTCGTCGTGATCGGCCTCGGTGCCGCGGTCGCGGTGTGGTCGGGATGGGTTGGGCTTGGTCAGCTCACCGGCTTCGGCATGATCCAACCACTGCCAGGCATCATCGATGACCTGCGCATCAACACCGCCGTCGTACTCCCGCTGTCGGTCGAGGCCTACGCTGCGACCTCGCTGAAGATCTGGCTCAGCTCGGCTGGACTGTCGCGGCCGACCCGGCTCTACGCCATGATCTCCAGCATCTCCAGTCTGGTGATCGGCGCTGGAGCCCAGGTTGCCTACCACCTCATGGTCGCCGCAGGCATGACCCGGGCACCGTGGCAGATCACTGTGTTCGTCGCCTGCATGCCGGTGGTTGTGCTCGGGCTGGCGGTGTCGCTGGCGCACCTGGTGTCCAGGGATCTCCAGGCTGGAGGCCAGCGATGACCAGCGACCACCAGGACCGTCCAGAGACACCGCTCGCCGAGGTCGTGCAGCTGTCCGACCGGCACTCCGCGCACCAGGCTGGAGACGAGCTGGAGCCCGCGGGCGAAGTGCTGGAGGGCGAGCTGGTGACGCCGGAGCAGTACGCCGCCAGGCAACGCCAGCTACGCGACCTCCGTTACGCCGAGTACCGGCGGACCGCGGTCGCGGTCGTGCGCGTCACCCGCACCGCGGTCACTCACCGGCACACGAAGACGGCGTGGGAGCACACCACGTACCCGTTCAAGGGTGTTGCGGTCGTGTATGGCCGGTGGCGGGACGCGCACGGCGCCAGCCGGTATGAACGGCGGATGAAGGCTGCCGAAGCCGCTGGTGACGAGGAAAAACTCCGGTACTGGCAGGAAGCCGACGTGGCCGAGAAGCAGCGTCGCCATGACCGGGTGATGGACTGGCTCAAGTCGCCCGGGAAGCTGGCCAAGGCCGCGGGGATTGCCATGCTCTCGTTCGCTGGGCTACTGCTCGTGATCGGCGTGATCCTCGCCGTTGGCAGCAAGGACATCACGCGCGTAATCGACCCCGCTATCGGCGTGGTCGAGGCGATCCAGTTCGCGGCGTGGTTCCTGACCGTCTACGGCGTGTTTCTGCTGGTCACGGGCACTGTGGGCACGGTCGCCTACTTGTACCGGCAGGGTCGAAAGCACAGCGACCCGCCGCAGTGGGCGACCGCTGCGGCGGCCGGCGAGGGTGACGTGATGGACCAGTTGCCCGACGAGGGCATGGTCCTCAACGCGCTCAAGCACGTCGGTGTCGTCGGGTTCACGCGGGCGCTCAAGGACGGATGGCGCATCCAGTGGCATCAGCCACCGTTACCCGACGGACGGGGCTGGAGCTGCGAGTTTGACCTGCCGCCGGCCGCGCCGGTCGAGGAGTTCGTGAAGCGCAAGGGCACGCTGGCGCACAACTTGCGGCGTTATGAGCGGGAGGTGTGGCTCACCGAGCCGCGCGCGTCGGTATTGCGGCTGTGGATCGCGAACCCCGGCGTGCTCACCGGCCCGGTCGACCCGTGGCCGCTGCTGAAAGACCTGGACAACGCTGAAACCGACTACTTCGCTGGCGTCCCGGTGGGTGTGAACCCGCGCGGTGACCAGGTCACCAGCCGGTTGTTCGAGGCCAACCACGCCTACGGCGGCACGATGGGCTCCGGCAAATCGACCCTGGCGATCACCACCACGCTTGGTGCGATGCTCGACCCGATAGTCGAGATCGACGTGGTGGTGCTTGCCGAAAACGCCGACTACGAACCCATGCGGCCCCGAATGCGGAGCCTGGTCACCGGCCCGCCGGAGAAGCCCGTCGTGCTTCCCAATGGCAGCACGACGGTAGGCAAATGGGCGCTGCGCCTGCTCAACGACGTGTATGAGGATCTCGCGATCCGCGGCGAAGCGCTCAAGGAGCACGACAAACTCGCTGTGACCAGGGAAATCGCCCGCAAGGACCCGCGGTTGCGGCCACGAATCGTGATCATCGACGAGTGCCAGAACCTGTTCCTGGACAGCAAAGACGCGGTCGAAGCGGCCGTGAAAGCACTGTCCACTGCCCGAAAGTATGCCGTGACCATGATGTTTCTGACGCCCGAACCCACGAGTGACAGCCTGCCCCGGAAACTGATGTCGATCATCAGTCACAAGGCGTGTTTCGCGATCGGTGACCAGATCGGCAACGATGCTGTGCTGGGAACCGGCTCCTACAAGGTGGGGATCTCGGCGGTCGGACTGGAGCCGAAGACCGACGAAAGCCTCGGTGACGTAGGCACCTGTATGCAGCGCGGATACACCCCGAAGCCCGGGTTGATGCGCTGCCAGCACGTTGACCAGGCCGACAAGCACCGCGTGACCAAGCGGGCGCTGGACCTGCGCGCCCGGAAACAGGTCGCGGCCGCGCTGGCGAGGCGGGACCTGCTGGCCGACACGCTCAAGGCTCTGCGTGGCGAGGATCGGGTGAATATCACCGATGTGGCCGCCCGGTTGCGGGAGATCGCTCCGGGCTACGCCGAGTACGTCGACTTGGACGGGAAGCGGCTGCGGGAACTGCTGGAGGACGCGGGTGTCCGGGTCACGTTCAAGGACGGCTACCCGAAGGTGTACGCGGACCGGGTGCGTGTCGCGATAGCTGACCGTGACGAAGAGTGCGGGTGAATCACGAGTGGCTGGGCGAGTGGATGAGGGTGTGGCGAGTGGATATCCACTTCCGGGCCCACTTCCCCCATCCACTCGGTTCAACTGCGGAAACACTCGAAAAGTGGATGAAGTGGGCGAGTGGATGGCGCCGCTCAGAGCTACCAGAAGCGGCCCTTTCACACCTGGTCCACTCACCAGGTCAGCCCCTGGCAGACGCACGAACGGCAAGCACGGAAAGTGATCACGAGAGGAGACCGAGATGGATTGGTTAGACAAGGAGATCGCCCGTCTCCGAGCGGACGGCGTCGCGCACATCTGGGTGGCGCCGGAGCGGGACGAGCTCGTGCATCAGGTCGTCGAGGACGGCCCGCTGGTCGCGGTCAACGCCTACGGCAGCGACCAACTGCGGGGCGACGAGCCGCCCGAGGGCTGGAACGAACTGACGTAAGGAGATCGAGATGGGTTGGTTGAGCAAGAGCAACACCACCACGTCCCGCGACAACACGCACAACTGCAACAAGAGCACCTACCTGGCCGCCATCGTCACGACCGGCGAGTTCCCCGGCGACCCGACCGCCATCCGAACGCGTGACCGCCGATGCTGCACGTGCGGGCGCGTCACCGAAACAGTCGTCGTCAACTGACCAGGAGGGAGGCGAGATGGCGAAGGACTGCACCGAGTGCGGCGCGAGCGGCACCTGTGACGATCACTGGA
>NZ_DATELF010000097.1:0-9769 GCF_035276945.1 Amycolatopsis sp. | reverse complement strand
AAGCCCGCCGCGGCCGGGTCGCCGACCGGAACCCCGCCGCCACCGGGCACCTGGCCCGCCCCGCCGAACTGACCGAGATGTCCCCCGTACGCCGCCCCGCGGCTGGACGTGTCGCCGCCCGCCAGTCCGGTGACCGGACCGAACGAACCGGCGCCGGCATAGGCACCCATGAACCCGCTCGCACCGCCCACCGAGGACGCGTGCGTCGCGCTGATCCCGTCACCGGCGGGCAGCCCGAGCGAGTCCGGCCCGAAGCTCGGCGTCGAGTTGTCCACTTCGGACATCGCCTGGGTGTAGGCGTTGAAGTACCGGACCTGCTGCGCCTTCACCGCGTCGGCCTCGTCGGACTGCTTCTTCATGTCCGCGACCATCGCGGCAGGCCCGCCCGCCAGCATCGCGGCGGTCTGCTGCGCCGGGTCGAAGGTCTTCGGTGCCGGCATCTTCTTCACCTGCTCGGCGGCAGCGGCCTGCTGCGCGAGCCGGGAGGACATGGTGTGCGCCGCGTCGCCCGCCTGCTTGCTGGAGTTGGCAAGGCCGACCAGTGCCCCCTGCGCGGACCCGGCACCCTGCCCGACCCACACGTTGCCCAGCTCGCTGATCGCGTTGTACAGGTCGTTGGCCGCCTGGTGCAGCTCGTCACCGTGTGACTTCCACATCTGGCCGGTGGCCTCGGCACTGGCCGGGTCGTTGTTCCGCGTCGCGCCGAGGTAGAGCTGCTCGCTCTCCTGCGCCGCCCAGTTCGGCGGGCTGCCGATCGCGCGGTCGGAACCGTAGTCGAAGCCGCCGGCGGAGTTGCGGGCCTGCTGGACGATGGCCGCGCTCTCGCCGTTGTCCCCCAGCTGCACCTTGGGGGTGGAGCCGCTGTTCGGGTTCGTCATGGTGGATCAGACCTCCTGATTCCCGGACAGCGCGTCGACGGCGGCCTGCTCGATGCGGTGGTAGTGGCTCATCGCCGCGAGGATGGCCTGCTCTGCCTGGTCGTACTGGTTGTAGAGGTTCTGCAGCGCCTGTGCGTAGGAGTCGCCGCCGCCGTCGGCGCGCTGGGCGAACTTCTCCGCTATCGCGTTGCCGACCGGGTTCGCGCCGAGCTTCGGCGGCTCGGCCAGCGCACCCGCGTTGCGCAGCAGGTTCTCCACCGAGTCCTTGCCGGTGCGGATCTTCTTCAGCACCGCCTGCGCGGCGTCCGGGTCGACCCCCAGTTCCCCGTTCACGGCGGCAGCGCGAAACGCCGCGGCATCCGCGTAACTGTTCCCCATCAGTTCACTCCTGCCCCAAAGTAAGCATCGCTCTCGCGGCTGTTGTTCGCATAGGTTAACGCACCCGGGCGACACTTATGACGGGTTCCGGCGGCTCCGGGTTCCCACCTCGCCCGAACAGCCCAAGCCCGGCCGTCAGGAGCTGTACACGTGCGGATCCAGGGTCCCGATGTAGGGCAGGTCCCGGTACCGCTCGGCGTAGTCCAGCCCGTAGCCGACCACGAATTCGTTGGGAATGTCGAATCCGACATAGCGGACCGGCACGTCCACCTTGACCGCTTCCGGCTTGCGCAGCAGCGAGCACACCGCCAGCGACGCCGGGTTGCGGCTGGCGAGGTTCTTCAGCAGCCAGGACAGGGTGAGCCCGGAGTCGACGATGTCCTCGACGATCAGCACATGGCGGCCGGCGATGTCCCGGTCGAGGTCCTTGAGGATGCGGACCACCCCGGACGACGAGGTCGAGGATCCGTAGGAGGACACCGCCATGAACTCCAGCTGCGCCGGAATGGGCAGCGCACGGGCGAAGTCGGTCATGAACATGACCGCTCCCTTGAGCACCCCCACCAGCAGGAGGTCGGCGGTCACGCCGTCCCGGGCGTAGTCGGCCGCGATCTGCTTGGCGAGTTCGTTGATCTTGTCCTTGATCTGCGGCTCGGTGACGAGCACGGAGGCGATCTCGCCCTCGTACACGGGTCAGTCCCCTCTGGTGTTTCCGGTGATTCGCGCGTCCGCGCGCCGATTCACGGCAAGCCTGCCATGCGACCGCTCGGCCACCAAGCTACCGGGTAGCCAGACGCCGCCCTGGCCACGCCAGTCGCCGATCAGCGCGTCCACGGACCGCAGATGGGCGTCGGTGAGGTCGCGCGCTCCGGCGTCGAGCAGCCACCTGCGCAGCACTCGCCGACGGAGCGGGGCAGGCGCCTTCGCGAGCACGCCGATGTCCAGCCCGCGGAGGGCACGAGCCTGGCCGAGGAGGTCCTCCGCCAGCGCGTCCAGGGTTTCCAGATCCTCCCGCAGTTGCGCGGCGGTGCGGGCGAGCGCGGCGGGCACCCCGCCGTTGAGGACGTCTTCCAGCAGCGGCAGGACCTCCGTGCGCAACCTCACACGCGTGAAGCGGGGATCGGCGTTCTGCGGATCCACCCAGGGTTCGATGCCCAGTTCGGCACACGCGGCCTGGGTGACCGAGCGCGGCACGTTCAGCAGCGGCCTGCCCCACGGCGGGTCGAGCGGACGCATGCCCGCGACCGACCGCGGCCCCGACCCCCGGCCCAGGCCGAGCAGCACGGTCTCCGCCTGGTCGTCCCGCGTGTGACCGAGCAGGACGAGCGTGTTTCCGTGAGAAAGCGCATTCCGCAACGCCGCGTACCGGGCGCGGCGGGCGGCCGCTTCCAGCCCGCCGGGCCCGGTGACCTGGACGGTGAGCACCTCCGCGGTGTCCGCGCCCAGCTTCCGCGCGAGGTCGGCGGCTTCCGCGGCGACGCGCGCGGAACCCTCCTGCAGCCCGTGGTCGACGACCAGCGCTCGCACCGGCAGTCCAAACTGGTGGCCCACATATGCGCCGGCTTCGGCGAGGGCGAGCGAATCGGCACCGCCCGAGACCGCGATGTTCAGCTCGCCACAGGACAAGGGACCCAGGAACTCCCGCACCGCCCGCCGCACCGCGGCCACCTGCTCGTTCAACCGTGGACGCGCCGGATCCAGGCGGCGGGGTCGGCGATCTCGGCCCGCGTCGGCAGCGTGTTGGGCGACCGCCACACCGCGTTGAACCCGGCCATCCCGACCTGGCCCACGACCTGGCGGGTGAACGCGGCGCCCTGCGCGTACTGGCGGATCTTGGCGTCCACCCCGAGCAGGCCGCGCAGGAACCGGTCCAGCAGCCCGCCGCCCCGGCGCCGGGCGGTGAACCGCGCACGGATCGTCTCCACGGTGGGCACCACACCCGGGCCGACCGCGTCCATCACGTAGTCGGCGTGGCCTTCGAGCAGGGTGGACAGCGCCAGCAGCCGGTCGAACACGGCCCGCTGCTGCGGCGAACGCAGGAACTGACCGAGCGCGAGCACCCCGTCGGCTTTGCTGCGCCTGGCCTCCCGCAACGCGTCGGGCAGCCGGCCGAGCAGATCGGACAGGCCGTCGGCGTCGGCCCCGGTGAGTCCGCCGACCAGCCGCTCGACCTCGTCGGCGAAATAGTCCTTGAGCCAGCCGACCGCGGTGAACTGCAACCGGTGCGTGCTCTCGTGCAAACACACCCACATCCGGAAGTCACGTCCCGGCACCCCCAGAGTCTGCTGCGCGGTCACCACGTTCGGCGCCACGAGCAGCAGCCTGCCCTCGCCGTGGGGCCCACCGAACGGGTCGTACTGGCCGAGCACGCGGGAAGCCAGGAACGCCAGCACCACCCCGGTCTGCACGCCGGCGCTGCCCGCCAGCAACGGGCCGAACGGATTGGCCGGGAGAGACCGCAATGCCTTGCCGGTCAACGCGTCGAGCCCCGCCGCCGCCGAACGCACCCAGCCGGGCCGGTCGACCACCTCGCCCGGACGCAGTGGCAGCCCCGCGCCGAGCCCGGTCAGCTCACGAACGTGGGTTTCGGCGTCCACGGTCAGATCGCGCAACTCACGCACCGCGAGCTTCGCCTCTTCCCGGGGCACCGACGGTCCGCCGCGCACCAGGAACGCACCCGTCGACGCGGCGAGCGACCAGTCCACCACCGACCGGGCCGAGTCCTGCGGAGCGTCCACGACGTCATCCCTCATGGGCGCCTCCGGGCTCCTCGCTCACCGTGCTCACCTTCTCGACGCTACCTGGCCTTTTGGTGTCTGTCTCGTGCTCGTCAACGGCATCCGCAGCCACGAAGCGTGGCCGCGACGGCGTCGACACCGGACCTGCCCACGTTCTGGTCCGAGCCGTTGGACATCAGCGCGAACGCCAGCATGCGGCCGTCGGCGTCCAGCACCACGCCCGCCAGGTTGTTCACGCCGGTGAGGGTGCCCGTCTTGGCCCGCACCCAACCCTTGCCAGGAGAAGAAGCCGGGTCGCGGTAGCGGTCGGACAGGGTGCCGCTGCCCCCGGCCACCGGCAGGCCTTCCAGCAACGGGCGCAGTTTCGCGGTCCTCGGGTCCTTGCCGTCCGGCGCGGAGGCCGCCGCGAGCAACTGGGCCAGCAGCCTCGCCGGCACTCTGTTCAAATTGGACAGTCCGCTGCCGTCGTGCAGCACCACGCCGGCGGTGTCGAAACCGTTCTGGGACAACACTTTCAGCGTCGTCTGCGCGACTCCGTCGAACGTCGGCGCGGCACCGGCGGCGATCGCCGTCTGCCGCCCGACCACCTCGGCGAGGGTGTTGTCGGACAGCTGGAGGAGGTTGTCGATCAGCTCGGTGATCGGGGCGGAGCGCACCTCGCCCAGCACCTTGGCGCCCTTCGGCGCGGCGGTCGTGCCGCCGGTCGCGGCACCGAGCCGGTCGGCGAACTCCTTGAGCAACGCGCCCGACGGGTCGTTGACGTGATCCTCGGCCTTTTCGTTGTGGGGATCGATCAGCCCGCCGTCGAGCATGCCCGGCACGATCTGCGCCGCGTACTTCGGGACGTCTTCGGGTTCCCAGCTCGCCGCGGCGGGGCCGCCGCTGTACAGGGAGGGGTCGATCTGCACCTTCTTCACCGACCCGCCGGCCTCCCGCTTGACCTGCGCGACGAGGTCGTCGAGGTGCGCGGCGCCGGTATAGATCGACTTCTGGCCTGCGGGCAGGGCCGACAGTGTGGCGTCGCCGCCCGGGACCAGGATCACGGTGTCCGGAGACGAGCCTGCCACCACCTTCGTGCCCAACTGCAGGCCGTGGTCGAGGGCGAGCAGGGCGGCGGACGTCGTGAGCAGCTTGGTCGTCGACGCGGGCGTGAGCGGCTGGCCGGAGTTGCGGTCCCAGAGCGTCGAACCGGTGGCCGGGTCGATCACCGTCCCGGTCAGTGTGCCGAGGGCCGGGTTGCTCGCCGGACCGGACAGCGCCGCAGACACGCCGACGTTGGTGGGTGTCGGCGCCGACGGGCTCGGCCCCTTCAGAGCCAGGTTCACCGTGGTCGGCTCCGGAGAATCGCCCTTGGGCAGGTTCGGCGCCCACGGCAGGCCGAGCCGGTTGGAAACATAGGGCAACGCGGCGGCCACGCCGAGAGCGACGACGAGCAACACCGCGACGCCGCTGAAGACCAGCACACGGCGTTTGCCGCGTTTTGGCGGCACGGGCTCTTCGTCACCGGCTTGCGCGGCGGCAGGCGCTTCGCCGGTGGGCTCGATCCGGACCGGCTGGGCGGTCGCCGCGGACGCGGAGGGGACCGGCTGCGCCGGAAGCGGCTGCGGCGCCGGCCACGGGGGCCAGGGCTGGGGTTGCTGCGACTGCTGCGGTTGTGACGGGCTCTGCGGGGGCTTGGCTTGCCGAGCCGCTGGGCTCGCTGGGCTCGCTGGGCTCGGTGGGCTCGGTGGGCTCGGTGGGCTCGGTGGGCTCGGTCGATGGTCGGCCTGCTGCGCCTGGCGGTCGGTGGGCCGGGACGACTGGAGCGGCTGGGGAAGCTGCACCCAGACGGTCGGTGCCTCCGGCAGTCGCGGCTGCACGGGCAGCTGGGCCGTCTTCTCCCCCTCAGGAGCCGGAGGCTGCGCGGCCTTGTCCCCGGCGCCGGACGTGTCCGAATCGTCCGACGGCCACTGTGGCTCTTGCTCGTGCGGCGGCACGCACCCCTCCTACGTGTATCTACGGCGCCCAGGGACCTACGTCACAGTCAACTCACAGTTGTCAAGGCGACATCCGTGCGACTCGGCGATGACGCGTGGTCCACACTAGTGAAGTCAAATCAGTGAAAACCGTTAGCCGCCCATACGGCTTGAAGAGGACGAGGTCAGCGAGCCCGTGGAGTTCGACGCCACCATCGAGATCCCCAAAGGGGAGCGCAACAAGTACGAAGTGGATCACAAGACCGGGCGCATCCGGCTCGACCGCACCCTGTTCACCGCCACGCAGTATCCCGCCGACTACGGGTTCGTCGACGACACCCTCGGCCAGGACGGGGACCCGCTGGACGTGCTGGTGCTGGTCCAGGAGCCGACCTTCCCGGGCTGCCTGATCCGCTGCCGGGCCATCGGCATGTTCCGGATGACCGACGAGAAGGGCCCGGACGACAAGGTGCTCGCGGTTCCCGCCGCCGACCCGCGGCTGGAGCACCTGCGGGACATTCACCACCTCAACGAGTTCCACAAGCTGGAGATCCAGCACTTCTTCGAGGTGTACAAGGACCTGGAGCCGGCGAAGAGCGTCGAGGGGTCGAGCTGGGTCGGCCGGGCCGAGGCCGAGGCCGAGATCAAGCGCTCCTACGAGCGCGAGGCCGACCGGCTGGCCAAGGCCGCCGCGGGTTCGGCGCACTGATCCGAAGCGGCCCAACGTGCCCCACGTTGGGCCGCTTCGGAAACCTCAGGCCCGATAGCCGGGGATCGGGTAGGCCGTGAGCAGGTCCCGGACCTCCCCCGCGATCCTGGCGAGCGCGGGTTCGTCCTCGGCGATGGCGGCGGCGATGGTCCGGTCCAGCCACTCGGCGATCTGCGGCTGGTGCTCCGGGGTCAGGCCGCGGGTGGTGATCGCCGCGGTGCCGAGCCGGATGCCCGACGGGTCGAACGGCTTGCGCGGGTCGAACGGCACCGTGTTGTAGTTGAGTTCGATGCCGGCCCGGTCCAGTGCCTGCGCCGCCGGCTTCCCGCCGATCTGCCTGTTCGTCAGGTCGACCAGCAGCAGGTGGTTGTCGGTGCCGCCGGAGACGAGGTCGAACCCGCGCTCGATCAGCGCCTCGGCCAGCGCCTTGGCGTTCGCCACGATCGCGTGCGCGTAGTCGCGGAACTCCGGCTTGGCCGCCTCGCCGAGCGACACCGCGATCGCCGCCGTGGTGTGGTTGTGCGGGCCGCCCTGCAGACCGGGGAACACCGCCTTGTCCACGGCCTTGGCGTGGTCGGCGTCGGTCATGATCATCGCGCCACGGGGACCGCGGAGTGTCTTGTGCGTGGTCGTGGTGATCACCTGCGCGTGCCCGACCGGCGACGGGTGCGCGCCGCCGGCGATCAGGCCCGCGATATGCGCGATGTCGGCGACCAGCACCGCGTCGACCTCGGCCGCGATCTTGGCGAAGGCCGGGAAGTCGATCGTACGTGGGATCGCCGTGCCACCGGCGAAGATGAGCTTCGGCCGGTGTTCGAGCGCGAGGTCGCGGACCTGGTCGAGATCGACCCGCCCGGTCTCCTTTCGCACGCCGTAACGCACGGCGTTGAACCACTTACCGGTGGCCGAAACGGTCCAGCCGTGCGTGAGGTGCCCGCCGTCGGGCAGGGCCATGCCGAGCACCGTGTCGCCAGGCTGGGCGAAGGCGAGGTAGACCGCGAGGTTCGCCGGGGAACCGGAATAGGGCTGCACGTTGGCGTGCGCCACCCCGAAGACCGATTTCGCCCGCTCGATGGCGACCCGCTCGAGCTGGTCGATGTACTGCTGGCCCTCGTAGTACCGCTTACCGGCGTAGCCCTCGGAGTACTTGTTCGTCAGCACGGTCCCCGTCGCCTCGAGCACCGCCTGGGACACGTAGTTCTCCGAGGCGATCAAGCGGATCTTCTCCGCCTGGCGGCGGGCCTCGTCCTCGACGAGCCCGGCGATCTCCGGGTCGGCCGCGGTGAGGGTCGGGATGGGGGGCTGGTGCGTCATGTTCCTAACTCCCTGACACGGCCACACCCAGGCGCGCGGTGCCGGCCTCGTCGGTCGCTTCCCGGTGGTGCTCCACCTCTATGGCGCCAGTCGCTGCTTCGCCTGTAGATGGTACTTGCGCCCGGCGCGTAAGGACCGCCGCGCGGGCTGTGTTTCCCGCAGTTCCGCGCACCAAGGTGTCAGACGGGCGCTATGCCGTCGCGGTGGCGCCGGGCGAGCTGCTGGTAGACGGCGGCGTTGTGGTCGACCCAGGCGCGGGCCGAGTCGCTCAGCGGGACGAACTTCTTCGCCGGGCTGCCCAGTGCCATCGCCTCGGCGGGAACCTCGGTGTTGGGCGTGACGGTGGCGCCCGCGGCGACCAGCGCGCGTGGCCCGATCTTCGCCTGGTCCAGCACGGTGGCGCCGTTGCCGATCAGCGCCTGCTCGCCGATCGTGCAGTCGTGCACCAGGCACATGTGCCCGACGGTGACGTTGCGGCCCACCTCGCACACCCCGGTGTTGACGTGAATCACCGAGTTGTCCTGGATATTGGCGCCCTCCCGGATGACGATCTTGCCGAAATCGGCGCGCACCACCACGCCGTACCAGATCGAAACGCCTTTTTCGATGACGACGTCGCCGATGAGGGTCGCGGTCGGAGCGATCCAGGCGTCCGGGTGCACGGTCGGGCTGACACCCTCGAATGAGAACTGAGGCATGGCGCCACCCTATGCGAGGCAGATCGAGCGGATTTTCTCGCGAAGTGTCACGATCGGTGACCGACCGCGACATGGCCTCGGCCGCCTGCATCTGGTCGGCCCGGCCGACCGCGACCCAGTACTCGAACCAGAGGAAGGCCGCGTTGGGGTTCTCGGCGAAGGTGCCGAGATACGCCTCGTGGACCGTCCACAGCCGCTCTTCGGGATCTCTCCTCCTGCTTCGCCAGTTGGTCGGACGACGGCTGGTCGCGATGGCCCGGCGGCCATGGCGTTTTCGTGAGACAGGCCTCCTTTTAGGACGATTGTCCCACTTGTCATGACATTGCCGACGACTCCCCCGTCCAGGTGTTGCACAGGTAGTCGCGGTTCTTCGTGGCGCCCTGCCGCCACCAGGCGATGGTGTGTTCGTCGGACGGGACGGCGCGGTCGGGCAACTGCAGGTCTCCTTCCGTCGCGCTGGCGCAGTCGTGTTCGATCCGTGTCCCGGTCGGCGTTCAGTTTGGGAAACAGGACGTAGTCCTGAACATTGAACAGGGTGCTTCGATCAAACAAACCGAGCACCAGCCCACTCAGCAACGCGGTCCAGGTGGGATTCGAAAACCCTTCGACCGGCTCCGCACCCGGCGCTACCACTGGACCCAACCCGTCCGAAATACTGCGCGCATACGCAAACGTGATGGCCGCGTCGTCGACCATCCAATTCCCGTACACCCAGCCATACGCGCCGATCAGAGCCGCACCACCCGATTACGGCCGCCACCCCAAAGAACCTTCTCCGTCTTCGGCGACCTTCCCCCGCCCGCCGGCCGGACGGCGGGCTCTGTCGTCGCAATCGCTGTCACAACACGCGTTGCCGGAAGAGGCCGGGTTGTTGTCGATGCGTTCGGCCTTGGCATGTTTCGTCAGGTGGCCAATGTTTCGACTATGCCGCCAGCAGCGCTCAGGGCTTGATTGACGAGTCCGAACTGTTGCTGACAGGACCATTACCAGCCAGCGGGTTCAGCGGCGCACGGCCACAGCCGTGAACTAAACCAGGGCCTTCCCGTTGGCCCGGGAAGGCCCTGGTCAGAGGTGGAGCCGCGTGGGGGAATCGAACCCC
>NZ_DATELF010000096.1:0-91411 GCF_035276945.1 Amycolatopsis sp. | reverse complement strand
TGGGATGAGCTTGCCCGGGAGGACTGCCTCTGGTGGCATGCTCAGGATCGAAAAGTCCTCAAACGGATCAATGACCTGCTCAAGGAAATCGGACGCGGCGGCAACGAAGGAATCGGCAAACCAGAGCCACTGAAACACGGGTTCCAGAGCTACTGGCCGCGTCGCATCACCGACGAACACCGGCTCGTCCACAAGATCGCGGACGACGAGATCAGAATCGCCTCGTGCCGCTACCACTATGGTAGGTAGCGCCGTGATCACCTTTCGCCTTTCACGCCGCTGACGGGCGTGGCGTCAACCGCACCACCAACCCGGTTCAATCCTGGGCATACCAGACCACGCCATGTTTCCGCTGTACGTCGCCCACGAGATCACCCATTGGCGCTACGGTTGTCGCGGGCCCTAGTGCCACGTGAACGACCCGAGGAGCCCTGATGAGTTGGCGGGACCAGTTGCGACGTCTGGACGCCGACCTGGCCGGCGGCAGGATCAGCCGCCACGAGCACCGCAGGCGGCGAGCGGAACTACTCACCGCGGCCGCCCGTCGGCAAACCCCGCCACCGGCGGAGCCCGGCCCCACGAACTGGCAAACCACGAACCCGGGCTGTTCCGAGCAGCGCCCGCCAAGGGCGCAGGAGCCACCGGAGAACTCCTCCGCCGCCCTGCTCCGGTCCGAACGGCCGACCACCGCTCCCAGTCCCGCCGACGAGCGACCGACGGATTCGATGCGCTACCCCTCGCTCGCCGACGCTCCGACGGTCATCACCCGTGCCGTGAACCCGCCAAGCCTCATGCCCGCGGCGCCGTGGCTCCCGGCGCCGCGGGTCGCCGATACATCCGGCAAACCGGGCGTTCGCCGCCACACGCGCCTGTTCCTCGTCGTCGCCGTGCTCGTGGTGCTCGGCATGATCGTCGGCACCACCTGGTTCCTCAGCGTCCCCACGACCAACACCGCCCCCGCCGGCCCGGCCAATCCCGAACTCGTCGTGGCGGGCAAACTGCCACCCCTGCCGGGGACGGCGAACCCGGACAACGCGACCATCTCGCTCGACAAGGCCGTCCGGCTGAAGGTCGTCAGCGCGACGGACGCGTCGAAGATCCGGGCGAGCGGCGCTCAGGAGGTCGTCTACCGGGCGTCCGCGGACACGGTCGGCGGGAACATGGGGTACCAGTTGGTGGCCATCCCCACGTCTTCCGCGAGTGACGCGGCGAAGCTGGTCAAAGGCCTTCGCCAGACCCTCACCGACATCGGTTTCACCGCTGCCCCACTCGGCCCGAGCGAGGCGGAAACCGCTTACACCACGGACAATCCTGGCGGGCGCATGAGCGGCTTGTGGTACGCGTCCGAGTCGGTGGTGATCGGGCTGGCGGTGTCCCAGCCGGTCAGCGAGGACGCGGCGACGCTGCGGGCACGGCTGGCGCAGGTCCTACAGGCCGTGGCGGCGGCCCTGCCACCGAATCCGTGATGTTTTCACCATGACCACACGAGGTCATCTATTGGCGCTACGGTAAGCCGGGCCGGCGTTGACGCACCCCATCTGAACCACCCGAGGAGCTTCCATGAGTTGGCAGGAGGAGCTGCGCCGACTGGACGCCGACCTGGCCGGCGGCAAGATCAGCCGTCAGGAGTACCGAAAGCAGCGCGACGAGCTGCTCGCCGCGGCTTCCGGGGGAGGCGCCCCGTCGCCCCTGGCCGCGCCGCTCGCGCCGGTGGGCGGCACACCACACCCCAACGGCTGGCAGTCCACCAATCCCGGCTGGTTCACCACGGGATCGGCACAGCCGCGACCAGAACCGCCGCCGCAGCCACAACCACCGCCACCCACCCCCGCCGAGTCAGGAGACAAGGCGTCCGCGTTGCTCACCTCCGGCCGGCCGACCAGCGCACCCAGTCCCGCCGACCAGCGACCGACGGACTCGATTCGCTACCCGGCCCTCTCCGAAGCGCCGACCGTCATCACCCAGCCCGTGAACCCGCCCGGCCTCGTGCCACCGGCCGCACGGTTCCACCCCGCGCCACCGCTCCCGTCGGGAGGCAGGCGGCGCGCCAGCCGCCACTGCTCCGGAATCATCCGCCAGCACAGCCTGCCGTTGCGCGAAAAACCGCTGGGCCGCCGACCCACCTGGTTGTTCCTCTCCCTTGCCGTGCTCGTGGTGCTCGGCATGATCATGGGCGCGACCTGGCTGCTGGGCAGAAACGGCGGCCCGCCGGCGCCCACCGCGAACGCGGCCTCCACCGCCACGCCTGCCTTGGCGGACCGGCTGCCCGCGTTGCCGGGAACACCGGACGCCAACAGCTCGACGGTCGCGGTGGACAAGGGCGTGCGACTCGGGCTGTATCCGGCCCAGGCCGCGGAAGAGTTCACCCGAAACCACGTCAACGAAGTGGTCTACCGCGGTTCTGTACAGGGTGACGACGCGTACTTCGTGCTCGCCATCCCGGCGCGTAACGCCAGCGAAGCCAAAGCGGTCGTGGCCTACTTGCGCACCAGTGCGCTGTCGAGCGGATTCACCGCGCTTCCCGGCGATCCGACCGTGGTGACCGGCAAGGACGGCAACCGGTTGACGAACGGGACCTGGTACGCGTCGGACAACATCGCGGTCGTCATCTGGGTTTCCCAGCCTGCCACGCTGGAGGCAGTGCGGCTGAGCCAACACCTGGGGCAGACGCGGTCCTCGCTGCAGGAGGCGCTGCCGGCGCGCTGAGCAACGGGGGCCCGGGGCGCGCGGCCGGGGTCGCGAGGTGCTTGCGCAGGCGCTGCGTGGGCTCCTCGACCAGCCGCCAGGAGAGCTGCCCGGCGAGGTAGGCGGCGGGGACCGCGATGAGGACGAGCAGCCACAGCTTCCGCACTCCCGCCATGATCAGCAGTTGCTGGATCGGGAACGCCCAGATGTAGGTGCCGTAGCTGCCGTGGACGTAGGGCGCCCACCGCTCGAGCCGCCACGGCCAGTGCATCGCCAGCGTGATCGCGCCGTAGGAAGCCATGATCGCGAGCGCGAAGCGGGCCGCCGGGGTCTGGTGGAGCACGAGCCACAGACCGAGCAGCAACCAGGCGAGAAGGGGTTTGAACGGGATCCGGTCGCGGTAGGTACGCAGGATCATGCCGATCACGAACGGTACGAGGAAGGACACCGTCGACCCGATCGGAATCAGCAGCAGCGAGCCGCCCGCACCGTGGTACTCGAAGGTCGCGCGGAGCATCCCGTCGGCCACGAACATGCCCGCCAGCAACGGGAACAGCACCAGCCGGGACACGCCGAGCGCGATGATCACGCCGACCACGAGCACGATCCCGTACCCGAGCAGCTCCATCGGCAGCGTCCAGAGCGAGCCGTTGACCGACCACGGGTACGGGTTGTCGTCGAACACTCCGGGCAGGTGGTGTTGCATCAGGAACAACACCATCGTGCCGATGAGGTAACGCCAGGTCTGCTCGTGTGCGAAGTAGGCGTCGACCGGCCAGGTCGTCACGAGCGGGCCGATGACGAAAACGGTCACGGCCAGCACGACGACCAGTGGCGGCATGATCCGCAGCAGCCGTCGCGCCGAGAACCGCCACCAGGACGGGTCGCGGAGCCAGCTGTCCTGGATCTGGTAGCCGCTCATCGCGAAGAAGCCCATGAGCGCGACATACCCCGGCGAGGTGTGCCAGGACGCGGGGAAGATGGTCAGCCATGTGGGATCCAGCAGGGGTGAGGAATGGTCGACGACGACGATGATCGAGCCGATCATCCTGAGCCACGCGAACCCGATATTGGGATCGGCGGAAATTTTCCCCCGGACCGCCCACATGCCAACGGATGCTAGCCCATCAAGCCCAATCCGGATGCCGTTTCGGTTCGAGAATCACTCCAGCAGAGCTTGGCACGTCCTTCGCGCGACGCCGGGACCGAACTGCCGGGCCACGGCGAGCTTGCCCTGCTCCGACAACTGGTTCCACATCTTGTCGTCGTCGAGCAGGGCGATCAGGTGGTCCGCGAGTTCACGGGCCGTCTCGCCGGTCAGCACGCTCTCCCCGTGCTCCAGGTGCATGCCCTCGGTGGCGATCGAGGTCGCGACGACCGGCACCCCGCGTTCGAGGGCTTCGCCGACCTTTCCCTTGACTCCGGCGCCGAACCGCAACGGTGCCACCACGACGCGGGCGTCGCGGTAGACGGGTGCGAGATCGGGCACCCAGCCGTGCACGATCACGCCGTCACCGGCCAGCGCCATGATCTCGCCGCGCGGGTTGCTGCCGACGACGTGCGCCACGGCATCGGGGCGGCGCTCCCGCACCAACGGCATGATCTCGGTTGCCAGCCACCGCGCCGCGTCCTGGTTGGGGACATGGTGGAAACTGCCCACGAACAGCACGCCGGACCGGCCGTCCGGCACCGCCTCCGCGCTGTCCACGATGTGCACATTGGACAGAACTTCGACGCGCGCCGACGGCACCATGCGGGCCAGCAGGTCACGCTCCACTTCGGACACCGTCAGGGTGACGTCCGTGGTCCTGGCCAGGCTCAGTTCGAGCTCGCGCGAGACCTGCGAGCGCCGCCGCAGCGACGCGGCCTGCTCTTCGTCACCGGCCCGCGCGGCGAGTTCGGCCTGCCGTTCCAGGCGCAGGAAGTGCAGATCGACGGTGTCGTAGGCGATCCGGCAGTCCGGGGAAAGCCCACGCAACTGCTCCAACAACTGCCAGGCCACGTGCGGCCGGGACAGCACCGCCAGCTTGATCGACGGCCCGGCCTCCTCCAGGAACGCCTGCTGGTGCCACTCCTCGCCGATGACGGTGACACCCATGGCGTGCAAGGGTTTCGTGTACTTGTCCGGGAGCGCGCGGTTGAGCGGGAAGAACACCACCCGCTCGCCGAGCCCGACGAGAACCTCGAGCAGGCGGCCCATCCGGACGGAACCGGAGTCCTCGTCGGTCCGGGGCACCTGGTGGTCGGCGACGAGGACGATGCCCCCACCGTGACCGGCGGCGGTCCGCTGCCGGGCCAGCCACAGATTGCGCGGGCTGGCCTCGGGCAGGTGGTCGGCCAGTTCCCTGGACCACTTGTCGACGAAGAGATGCCGGTTGAGTTCCTGGTGGCGCTTCACCCCGGACGAAAGGTCCGTACCGTTCGAGACGCCTTCGTGGTGCACGACCACCGACGCGGGCTGCACCACCGTGCGGTATCCCGCCGCCCGGACGGCGAACGCGAGATCGGTGTCCTCGTAGTACGCGGGCGCGTAGCGCTTGTCGAAACCACCGACCCGCTCGAACAGGTCGCGGCGGATGAGCAGAGCCGCGCCCGAGCAGTAGTCGACCTCGCGGACGGTCTGCAGCCACGGCTCCCCGGCCGGCGAGTTGCGGCCGTAGTTCCACCCGGTGCCGTCCGCCCAGATGATGCCGCCGCTCTCCTGCGCCCGGCCGTCGGGGTAGACGAGCTTCGAACCGACCAGCCCCACGTCCTCGCGGTCCTCCACGACCGCCACCAGCTCGTCGAGCCAGCCGGGCTGGACCTCGGTGTCGTTGTTGAGGAACATGACGAGTTCGCCGCGGGCGTGTTCGGCGCCCAGGTTGCAGGCGCCGATAAAGCCCAGGTTCCACGGCGCCCGCACCAGCCGCACACCCGGACAGGCCGCGACCCGGTCGGCCGAATCGTCCGGGGAGGCGTCGTCGACGACGATGACCTCGAACGGCGTGGTCGGCAGGGCGAGCTCGACGGATTCCAGGCAGCGGCGCGTGTAGTCCCAGTGCCCGTAGACCGGGATGATCACGCTGACGATCGGCTGGTCGCTGGTGGTGACGGCGATCGGCCCGATCGCCGGGGCGGGCGGCAGCACGCCTGCGGGACGGCCCAGCGCCCGCTCGTAGACGTCGCGGCGGCGAGTTCCGCGCGGCGCGTACCGCTCGATCGACGAGCGGTACTGGCTGATCAGCCGCTGCCCGAGGGCAGACTGCTCCTCGCGGAGTTTCGCGGCTTCGGCCGCCAGTTCGTGCACCGTCCTGGCCAGTCTGCCGTTGTTCTCGGTGAGCCAGGACAACCTGGCCCGCTCGTGCGCCGACTTGCGCCGCTCCCGGTCGAGATCACGAGCCAGCGACCGGTTCTCCGCCCGGGTGCGCTGCACGTTTTCCACCGCGACATCGCGTTCGGCCTCCGCCTGTCGCCGTGTCTCTCGCTCCCGGCGCAGCTCGGCCGCGGTGTGGTTCGCGGCGGCCAACGCCTCGCGCGCCTCGGCTTCGAGCGATTGGACCTGGTCACGAAGGCCTGCCGCGTCGGCGGCCGCAACAGCGTGGGCCGCGTCGGCGTGGGCGACGATCGTCAGTTGGTCGTCGGTGAGCACCGAGACGCCGAGGCTTTCGAAGGGAGTGTCGGACGCGACGGCGACGAAATAGGTGTGCGGGGCGCCCGCCCGGACCGACCAGTCGTCCTCGGATTCCCGGTGCAGCGTGTGCAGTTCCGTCCGGGGTCCGTCGCCGTGGATCAACGATCCGGCCACCACGTTCTGCTTCAACAGTTCGACGTGCCGGAAGTTCTTGGCAAGCAGTGCCCGGAACCCCTTCTCGTCGAGTTCGTGGACGTGAAACGGGTTCTCGTTGCCGTGGTCGTGGGTGTAGACCTGGATGTCCGGGGTGCTGCACAGGAAGACCCCGCCCGGCGCGAGCCGGTCGCGCACCAGGCTCAGCACCTGGTCCTGCCGCTCCACGTGTTCGATCGCCTCGAAGCAGGCGATCACGTCGAACGGCTCGCAGCCGGCGAGCGCCCTGGGGTCCTCGATCGAGCCGACCTCGAAAGTCACCCGGTTCGAGGCGTACCGCCGCCGCGCGTGCTCGACCGTGGTCTGGTCCAGTTCCAGCCCGATGACCGAGGCCGCGTTCCCGGCCAGCAGGACGCACCCATAGCCCTCACCGGAGGCCAGGTCGAGGACGCGCTTGCCGTCGACGAACCGCAGCGCGAAGGCGTACCGGTGATAGTGCTCGTAAATGACCTGGTGGTCGTCGGTCCACGGCACGCACCGCTCGCCGGTCCAGTCGATGAGACGCTCCCCAGGGGCTTCCATGCGGAGCAGGTTAGCTGGCCTCGAGCACCAGCCCGACGAGTACGTACGACAACGGACGACGGTCGTCACCTGTGCCCTCTTCGGCCTGAGTGACGGTCCAGTCGGCACGCAGGCTCAGGGTGACCGTTCGGCCCACCGGGCAGCGCCACGGGATCGTTTCCTCGAACAACCCGTGCCCGGCCTTGACCACGGCGAGCGGGACACCGTCGACGGCCACGGTCACCGTGCCGTTTTCCGGCATCCAGTCCGGCAGGTAGGCGCTGAACCGCAACCCGCCGACCTCGTCGGTGGTGTGGACCGGGAACTCGACCGCCTTTGCCGCCCAGCGGTCCGGGGAGACCCCGTTCATCCGCGCTACCGCGAGCCCGGCCCCGCGGACCAGGGTGTTCGGGTCGGAAGCGGTGGGGTGGAAGGAGATCCGGCCCGCGGGATCGGCCTGACCGGTGTCCCGGATCGACCGCTCCGGCGTGCGGTCGCCGTGCACGCGCAGCGGCTGCGGAGCCGGGTGGAACACCGCGGTCAGCCGGGTCGGGGTGACGACCCCGAGGTCGATGAGGCTGTCGTCGAGCCGGCCCACCCGGTCGATGAACGCCTGGTCCCGCTCGGTGGCCAGATCGAGGTTGTGGCCGTAGATCCGCTCGACGAACGGGTCGATCACGCTGCCGTAGGCGAAGAACAGGCCGGGGTGCAGGTACTCCAGCAGGACCGGCAGGAGGTCCTGTGCCCGGATGCCCTCGAAGCCGTCGACCGCGCAGTCCAGGTCGTCGTAGTGCTCGTCGACCTGGCCGGTGACCGAGTTGCGGCGGAACTCCGGTGGCATGGTCGCCCAGATCCGCTCGATCACCTCCAGGGCCTCGGGCCAGCGCCGGTGCCCGTTGCGGCCGATCATGTCGTGGACCACCAGCGCCCCGTCCGCGGTCAGGCCGTCCCGTATCTGGTCGAACAGGTGCTCGAGGTCCAGCACGTGGTGCAACGCCTGGAAGCCGATGAACACATCGTGCTCGCGGTCGGCCCGCCAGGTGTTGAAGTCGGCCTCGACCAGTTCGACCCGGTCGGCGAACCCGGCTTCAGCGGCCGCGGCCGCGGCCCGTTCCTGCATGGCGGGGTTGAACTCGAGTAAGCGCATTCTGACGTTGTGCACCCCGGCCTCGGCGAGCTTGCGCAGCCAGCCCAGCTCCTGGTCACCGTTACCGCTGCCGAAGGACAGCACGACCACCTCGCGGTCGTGACGCCGGGCGCGCACCGCGATCTCGCCGGTGATCAGCTCCTCGATACCGGGCGCGCCCAGGTCGGCCAGCTTCGGCACGACATACCGTTTCGCCCAGTAGTGCGCCGATTCCGGCAGGTTCTCGTGCAGGTCACCCTCCTGCACCGCGAACGTCCGGTGTTCCCTGGCCACCCGCTCCTGGTAGTCAAGCTCGTGTCCGACACGCACGGCACGCCTCCGCAAACCTCGGCCAACCGACGGTGAACCGGCCACCGTCGGAGTCGTTGTGGGGGCTTGCCCCCACAGCCCGGCCCGGGGGCGAGCCCCCAGACCCCCTTTCCGCAGTCGGTACCCTACGGCCCATGACGGCAGGCCCTCGTTCCCACCCGCCGGCGCCGGGAGGCCTGCCTCCCACCCCGGAGTCGTGGCTGCCGAAGGAGCACAGCCTCTACCGGCCCCGGCACAGCCCCCGCCAGCGCACCGCGCTGACCTGCGCGGCGGTGTTCTTGCTGGTCCCGGCGCTCGCCTCCGTGTTCGGCGTGCGGCCCGCCGCGTTCGAAAACCGCGCGCTGCACGAATTTCCGTCGCCGGCCGACGGCTGGGGTTTCTTCACCAACCTGTCGGGCTGGGCGACCGACCACCTCCCGCTGCGCAAGGCCGGGGTCGACGCGGCAAACGCTGTCAGCACGGGCGTGTTCGGCGACCCACCGGGAGCGGCGCGCGGCGGCGCGGTGGGCCCGGTCGGGCTCGGTCCCCAGGCCCCGGCGTCGGCCAACGACGAGCAGCCCGCCGGCGGCTACCCGGTGCTGATCTATGGTTCGGACGACTGGATGTACCTCGGTGCCGACGTGAGCAACAAGTGCCGGCCCACGATGGGTCCCGATCAGGTCGTCCATGCCTTTCAGCGGCTGCGGGCGGCCGTGGAGTCGTCCGGGCGGCGCTTCGAACTGGTGATCGCACCCGACAAGTCGACGATCATGCCGGAGCACCTTCCCGCCTCCTACGCCGGAAAGGCCTGCGCCAAGGCGGCTTCGGACCAGTTCTGGCGCAACGCCACCGCGCTGCTCGGGGACATCGACCTGCGGCCCAGCCTGGCGGCGACGGCCCAGCGGGTCGGGCATCCGCTGTACGACGGCAACGACACCCACTGGAGCTACGAGGGCGGGCTCACCATGACCTACGCGCTCGCCGAAAAGCTCAGCCCGGGGCTCACCTCGTCCTGGACGAACGCGCCGTCGCAGATTCAGGACTGGCCCGCGGACCTGGCGCTGCTCATCGGCAAGTCCGAGAACCGCCACCTGCAGGCCTACTCGCTCGCCCCGGACGGCAGGACCGACCTGACCCGCTACGTCGCGAGCGACTTCCGGACGCCCCTGCGCCTCCAGCAGAAGACGCCCGACCCCACGCAGGGTGTCATCGACGAAAAGGTCACGATGATCGCCGACTCGTTCACCCAGTTCGCCACGCCGTTCCTCGCCGCCGGCTTCGGCGACCTCAACATCGTGCACGCCGAGACGATGGCCCAGAACCCCACGGCTAACGCTGCCGCGCTGCTCGCCGATCGAGACGTCGTGGTGGTCGAGTTGGCCGAGCGCAACGCGGTCGGCGGCGCGAGCCCCTTGCTCCAGGATTCGGTGATCGATCAGATCGCCACGGTACTCGCGCGAAACCCCCGGTAGCAACGAGGACAGGAAGGGCGAGGTGCACAATGTGGGCTAGTCCGGGTGCGGCCGATGTCCTCGGCCGCCGCGGCGGGTCTCCCGCGCGCGTTGGAACACCTATCCCGAAGGGGGTGCCGGGGTGACCTGGCAGGAAGAGTTGCGCAAGCTCGACGAGGACCTGGCGAGCGGCAAACTGTCCGCCGACGACTACCGGGTTCGGCGTGACCAGATCCTGTCCGCCGCGGTCTCCTCCCCCGACGCGGGGCAGGTCGAGCAGCCGTCGGCCGACCAGGCCAACACCCAGATCATCCAGCCGGTGTCCCCGCCGTCCGGCGTCCCGCAGCAGCCGAGTTCCCCGCCAGCCGGGTTCCCGCAGCAGCAGAGCTCCCCGCCAGCCGGGTTCCCGCAGCAGCATCCAGGCCAGCCGCAGTGGGGACCGCAGTCGCCCGAGGCGACCCAGATCGTGCCCCCGCACGACAGCAGCGGCGACCGGACCCAGGCCGTGTCGCCGGCCTGGCAGATGCAGCAGGGCGGCGGCTACCCGCAATCCCCGCCCGGAGGATTCCCGCGGCAGCAGCCCGCCTGGAACGCCCCGGGTGACAGCAGTCCGCCGTGGGGTGGTGGGGACCTGCCACCGATCGCGCCGCAGGGCGGCTTCGAATGGGTGTCGCAGGGGCCGGAGAGCTTCGAAGACAAGAAGTCGTCGGGCAGCGGAAAGAAGATCATCTGGTCGGCCGTGGCCGTGGTGGTGGTCGCCGGCATCGGCGTCGCGGTCTGGCTGCTGTTCGGCAGCAACGGCAACAACCAGGCGGCCCCCACCACCGGCCCGCAGTCCACCGCGGCGGCCCCTTCCAGCGCGCTGCCGGCACCCCCACCGGCCAAGGCGGAGCCCTCCAGCGACGAAGACGCGCTGATCACGCCGCCGGGCAAGGCCCGTGACGGCGGGGGCGCCCTCACGCTCTCCGCACTCAAGAACGGCAAGCTCCTACCGGATCCCGTGGTGCAGGCGCTGGATCAGGGCGGCATGACGAGCGGGCGGCTCAACACCTCCACCGACGGGTCGATGACGATCGGCCTTTACTCCCTCACCCTGCCGGATCCGACCTCCGCGTCCGCCGCCGCCCAGCAGTACGGACAGGCGCAGCAGAGCGGCGGTCTTCCGACGAACGGCGCCCTGTCGATGCAGGGCGTGCCGGTGTACAGCACGGGGTCGGGTTCCCAGCAGGCGGTCTACCGCGCGGTCTACGTGCTCTACAGCCGGGTGATCATCGTCGAGACCTTCGGCAACGACGCGGCCGCGGTGAAGAACGAGTTCAAGACGGTGCTGGAGCAGCAGGTCGACCAGGCCCCGCCGACCCTGCGCACCTCCTGATCGTCAGCCAGCGCTGCCCCGGCACGGACTGACGAGCCCGGACTCGTAGGCGAGGACGACGAGCTGGGCACGGTCGCGGGCACCGACCTTGGTCATGATGCGGCTGACATGCGTGCGCGCGGTCGCCGTGGAGATGACGAGGTGCGCGGCGATCTCGTCGTTCGACAGTCCGCCGGCGACGAGGGCCAGTACCTCGCGCTCGCGCTCGGTGACCTGCCGGACGGCGTTCGCGTCGACGCGCCGGTTTTCCGGACGCCCGACGAACTCGGCGATCAGGCGCCTGGTGACGGTCGGCGCCAGCAGCGCCTCCCCGGCCGCCACCACCCGCAGCGCGCGCAGCAGCTCGACCGGCTCGGTGTCCTTGAGCAGGAACCCGCTCGCGCCGGCCCGCAGCGCTTCGTAGACGTACTCGTCGACGTCGAAGGTGGTCAGGACCAGTACGCGCACCGCGGCCAGGTCGGGGTCGGCGGTGATCCGGCGGGTGGCCTCCAGCCCGTCCATCCCGAGCATCCGGATGTCCATGACGACCACGTCCGGCCGCGTCTCGCCCGCCAACCGCACGGCCTCGGAACCGTCCGCGGCCTCGCCGCACACCTCGAAGCCGTCCTCGGTCTCCAACAGCACCCGGAAACCGCCGCGCACCAAGGTCTGGTCGTCGGCGAGGACCACCCTGAGTGGGGTCTGGGGACTTGCCCCCAGACCCCGTTCGGGGCCTTGCCCCCATTCAGCACCGATCATCCGTTCGCTCCCTTCACCGGCAGCTCGGCTCGCACCTCGAACCCGCCCTCGACGGGAGCGGCGGTGAGCCGGCCGCCGAGCGCCGCGGCCCGCTCACCCATCCCACGGAGCCCGTGTCCGGGCGACGGCTGGCTCGCACCACGGCCGTTGTCCCGGACCACCAGCTCCAGCGTCCCACCGTTTCGTCCAAAGTAGACTTTCACGATGGTCGCCTGGTTGGCGTGCCGCACCACGTTCGTCAGTGACTCCTGCAGGATCCGGTAGGCCGCGCCGTCCACGGGCGCGGGCAGTTCGCCGGGAGAACCCTGCACCCGGACCTCGAGACCGGCCGTCCGGGTGTGTTCCAGCAACTCGTCGAGCTGGCGCAGGCTCGGCGCCGGCCCGAGGCCTTGGCCGGTGCGCAGCACCGCCACCGTGGCCCGCAGGTCGGCCAGCGCGGCGGCACTGGCTTCCTTGATCGCGCGCAGCGCCTCGACCGCCTGTTCCGGTCGACGGTCGGCGACATGGGCGGCCACCCCGGCCTGCACGTTGATCATCGCGAGGCTGTGCGCGACCACGTCGTGCACTTCGCGGGCGATCCGCAGCCGTTCGAGTTCGGCCAGCCGATCCTGCCGTTCGGCCGCCCGCTCGCGCGCCGCGCGGACCGCCTCGACCCGGTTCCGCACGGCCGTGCCGATCCCGACCACAGCGGTCAGCCACACCACGAACAGTGCGGCCCGGGCATCGAGCACCACATGCCCACCCGTGGCCAGGTAAGCAGCGAACCCGGCGAGCAGCCCGCCAACGCCCACGAACCCGGCGACGACCGGCCCGCGCAGCCTGGTGAGGATGAACAGGGCGATGGTCGGCAGCACCACCACCGGACCGCCGGGGTAGCCCGACAGGTAGTACCCCCAGGTCAGCCCGGCGACCACGACGAACACCGGCAGCGGGAACCGCCGGGTCACCAGCAACGGCAGCGCCGCACCCGCGAGCCAGGCGTAGGCGAGCGGGTCAAGCGGGTGTTTCGCGGGCTGGAAGTGCCCGGCGACCGTGGTCACCCCGAGGACGAACGCCATCGGCAAGAACGTGACCAGCGCGTCACCCACGCACAGGATCCGCCCGCCGCCTCGCCACACACCTGAAAGCTACGGCACCGGCCGGTGCCCGCGCGTCGGTCGAAAAGCGACTGTTGGGTTACGACCAGTGCGTTAGGCGACGTGGTCACCGGTGTCCAGTCGGTGATGGCCGTGACCGCCAAACCGGCTACCCGTGCCCGCTAAGCCGGAGTGACCAGGCGCTGGCGGGGACGGCCCAGACCGATCCAGGACAGGCCGGCATTCCGGATCGTCCGGGGGTCCAGCAGGTTCCGGGTGTCGACCACCGACTCTCCATGCATGAGCTCGGCGAGGTAGGACCAGTCGAGCCTGCGGAACTCGTCCCACTCGGTGAGCACGACGATCCCGTCGGAACCTTTGGCCGTCAGGTACGGGTCGTCCACCACGGTCATGCCGGGGAGGTCGCCGCCGACCGCCGGGTCGTAGGCGATCACCTCGGCGCCGTGCGCGGCCAGCATGGCCGTCACCGAGAGCGCGGGAGAATCCCGCAGATCGTTGGTTCCCGCCTTGAACGCCAGGCCCAGCACCCCGATCCGCGCCCCGGCCAGCCCACCGACCGCTTCGGCGATCTTGGCGACGATCCGGTCGCGCTGGGCGATGTTCTCCACTATCGCCGCGGACAGCAGCGAGAAGTCGAACCCGACCGACTCGGCGACCTGGACCAGCGCGTGCGTGTCCTTGGGCAGGCAGGAACCGCCCCAACCGGGACCGGGCTTGAGGAAGGACCGGCCGATGCGCCGGTCGTAGCCCATGCCTTCGGTCACCGACTCGATGTCGGCGCCCAGCCGCTCGCACAGCTCGGCCGTCGCGTTGACGTAGGACAGTTTCATCGCCAGGAAGCAGTTCGCCGCATACTTCACCAATTCGGCGCTGGCCGCGTCGGTGATCACGTTCGGGGCTCCGAGCTCCTGGTACAGACCGGCGACCCAACGGGCCGCGGACTCGTCGTCCGAGCCGACCACGATCCGATCCGGGTGCAGGAAGTCGGCTACCGCGGTGCCCTCGCGGAGGAACTCCGGGTTCGCCACCACGGGCACATCGCCGCGGCCGAGAAGTTCACGGATGCGTCGCGCGGTACCGACCGGCACCGTGGACTTGGTGATCACCGCACAGCCACCCGGCAGCACGTCGCCGACCTCCGCGATCACCGCTTCGACCGCGCGCAGGTCGGCCGCACCGCCCGCGCCCATCGGCGTCGGTACGCACAGGAACACGCCTTCGGCGTCTGCCACCGCTCGCCGCGAGTCGACGGTGAAACTCAACCGGCCGCTGCTCAGGCCCCGCGAGACCAACTCCTCGAGCCCCGGCTCGAGGATGTCGACCCGGCCAGCGGCGAGTCTGGCCACCTTCACCTCGTCCACGTCCACGCAGGTAACCCGATGGCCAAGGCTGGCGAGGCAGGCACCGGTGGTCAGTCCGACGTATCCGGTACCGATCACCGCGATCCGAGCTTGTCCCATGCTGCGAAGGTGACAGCCCGAGTTGACTTCCGTGCGAACGGAAGTGGACACCCCCGAATACTCCACGCGACGGTGAGGAGGGCCACCGCTTCCCATGGCGAACGAGCGTTAACCTGACCAGGTCGAGAAAGGGGACGGCATGCGGATCACGGACACAGCGGCGATCGTCACCGGCGGAGCTTCGGGGCTCGGTGGCGCGACGGCTCAGGCACTCGCGGCGAAGGGCGCACGGGTGTTCGCCTTCGATCTGGCGGGCGGCATCGAAAAGGCACCGGCCGTGGACGGCGTGACCTACGTCGAGACCGACGTGACCGACCCCGAGCAGGTCAGGGCCGCCATCGGACAGGCCGCGAGCTCCGGGGTGCCGCTGCGGACCGTGGTGAACTGCGCCGGGATCGGGCCGTCCGCGCGGATCCTGTCCAAGAACGGCCCGCACGACCTGAGCCTGTTCCGGAAGGTTGTGGAGATCAACCTGATCGGCACCTTCAACGTCATCACCCTGGCCGCGGAAGCCATCGCCAAAACCGAGCCGCTGAACGACAACGCCCGCGGGGTCGTGATCAACACGGCGTCGGTGGCGGCCTTCGACGGGCAGATCGGGCAGGTGGCCTACTCGGCGTCCAAGGGTGGCGTGGTCGGGCTGACCCTGCCCGCCGCGCGGGACCTGGCGTCCCTGGGCATCCGCGTCGTGACCATCGCTCCCGGGATCATCGACACTCCGATGCTGGCCACCGTCAGCGACGAGTTCCGCGCCGGCCTCGCCGCCGGTGTCCCCTTCCCGAAGCGGCTCGGCCGCCCGGAGGAGTACGCGCAGCTCGCGGTCGACATCGTCGAACACGACTACCTGAACGGCGAGGTCATCCGCCTCGACGGCGCCCTCCGCATGGCCCCTCGCTAACCGAACTCACCCAACGCCAAAGCCCGACTCACCCGACACCAAAACCCGACTCGCGCAACACGAAAGCCCGACTCACCCGACACCAAAGGCCGACTCACCCGACACGAAAGGCCGACTCGCGGGACTACAGGTCGCCCATGTACGGGATTTCGTGGGCGGGGCCCGACATCCAGGCACGCAGGGTGTAGGTGGCGTGGACGTCGTCCTCGTTGTAGCGGAGGAGACGTTCGCGCTGGGCGAGGTCGGGGACTTCACCGTCCATGCCCACGGCCGCGCGGTACCACCGCATCGACGCCTCGCCCCCCGCCTCCGGATCGCGCCAGGTGAACCCGGCGACCGGCGCGACCACTTTCAGGCCCTTGCCCCGCGCGCACAGGAACTGCTCGGAAACGCTGCGGAACAGATCCACCCACTCCTCGGAATCCACAAAGGACTGAACGGTCGAGCGGCTGGGAACGCCGTCGAAAGCGGCAAACCGCTCGACCGAGCCGAACAGCCACCGGTTCTCCGCCATGGCGTTGTAACAGTAGGCGCGGAAGGTCAACCCGGCGGCGACCGCGCGCTCCCGGACCTCGGTCAGCCAGGCCCAGAACTCGGCGAACGAGCGGGCCTCGTCGGCCGTGGGCAGCGGCTCCCAGGTCACGAACGAGCGGTAGCCGCGCGGCAGCCCGATGTCGGCGCCGGACAGTAGACAGCCCCACAGGTAGGCGCCGGACTCGCCGAAGCTTTCCATGTCCACGTCGACCTCGACATCGGCCCGCGACACCTGGATGTCCGGCACCCTCCGCACCACCGTGAGATCCGCCAGCCACGCACGAGCCAGCGCCACGGCGTCGGCGAACGTGCCCGAGGTCCACTGGATCGGCGGCTCGTCGCCGGGACTGAGCGAAGCCAGCTTGTCCACTGTGGATACGCCGACTCGGCGCAGCTCCATCGCGTCCTCACCACGCACGACCAGGCTCACGTCCCGGACCGCGGTCAGCGCGGTCTCGCAGATCGGCCACCACGGGCAGGTCCGGCACTCCAGCACGCGGGACGGCTCGGCGAGCGCGGGCCCGCCCGCGGCCGCCGAACGCGCGACGGCCAGCCGGTCGGCGAACCGCCCATCGTACTCGGCCAGGGCGGTGCGGCTGCCCGGCCAGGTGGGGGCCGCCAGCTCGTGCCAGACCACCACGTCGGCGTCCAGCCCGATCACCCCGCCGATCGGCCGGGGCGCGGCCTGGCCCAGGGTTTCCAGCATGCGGCGCAGGTGAACCAGGCGGAGCTGATCGCGCGGGTGGGAGCGGACCTTGCGGGCCTCGTCGACGACCGCGTTCCCCGGGTCGAGATCGGTGGGGCCGGTGGTCAGCGCACCGGCACCGGGATCGGTGATCCGGTGCCGCACCACGAGCAGCGGCAGGTACCCGCCGTCGGTGCGGACGAGTAGTTCGGCACCGCCGCGCCGGTGTCCCACCCGGTCGGCGGGCAGCAGCCCGCCCCAGATATGGGAGACGCCCTCGGTGAGCGCCCGCTCGGTCAGCCTGGTCCGCTCCGACACGGGCAACTCGGCCGGCACGGTGACCCAGTCCCCCGGGACGGCGTCGAGCAGCCGCCGCCGGATCGTCTCGCGATGCGTGGCGGCGTCCGCGATGCGCTGTTCCGCGGACGGGTCCGGCGGGGCTTGCGTGGCCTCCCGCATGGCCGGGTCGTGGTCGAGATGCACCCGGCGACGGCAACGGCTCAGCGCGCCGGCGTCGAGCAGCACCTCAGGTTCCATGTTCACCACCTTAGAAGGGAGCACCGACAGAAAACGCACGCGTGACGTGTCTGGCGCGAGCGCGTGGGTAGCACCGAGCCCTGATCACGCGACCGACCGGGTGCGAGTGTCCCGCCCCACACCGGAGGCCCACATGATCGACAATGCGAAGCCCGATCATGTGGCCGACCGGGTGCGGGTGTCCCGCCCCACACAGTAAGTTCATGCGCATGGCTGGAAAGAAGGCGGACGAAAAAGGACTGACGCCGCGCAAGGCCCGCAACGCCGTCGCGGTGGCCAAGATCGTGGTCCCTGCCGTGGCGCCGGTGCTCGCGCCGATCGCGGTCAAGGCCGCGGGCGCGCTGCGTGAGGCATACGACCGCTTCCAGGCGCGGAAGCTCGGCGTCCCGGTCGAGGCGCTGTCCGAGTACACCGGGCGGGGCGCCGGCCTGCTCGCGCGGATCGCCGGTGTCTCTGACGCGCTGGCCGAACTGCGGAAATCGGCGAGGGCGACCGCGGAAGACGGCGAGTTCGTCACCGAGGCCCAGGCCACGCTCGAGCAACTCACCGCCGCGGTGCGCGCGGCCGAGCGCATGCCGGCCGGCCGCCGCAAGGCCGCGCACCAGGCGGTCGCGGCCGAACTCGAACGGCTGGAGTCGCAGGTGCTGCACCGCCTCGGCATCTGACGCTCCTAGCTGACGAATCCCTTCGCGACCATCCAGTCACGGGCGACCTCGCCGGGGTCTCTGCCGTCGACGTCGACCTGCTTGCACAGTTCGATCATCTGCTGGTTGTCCAGCGCGTCGCCGACCGGTTCCAGCACCTCACGCAGGGCTGGATACCGTTCCAGGAACGATTTCTTCAGCGTGACCGCCGCGTTGTACTGCGGGAAGAACTTCTTGTCGTCGGTGAGCACCCGGAGATTCAGCCCGGCGATCCGGCCGTCGGTGGTGAATATCTCGCCGAAATTGCAGGTTCCGTTCGCGATCGCCGAATATATCGTCCCGGTGCCGAACGTCTTCACCGTCGTGGTCGGGAAACCGTAGGTCGCCTGCACCCCGGGCATACCGTCCTGCCGGCTCGCGAATTCCGTTTCCACGCAGAACACCGCCTGGTCGGGATGTTCCCGGAGAAAGGACGTCATGTCCGAAGTGGACCTCAGGTTGTGCGCCTGCGCGTAGGCTTCCGTGGTGCCGAACGCATAGGTGTCGTTGACCGGGGAATAGCGGAGCCAGGTGACCCCGTTCTGTCGCTCGTCGGCCGCCTTGACCGCGTCGTACTGACCGGCCTCGTCCGGAATCGGCTGGTCGTTGCCCTGGTAGGAGATCCAGGCGGTGCCGGTATATTCCCAGTACAGGCTCACCTGCTCGTTGAGCAACGCCTGGCGCTCGCTGTTCGAGCCACTGATGTTGGTCAGGTCGGTGACCTTCGCCCCGGCCGCGGAAAGGGCAAGCTCGGCGAGGTAACCGAGAATGATGTTTTCGGTGAAATCCTTCGATCCCACCGTCACGTGGACCCCGGAAAGGCTCGGTTCCGGCCGGATCGAGCCCGGTTTCACCTCGTAGGGCAGCGCCGCGTTGAGGTCCAGCCCGCACGCGGTGAGCGAACTCGCCAGCACCACCGCCCCGAAGGTCGCCAGTAGCCTCCTCACGACAGCCCCCTCGGTCCGAAGACCTCCTCCAGCACCGCGCCCACCCAGTCGACCAGCAGCGCGAGCCCCACCGCGAGCACCGCACCGGTGACCAGCACGGGAATCCGGTTCAGCTTGTAGCCGGTGTCGATCAGCTCACCGAGCCCGCCACCGTTGACGAAGAACGCCAGGGTGGCCGTGCCCACCGCGAGCACGAGCGAGGTGCGCAATCCGGCCAGGATCAGCGGCACGGCCAGCGGCAGTTCGACCCGGAACAGCACGCCCGCCGACGACATGCCGATTCCGCGGCCGGCGTCGGTGAGTGCCGGGTCCACGGCGTCGATCCCCACGATCGTGTTCCGCAGCACCGGCAGCAGCGAGTAGAAGGCGATCGGCAGCACCGCGCACCAGAAGCCCTCCCAACTGGTCCAGAGGAAGAACAGCACGATCACGCCGAGGGCCGGTGCGGCCTGGCCGATGTTGGCGATGGACAGGAACACCGGCGCGACCGGCCTGGCCCACGACCGCGTCAGCACGATCCCGAGCGGCACCGCCACGACGACCACGATGGCCGCCACACCGACGGTGATCAGCAGATGCTGCCAGGTGTCGGCGAGCAGCGTCGGCCAGTTCAGGCTCTCCGCTTCGGTCGCGTCGTTTTCCCTGGTCAGTGCCCAGATCAGGACCGCTGTGACGAGCACCGCCACGCTCAGCGGCTGGGCGAGCAGCCGGGCCCGGTCCGCGCGGCGGAACCCGGATTCCGTGGAGAACTCAACGGTCGTGGCCATCAGGAGTGCTCCTCCCGCAGCCGCTGGACGGTCGCCGTCACCGTGTCCAGTTCGATCACCCCCGCGTACTCGCCGCGCGGGCCGGTCACCGGCACCGCACCGCCCTCCACGAGCATCGCCTCGAGCGCGTCCTGCAATGTGGACTGGAGGCTGACCAGGTCCCCGACCGGTTTGCCCGCCGTGCTCAGCGAGGACGCCGAGGCGAGGTCACGGACGTGGGCCCAGCGTACCGGGCGGTCGCGCTCGTCGAGGATCAGCGCGAAGGTCTCGCCACGCTCGGTCAACTCCCGCCGGACCTGGGCAGGCGGATCGCTCAGCCGGGCGGTGACGGTGTCCTTCCTCAGCTCCACGTCCCGGACCCGCAACAGGGTGAGCTGCTTGAGCGACGCACCCGCACCGACGAAGCCCGCGACGGTGTCGTCTGCCGGATTGGCCAGTATCGCGTCCGGCGTGTCGTACTGGAGGATCGCCGACCGGTCGCCGAGAACCGCGATCTTGTCGCCGAGCTTGACCGCCTCGTCGAAGTCATGTGTGACGAACACGATCGTCTTGCGCAGTTCGGCCTGCAGGCGCAACAGTTCGTCCTGCAGGTTGCCGCGCGTGATCGGGTCGACCGCGCCGAACGGCTCGTCCATCAGCAGCACCGGTGGATCCGCGGCCAGCGCCCGCGCGACGCCCACGCGCTGCAGCTGACCACCGGAAAGCTGGCGCGGGTAGCGGTCGTGGAACACCTTCGGGTCGAGGCCCACCAGGTCCATCATCTGCTCGACCCGGTCGCCGATCCGCTTGCGGTCCCAGCCGAGCAGCCCGGGCACGACTGCGATGTTCTGCGCGACGGTGAAATGCGGGAACAACCCGGCCTGCTGGATCGCGTACCCGATCTTGCGGCGCAGCTGGTCCGGATTCAGCCGCAGCGCGTCCTCGCCACCGATGCTGATCCGGCCCGAGGTCGGCTCGATCAGGCGGTTGATCATCCGCATGGTGGTGGTCTTGCCGCAGCCCGACGGACCGACCAGGATCACGATCTTGCCCGCCGGGATGGTCATCGTGACATCGTCGACGGCGGGCTCAGCCGAACCCGGGTAGCGCTTGGTCACCTTCTCCAGCCGGATTTCCGCTCCGGAAACGGCTTCAGACACGGATCCCCCTCGGAACGGTGAAACGGGCGATGAGGACATAAATGCCGTCGAGGACCAGCGCGAGGACGACCACGCCGAGCGTACCGGCCAGCGCCTGGTTGACGGAGTTGACGCTGCCCGCCCGGGTCAGCCCGGAGAACACCTCCGACCCGAGGCCGGGTCCCTTGGCATAGGCCGCGATCACCGCGATGCCCATCAGCATCTGGGTGGCGACCCGCATCCCGGCCAGGATCGCCGGCCAGGCCAGCCGCAGCTCGATCCGGGTGAGCACGCCGAACCGGCTCATCCCGATGCCTCTGGCGGCGTCGGTCACCGCCGGGTCGACGCCGCCCAGCCCGACGATGGTGTTCCGCACGATCGGCAGCAGCGCGTAGAGCACCAGCGAGATCACCGACGGGACCACCCCGAGCCCGACGAGCGGGATCAGCAGCCCGATCAGGGCGAACGACGGAATGGTCAGGATCGTGCTGGCGAGCGCGGTGGCCAGCGCCGAGCCGATCGGGCTGCGGTAGACCGCGACCCCGATCAGCACCCCGATCACCGCGGCGAGCACGGTGGCCTGTACCACCGCGCTGACGTGCAGCCAGGCCTGAAGTGACAGCCTGCTCCACCGGTCCGCGACATACTCGAACAGGTTCATGGTGTGACCACCGTTTCGCATGAGTTGGCAAATTTGCAACCGCCCACGCCTCGACATGGGGCTCACATCTCCCCTTCGGACATGATCTGACCAGGAAAGATAACGCTTTTCGCAATTTGTGTGGTTCGTCTCGTGGGACGACCTGACCACGCGTCGCACCGTCTCCTACCCTTGACTGTCGTGAGCAGGCGACCAGAGCGGCACGGTGCGTTACCGACCGTGCGCGGCGCCCTGCTCGCGACCAGTTCGGCGGGCCTGGCGGTCATGGCGCACACGCTCGCCGACGGCGATCTGCCCGACGCGTCGATGACCGTGGTGCTGACCCTGGTCGTCGGCTGGGCCGGCGCGGCGCTCGCCAAGAAGACCACGGGATTCCGCGGCGTGCTCGCCGCCCTCGGCGCCGCCCAGCTCGGCATGCACGTCGTGCTGACCGGGCTGATGGGGCATCTCGTCCCGTCCGGCGGCATGATGCTCGCCCACACCGGGGCAACCGTCGCGACCGCGCTCCTCCAGGCGCACGCGGAGGCAATGCTGCTGGCGGCCGCGGCGAGCCTGTGGTTCCTCCTGCCCGTGGTGTGGCGGCCGGCGCCGGTACCCGCCCGGCCGGGCCGCCCGCAGGTCCGGCCCCGGGCCGGTTCGCCGCTCGCCTCCGTGCTGTTGACTCGGGTACATCGCCGCCGCGGCCCACCCATTCGCTCCTGAACCACGTATTCCCTTACACCAGCGCTCCCCGGCGCTGGACTCGATCATTCAGGAGCAACTGACCATGTCCAAGAAACGAGTTCTACGCGCGATCGTCGTGATCGGCGCGGTCGGCGCCACCGGGCTCCTCGGCGCGGGAATCGCGTCGGCGCACGTCACGGCGAACAGCTACGGCAGCCAGCCGCAGAAGGGCGGCTACGGCACCGTCGTGTTCCGCGTGCCCAACGAGGAGCAAGACGCCGGAACCGTCAAGCTCGAGGTGGACTTCAAGCCCGAGTACGCGCTCAGTTCCGTGCGGTACGAGCCGATTCCCGGGTGGACGGCCGAAGTCACCAGGACCCAGCTGCCCGCCCCGGTGAAGAACGGCAAGAACCTCGACGTCAACAACCCGGTCACCAAGATCGTCTGGACGGCGCAGCCCGGCGGCGGCATCGCCAAGGGCGCCGACCAGTTCCAGGACTTCGAGATCACCCTGTCCACCCTTCCGTCCAATGTAGACGAACTGGTGCTGCCCGCACTCCAGACCTACTCCGACAACAAGGTCGTCGGCTGGAACGAGGTGACCCCGGCGAACGGCCAGGAACCGGAGCACCCCGCACCGACCGTCAAGCTCGCCGCGGCGACGGGCGACGGGCACGACGGCATGGCGGGGATGTCGATGGGTTCGTCGGACAGTGGTTCGTCGGACAGTGGTTCGTCGACTGACGGTTCGGCGAGCAACACCGACACCACCGCCCGGTGGCTCGGTGGTGCCGGGCTGGTCGTCGGCGCGCTCGGCCTCGGTTTCGGCGCGGGCGCGACCCTTCGGGCTCGTAAGGCGACGAAGAGTGCTCCGTAGGTTCGCGATCACGCTCGCGGTGGCGGTGGTGGCCATGTTCGGCATGGTCACCCCGGCCTCCGCGCACGACGTACTCATCTCGACCGACCCGGCGAAGGACGCCGCGCTGGACACCGGGCCTGCCAAGATCACGCTCACCTTCGACGCGCCGGTGCAGGGCGGCGACATCAACCAGATCGCGGTCACCGGGCCGAACGGCACGCAGTGGGCGGAAGGCAGCGTCCAGATCGACAGCAACGTGATCAGCGCGCCGGTGCGCCCGCTCGGCCCGGCCGGGGTGTACACGGTGGGCTACCGGATCCTGTCCGCCGACGGGCACCCGGTGGAAGGGCAGTACGCCTTCACCCTGACCAAGGCGGGCACCGGCACCCCGGCCACGGCGAGCGCGGCCACCGGGACGGCTCAGTCGAGCGGTTCGGGCGGCGTGCCGATCTGGGTGTGGATCGCCGGTGCGGTGGTCCTGCTGGCCATCGGGCTCACGCTCGCGCTGCGCATGGGACGGGAGAAACCTTAGTGACCACGGCCGAGACCACCTCCCACGTTCGCTATGCCACCGTCGTCGCGACGGTCACCGCCGCGCTGGCGGGGGCGTTGATCGGGGTCGCGCTCACCGCGAGCACCCCGATCCCGGGTGTGGCGGAGGCCAGCGAGGTGGTCTCGGTCGCCATCCCGCTCGTGCGCGTACTGCTCGACCTCGCGGCGGTCACGACGATCGGGCTCTCCCTGCTTTCCGTACTGGTCGGCTACGACCGGCCGAAGCTCACCGAACCGGTGTTGACCAGGGCGCGCCATGGCGCGGTGGCGAGCGCCCTGATCTGGTCGGTGACCGCGCTGGTCACCCTGGTACTGCAGACCGCGGAGTTCCGGCCGCAGGTCACCGACATCGGTGTGGGCGACATCTGGGACTACGTCGTGCAGGTCGGCGCGGGCAAGGCACTACTGGTCGTGGCCGTACTCGCGCTGGTCCACGCGGGCCTGGGCGTGCTGGCTCTGCGGCACGGGGAGAAGGTGCCCGCCGAGGTCCGGGTGGGGCTCGGCATGTTCGCGCTGCTCCCGCTGCCGGTGACCGGGCACGCGGCGAACTGGGACCACCACGACTACACGATGATCTCGATGGAGCTGCACGTGATGAGCGCGGTCGCCTGGACCGGCGGCCTCGGCGCGATGACCGTGCTGCTTTCCGCGAACCGGACGCTGCTCGCCCACGCGCTGCCGCGGTTCTCCAGGCTGGCCACGGTGTGCCTGGCGTTGGCGGCGGTCACCGGTCTGTTCAACGGGTGCGTGGAAATCCTGCTCAACCCCACGATCGGCTTCTGGGCGGGACTGTTCACCACCCCCTACGGGCAGCTCGTGCTGTTGAAACTGATGTGCGCCGGCACGATCGCGCTGCTCGGCGCCCGCCTCAGGTGGCGGCTGATGCCGCGGATCATCCGGCATGAACGCACCGCGCTCGCGGCCTGGGCGACCCTGGAACTCACCACGATGGGACTGGCGTTCGGCTTCGCCATCGTCCTGACCAGGGCGCCAGTGACATGAAAAGATTTCAGATGACGCGCGATCGTCACAGAGCGTAGCTGCAACTTGCACGTTTGGCCTAGCGATTAATCCGGTTAGCAGCTGACTAGCTGGGCCGAATTCCGCACTGGCCGCACGTGCATCCGCGAGCGGCGAGCGGCTACCACTGGTCGGCGAGCGTCACGGCAGCGTCACGCTTTTCCGGGTCAGCTGTAACGCGACCAGGGAACGAGCATTTGACCGCCCCGGAGATCGTCCAGCCGGCGGCGGAGCTCGGCACGCACCTGGGGATGGCTGCGCAGGATCGGCAGCACGCTGGTGGTCAGCTTGAGCTCCCGTACCGCCCTGAGCACGGCGAACCCCTCCCACCTGGTCACGTCGAAACCGTAGGTGTCGGCCAGCATGCGGTACCGGCCAACCGGGTCGCCGAACCGTTCGCGACCGACGGCCAGCGGGGTCAGATCCCACTCCGGCGGGCCGACACAGGACGAGTCGAAGTCGCAGAGCACCGGACCGTCCGGGCCCACGATCACGTTCCCGGGGTGCGCGTCGCCGTGGATGAGCCCAGGATCCAGCGGAAACTCGAGCTCACCCAGCGCGGCCTCGACCTCGGCGCAGCGCCGGAGCAGGAACCGCCGGTCGCGCGCGTCGAGCTCCTCGGCGTCGGCGACCCTGGCCCGCACATCGGCCAGCGGCGCCCATTCGCCGACACCATCATCCGGTGGCGGGAGTGCATGTACCCGGCGGAGCAGCCTGCCGAGATCCTTCGCGGTGGCACGCCGACCCGCCTGCTCCACCTTCACCCAGGCGGTGATCACCTGCTCGCCGACGTGAATGGGCTGGTCAACGCCGGGGAGCAGGCGGATGGCGGGGATGGCGTGCCGCTCGAAATGGCGGGCGACGGCCACCACCTTCGCCACCCGGTGCCGCAGCGCGCGCGACCCGACGATCCGTAACACGACCGGTGCGCCGGCGAGGGCGTAGACCGCGTTGTTGGTGAACCGCACCAGCTTCGCGCCGCGATGGTCGAGCCCGAGCAACGCGGCGGTCTCGGCCAGGGCCCAGTCCAACTTCTCCCTGGTGAACCGGCCAGGGAGCACGCGCGCCGTTGCGGTGGTGGACATCGTTTCAGTTCCCGGAGTGCATTGTCAGGCCGCGAAGAACGCGTTCAGCCGCTCGCTCAGGTCGCGAGCGTCCGGGTTGTTCTTCCGCTTGTCCGCCTCGTCCCGCAACGGCGCCATCCGGTCCTTGATCCGGGCCGACTTCAGCCCTTCGGAGGACCCCAGCGCCAGGCGGCCGACACGTGCGCCGTGGTCGATGTCGCCGTCGAGCAGGTGGTTGGTGGCCAGTTCGCTCAGCATGAACGTCTTGCTGCGCTGCATCGACTCCGGGTAGGAGTCGACCGCCCTGGTCAGCGCCGGAATCGCGTACTTGGTGTGGTTCGTGTCCACCTTCCGCGCGAGCACGGTGTGCACCGTGCCGATCATCGCGTAGACGTCGGTCTCGTTGAAGAACTTGACCCAGTCCTCCGCCTCGGCGAGATTCGCCCTGGCGAACTCGTCCTTGGCCAGGCCCAGCAGTTTGAGCGCCTGGTCCTCGTTCTCCATCATCGCGTAGGCCCACGCCTGGTTCGCGGCCAGCACGGCGATCGCCAGCTCCGAACCGGACTCCTGCGCGGCGATCTGCCCGAGCTGGAACAGCTTCAGCGCGTCGTTCGGGGCGTCCTGGTGCAGGTAGACCCGGCCCATCCGGTACAGGATGTTGGCCACCAGCGGGTTGTTGTCGCCCTGCTTCGCAAGCTCCAGCGCGTTGGCGAAGTGACCGCGGGCCGAGTCCATCAGCCCGGTGTCGAAGGAGGTCCACCCGGCCAGGCTGTGCAGGTCGGCCAGCGCGACGAACAGGCGCGACCGGACCGGGCTGGTGGCCGAGGAATCGAGCATCTGCTGGCCCCAGGACAACTGGGCCACCACGGCGTCACGGCAGAAACCGCCGCCGTACTGGTAGTCGAGCGCGCGCAACGCCCTTGTCGCGGCCTCCACCTGGCGCACGTCGGTCATCCCGATGTGGCCCGGTGCCGGCGTCCTCGCGGGGCTCGCGGTCCAGGAATGCGGCGACGATCCGAAGACCGCCGCACCCATCGTCACCTGGGCGGCGTGCGCGAGGAAGTTCCGCCGCTTCACGGACTCGTCCTCCTCAGCCTGCTGCTCGTCGGCGGCGCCGACGACCTGGATCTCGGTGGCCTCGTCATAGGCGAGGCCCATGTACCCCCGGGGTACGCCGAGCCCGTCGGCGATCCTCGCCAGCACGTCGTAGGCCATCACCTGGCGGCCCTTGAGGATCTCCGAAACCTCGGACTGGGACTGGCCGGTCATCGCGGCGATCTGGCGCTGCGAGATGCCCTCCTTGCGGAGGTTGCGGTAGACCGCACTGATCTCTCGCTGGGCCAAGGCTTCCCGCATCTCCCGCTTTTCCCACACATCCGGGTTGATGGGGTGACCCTGCCGGGCATCCACAGCGCTGTTGGCGTCCATTTGCGCCCCTTCACCGTCCAGTCGGGGGTTGATTCGCAGCGTAGGCATCCCTATTGAACCGCGCGAACCCTGACTTTGCCGAGCCTGATCGGCTCTGCCGAAATCCTGCGACCGTTCACCGGCCATCCCGCGCCGGTCGCCGCTATGCCGCCGCTTCGTCTTCTCTTCCGGGCATCTTCATCGCAATCTAGTTCTCAGTTGTCGGTGAGCGAGCGGGCACCTCCCGCGATCACACAGAGCAACTACGGACACGACGGCAATGCCCGTACCGACTAGAGCGGAGTTGAACGCGGTGGAGTTCGTGGACTCGATTCCGGCAACACGGACCGGACAGCTTCGGCCGGTGCCGGGCCGTGAGGCCCCCCGCTCGGCGCCCCGGGCCTCGCTGCCGGCGATCACCGACCCACGCGCCGGCCAGGTGCGCCGGTACGAAGGTGGTCGGCTGGTCTGGCGGGTGCAGTGCGGCGACATGATCAACCGGGAACGCTGCGTGACCGTCCTCGTCCAAGACAACCAGGTGGTGCTGGTGGGCCCACCCGGGGAAACGGCGCGCCTGACGGCCGGCCAGCTCGGCCAGCTGAGGGCGGCGCTCAACGAAGCTGCGAAGCTGACGGAAAGGTGAGTTTTTCGTGGATCAGATCCTTGGGCAGGTCCTCCGCAACGCGGTTTGGGAACGCCTCGACATGCTCGCCGACCTCGCCAATCGCGCCGACGCGCAGTCACTGGTCTCGGTAGCGAGATCCGAGCTGCCCCGGCTGACCGAGGGCTGGCGGGCGATGCTCTCCAAGCACGAACCCGACGAGCGTGGGGACTGCCCCACCTGCTCGACCAGGTGGCACCGCTGCAAGGCCCCGTGCTCGGTATGGCAGGTCGCGCATGAACACCTGGTAGCCGGCGGGCTCGCCCCGCAACAGGACCTTCGCCGCCCTTGGCGCCGGAAGAGCGCTGCTGTGCCGCCCCAGACGCGTGGCCAGCTGTCCGCCTCCGAGTCGACCGGTCGGCACGCACTGGTACCGCAGGTCGTGCAGTAGCTACCGTTCAGCGATTAATCACAATTCAACCCCCGGACACCCTAGCCAGGCGCCCAATCCACGCGTATTTTGATCATCATGGCCGCTGTCTGTGAAGTTGCAGAACACAGTTTGCGGCCGCCCCGCCCTTGATGGCCCCGAAACTCCGCGGGCCGGTGCCGTTGCACTCCCCTCCCCCCGACCGGCATCGGCCCGCGGGCCCAAAAAATTGGGCGTCTCCCCTCGGACCTCGAACAGCCGCCTTTCATTCATTCTGTTTGACAGCGGACGGTCCTGTTTCAAGTTTTTTCGCCTTAGCGGACTTCGCGAACGCCGGTGATTAGCGCGCCGGCGGCGAACGTGGTGACGGCGGCGGCCCCGAAGAGGCCCGCGTAGCCACCCAGGTTGGCGAGGATGATTGTCGCCAGCAGGGGTGCGAGAACCTGTGGCAGAAGATTTGCGATGTTGATTAAACCCAGGTCCTTTGCGCGTTCGGACGCGGCGGGAAGCACCTGGATGAGGATTGCCAGGGCCACCGCCCAATAGGCGCCGAAACCGATTCCCAGCAGGGGTGAAGCCACCAGCGCGGCGGGCCAGGTTTGCCAGAACGTGAGGGTCAGCGCGGCCAGCGTCATCACCACGACGGACGCGAACACATAGGGTTTGCGCCGACCGGACGAGTCCGACAAGTGCCCGACGAGCAGGCCGCCGATCACCAGGGCCACTCCGTACAGGCCCATCATGATCAGCAGGCCGGTGTCGGGATCCGGGTAGTGCACCGCGTCCTTGAGGAAGTACAGCAGGTAGAACGTGCCCAGCGCGTTGCCCAGGTTGATCAGGAAGTGGCAGCCCCAGGCCCAGGCGAAGTCCGGATGCCGGCGCGGCGAGATCCACAGGTCCGCCAGGACCGCACGCCAGCGCGCCAGCGGCCAGTCGCGGGGCAGCGCGATATCCGGCGTCCGCAGCACGAACAGCGCGGCCCCCACCACCACGATCACCGCGCACGCCAGATAACCACCCGAAAGGCTGGTGATCAGCACCGTCACCAGCACCGCGCCCAGCACGGTCCCCAGCATCTGGCCGATCCCGACCAACCCGCCGATCCGCGCGCGCTGCTCCACCGGCACCCGGTCGGGGACCGTCGAGGTCAGCGTGGCGAGCATGCCGTTGAGCCCGGCCTGCACCACGCACCAGCCGATCGTCATCACCACGACGTTGCCCGCGAGCGCCAGCACGACCAACCCCGCCGCGCCGGCCACCGCGCCCGCCAGCGTCCATGGATGGCGGCGGCCGAACCGCGAGCGAGTCCGGTCCGAGGCCAGGCCCACCAACGGGTTGGCGAGCAGCGACACCACCGCCCCGATGCCGGTGACCAGGCCGAACACGACCTCCTTGTGCGCCGAATCAAGCAGCTCGGCCTGTTCTGGCAGCAACACCTGGATCGGCGCGTAGATGCCCAGCCACAGGCCGATGTTGGCCAGGAACAGCAGGCTGGTCCAGCCGGGCCGGACCCGCGCGGTCGGCTCCGCCAGCGCCTTCGGCAGCTGGCTTTCCGCCTGGGCTTCGGGCTCCGCACTACTCATGGGTCACGACCTTCTGGTACCACGCGAAGGAATCCTTGGGGGTCCGCCGCTGAGTGTCGTAGTCGACGTGCACCAGACCGAAGCGGGGGGCGTAGCCCTTCGACCATTCGAAGTTGTCCAGCAGCGACCAGACGAAGTAACCGCGCACGTCCACCCCCGCGTCCATGGCCTTCCGCACCGCGCGGAGGTGCTGTTCGAGGAAGTCGATCCGCTCGGGATCGTGGATGCCGTCGAAACTGCACCCGTTTTCGGTGATGTAGATCGGCGGCAGCTTGTCGGCGTAGTTCTGCCGAAAGCCGACAAGAAGGTCACGTAGGGCGTCCGGGACGATCACCGAATCACTGGTGGTGCTCGGATAACCCTCGATCGGGCGTAACTCGAACGGCAGCGGGTTGCCCGGGGCGGGAGCGGCGGCCGCCTGCGGCTCGTAGTAGTTGACGCCGTAGAAGTCGAGCGGCTGGGCGATCGTGGGGAGATCGGCCACGTACCCCTCGGGGAGGTGTTCGACGATCTCCTCGGGATAGCCGCCCAGGAGGACGGGATCGGCGAACAGGCGGTTGAGCAGGGCGTCCAGCCACACCGCCGCCGCGCGGTCGGCTTCGCTGCCGGTCACCGGCCAGACCGGTGAATGGTGGTTCGCGGTACCCACACTGCGCGCGCCCGCGGCCCGCAGGGCCTGAACGGCCAGGCCGTGCGCGAGGTTCTGGTAGTGCGCCGTCGGCACGGCATCCAGCAGCAGCGTCTTGCCCGGCGCGTACTCCCCGATCGCGTAGCCGTGGACCGTGGTGACCATCGGCTCGTTGATCGGGATCCACATCCGCACCCGATCGGCGAAATGTGCGCCGAGGATCGCGGTGTACTCGGCGAAGCGTTCCGCGGTGTCCCTGACCAGCCAGCCACCGGCGTCTTCCAGCGCCTGTGGGGTGTCCCAGTGGTACACAGTGGCCACCGGGGCGATGTCCGCCTCGCACAACGCGTCGAGCAGGCGGTCGTAGAAGGCGACCCCCTTCGGGTTGGGCACCCCGACCCCGTCCGGCTGAATCCTGGGCCACGCAAAGGACATCCGGTACGCCCCGACCCCCAGTTCGGACATCAGCGCGATGTCCTCCGGGTAGCGGTGGTAGTGGTCGCAGGCGACATAGGCGGATTCCCCGAAGGTGTCCCAGACGGACAGTCCGCGGCCATCCTCGCGCGTCGCGCCTTCAATCTGAAAGGCTGAGGTCGACACGCCCCAAAGGAAGTTTTCAGGAAAGTCCAGGTTCTGCACCGGCGACCCGCCCTTCCGCCCACCAAACGTGAAAATTTCTCATACGATAGCCGTTCCCTCGTCCGGGGGGAAGCCTTCGACACGCTAAAGTCGCAGTTCAGAGCACTAGGAGGAGCACCACGTGTCGGAACCTCAGGCGACCACCCCGCTTCGCCGACAACCCGTGCAGCAACGTAGCGCCAAGCGGGTCGAGCAGATGCTGGACGCGAGCGCGCAGTTGATCGACGAGGTCGGCTACGACGCGTTGACCACCACCCTGATCGCCAAGCGAGCGGGCGTCGCGGTCGGTTCGCTCTACCAGTTCTTCCCGGACAAACGGGCCGTCGTGCAGGCACTGACCCAGCGCAACGTGGACCGGTTCCTGGCGGCGGTCAGCGGACGGCTGGCCAGCGAGGACCCGCGGCACTGGTGGGACGTGGTGGACTCGGTGCTCGACATCTACCTGCACATGCATCGGGAGGTGCCCGCATTCTCCAAGGTCCACTTCGGAGACGTGGTCGACCGGCAACTACTCGACGAAAGCCGCGACAACAACAAGGTCATCGCGGATTCGCTGACCGACCTGGTGCGCAAGTACGTGGAGAATCCGGGCGAGAAGCTGTCGATGGCGATGACCATCGCCATCGAGGTGGCGGACGCGCTGTTGAAACTCGCCTTCGCCGACGACCCGCAGGGCGATCCGGAGATCGTCGGCGAGACCAAGTTCCTGATCAAGGGCTACCTGGCCAACCGCCTCGGCGAGTAGGCAGTGCTTGACCGGCTTTACCGGCTTTCTGCCCACGATCGGGGCCCGCGCGCAGGGCGGCTTCGAACTCGGACTAATCCACAGGGCCTGTGGACAACTCTCCGTCGATCAGCCGAAGTTCCGCACCTCACCGCGGTAGGTCGGCACCACTCGCTCCACCCGGCCATCCACCACAAGGTGATATTCGGTGAACCGTTCGGCGAGTTCACCCGCCTTCGCGTGGCGGAACCAGACGCGATCGCCTAACCGCAGGTCACGGGCCGCCCGACCGACAACCGGGGTCTGCACCTCGCCGGCTCCCTCGACCCCGATCAGCTTGAGCCCGGCGGGCAGATACGGCGACGGGAGACGGGACCTCGACGCGGATCCGGAGGCGATGTAGCCGCCGGCGAACAGGGTTGCGATTCCCCGCTTCGGCTTGTGGACAACTGGCAGCGCGAACAGCGCCGCCGGGCGTGGACGGAACCGCGCATAGCCGTCGAACAAACCGGACCCGATCAGCCCGGACCCCGCCGCGACCTCCGTGACCGCACCCTCGGCACGAGTGGTTTCGATGCTGCCCGAGCCCCCGCCGTTGACGAACTCGAGATCGGCGACCGCCCGCACCAGCCGGACCGCCTCGGCCCGGCGGCCGACGAGTTCGGCGGCCGACCGGCGCTGCATCCATCGCACGAGCCCGTCGGTGAACTTGCCGGTGGCGTCCGGGATCCCGGCGATCTGCCCCTCGTAGCCCATCAGGCCGACCAGCCGGAAACCCTTGCGCGCCACCACCTTCCTGGCCAGCTCGGCCGCCTGGCGAGGGGTGAACACCGGGGAACGCCGAGTGCCGACGTGCACCATCGGCAGCGGGCGCCACGACGAGTCGAGCTCGAGGCAGATCCGGATCTCCGGATGGTCGTGCCCGGCCGCGGCATCCACGATGTCCAGGTGCTCGGTCGAGTCGATCGTGATGGTGACGGCCGCTCGGGCCCGCTCGTCGGCCGCCAGGCTCCGCAGCGCGCCGTGGTCGACGGTGGGATAGGCCACCAGGATGTCGTCGCTGGTGCCGTGCTCGGCGTGCCAGAGCGCCTCGGGCAGCGAGTAGCACATCAACCCGCTGAAACCAGCCTTGCCGAGCGCCCGTTCGATCAGGTACCGGCAGCGAACGGACTTGCTGACGACCCGGATCGGCACGCTCGCCGCCCGCCGGGCGAGGTCCTCGGCGTTGGCGTCGAACGCGGCAAGGTCGACCACCGCGAGCGGTGGATCGAGGTCCTTGGTCGCCAGGTCGTAGCCGTTCGGCGTGGTCATGGGGGTTACGGTACGGCAACCAGGATTGAAACGCGAATACGATTCACTTACTCTTCGTCACTGGATCTGGGCAAGGTGGACTCCATGAGCGGCTGGACGAACTGGGCCGGTACGGCGAGTGCCGACCCGCGGCGGGTGCACACGCCGCGGAGCGTGGCCGAAATCGCCAAGGTGGTCGCCGACGTCGCGGTCAACGGCCGACGGGTGCGGGCGCGGGGCAGTGGGCACTCGTTCACCGCCATCGCGGCGGGCGACTCGGACGCGATCGACCTCGGCGCGTGGACCGGAATCGCGGCGGTCGACGCGGAAACCAGGCGGGTCGCCGTGCGCTCGGGCACGCCGCTGCACCGCCTGAACGCCGAACTCGACGCGCTTGGCCTGGCCATGACAAACCTGGGCGATATCGACGCGCAAACGATTGCGGGCGCGGTGTCGACCGGTACCCACGGCACGGGCGCCCGGTTCGGCGGCATCTCGACCCAGATCGCGCGGCTCGAACTCGTGCTGGCCGATGGTTCGGTGGCCACCTGCTCGCCGGACCAGCGGCCCGAACTGTTCCACGCCGCCCGGGTCGGCCTCGGCGCGCTCGGCGTCATCACCCACGTCACCCTGCAGTGCGAGCCGGCCTTCGTGCTGTCCGCCCAGGAGCGGCCGGAGCCACTCGAACAGGTGCTGGAGGGCTTCGACGAGTTCACTCAGGAGAATGACCACTTCGAGTTCTACTGGTTCCCGTACGGGAAGAACGCCCTGGTCAAGCGCAACAACCGGCTTCCGGCAGGTGCCGAACGAAAGCCGTTGAGCAAGGCAAGGCAGTTCCTCGACTACGAGATCATGGAGAACGTCGCGTTCGGCGCGCTGTGCCGGATCGGCCGCACGGTCCCCCGTCTGGTGCGCCCGCTGGGCAAGTTCGCGTCCGCCGTGCTCTCCGCCCGCGAGTACAGCGATGTGTCACATCGCGTGTTCGTGACCCATCGCGGCGTCCGGTTCGTCGAATCGGAGTTCGCGATCCCCCGCGAGTCGCTGCGGGACGTGCTCCGGGAGCTGCGCGCGCTGGTCCCGCGGCTGGAGCAACCGGTCACCTTTCCGGTTGAAGTCCGCGTCGCGGCCGCCGACGACATCTGGCTGTCCACCGCACAGGGGCGCGATTCGGCGTACATCGCGATCCACCAGTTCGTCGGCATGCCCTATCGGGAGTACTTCGCCGGTTTCGCCTCGATCGTCGCCGAGGTGGGCGGGCGGCCGCACTGGGGCAAGATGCACGACCTCGACGCCGTCGCGCTCGCCAAGCTGTACCCACATTTCGACGACTTCCTGCGCGTCCGCAAGGAGGTGGACCCGGCGGGTGTGTTCAGCAACGCATACCTCGACCGGGTGCTGGGGCCGGCTGGTTCCCAGTAGCGGTCAGAGCCGGGCGATCGCTTCGTCGACCGGCGTGTTCCCCGACACCAGTTCCAGCGTCCGGTGGAAGGTGCGGCCTTCCTCCAGCACCGCCACCACGACGACGGCGACGTCATCACGCGGCACCTCGCCGTAGTCGACGGTGTCGGCGAGGTGAATCTCGCCGGTGCCGGGTTCGTCAATCAACCGGCCAGGGCGGAGGATTGTCCAGTCGAGGTCGCGTTTGCGCAGGTCGTCCTCGGCGGCCTTCTTCGCCCGTAAGTAGGCGGCGAAGACGTCATCGGTGTCAGGGCGAGGTGGACGGTCCACCCCCATCGAGCCGATCTGGATGTGCCGGCGGACCCCCGCGCGCTCGGCGGCCTCGGCGAACAACGCCGCCGCGCCACGATCCACGGTGTCCTTCCGGGCGATGCCGCTGCCAGGCCCCGCGCCGGCGGCGAAGACCGCGGCGTCGGCGCCCCGCAGAACCTCGGCGACTTCGGCCACCTCGGCGCTTTCCAGATCGAGCACCACCGGCTCGGCGCTGGAATCCCGCAGATCACCGGCCTGACCCACGTTCCGGATGATGCCGATCGCGTGATCGCCGTTCGCCGCCAGCACACGCTCGATCCGCAACGCGACCTTGCCGTGCCCACCCGCAATCACCACTCGCATAGAAGTGACTGTACTTATGCCACCGGAAGGTCGTAGGACGCGAGCAGTTGCTCGTAGACCATCTCGTTCATCCACCGGGACACGGCGTCCTCCGCCATCATCAGGCGTTCGGGACGGCCCTCCAGGTCCTTCTCGACGATCGCGTCCGCGTCGGCGGAAACGATCCCGATGCCGTGGGCGCGCGCCCTCGGCAGGCAGTTGTCCACGTAGTCGCGGTTCAGCATCGCCGAGGTGGGCAGCACCAGCGCCGCGTCGCCGTAGCGGGCGAACGGCACGGCCGAGGCCATCGCGGTGCGCCAGTGCCGGGCGACGGCGAGCACGCCGACGATCTCCGCGGCGGGTTCGGGGGCCGTGGCGGCGAACTCGGGCCAGATCCAGGTCGCCACGGTGGCACGGTCGGTGACCGGGCCGGTGCCGACGGCGATCCGCTCGGCGTGCACGTCGGTCCGCAGCCGCGCGACCACGCACACCTTGCGGCCGAGCATCGTCACCTCGGGCAGCACGACCCCGGTCCAGCCGAGCCGCGCGGCGGCCTCGCCGGCCAGGAAGGAGGTACTCGCCGGAAGTTCGACGGGCGGCACCACACGAGTGGGAAATCGGCCGGTCACCACCGCGTCGCCGGTGTGCCCTGGTGTCACCGCCACGAGTCCGCCTCCTTGTTCGCGCCCTGGCTCCCCTGCGTTTCGCGCCTCGTGAAAAGAGGCACATGAATTGAGTACCAGTGGCGGCGGTCGTGGTCTCCGGGTAAAAGCACGGCCTGCGATCGGCGGCAGCCAACGGTCGGTGACCGGTCGATAAGCGGTCAATGGACTTCAGCCCGACCCTGCCACCGAACGGGTGAGATCAGGCTGAACGGCGTTACACGTTGGGGTGCCGTACCCCGAACGGAGCAGATTCCAGCAATGTCCATTTAGGACGATCATGGTAGCAGTGTTCGCCCTTGCGGACTCAACAAATCGGCGACCTCGGGGTAAGGAACCAGAAGCTCCTGGTAATCGCAGGCCATCGGGTAGCCCAGTGCCGAGGCGGCGATGCCGAACCTCACGCCCTCCGAAGTGAATTCGATCTGGACAACGGGTGAACCACCTGGTGTGTACGGCGCCAAATCCTCGAGTCGAAGCGCACGTTCGGGCTCGATCGGCTCGGTTCCTTCGCAATATCCATTGGGCGCGTGCGCGCGGATTCGCTGCTCCAACCGGGTTACGTCACCCTGGTCGCGCAGTGCGAAGACATCCTTCGCGGTCACCACGCCGCCGTTGGCGAGGTCGACGTTGACCGTCTTGATCGTGGCCGCACCGTGATTGCCGAACTGGCTGGAGTCCACGGTGAGCAGGTAGCGCACGGACAGCACCTTGCCGTCCTGGCGGTCGATCCGAACCTCGTTGTGCACATGCGGAATCCCGCCGCCGGGCTCGGGCCCGAGTGTGCCCGCACGGACGTAGGCGATCCAGTCGTCCAAGGGAGCCATGAGCGCGTCGTTCACCCGCTTTTCGGCCGCCGGATCGCTCATCCCCGACACCCGCACATACTGCGCGCTGACATCGAAGTCGGGGTACGTGTCGCGCTCGGTCCTGGTCGCGGTGTTCACCGCCAGCGTGACCGGCCGCACGGTCGAGGCCGGCGCGGCGGCCCGAGGTGGACTGTCGCCGCTGTCCGTCGCGACGACCACGGCGGCGGCGATCCCGGCGACAGCGACGACCCCCGCGACGATCGCCCCGACCTTGGCGCCGACCGCGACTCCGGCCGCGGTACCCGCTGTGCCGGCACCGGCAGTCCCGGCACCGGCCGTCCCGGCAGTCGCGGCACCGGCCGCCGCGCCCACCCCTGGCGCTGCCGCCGTCCCCACACCCAGCAGGGCCAACGGTGAGAGCGCGAGCAGCACCCCGGCGCGCTGCGCCAACCGTGCCAGCCCGCGGTCCTCCCAGTCCGCGCCGTAACCCGCGACCGCCGCAATCTCGAGCTCACGAACGAATTCCTCGGCACCGGCGGGCCGCCCTTCCGGGGTCTTCGCCAGGCCACGGGCAACGAGTGCACGGACCGGTTCCGGTACCTGCCCGACCGGGATCGGTGCCTGCTCGTGCGCTTCCCGCAGCAGCTGAAGATCCTCGGCGGCGTACGGCCGCGCACCGGTGACACCGAGAAAGAACACACAGGTGGCGGCGTAGACGTCGGTCGCGGGCGTGGCCGGTCCACCGCGCCACTGCTCCGGTGCCATATAGGCGGGAGTGCCGACCGGGGCCCCGGCCTCACCCGCCAGCATGGCGATGCCGAAGTCGACCAGCTTGCTCTCCCGATCGGGGCCGACGAGCACGTTGCCGGGTTTGTAGTCCCGGTGCACGACGCCGGCCCGGTGCGCGTCGGCCAACCCCAGCAGTGACCCCTTCAGGACGGCCAGCGCCGACTCGGGCGCCAGCCTCCCGTCGACCAGCAGTACCTCGCGCAACGGGACGCCGCGAACCGCCTCCATGACGATCGCCGCGCCCTCGGGAGTCTCGACGAATTCATAGAGCCGGCTGATGTGCGCGCTCGACACCCGGCGCAGCATCTCGGCCTCGCGCCGGAACTCGGCCAGCCGCACCGGATCGGTGAGATACCGCTTGAACAGGTACTTGACCGCGACCGGCGTGCCCGACGCGTCGTGCCGCGCGAGCACCACCCGGCCGAACCCGCCTTCACCCAGAGGCCTGAGTTCGGTGAAACCCGCCAACTTCACCCTCCTGGGAGGTGAGCTTCGCCGCAGCGGTTCCCATCCATGCCAAGCTAGGGTTCCTCGCTGGTACTGAACTGGTACTGAAAGGGAGGCATCGATGCGCTCGCCGAAGGACTTCTTCGCGCCCCTCGCCGTCGGCGCCCCGGAGCCGGTCCGGGAAATCCCGGCGCTGCCCTCCAGGATGATCCACTTCTTCGACCCCGGTAACGAGAAGATGATCGCCAAGCTGCCCGACCTGGCCAAGAAGGTCGATGTGCTGCTCGGCAACCTCGAAGACGCCGTACGCGCCGACCGCAAGGAAGCCGCCCGCCAAGGCCTGGTGGAGGTCGCGAAGACCACGGACTTCGGCGGCACCCAGCTGTGGACGCGCGTCAACAGCCTCGACTCGCCCTGGGTACTCGACGACCTGATCACCCTGGTCACCGAGATCGGCGACAAGCTCGACGTGATCATGGTGCCCAAGGTCGAAGGCGCACAGGACATTCATTACGTGGACCGCCTGCTCGCGCAGTTGGAGGCGCGCGCGGGGCTGCGGCGACCACTACTGGTGCACGCCATTCTGGAGACCGCGAGTGGCGTGGCGAACGTCGAGGAGATCGCCGGCGCCAGCCCCCGGATGCAGGGCATCTCGCTCGGCCCCGCCGACCTGGCCGCGAGTCGCCGGATGAAGACCACCCGTGTGGGTGGCGGTCACCCCGGCTACCTCGTCCGCACCGACCCCGTCGGCGACGACCTGCACTCCGGGCGCACCACCTATCAACAGGACCTGTGGCACTACACGGTGGCGCGGATGGTCGACGCCTGCGCGATGCACGGGATCCTGCCCTACTACGGGCCGTTCGGTGACATCCGCGATGTCGTGGCCTGCGAAGACCAGTTCCGTAACGCGTTCCTGCTCGGGTGCGTGGGCGCGTGGAGCCTGCACCCGACGCAGATCGAGATCGCGAAGAAGGTCTTTTCGCCCTCCCCCGAGGACGTCGCGTGGGCCAAGCGGGTGATCGACGCGATGGGTGACGGCACCGGCGCCGTGATGATCGACGGGAAGATGCAGGACGACGCCTCGGTGAAGCAGTGCCGCGTCGTCGCGGAGCTGGCCGACAAGCTGGCCGAACGCGACCCGGAACTGGCCGAGGCCTACCAGAACGCGGTCAAGGAGGCACAGCGGTGAGATCCCGACGCTCGGTGCTGTACATGCCCGGCGCCAACGAACGCGCGCTGGAAAAGGCCAAGTCTCTCCCGGCCGACGCGCTGATCCTCGACCTCGAGGACGCCGTCGCACCGGACGCCAAGGAAGCGGCGAGGGAACGCGTGTGCGCGGGCGTCGGCGAGTACGGCTCGCGCGAGGTCACGATCCGCGTCAACGGGCTCGACACCGAATGGCACGACGCCGACCTGCGTGCCACCGCACAGGCGGGGCCTGCGGCGGTCGTCGTGCCCAAGGTGAATTCGGCTCGCGACGTGGGCGGCATCGAGCGCGCGCTGGAACAGGGCGGGGCGCCCGATCACACCAAGATCTGGGCGATGGTAGAAACCCCGGTCGCGATGCTGCACGCCGAGGAGATCGCGTCGGCCAGCGAGCGCCTGACCGTACTCGTCATGGGCACCAACGACCTGGCCAAGGAGCTGCACGCCGAGTTCCTCCCCGGCCGCGCGCCGCTGCTCGGCGGGCTGTCCCTGTGCCTGCTCGCGGCCCGCGCGACCGGCAAAGTGATCCTCGACGGCGTCTACAACGACGTGAAGGACATCGAGGGGTTCGAGGCGGAATGCCGTCAGGGCCGGCAGTTCGGCTTCGACGGCAAGACCCTCGTCCACCCGGGTCAGATCGAACCGTGCAACCGGATCTTCGCCCCCTCCGGCGAGGAAATCGCGCAGGCCCGCAAGATCATCGCAGCGTTCGACGAGGCCAAGGCCGAGGGGCGCGGCGTGGTCACCGTGGACGGCCGCATGATCGAGAACCTGCATGTGGACAATGCTCACCGCATCCTGTCCCTGGCCGAGGCCATCGGCGCGGCGGACTGACGTCGCGAGCGGGGAACTCAGGCGCCGCGAACGAGGGACTCGCGCGGTCAGATGTCCGAGTCGTGGAGCCAGTCCAGGGCTTTGCGGGCGGCGTTGGAGACCATGCGGTCGGGATGAGCCACGGCCATGGACTCCAGGACCTCGCGCGTGCGGGGGTGGCCACAGATCGTCGCGTCGGCCAGGAAGAGCAACTGCGCCGGGCGCGGCTGGGCGGCGAACTCCTCGAGGGCCTTCCGCCGGCCCGCCGACCGGATGCCCGCGGCCAGCACGTCGACCATGCCGTAGGTCCGCTCGCGGCCGCTGACCTCGCTGGCGTCGATCAGGCCCGCGTCAAGCAGCCAGGCCAGCGCGGCCGGACCGGCGGCCGAGTGCTCGCGCATGCCGGCGATCGCGGCGATGCCCGCGTCGCCGCCTTCGGCGAGTAGCTCGAAGGCCAGCATGCGGTGTTCGAAGTCGTCGGTGCGGCGGGCCACCTCCGACAGCTCGGCCATGGCGCGGCCCGGTTCGCGTGCCTGCAGCCACAGGCGCGCGCCCTCGTCGAAAACCTCGCTCGGCAGCGGCGCGAGCCGCGCGAACAGCACCTCGGCGGTCTCGCCCGCGAGGTCGCGGAGAGTGATGGCCTCCCCGCCGGAGAAGATCCGTGCGTCGTACATGGCCCGCACACCCAGCGGGCGCAGGCGCACCACCTGGCGCTCCTCCGCCGGCACCTCGTCAACGGAGTCCACGCCGGCGAAGTCGACCAGGTCCTGGTGGTGCTCATCGGTCGCCGGAAAGGTCTCGACCAAGCCGAAGTCGACCAGCCGCCGCACCATCCGCAGCACCGAGTCGCTACCGCCGCCCAGCAACTCGACCAGCATCGGGATGGTCGCGGGCTCGGCCACCAACTCGTCCGCCAGCTCGAAGGTCCAGCGGTCTTCGAGCACATGTGGCAACGCCGCATGCCACAGCGCGAGCGGGTCGGCCAGCAACGGCGCCCCGCGCTTGACCGGCACCAGACGGCCTCGGTAGGAGCGCACCACACCGGCCTTCTTGGCGGAAGCCACCAGGTCGGGCATGTCCTGCACCGCGCCGAGCGGCTTGCCGTCGCCGATCCACTCGACGAACCGCCGCAGCCGCCGGACGACCACGGTTCTCTCCGCGTCCGCGGCAAGCCGATCATCGGGGGTCAGCACGAACACGGGCGCGGTCTCGGCGGGCTCCGCGCCGGGATCACCCTCGTAGTGCCGGTAGGCGATCTCGTGCAGCAGCTCCTGGTCGACCCGCACCTCGCCACGCTGCACCCGTTCGACGAACCGCTGCGCGGCCAACTCGTTCAGCGGGTCGATGCCGTACTCGGCCATCGCCACCGCCCAGAACTTGGCGAGACCGTAGTTGGCCGGGTCTTTCATCGCGTCGTCGAACTCGTCGCGGATGCCGGCGAGGAAGGTGCGCAGCACGGGCAGCGGCTCGCTGCGGTCGTCGAACAGATCCGCGTCCTCGAAGAAATCGAGCAGGGCTTCGACGGTGTCGGTGACCGCGCCGGTGTCCGGGTGGAGCAGCACCACCTTACGCGGGAACCAGGTCAGCAGCGCGACCCGCAACACCTCCCCCGTCCACCGGCCGAGCAGGCCGTCACGCTCGAACCGGTAGTCGAGCATGGCCCCGGCGACCACCGGGTCCACCGGCCGCAGGCGCATCTGCGACCACGCGTCCAGTTCGACCAGTAGCCGCTGGCGAGCGTCGATGAAGTCCTCTTCGTCCGCTCCGGTGTAGACCATGCGCATGTCCAGATGGTCTCACCAACCCGCGATCTATCACAGCGGAACGTCCCGTTGCGGATGCCGAATTCCTTCGAATGCCGCCGCCGTTCGGAGCACGCCGAGGTCGTCGAACCGGCACCCGGCGACCTGCAGGCCGATCGGCAGGCCCTCACGCGTGTGACCGCAGTTGACGGACACCGCGGGCTGGCCGGACATGTTGTACGGGACGGTGAACGCGATGTGCTCGAAGGGCCGTCCCGGGTCGTTCGTCGGCGATGCCCATCCGGCCGGCGGTGCGGACACCGGGCAGGTGGGCGACAGCACGAAGTCGAAGTCCCGGGTGGCGCGCAACACGGCCGTACTCATCGCATCCATCTGCGCGAACCCGCGGTACGTCGCGGCCCCGGAGGCACCGGCACCGCCTTCGGCCCACTCCGCGATGTAGGGCAGGATCTTCGCTCGCCGGTCCTCGCTCATGGCCGAGAAGTCGCACCAGAACCGCACCCGCCAGAAGGTGTCCAGACCATCCAGCATCTCCCGGGTCAGGAACGGCTCGACGGGTTCGACGATCGCCCCGGCCGCCTCGAACAGCCTGGCCGCCTCGGCCACCGCGGCACGGATGTCCGGTTCGACCTCGAGGCCCACGCCGCCGTCGAGGTGCAGGCCGATGCGAAGCCCGGCGATGTCGCACTCCAGCTCGGACCAGGCGATTTCGGCCGGCGGCAGGCTCAGGTGGTCGCGCTCGTCGGGTGCGGACAGCACCGGCATCAGCCACGCGGCATCGGCTACCGTCCTGGTCAGCGGCCCGACGACCCGGCCGGGGTACGGCGGGTCCACCGGCACCCGGCCGAAACTGGGCTTGAAGCCGACGAGCCCGCACCAGCCGGCGGGCAAGCGGATCGAGCCGCCGATGTCCGTGCCGACGTGCAACGGCCCGTATCCCGCCGCGGCGGCGGCCGCCGCGCCCGCACTCGACCCGCCGGGCGTGCGGCCGGTGTCCCACGGGTTGCGGCTTGCCCGGTGAAAGCTGGACAGGCTCGAGGTGAGCATGCCGTAGTCGGGCATCGTCGTCTTGGCCAGCAGGACTCCGCCGGCCTCACGCACGCGCGCGGCCGCCGGGGCGTCCTCGGCGGCCGGCACCAGCTCGGTGGCCGCGCTGCCGAGCGGGACCGGGGTGCCCCGGGTCGCGATGTTTTCCTTGAGCGTCAACGGAACGCCATCCAGTACGCCCGCCTCCCCGGACCGCCACCGCTGCTCCGACGCCTTCGCGGCCGACCGCGCGCGCTCCGGGTCGTACGCGTACAGCGCGTGCAGTTGGGGCTCAAGCGCGTCGATGCGGGCGAGCACCGCCTCGATCACCTCGACCGGGGACAACGATCCCTTGCCGTACTCGGCCAGCAACTCGGTGGTGCTCAAGCTGATCACGGGCTTCTCCTTACTCGGGTGGGGTGTATCTCCCGTCGACCGCGGTCCAGCCTCCGTCGACCGCGAGCACCGCACCGGTGACGAAGCTGGCCGCGTCGGAGGCGAGATACACCACGGCACCGGCGATCTCCTCCGGCCGCGCCCACCGCCCGAGCGCGCTCTTGCCGGCGTAAGCCGCGTACCAGTCGGGGCTGGCCTTGATCTGCTCGGTCAGCGGGGTCTCCACGACCCCGGGCGCGATCGCGTTGACGCGCACCCCGGCCGGGCCGAACTCCGCGGCCGCCGTCCGGAACAGCTGGACGAGCCCGGCCTTCGTCGCCGCGTAAGGCCCCTGACCGGGTTCCACGGTAGTCCCGCGGATCGAGGAGAAGCCGATGATGCTGCCGCCGCCGCGCTCGACCATGCCCTCGCCGAAGGCGCGCAAGACATCGAAGGTGGCACCGAGGTTGAGCGCGATCACCTGGTCGAACTCGTCCCGGCGGTAGTCCAGCAAGCGCTTGCGCACGTTCGTCGCGGCGGTGAGCACGACGATGTCGACGTCCCCGAGTTCGTTCGCGGCACGGTCGGCCGCGCCGGGTTCCAGCAGATCGATCCCGTACGCCGTACCGACGGCCGTCTCCTTGGCTGCCGCGACGTTCCGGTCCGCGCAGATCACGTCCGCGCCCTGGGCGGCGAGCGCCCTGGCGGACTCCCGGCCGATGCCACTGCCCGCGCCGAGCACCACCGCCCGCCTGCCGTCCAGACGGAACAGCCTCTCGTAGTTCAAGTCCGGATCACCGCCATCCGGGTCACGGTGAACTCCTCGACGGCGAATCTCGGCCCTTCGCGGCCGATCCCGGAGTCCTTGACCCCGCCGTAGGGCATGGTGTCCGAGCGGAACCCCGGCACCTCGTTGACCACCACGCCACCCACCTCCAGCTCGTCGACCGCACGGAACGCGGTGTTGAGGGAACGCGTGAACACCGCCGCGTGCAAGCCGTAGCGTGACGCGTTGACCTGCCGGAAGGCGTCGTCGATGTCGGACACCCGGCGCACGCAGACGACCGGTCCGAAGACCTCCTCGTCCCAGCACGCCACGCCGTCGGGCACGTCGAGCAGGACGGTCGGCCGGATGACCCCACCCTCGGCCTCACCGCCGGCCGCCAGCCGGGCCCCGGCCGCGACGGCTTCGAAGACCCAGTCCAGCACACGCCGGGTCGAACGCTGGTCGATCAGCGTCGACACCCGCGTCTTCTCCTCGCGCGGGTCGCCGACCACGATCTCGTTTAGCCGCGCCAGCAACCGTTCGGAGAACTCCGTCGCCACCACCTCGACGACCAGGATTCGCTGCACCGAGATGCACGCCTGGCCGGAGGCGTAGAAACCGCCGCGAAGAACCGCGTTTACAGCCGCGTCGAGATCGGCGTCCTCCGCGACCACGAGCGCCGCGTTGGAACCAAGCTCCAGCAGGGTTTTCGTGGGCGCGGCGGCTTGCGCGATCCGGTGCCCCACAGCGGCCGACCCGGTGAACGAGACCGCGCCGATCCGGCGGTCGGTGACCAGCGCCGAGCCGACCTCAGCGTCGCCGGTGACCAGCTGCGTCATCGCCGCGGGCAGCCCGGCCTCCCGGACGAGGTGCACGAGCCAGAGCGTCGCCAGCGGGGTCTGCGGGGCGGGCTTGACGATCACCGGGCAGCCTGCCGCGATCGCCGGGGCGATCTTGTGCGAGGCGAGCAGCAGCGGGTAGTTGAACCCGGCGATGCCGACGACCACGCCGATCGGCTTGCGCACCCAGAAGCCGGTGAGCCCATCACCGGACGGCGCCAGGTCGAGTGGCACGGTCTCCCCGTGCAGACGGCTGACCTCCTCGGCCGCGGCCTGCCAGGTGATCAGCGTGCGGGCGACTTCGGTCCGGCAGTCGGTCAGCGGCTTTCCGGTCTCGGCGACCAGGAGGCCTTCGAACTCGGCTTGCCACTCCGTGAGCGCGCGGTGAACGCCGAAAAGGATCTCCCTCCGCACACGCGACGGGAGAACTGCGGCCTGGCGGGTGATGCCGACGGCCTCGTCCAGGGCGCGCCGCGCCAGGGCGGGCGTGCCGACCGGGGCCCGCGCGATCACGCTGCCGTCGAACGGGAACCTGATCTCCTGTATGTCCTCTGTGGACACCCAGCCGGGGCCGACCGGCAGGCCGGGCGGATAGGGGTCGAACATCACTGTCCTCCCTTCAGCGAGCGAGTTCCTTCCGCGGGTTCGGCGCGGCCGCGATCAGCTCGCGGGTGTAGGAATGCCGCGGCTCCCGGTAGACCTCGGCGGCCTCGCCCAGTTCCACCACTTCGCCGTGTCGCATCACGGTCACGGTGTCACACACTCGTCGTACCACGCCGAGGTCGTGCGAGACGAAGATTAGGGCTTGTAGCGAATCAACTCAGTGTGGCTCGGGTGTGTCGCGCGGCGGGTGCAGGGTGTAGTTCCACTCGCCGTGCCATGTGTCGCGGCTGATCGGGAGGTCTTTCATCTGCCGGTTACTGATCTTGATGCCGGTCGGATAGTCGCCGGTGTCGAGTTCAGCCGTGACGGTCAGGCCGGTTGTGGTGGTCGTGGCGCCGATCAGATTGACGATCGTTTCCAGGCTCTCCAGGGGCCGCCCCCTCCAGTTGCGGCTGATCTGGGAGAACAAGCGGTGTTCGATCTTGTTCCATTTGCTGGTGCCCGGTGGCAAGTGGCACACGCTGATCTCCAGGCCGGTCTCGGCGGCCAGTGCGGCCAGTTCGGTCTTCCAGGCGCGGTGGCGGTTGCCGTTGGCGCCACCGGAATCGGCGGTGACCAGCAACCGTCGTGCGTGCGGGTAGGTACGCACACCGGTGCTGGTCCACCACGAGCGCAGGGTGTTCACCGCGAACGCGGCGGTCTCATGATCGATGCCCACGGTGACCCACCCGGTGTTGGCGCCGATGTCATAGACCCCGTAGGGGATCGCCTTGCCCAACTGCTTGTCGATGAAGTCATGGACGTTGACCGGTTCGGGCTCGCCTTTCGGGCGCCATTCCTTGCCGCCATTGCGGAACTGCCCGACCAGTTCCTTTTTCTTGCAGTCCACACTGACCACCGGGTCCCCGGCGGTCAGGAAAGCGGCCGCAGTGTCGTGGATATGCCGAAACTGCGCATCCCGGTCGAGATTCTGGTTGCCTTCCAACGTTTTCGCGTTGCCCTGCAAGCTGTAACCAGCCTCGTGCAACAGCCGCTGCACCAGACTGGCCGAGACCTGATAGCCCCGGCCACGCAACTCGTTTGCCAGCGTCCGCAACGACTTGCAGGTCCACCGCAGCGGCGTCATCGGATCGCCCCGCGATTCCGGGTCGACCAGCGAATCCAGCGCTTCCACCACACCAGGGTCTTGCTGCTCGGCACGTTTACGACCGCCGCCCGGCGCGCGGGAGCGCCCTACCTCCAACGGTTGCGGGTCATCCAACTCGTCTCGACCACGCCGCACCGTGTCCGGGGACACCCCAACCGCCTCAGCCACAATCCGCACCCCACTCGATCCCAACTCCCGAGCCTCCGCACCCAGCCACACCCGGCGTTGCCGCTCGGTCAGATGCGGCCTGACCGCGTCATACCGGCGTACGAGAGATTCCATGACCGGGCTCATAGCACAGACCGTAGACCTCCCGAGGCCAAAAACTAAGTTATTTCACGACGACACCTTAGTGTCAACCGGAACCGGTCGGCGAGACCGATGAGCAGGTCGAGGATCTTCTTGCGCACGGAGACGTCGAGGGCACCGACCGGTTCGTCCGCCACGAGCACGCTGGGGCTCTGGGGGCGAGGGAGATCGAGATCCGCTGCCGCTGCCCCCGGGAAACTGGTGCGGATACCGATCGGCGGCGTCGCGCGGAAGGCAGACCGCGTCCAGCAGCTCCGCGACACGCTCGAGGTTCCTCCGGCCGAGCGGCTCGCAGATGTCCTGACTCCGGGGATCGAGCGACCCCGCCGGGTCCTGGAACACGACCTGCAGTTCGGCCCGCAGGAAGCCGAGCCCGCGCTCCGGCAGTCCGTCGATTCGCTTGCCCTGGAACACCGATCTCACCCGAGGTCGGCCGGTCGAGCCCGGCCGTCAATCTGACCATTGTGGACTTTCCCGAACCGGGCTCGCCGACGATCCCGAACCGTCTGCCGGGCGGGATTTCAGCGAAACCCCTCGCAGCGCGTGGACCCGGCGGTACCGCCGACGCACCTGGGTTTGGTTCCCCAGTAGCCCGGATTCGCCCGCAGCACGATCGAATCACCGCGCCGCCGCTGCGCGACCACGTACGGTCCGGTGCCGACCGGCGTGTTGGCCAGATCGGCGACCCCGGTCGGGCTGAACATCGCACCGACCCGCGTGGTCATGTCGAACAACCAGCCGTTGCTCGGTTTTGTCGGTACGACGCGCGCATGCGACGGGTCGGCCACCTCGACATGGTTCACGATCGAAATCGACCAGTCGGTCCGGACCCGCTCGATGGAGAACTTGACGTCGGACGCGCTGGACGGTGCTCCGTTGCCGAACTTCACGCCGGGGCGGAGCTGGAAGTCGTAGGTCCGGCCGTCGGTGGTCCACGACTCGGCCAGGAGCGGCACGATCCTGCCGTCCGCGTCGAGCTTCACCAGTCCCTCATGAACGTTGTACGGCAGGGCTTGCGGGATCGCCGCACCGTCCGTGCGCGTGCGGTCGAAGTTCGCGGGCTCGGCCGAAAAGCCCACCGCGAGGGTGCCCGGCCCCTTGTCGCCCGACGCGCTGGAACCCGCCGAGCAGGCCGAAACCACCAGTGTCGCCACGACCGCCGCCGCCGAAATCCGGACCGTCACACCTCACCCCAACTCGGTATGCTGGTCCGGCCGGTATCACTGATGACGCAGTTCGGCGTCAGCAGGTCCCTTCGGCAGCAGCCAGAGCGCAGCGTGGTTCAGGTGAGCGCCTGGGCCAGATCGCGCCACAGGTCCTCGGGATCCTCCAAGCCGACACTGAACCGGATCAAGCCGGGCGGCACGTGCGCGTCGCCCGGCCACATCGCCCGGCGTTCCACCAGGCTCTCCACCCCGCCGAGGCTGGTCGCGTGCACGATCAGGCCCAGCCTGGCGCAGAATCCGTCCGCCGCGGCCGCGTCGGGCAGCTCGAAGGCGATCATGGAGCCGGCGTTACGCACCCTGCTCACGGCCGGATGCGCGGCGAGGCGATCGGCGAGCAGCGCGGCCGTGCGGGATTGCTCGGCCAGCCGGACGGGCAGCGTCCGCAGGCCGCGCAGGGCGAGCCAGGCTTCGAGCGCGCCCGGGGTCGCACCGTTACGGGTACGCGCGTCGCGCAGCTCGCGGGCCAGCGTGTCGTCCGCGGTCACGGTCAGCCCGAGCAAAAGATCGCTGTGCCCGCCGATCAGTTTGGTCGCGCTGTGCACCACGACGTCCGCGCCGAGGGACAGGGGTCGCTGGCCGAGCGGCGTGGCGAAGGTGTTGTCCACCACGACCCGGGCGCGCTGGCCGGCGAGCGGTGCGATGTCGATCTTCTCCAGGGTCGGGTTGGTCGGCGACTCGACCCACAGCAAATCCACCTGCCCGGCCGCCGCGGCCCACGCGCCGGTGTCGGCCGGTTCGATCCGCCGGACCTTGAGCCTTCCCATGCGCGCGGCGTGGTCCAGCAGGCCGCGCGTGCCGGCGTAGCTGTAGGTCGGCACGGCCACCTCGGTCCCCACCTGGCACAGGTCGAGTACGGCGGCGACCGTCGCGATTCCCGAGGCGAACGCGGTGGCCTGACCGCCCTCGAGCTCGCCGACCGCCGTTTCCAGCGCGACCCAGGTGGGCGTGCCGTCCTCGCGTGCATAGGCGAAGTCGCCACCAGCCAGATAGGTGCTGGCGGGCACGATCGGCGTGTTCAACGGCTCACCGGAACCCGCCGGACGCCCGGCGGTCACGGCACGGGTCCGGGGCGAGAGCTCCCTCACGCGTTCTCCTCGATCAATCTGTTCGCGATCATGGCGCCCGGGGCGAGGGCCTTTTCAGCCTGCTCACCAGGTCGTCGGCCGCCTCCTTGAGCGCGGGTACGGACATCGGCTCCAGCCTCTCCAGCAGGAACGACCCACGCTTGCCGTCTTCCCGCGATCGGGTCCGCACACGCTGCCGGTGGTTCCATCGACGGCAGGTCACGCCCTGGTCGTCACGCCAGACGACCTCGCCGGGTTCGGGGTACTCGGTCAATGGCTCCCCGCTCGCCATCGTGTCGAAGGGTTCGTCGCCGTTCGCCCGCATCGGTCTCGGCAGGCCGACGTATACGCCTCGAGGTGACGGTCATTGTAGAAACCATAAGGTTCTCTCAAATGTCTTCGGGCGCAGGCCCGGTGCCCACCCTCGCCCGCAACATCCGGGCACGGCGAATCGCCCTGGCAGTGGAGCATGGACTTCCCTCACCACACGGGCCGGCCTGAGCAAGGGCGTCGTGGTGGCACTCGGACAACCGGGGCGAGCAGGCCGTCGACCACATCGGCGTCGTGGTCGTCCCGGCCTCCCGATGTCTCGCTCGACGCTCAAGTCGCGGGAGGCATGGGTGATGGGTACCGTGCACCGACCGCAACACGAGGAGGAACTGATGGCACTGGAAAGGCCCGAGGTCGACCGTCCGGAAGGTCCGCCGCCGGCGGACCTGGAGATCACCGACCTCAGCGTCGGCGACGGCGCGGAAGCCGCGGCGGGCGACGTCGTGTCCGTGCACTACGTCGGCGTCTCGCACTCGACCGGGGAGGAGTTCGACGCCTCCTGGAACCGGGGTCAGCCGCTGCGGTTCCCGCTCGGCCAGGGACACGTGATCCAGGGCTGGGATCAGGGCGTGGCCGGGATGCGCGTCGGCGGGCGGCGCAAGCTGGTGATCCCGCCGCGACTGGGCTACGGCGACCGCGGCGCGGGCGGCGTGATCAAACCAGGTGAGACGCTCGTGTTCGTGGTCGACCTGGTGGCGGTCAACTAGCGAAGTTGTGCAGCAGGCCGACCATCGTCGTCACGTGGGCGGGCGGCCGGGTGCGGTGCACGGTGTAGATCTCGCGGGCGGGCCGGCGGCCGGCCAGGTCGCGGACCGCGATCCGTTGGTGGTCGGCGGAGGCGAGCACGGTGGCCGGCACGAAGGCCACCCCCAAACCGGCCCGCACCAACGCGAGGATGACCGCGTAGTCCCGCGATTCGTAAGCGGCTCGTACCTCGACACCGGTTTCGGCGGTCAGCCCGTCCAGGCACAGCCGGTTGGGTGCTTGGGGACCACCCGAAATCCAGTCTTCGCCGGCGAAATCCTCGAACCTCAGTCGCGACGCTTTGGCGAGCGAATGGCCAGCGGGCAGCACGAGCCGGAGCGGGTCGGCCAACAGCGGTGTGCGAATCAGCCCGCGTGACGGCGGCAGCCGGACCGCCGGATATCGATGGGTGATCAGCAGGTCGAGGTCACCGGCGACGACCAGGTCGTAGCCGTCCGGCGGTTCGAGGTCGCTGAGCCGCAGCCGGGTGCCCGGATGCGCCCGGCGGAAGGCGGCCATCGCCTGCGGCAGGAGCAGCTGCCCGGCCGTGGCGAAGGTGCCGACGCTGGGGTCGGCGGGCGGCAGCTCTCTCAACGCCGCCACGGACTGTTCGGCCGCGCGCAACTCACCGGCGATCGTTTCGCCGTGCCGTACGAGAAGCCGCCCCGCCTCGGTGAGGGAGGCACCGGTGGGCCGCCGTTCCAGCAGCGTGCAGCCGACCTCCCGCTCCAACCGGGCGAGCTGCTGGGACAGCGCCGACGGGGTGAATCCCATGCGCCGGGCGGCGGTGGTGATCGACCCGGCGTGCGCCACCTCGACCAGCGCCCTCAGCCGTTCGGCGGTAATCACGTCGTAAGTATCGCTAACACTCGATTAGTGGAAAGCGCTGGCAGCTAACGGCCGGGGGTGCGCAGAGTGGAGTCATGACCACTGCCCTGCTCGCCGACGTCAAAGCCGCCGAGGACCGTATCCGCCCGCACGTCCGCCACACCCCGCTGCTCCGGGCCGAAGTCGACGGCAGGCCGCTGGTGCTCAAGCTCGAACACCTCCAGCGAACCGGTTCGTTCAAGCTGCGGGGTGCACTCAACGCCCTGCTGAGCGGCGAGCGCCCGCGAGAGGTCATCACCGCGTCCGGCGGCAACCACGGTATCGGCGTCGCGACGGCGGCGGCGATACTCGGCCTGCCCGCGACGGTGTACGTGCCCGGGACCGTACCGGCGGACAAGGCGGAGCGGATCGAAGCCGCGGGCGCGCGACTGGTTCGTGTCGGGGCAACCTATGCCGAAGCGGCGGCCACGGCACAGGAGGCGGCGACCGATCCGGACGTCCGGTACGTCGAGGCCTACAACGACCCCGTGGTGATCGCGGGCCAGGGCACGGTGGCTGCCGAAATCGTCCGCGACGCCCCCGAGGTGGACGCCATCGTGGTCGCCGCGGGCGGTGGTGGGCTCGCCGCGGGAACCGCGCTGGGCGGGGGTGGCAGGCTCACCGTCGCCGTCGAGCCGGACCACTGCAACGGCCTGCACGAGGCGTTGGCGGCCGGAAAACCCGTCGACGCCGACGTCGACTCGGTCACGGCTTCGGCCCTCGGCGCCACGCGTGTCGGTGAGGAACCGTTCGCCGTGCTGTCCGCTCACGAGCACCCGGTGAACTCGGTGCTCGTGAGCGAAAAGGAAATCCTGGCCGCCCGTGACCGGCTGTGGGACGAATTCCGGCTGGCCGTCGAGCCGGCCGGCGCGGTCGCGTTCGCCGCCTGGTTGAACGGCCAGGTGCCGGGCGAACTGCCGTGCGTCCTGCTGTGCGGCGCGAACGCGAACTGGACACCCTGAACGCTCACTTCGAAGTCGATGCTTCTCAGGTTGGCCAGATGGCTGAGCAGGAAAGTGCCCAGCTACCCGTCGCGGACTGTTCCGGCAGGGTCGAGGGACAAGTGCCGCACCACGACCGACTCGCCAAGCCATCCACGTCCTACAAAAACACGAAGTCACCATCGGACGAAAAAGGCTCACTGGCAGCATAATCAGGAAACCGCCGCCCCGAAGCCACCGACCGTTCCCGACCGGCCGTAAACTCCTACTTGTTCAGTGACCAGTCGGCGTGGCCGTCTTTGACGCTGCCGTCGTTGAACGAGCCGGCGATGGGGTCGGGCCAGTGCCCGCCAGGGAATGTGCTGTTGTCGATTGTCTCACCATGCAGACCGATCAGCTGCTGGGCCTGGGTTCCCAGGGCGCCGATTGCTGCCCAGATCAGGCCGCTGTTGACGCCCGCTTCCTCGACGACCAGCGCGGCGCCGGCCCACGAGAAAACGGCGGTGCCGAAGGCCGCGATTGCAGCGGCCATGGCGGCGATGAACTTGACCAGGATGACCGCGCGCACTGGCGAGATGCCCACCCGGCCGACCCCACGCAACCACCCCGACGACGCCCGCGCCGACGCGCAACCCGGCCACTCACCGACTGGAAACCCGCAACAAGCTGAGACCCGGACCACACCGACTCGCGCGAACACCCATCCGCCTCCGGACACCAACCCCAGTCCAGGGACAGTGAAGGCGCCGCAGTCGCGGCGCCTTCACTGTCACAACTCATCTGGATCAGACCAGCAAAAACGTCGGTCCGAGCGGGCCGATTTCGTCGTCGGCCCGAAGTGGGCGAGGAGGGAGTTGAACCCTCACGTCCTTTCGGACACACGGACCTGAACCGTGCGCGTCTGCCATTCCGCCACTCGCCCGAGTCACCGCGACAGCCAACACAGCGTAGCAGGCCGCTGAAGACGGTTTTACCGGGGCCGGTGTCTTACCCCCACGATGCCGATAGGATCGGGTGCGAAAGCACACGCGTGAAGGAGGCTGCGAGTCCCGGTGGGCCGCGTTGAACGTTTCGATCGACGCCTGGAAAGCCTGATGGGCAACGCCTTCGCGCGCATGTTCGGAGGCAAGGTCGTCACCCAGGAGGTGGCCCTGGCCCTGGAGCGCGAGAGTGAGGACAACGTTCGTGAGCTGGCCGGTGGCAGGCTGCTCGCCCCGAACCACTACATCGTGTCGTTGGGGGCGGAGGATCATGTCCGGATGGCCGGTGACGAGAGGCGCGTCACTCACGTGCTCGCGGAAGCGGTGGCACAGCATCTCGCCGAGCACGGCTGGGACACCTATGGTGACGTCATAGTCTCGCTCGAGCGCAACGAGGCGCTGCATACTGGACAATTCAAAACCCGTTCATCCGTCGATCCGGACGTCAGCGCACGTGACGCCCCGGGTCCAGGACGGCCAGCACGACCCAGCAACGCAGGAGACCCAGCAATGAGCCAGCCCCCCGGCTACGGCCAATACGACCAGGGTGACCCCTACGGTCAGCAGCATGGCGGCCAGTACGGCTACGGACAGCAGGGACAACCCGGGTACGACCAGGGTGGCGGCTACGGCGGCCAGCAACCGGGTTACGACCAGGGTGGCGGCTACGGCGGCCAGCAACCAGGTTACGACCAGGCCGGCGGCTACGGCGGGCAGCAACCGGGCTATGACCAGGGCTACGGCGGCCAGCAACCGGGTTACGACCAGGGTGGCGGCTATGGCGGCCAGCAGCCCGGCTACGACCAGGGCGGCGGCTATGGCGGCCAGCAACCGGGCTATGACCAGGGCTACGGCGGGCAGCCGGGTTATGACCAGGGCTATGGCGGCCAGCAACCGGGTTACGACCAGGGCGGCTACGGCGGCCAGCCCGGCTACGGCGCTCCCCCGGCCCAGGCTCCTGGTTACCCGCCTCAGGGCGCCCCGGACCCATACGCGCAGCAGGGCTACGCTCCGCCCGCCGTGCAGGGCGGCAACCGCCAGCTCGCCGCGACGCTGCAGTTGGACGACGGCTCGAACCGCGCCTACTCGCTGAAGCAGGGCGGCAACGTGGTCGGCCGTGGCCAGGACGCGGACTTCCGGCTGCCGGACACCGGCGTTTCCCGCCGCCACCTGGAGATCACCTGGGACGGCCAGAGCGCGACGCTGGCCGACATCGGCTCGACCAACGGCACCACGGTCAACGGCACTCCGGTGCAGACCTGGCAGCTGGCCGACGGTGACGTGATCAGGGTCGGGCACTCGTCGCTGGTGTTCCGTACCCAGGGCTGACACCACGGCGAGCACACTCGTTACGTGAGCCGCTGGAAGATCCGATTGGCGTGTCCCGCAGAATTACCGTCGGGGGTCCTGCGGTGCGTACCTGTGCCGCGGGCGGGAATGCAGGAGGCGGTGACCACGTGCGGACAACCATGGCGGCAGACTCGTCGACGCGTGAGTGCGGCTCCGTCATCTCGGCTGCGCGCAGCCGCCATGAGCACGGGAGCTGACACAACAGGTGCCGGAGCTGGTCGTTCAACTCACCAGAGTGGGCTTTCTGGTCCTGCTCTGGCTTTTTGTGCTGGCCGCGTTGCGGGTGGTGCGGTCAGATCTGTACGCGGCATCAGGCTTGAAGGTGGCCGTCCCGGGACTGCGGCGGAACAAGGACCAGCAGCGTCCGCGTGGGTCGAGCAAGGCCCCTCGCCAGCTGATCGTGACACACGGGGCGCTGTCGGGCACCCGGATCACCCTCGACGGCCGGCCCATCACGATCGGCCGTGCGGACGACTCCACGTTGGTGCTCGACGACGACTACGCTTCCACCCGGCACGCGCGGCTGTCCCTACGCGGTACGGACTGGTATGTGGAAGATCTGGGATCGACCAACGGGACATACCTGGACCGGGCTAAGGTCACTGCACCCCTCCGAGTTCCACTCGGCGTCCCCATCCGGATCGGTAAGACGGTGATCGAGCTTCGCCCATGACACTCGTTCTTCGCTACGCGGCCCGCAGTGACCGGGGCCTGGTGCGGTCAAGCAACCAGGACTCGGTGTACGCGGGCCCCCGCCTGCTCGCACTCGCCGACGGCATGGGTGGCCATGCCGCGGGTGAGGTGGCGAGCAAAGTCGTCATCGCCTCCCTCGCCCCGCTCGACGACGACGAACCGGGCGACGATCTGCTGTACCAGCTCAGAGAGGCGGTTTCCGGTGGGAACGCGGCGATCTCCGAACTGGTGGCCAACGACCCCGATCTCGACGGCATGGGCACGACACTCACCGCGATGCTGTTCTCCGGCTCGCGCATGGGCATGGTGCATGTCGGCGACTCCCGTGCCTACCTGTTCCGGAACGGGCAGTTCGCCCAGATCACCCGGGACGACAGTTTCGTCAACGAGTTGCTCGAGCAGGGCCGGATCACCGCGGACCAGGCCGCCACCCATCCGCAGCGCTCGCTGCTGCTGAAGGCGCTGACCGGGCATGAGGTCGAGCCCACGTTCGTCGTGCGCGAGGCCCGGGCTGGCGACCGCTACCTGCTCTGTTCGGACGGGCTGTCCGGCATGGTCAGCGACGAGACGCTGGCCGAGGCGATCCAGATCCCGGACCCGCAGGAGTGCGCGGACCGGATGATCGAACTCGCGCTCAAGGGCGGTGGCACGGACAACGTCACGGTGATCGTCGCCGACGTGGTCGACGTGGCCTACGGGGAGGACGCGCCCATCGTGGGCGGCGCCGCCGGGGACGGCAGTGACGAGTACAACCATCAGGGCGACTCGCCGGCGGCGAGGGCCAGGGCGCTCACCGCCCCACCGCCGCCTCCACCCCAGCAGTTCACCGAACCGCCGCCCGATCCGAAGGCCAAGCGCCGCAAACGGTGGCGCTGGATCGTGGGCATCTTCCTGGTCCTGGTCCTGCTGGCCGCGGGCGGCATCGCGACCCGCTATTTCGTGCTGAGCCAGTACTACGTCGGCGAGGGCACCGACTCCGAAGTGGCGATCTTCCGGGGCGTACCGGGCAGCGTGCTGGGGATCCAGCTGCACGAGCAGGCCGAAGGGTCCTGCCCGGCGGGCAGCACGATGTGCGACAAGCTGCTGGTCACGCAACTGCAGCAGGACGCGCAGACCGCGGTCCGCAACGGTGTGAAGAAGGACAGCCTGCAGGCCTCGCGTGACTACATCAACAACTTCCTGCGGTACAAGACACTCCAGGACTGCGCCCCCTCCCAGCCGGCCGGGCAGGGAGCCTCTTCGGCGCCTCCCCCGCCCACGACTCTGCCCCCGGCGTCGACCTCGGCCAGTGACCAAGCGGGGAGGGACTGCCAGTCTTCGACCGCGCCGGGTGGCGGTGGCGGATGACCAGGCCTCCACTGTCCGAGCAGGCGGCTGCCATCTACCAGACCAACCCGCAGCGCGAGCTACCGACCCGGCGTGGCACGGAACTCGTTATGCTCGGTTTCGCGGCCTTGATCGTGACCTGTGCGTTCGTGCTGGTGCAGGTCAACCAGGAGCAGGAGCTGTCCTGGTCGATCCTGTGGTACGGCCTGGCCTATCTGGCGCTGTTCGCCGTCGCGCACTTCGCGGTGCGCCGGTGGGCGCCCTACGCGGATCCGCTGATCCTGCCCTGTGTGGCCCTGCTCAACGGCCTCGGCCTGGTGATGATCTACCGGCTCGACCTGGCATTGCAGGAGCGGGCGATCCAGAACGGCAGAGCCTACGCCTCAACCGCCCCCAAACAGGTGCTGTTCACCACGCTCGCGCTGGTGCTGTTCCTGGCCGTGCTCATCCTCGTGAAGGACCACCGGACGCTCACCCGCTACGGCTACATCAGCGGCCTGCTCGGAGTGATCGCGCTGGCCCTGCCCGCGATCCTGCCCGCGTCGCTGTCGCAGGTGAACGGCGCCAAGGTGTGGATCAAGCTGCCCGGGATCTCCATCCAGCCGGGTGAGTTCGCCAAGATCCTGCTGTTGATCTTCTTCGCGTCCTTCCTGGTCACCAAACGGGACCTGTTCATGGTGGCGGGCAAGAAGGTCCTGGGCGTGGAGCTGCCGCGGGGGCGCGACCTCGGCCCGATCCTGATCGCCGCGGTCGCCGCCATGGGCATCCTGATGTTCGAGAAGGACCTCGGCCAGTCGCTGCTGCTGTTCGGCATCGTGCTGGTGATGGTCTACGTGGCGACCGAGCGCGGCATCTGGGTCGCGGTGGGGCTGCTGTTCTTCGCCGTCGGCTGCGTCCTCGCCTACAACCTGTTCACGCACGTCCAGCAGCGGGTGGCGAACTGGATCGACCCGCTGGCGACCTACTACGACGACGGTGGTGGCTACCAGGTCGCCCAGGGGTTGTTCGGCCTGGGCACGGGCGGCGTCGGCGGCACCGGGCTCGGCGGGGGACGACCGGACATCGTGCCGGAGGCCAACTCCGACTTCATCACCGCCGGTCTCGGCGAGGAACTCGGCTTCGTCGGGCTGGCCGCGATCCTGGTCGTGTACCTGCTGCTCGCCACCCGTGGCATGCGCAGCGCGCTGGCCGTGCGCGACACGTTCGGCAAGCTGCTCGGCGCCGGGCTTTCCTTCGCCGTCGTGATGCAGGTGTTCGTGATCGTCGGCGGGGTCACCAAGCTGATTCCGATGACGGGTATCACCACCCCGTTCATCTCCTACGGCGGTTCTTCCCTGCTGGCCAACTACATCCTGGTCGCGCTGCTGCTGCGGATCTCCGACGCGGCGCGCCGGCCCGCACCGAAACCGAAGCTCAGGGCGGTGGCGCAGGCGCCGCTGGCCGAGGCGCACACCGTCATGGTGACGCGACCGCCCGCCGGATCGGGGAACGACGCGGGGAGTGAGTCGTGAACAAGCCCATGCGCCGTGTCGGCATCGCCATGATCGTCATGGTGGTGCTCCTGCTGGCGAACATCACCTACATCCAGGTGGTCGAGGCCGACAGCTACCGCACCGATTCGCGGAACCAGCGCGTGCTGCTCGACGAGTACGCCCGCCAGCGGGGCAGCATCGTGTCCCAGTTCAACGGGCAGGTGCTGGCCGACGTGAAGGAGACCACCGACAAGTACAAGTTCGAGCGGCGCTACGTCGACGGGCCGATGTACGCACCGGTCACCGGGTACTACTCGCTGTGGTACGGCGCGGGTGGACTGGAAAGCGCGGAGAACGACATCCTCAACGGCTCGGACCCGCGACTGTTCGTGCGCCGGCTGTCGGACATGGTCACCGGCCGGGACCCGCGCGGCGGCAACGTCCAGCTCACCATCAACCCGGCCGTGCAGAGCGCCCTGTACCGGCTGATGACGCAGCGGAACTACACCGGTGCCGCGGTCGCGATGAACCCGAAGACCGGCGAGATCCTCGCCATGGTGTCCACCCCGTCGTACGACCCGAACCAGCTGGCCACGCACGACGGCACGGCGCAGCGGAACGCGTGGGCGGCGTTTTCCGACGAAAGCAGGAAGCCGATGCTGAACCGGGCGATTTCGGAGACGTACCCGCCCGGATCGACCTTCAAGCTGGTGGTGGCCGCGGCCGAGCTGGAAAGCGGCGGCGGCCCGACCACGCCGGTGAGCAACGCGCCGAACGTTATCCTGCCGGGCACGAACACCGACCTGGAGAACTACGGCGGCGAGAACTGCCCGGGCACGACCTTCGCCGACGCGCTGAGGTACTCCTGCAACGTGCCGTTCGCCACCTTCGCCGGTCAGTTGGGCGCGGACAAGCTCCGTGCCACCGCGGCGAACTTCGGGATCGGGATGACCGGTCTGAACACCCCGCTGAAGGTGGCGGCCTCCGGTCTGGGTGACCTCGACTCGCAGGCCGCGCTTTACCAGAGCGGCATCGGACAGCGTGACGTCCGGCTGACCCCGCTGCAGGACTGCCTGCTCGCCGCGACCGTCGCCAACGGCGGGATGGCGATGAAGCCGCAACTGGTCAAGAAGCTGCTCGCGCCGGACCTGTCCGATCTGGAGACGTTCAGCCCGCAGGAGCTCACCGGCGCCCCGGCGCTGTCCGCGTCGAACGCGGAGATCCTCAAGCAGATGATGGAGGCGTCGGAGGACAACACCAAGGGCGGCGGCAAGTCGAACATCAAGATCGCTTCGAAGACGGGCACGGCCGAGCACGGCAGCGACCCGAAGAACACCCCGCCGCACGCCTGGTACACCGCGTTCGCCCCGGCCGACGACCCGCAGATCGCGGTCGCGGTGGTCGTGGAGTCGGGCGGTAACCGTGGGCTGGCGGCCACCGGTGGCACCGTCGCGGCGGAGATCGGCCGGGCCGCGATCAACGCGCAGGTCGGGGGTGGGTAGCGAATGCTGTCCACGGGTCGGCTGCTGGCCGAGCGCTACCGGCTCGTCCACCGGATCGCCGTAGGCGGGATGGGCGAGGTCTGGCAGGCCAGCGACACCCGGTTGGACCGCGTCGTGGCGGTCAAGGTGCTCAAGGCCGAGCTTTCCGGCGACGCCGAGTTCCTGCATCGCTTTCGCACCGAGGCTCGCACCACGGCGTCGCTGAACCATCCCGGTATCGCCGCCGTGCACGACTACGGCGAGACGACGGCCGACGAGCTCGCCATCGCCTACCTGGTGATGGAACTCGTCGAAGGTGAGCCGCTCGCCGGAATCCTGGCGCGGCAGGGACGGCTGAACGCGGAACAGACCCTGGACGTCCTGGAGCAGGCGGGCAACGCGTTGCAGGCGGCGCACGAGCGGGGTCTGGTGCACCGGGACATCAAGCCGGGCAACATCCTGGTCACCGGGAACGGCCGCGTGAAGATCACCGACTTCGGCATCGCGAAGGCCGCCGACGCGGCGCCGGTGACCCGGTCCGGAATGGTCATGGGGACGGCGCACTACATCGCGCCGGAACAGGCGCTCGGACATGACGCGGAACCGGCCAGCGACGTCTACTCCCTGGCGGTGTGCGGGTACGAATGTCTGACCGGGTACCGGCCGTTCCTGTCCGAGAACGCGGTCACCGTCGCGATGATGCACATCCGGGACATGCCGCCACCGTTGCCCCCGGACGTCCCGCCGGGGACCCGTGCGCTGATCGAGGCGACCCTGGTCAAGGACCCGCGGCAGCGCTACCGCAACGGCGGTGAGTTCGCGGCCGCCGTCGCCGCGGTGCGGGCGGGCAGGCCGTTGCCCACCCCGTCCGGGATGCTGCAGACGTACGCGCAGGCGCCGATGGCTCCGGTGGGGCCGGGTTCACATCCGGTCATGCAGCCGGTGAGCCCGCCGCCGATGGGTCATCCGAGCGGCGTGATGCCGATGCCTATCCCGGCTCCCCGCAGGCGCAACCTCGCCGTGGTGTGGGTGATACTCGCCGTGGTCGTCGTGGGGCTCATCGTCGCCGGGGTACTGCTTCTGCCCCGATTGCTCTCGGGGCCAGATAACGTAGGGCCGCCTCGCGGCAACACGAGCAACGTCGTGCCCGGGACGAGGCAGACTCCGCCAACCGAACGAACGACTTATCAGGCATGAAACCTTGGACGGAACGGAACGGCTTACTGCGATGAGCGCACCCAGACTGCTCTCCAACCGCTACGAGCTGGGCGAAACGCTTGGATACGGCGGCATGTCCGAGGTTCACCACGGCACCGACATCCGGCTCGGCCGCGAGGTCGCGGTGAAGATCCTTCGTGCCGACCTGGCCCGCGACCCGCAGTTCCAGGAACGCTTCCGCCGTGAGGCGCAGAACGCCGCCGCGTTGAACCACCCGGCGATCGTCGCGGTGTACGACACCGGCGAGGCACAGACCGAGTACGGTCCGCTGCCCTACATCGTGATGGAGTACGTCAAGGGCCGAACGCTGCGCGACATCGTCAAGACCGAGGGCCCGCTGTCGGAAAAGCGGGCCATGGAGGTCATGGCCGACGTGTGCGCCGCGCTGGACTTCTCGCACCGGCACGCCATCGTGCACCGGGACGTCAAGCCCGCCAACATCATGATCACCGATCAGGGCGCGGTCAAGGTGATGGACTTCGGCATCGCGCGTGCGATGCACGACGGCCAGGCCTCGATGACCCAGACCGCCGCGGTGATCGGAACGGCGCAGTACCTCTCGCCGGAGCAGGCGCGGGGCGAGGGTGTCGACGCGCGAAGCGACGTGTACGCGGCCGGATGTGTGCTCTACGAGCTGCTGACCGGAGAACCCCCGTTCACCGGGGACTCCCCGGTCGCCGTGGCCTACCAGCACGTCCGGGAGGATCCGAAGGCGCCGTCGACGGTGAACCCGGCGGTGTCGCCCGCACTCGACGCGATCGTGCTCAAGGCGCTGGCCAAGGGCCCGGCGAACCGGTACCAGTCGGCGGCGGAGATGCGCTCGGACATGGTGCGCGTGCTGTCCGGCCAGCGGCCGTCGGCGCCGATGGTGATGACGGCCGACGAGCGGACCCAGGTGCTGAACGGCGGCGGCCCGCCGGGGCACGCGGCGGACTACGACGACTACGGCGGGCCCTACGCCGACGAAGAGAGCCCGAAGAAGAGTCGCAAGCGAAAGGTGCTGACCGCGGTACTGGTCTCCGTCGTCGGCGTCGGGCTGGTGGCGTTCGTGGCCTGGCTGGCCGGGGCCTTCGAAACCAAGCAGGCCACGGCCCAGATTCCGCGAGTGAAGGACATGACCGCCATCGAGGCCGAGAACCAGCTGCGGAACGCCGGTTTCACTCCGGTCAAGGAGACGGTCGAATGCATCGGGTCCTTCGACAACCAGCCCACCTGCAACAACCCGGACCAGGTCAACAAGGCGTTGCGCACCAACCCGGGCGAGGGGACGACCGCCGCCCAGGGTACGAAGGTCACCCTCTACGTCGGCGTCCAGCCGGGCAATGTGGCCGTACCGGACCTGAGCGGCTTGAGCCAGGATGAGGCGGCCCAGCGGCTCAAGGACGTCAAGCTGAACCTCAACCCGGTGGTGCAGCAGGTCGACGACGACAACCCCAACAACTACGGCAAGGTGCTCAGGCAGAACCCGGCTCCGAACGCGCAGGTGCAACGAGGCGGCCAGGTCACGATCACGATCGCCAAGACCAAGAACCTGGTGCAGATCGTCGACCACACCGGTGAGCAGTTCGCCTCGGCCAGCGCGGCGCTCGCCGCGCAGGGGCTCACCGTGAAGAAGACGAGCCAGGCTTCGGACCAGCCCGAGGGCCAGGTGGTCAAACAGACGCCGAACGGTGGCGCCGTGCCCGAGGGCAGCACGGTCACGCTGATCGTGTCCGACGGGACGCAGCAGAAGATCACCATGCCCAACCTGGTCGGCCTGACCCAGAATGACGCGCTCGCGCAGTTGAGGGCCGCGGGCTGGGACGGCGATGTCGACTACCAGACGACCAGGGTCGCCGATCCGAGGCAGGTCGGCATCGTGCAGAGCACGTCGCCGACGGCGAACACCCAGATCACCAAGAATCAGAACATCACCCTTTTCCTCGGCAGCTTCAACCAAATCAGTTCGAGCAGCAGCTCACCCACGTCGAGCAGTAGGAACGGTCCCGGCTTTCCCTGATGAATCCTGAGTGCGGGAAGGCGTTGCGGTGCGACAATTCCCGCACTCAGGTGAGGCGGCGAAGAAGTTCTGCGACAGCGGCCGAGCTGCCGGCGAGAACGAGCAGCGAGACGGCGAACCCGAGCAGTACCGGTAAGGCCGCGACGTCGTTCGCGGAAAGCTCGCGCAGTATCGGATTGACCAGCGGAATCCAGCGGATCAACAGCACCAGGGCCATCCCGACCCCCGCGGCGATCACGGTGTAACCGACGCGCGGCACCAGCAGTCGTGAAGCCGGCAGTCCGATCGCGATACCCGTGCCGGCGCACGCGAAATGTGCCAGGGCTCCGATGACCAGCTCGCCCGGCGGGTCGCCGTGGTGCGTGATCACCGACCACAGCAGCGAAAGCACCGTCAGCCCGGTACAGCACACGAGCACCGTGAGCACGATCCCGCCCACCACTGTGGACAGTCGTCGGGCGTGCGCCAGCGTGATCAGCCACTGCACGGGATCCTCGATGTCCACCAGCGCGATCGTCAGCCAGCACGCGATCACGGCGAGCGCACCGGCACTGGCCGCGTATTCCGGTGGCGCGGGAGTGTTCGCTTCGTTGCCGTAAAGCACACCAAGGAACACCAGAAAGACCAGCATGGGCAGCAGATAGCGCTGGGAATGGGCGAGCAGGGCCAGTTGGTATCTGATCATTTCGCCCCCGGCGTGTGCACGCGGACCACCGACCAGCCACGCTGCAATGCCTGCAACAGCACGGTATCCGAGCGGCTCAGCGGAACCGTCGAAGTGACGAGCTGACCGCCGGGATTACGCAGCACTATGCGGGCGTATCGCTCACCGCTCGATTCGCGCAGAGTTCCACCGGAAAGCTCGAAGACCTCCGTCGCATGAGCGCGGGCGAAATCGTCCCGGTGTTCGGCGAAGACCACACTCGCCCCGCGTTCGCGTGTTTCGGTGATGAGTTGCGCGAGCACGGCATGCGCGGCCGGATCGAGCCCGGACCACGGTTCGTCCAGCACGAGCAGTTCCGGTTCCGCGAGCAACGCCTGCGCGAGCGCGACCTTCTGCGCGTTTCCTTTGGAAAGTTCCCGCAACGGCACCCGCGGCCCGCCCTCCAGCGCGAGCCGCTCCAACAGCTCCGGCGCCTTGGAGTCCACATCGGACACTTTGCCGATCCGGCCGAGATGGCGGAGATAGCTGAGCGCGCTCATCCTGGTCCCGGCGGGAAAACGGTCGGGGACGTAGCCGACCAGCGGGCTGCCGGTCACCGTACCGGCGGACGGCCTGGACAGTCCCGCGAGAATGCGCAACAGGGTCGACTTCCCGGACCCGTTCGGCCCGACGACACCGACCACCTGCTCCGGCCGGATCTCCAGATTCACGTCGGTGAGCACCGGCGCCGACCGCCCGTAGCTCTTCCCGATTCCCCGCAACAGGAGCATTAGCCGACCCCAAGTTCCCGCACACGCCTCAGACTGCGGCGGCCTTCTGCAGCGTGACGACCTCACGTTCCAGAGAGTCCACAACGGACCCGGCGACCCGGTGCCCGGCATCGGCCATCCAGTTCGCCAGCATCCGGTGCCCGCCCTCGGTGAGCACCGACTCCGGATGGAACTGCACCCCTTCGATCGGGAGCTCGCGGTGCCGCATGCCCATCACCACTCCCGACTCGGTGCGCGCGGTGATCTCGAACTCGGCCGGGATCGTCTCGGGCAGCACGGTCAGCGAGTGGTAGCGGGTGGCGGTGAACGGGTCGGGCAGTCCGGCCAGGACCCCGGAACCGTTGTGGTGCACCTGGCTGGTCTTGCCGTGCAGCAACTCGGGGGCGCGGTCGACCGTGGCCCCCCAGGCGACACCGATGGCCTGGTGCCCGAGGCACACGCCGAGCATCGGGGTGCCGGTGTCCGCGCAGCGGCGCACCACCTCGATGCTCTGCCCGGCACGCTCGGGCGTGCCCGGTCCCGGCGAGACCAGCACCCCGTCGAACTCGCCGATCCGCTCGGTGTCCACGACGTCGTTGCGCCACACCGCGCAGTCCGCGCCGAGTTGGGCCAGGTACTGCACGAGGTTGTAGACGAAGCTGTCGTAGTTGTCGACGACGAGGACACGCATGCGGACAGCCTACCGGCGTGGATCAGTTCACCGAGACCTGGTTGAACGGCAGCAGCGGCTCGGCCCACGGAAACACCACGAACATCAGCAGCGCGACCACGCCCAGCACCAGCAGGATCGCCAGCACCAGTTTCACGGCGAACGGCCCCGGCAGGTGCCGCCAGATCCACGCATACATCACGCTGTCCCGATGGCGATCTGCGAGCGAACCCGATCATGTCGCCGGGGCGTGAGTTCGCGACAGGGATGCGCCCTTGCCGGTCCGCGCCCCGCCGCCCTCATCGCGTGGCCTTCCGCCCAGCGCGTGCTCTGTCGTCGCGTCACTCCGTGTTTCATGTCTCCCCGATCGACTGCAACAGCTGCTGATAGATCGACCCGGGCGTCTTCGCGTACTGATTGGTGAGCATGGCGTGCACGATCAGCCGCTGCCGGTCGGAAAACCGCGGATGGCAGGTGGTCAGCGTGAGCAGGGCGACCTGCTGTACCTTGGGCAGCAGGTCGGCCGGCTGGTGCGGCACCGGCGAAATCACACTGACCTCACCGGCGCCGACGACCTCGCGACCGGAGGTCCCGCCGTAGGGCCCGCCGTCCGCCGCGTTCGTCCGGAGCGTGCTCACGTGCGCGCACTGCGGTCGCGTGCCCTTCCCGGCCGCCCAGCCGCCGATCTCGTCGGGCCGCGGCAGCACCCGGTAGACGAAGAAGTCGGTCTGCGTCTCGATCACGATCGCGTCACACGAAGCGAGCAGGTCGAGGTCGTTGAACGGCGCGCCCTTGCCGACCCGGTGCCCGGCGACCGCGAAGTTGCCCGGTTCGCCCGGCAGCGCGGTGCCCCGGTAGTGCCCCGGCCCGATCTCCAGCGCGGCCGCGCTGGTGCCTTCCTGGATGGTGAAGTGGTAGTCGGCACCGAAGGCAGGGATGTGGAGCTTGGCGAACGCCTTGCCGTCGATCAGCTCCGGATGCAGCTGGCGGCCGTCGTCCGCCCAGTCCTGGTCGAGGGTGGCGGTCGCGTCGGCCTGCTTACCCGCCGACGACAGGTTGGTCACGTACAGCTCGTAGACGACGAACAGCAACACCACGACCCCGGCCGTGATGAGCAGTTCTCCGAGGGTGCGGACGGCCCGGACCCCGATGCCGGACGGCCCACGGGCCGGCGGTTGGTCGACGATCGCCACGCGCACTCCTCTCCGATCGTCGCTTACGTTAACGTGTTGAGGTAGAGGTCGGGTGCGCTGTGTGCGCCCGGCCCCAGCGAGTTAGCCGAGCACCCGAGGATTCCGATGCCCAAGTCCAAGGTTCGCAAGAAGACGGCGTACACGCCGCCGGCCGATCGGCGTACGCCGGTCAAGGTGCGCGCCGCGGGGCCGTCGCACCCCGTGTACCTGGTCGTGATGTTCGGCCTTATGCTGATCGGGCTGGCGTGGCTCGTGGTGAACTACATCGCGGGCGACAAGATCGGTTTCATGGCCGAGCTGGGCAGCTGGAACTTCGCCATCGGGTTCGCGCTGATGATCTCGGGCCTGCTGATGACGATGCGCTGGCGGTAGTTACTCCGAACGGCCGCTTGACAGCGAATTACATGGGTGTGACTCATCCCCATTGTGGATAAAACCTGTGGATAACCTTGCGAGTTGGGCACCTCGGCCCGCGCTGATCGCGCTCGGCTGGGCCGGTGCCCTGCTCGCCCTTGCCGCTGTCCTGTTCTACGAGGACCGGATGGGTCGCGTGCTGTTCGGCATCGCGGCGCTCCTGCTCGCCGCCGCCTCGGCGTACGGAACGCTCGTCCGGCCCCGGCTCTCCGCCGACCGCCGGGGCATCCGGATCCGCACGGCCCATGGCCAGGTCCAGCTCGACTGGGCCGAGACGCGGACCCGGCTGCGGGCCACGCGGAGGCTGGGCCGGGACAGCGCCACCCTCGAACTCGAAACAGGCGAAAACCTGTACGTGTTCGGGTGGCTCGAGCTGGGCACGGATCCGCGGGAGGTACTCGACGTGCTCACGGCGCTACGCCCCTGACGGGGTCGTGCAGAGCAGCTCCCCGCCCTGGTAATCGCAGGCGACGCTGGCGAGCTGGCTGTCGCGGTAGAGCACCAGCGCAACGCAGGCCGCCGCCAGCACCACGACCGCCGCTGCCTGCCAGACGACCCGCCCCCTGGCCGGCGCGAAGACCATCGCGGCGGTGACCGCCGCACCGACGACCAGCCCGCCGACATGCCCGAGCAACGAGATGTTCGGGATCGTCACCGAGATGATCAGATTCAGCACGATCAAGCCGATCGCGGCCGTGGGGTTGAGCCGGAGCCGCAGGACGACGACCAGGATCCCGCCGAGCAATCCGTAGATCGCCCCGGAAGCGCCGGCCGTGCCGCGGTTCGAATCGTCGAACAGGTAGACCGACACGGCGCCGCCCAGCAACGACACCAGGTACACCGCGATGAACCGGACTCTGCCGAGCTGTGCCTCCATGTCGCGCCCGAGCACCCACAGCGCGAACATGTTGACCGCCAGATGCACCGGGCCGTAGTGCAGGAAGCCGGCGGTCACCAGCCGCCACCACTGGTCGGCCCCGGCGATCGCCCGCGGCCACAGCACCCAGTCGCCGAACAGGGTCGCGCGCTCGTTGTCCAGGGGACTGCGAGCCTGCGCCACCGTGACGACATAGAGCAGCACGTTGACCGCGATGAGCACCGGGGTGACCACCGGCCGGGGGGCCAGCGTGGCTCCGGCGACCGTCCGCGGGTGCGCACGGCGCTGCGCCTCGCGTCCCGCCCGCACACAGTCGACGCACTGGTAGCCCACGGACGCCTCACGCAGGCAGTCCGGGCAGGCCGCACGCCCACAACGGGTGCAGCTCAGCCCGGTCTGCCGGCCGGGATGCCACCAGCAAACCGGCATCGTGGTCGGTGGGGTGTCGTTGGAAGCAGGCTCGTTCACAGTGCCTCCGCTTGGGTGGAGTGCACTTCCGAACTTACCCGTCAGCCTTCGCGGTCGATGTCGACCTTTTCGATGACCACGTCCTGGATCGGCCGGTCGGCCACGCCGGTGGCGGTGTTGGCGATCGAGTCCACCACGTTGCGCGACTCCTGGTCGGCCACCTCACCGAAGATGGTGTGCTTGAAGTTCAGGTGGGTGGTGGGGCCTACCGTGATGAAGAACTGCGAGCCGTTGGTCGCGGGCCCGGCGTTGGCCATGGCCAGCAGGTACGGCTTGTTGAACTGCAGTTCCGGGTGGAACTCGTCGCCGAACTCGTAGCCCGGGCCACCGCGACCGGTGCCGGTCGGGTCACCGCCCTGGATCATGAAGCCGGAAATCACCCGGTGGAAGATCGAACCGTCATAGAACGGTCCCGCGTTGCCGCCCTTCGCGTTGGGCCGGTGGTACGGCTTGGTGCCGTCGGCCAGGCCGACGAAGTTGGCGACCGTCTTGGGTGCGTGATCGGGGAAGAGGTTCAGCCGGATGTCACCGTGGTTGGTGTGCAGCGTGGCCTTGACCTTCGTCCCTACGAGGGATTCATTGCTCTGCGTCACGCTGTTTATCGTGCCATCCGCAGCGCGATCGACGAGAAACGGGCAGGATGGTGAACGGGGACGGGACCCGAAACTAACGATTGACGAGGTGAAGGCCATGACCCGGGCCGCGGACTCGGTCGGCGAGTCGGTCAAGACCGGCTTGCAGGGCCTGCGTAAGACCGCTGTGGAGGCGGGGAAGGCGGGCGCCGAGGCAGCCGCCAAGGCGGCGCAGGCAGCCGAGCAACTGCTCGTGGAGAGCACCGAAGAAGCCCGTAAGGAGGCCGGGCGGCGAGGCCGCCGGGCGCGCAAGAAGCTCGCGGCGACGACCGGCCAGACACGCAAGGAGCTGGCACGCGCGAGCAAGCAGGCTCGGAAGGAGGCCGCCGAGCGGCTCGCCGAGCTGCGCAAGCCTGGACGCAAGGCCCGTAAGGCGGCCGTGAAGGCGGCCAAGGCCGCCGGCGAGTCCAAGCGGCAGGCCAAGCGCGACTTCAAGCAGGCCAAGAAGGACTTCAAGGCCGCGCTGGTGGAAGCGAAGGCGGCCGCGAAAGGTGAGCGCAAGCGCCGTCGCTGGCCGTGGCTGCTGGGCATCGGCCTGCTCGCCGCAGGTGCGGCCTACGCGCGGCGGTCGAAGCAGCAGCCACCGGTGGCCACGGAACCGCCTCATGCCGCGCCGACGCCCACTGAATCCCAGGCCAACGGCCAGAAGACCTCGGCCCAGACTACCGCGCAGAAAAAGAACTAGAACCGCCAAAGGCCGCCCCGGAGGCTTGGGAAAGCTCCGAGGCGGCCTTGAACGTCTTACGCGGCTCCCGGATCAGGCGGTGGCGGCGTGCTTGTCGATGAGCTTGCCCAGGCGCGGGAGCGCCTCCTCGACGTTCTTCTTCCCGTTCGGGCGCAGCTTGCTGTACACCTTCTTGATGGCGTCGCGGTTGCTCTTCTCCGCACGAGCGTCGGTGACGGACAGCAGCGCGTTGGCCGCCTGGTCGCCACGGCTCGACAGGTAGGCGCCGAAGTCGCCGCCACCGTTGCCCTTGAAGTCGGCGTAGAACGGCTCGAGCGCCGCGGCGAACTCGTCGAGCAGGGCGTCGCAAGCCGCTCCGATGATGCCCGGCTTGATCTTCTTGACGGCCGCGAAACCAGTCTTGATCACGGCACCCGAAACGCCGCTCTTGTCCGAGACCTCTTCGTCGACCAGCGTCTCCAAATCGGTGACGACGGCCGGACGCCTGCTGGAGTCGAGCAGGATTTCCTTGAGGGTGTCAGCCACGGATGTAGTCCTTCTTCACTTCGAGGTACACGGAAAGCTCCCACAGCCCTTGGCACTCCGCCCGAGTGCTGGTCCTCCCCGACGGTGGGGTGGGGTCAGCGTAGTACAAGGGAGTCCAGACCCCATCAGCCACTAGCTTTATAAGCCCAGAGCCAAGACAACTTGTTCTACCACTGTTCTGGCCTTCACTGTCTGTTCCTGATTGGTGGTCACCACCACCGCCGCGCCCTGTTTCGCGACGGCGTAGACCGCGCCGTTCCCGGTGGCCTGATACCCGCCCTGCCAGCCGGCGGGCCGCGTGGCCGGGTTGCTCGTGCCGACCGGCGCGGCGTGATCGACGAGCGCCTTCGCCACGGCCGGATCACCGACGTAAACCCGCGCGGTCAGTTGAAGCTTCCCAGCCAGCGCGTAAAAGAAACATGCGGGATGCGGTTCGGCTGGGGAGGTCTGAACTTTCGACACCCGCTGCCCGTTCGTGTCGGCGACGAAAGTCGTGTCCAGGTACGGGCACGGTCCTGGCGATGTCGGTTGCGGGTCGGGCGGAAGCCACACTTCGCTGAGCGTGGTCGGGACCGGCGAGGTCGAAGACGGCGCTGGCGGGCCTGACGAGGTGCAACCGGCGACGGAGACGAGGACCAGAAGGACAAGCACGGCAGGGCGCATGACTGGGTTGTTCCAGACCAACGGAGGGTTGTGCACGGCGACCCCCTCGGCGAAGGTAGTTGGACTACCCAGCGTGATTGTGTGGAGGCGGAATGTTTCCAATACGGCGAGGAATCCACGGCGCGTTGACGTTCTTGGCGGGGGCGGCTCTCCTGGTCGGCATGGCGCCCGCGGCGAGCGCGGCCGCCAACGACTTTCCGTCCGGCTACCAGGGCTATCACACCTATGCGGAAGTCACCGCGGAACTTCAGAAGGCCGTCGCGAACCATCCCGACATCGCGAAACTGTCCAGCGTCGGCAAGTCCTACGAGGGCCGGAACCTGAACCTCCTCACGATCGGCTCGGGCACCGGGAAGCCCGAGGTGCTGTTCACCTGTAACCAGCACGCCCGCGAGCACCTGACCACGGAAATGTGCCTGCACATCGTGCAGCGCTTCACCGATGGTTACGCGACCGATTCGAAGATCAAGAACATGGTGGACACGCACACCATCTACGTGGTTCCGAACGTGAACCCGGACGGCTCCGAATACGACATTTCCGGCGGCCGCTTCCACAACTGGCGCAAGACCCGTAAGCCGGTGCCGGGTAGCACCGCGATCGGCACGGACCCCAACCGCAACTGGGACTACCAGTGGGGCTGCTGCGACGGGTCCAGCACGAACCCGAGCGCCCAGGACTACCGTGGCACGGCGCCGTTCTCCGAGCCGGAGACCCGGGCGCTGGCGGATTTCATCAATGCGCACCAGGTCAAGGCCCACATCGACTTTCACACCTATTCCGAGCTGGTGCTCTGGCCGTTCGGCTACACGACCAGCCCCACCGCGACGGGCATGACGGCCGCGGAAGCGAAACGATTCCAGGATCTCGGCAAGGCGATGGCCGCGACCAACGGCTACACCCCGGAACAGTCCAGCAAGCTCTACATCACCGATGGCGACATCAACGACTGGTCCTGGGGCACGCACAAGATCCTCAGCTTCTGCTTCGAGATGTACCCGACGGGCTCGAACCCCGGCTTCTACCCCAAGGACACGCAGATCGTCCCGCAGACCACTCGCAACGACCCCGCGGTCGACCTGCTCATCGGCCAGGTCTGACCGGAAAATACCCCGACCACGACGGCGCTCGTGGGTGTGCGGGACCGTCCCCGGTCTTGTGGGATGGTGCGGGGATGCGGTTGGAGTTCTTGGTTCAGGCTGCGGCTGGGTTCAGGGCGACGGTGTAGCCGAGGGCCTGTATTTGCCGGATGTGACCGCGGAGTTTCTTCTGCTAGGCAATCGGTCGAGGCGCCGGCGGTGCCGCCCCGGCGCCTTGCCCATGGTGGAGCTATCGGGAAAAGGCGTTCCAAGGTGGCACAGGCGGCTTCACCCGCATTTCGTCGGTAATGGGTTTCGCATTCCCGCACAAGGTCTTCAACGCCTGACCGGTGAGGCACCTGGCCGGAAAGGCCGCGGAAGCGACCTTCGCGGTCAACTCCGCCACCGGCAACTCCCCGGCGGACGCGGCCAGCACAAGGTTTCCGAACCGGCGGCCGCGCAACACCCCCGGTTCGGCGAGCAGCGCGACGTGCGGAAACACTTCCGCGACAGTGGCGGCGACACGGCGCGCGAACACCAGCCCCGGCCCGTCGGCGACGTTGAGCAGGTAGCTACCCGACGCGCGCAACACCCGGGCAACGTCGGTGGTGAACTCGGTCGTCGCGATGTCGCTCGGCATCGTCGCGCGCTGGAACACATCGGCGACGATCAGATCCGCGGAGTTGTCGCGGCGGGTGCGCGCGCCTTCCCTTCCGTCGGAAATCCGCACCCTCAGGTTCGGGACGCTGCGCAGGTCCAGTTGCTCGCGCACCAGATCGATCAGCTCGCCGTCGGCGTCGAAAACGAGCTGCCGCGAACCAGGTCGGGTAGCGGCCACGTAGCGCGGCAGGGTGCAACCTGCCCCACCGAGATGCAACACCTCCAGCGGCCCGGGTTCGAGGCAGTCGATCACATCGCCGATGCGCCTTGCGTACTCGAACTCCAGATGAGTCGGATCCTCGAGATCCACATAGGACTGTGCGACCCCGTCGACGGTCAGCAGCCAGCCACCCGGCCAGTCGGCGTCCGCGAGCAGCTCGGCCATGCCGAACCGCACCGGATACTCACCCGGCATCGGCCTGGGCCTCCGGCGCCTGTCACGATCACTCACCCGACAAGATCTTTTCCGCTTGCCGTGGCCAATCTCTGAGATAGACGACGTTTTCCCCCGAAGTCTTCGCTACCCGCGGCTTGCGGGGTAGTTCACCAGCGGTCGCGTGCTGTCCCAGGACATCGACGGTCAATTCTTCGGACCAACCGGCCTCGGCGGCCATCCGTTCGATGTTGGGACCAGCGCCGTAGCACAGCTCCGCCAGTTTGCGCAGACCCCGCGGTTTCTCGTCCGGCACGAAGCCGGGTTCCTTGCGGTTCCAGCCCTTCTTGCTGAGCTGCTTGTACAGGCTCAGCGCTCGATCCGCGTCGATGACGCCGAGTTCGCGGCAACGCCGCACCAGCGCCTTGATCGACACGCCCCACTGGGTTTTCACCATCGTCAAACTGGTGAGGTTCGGCTGTCGCGGCAGGGTCGGCAACAGCGCGTGCCGGGGTGTCAGCAATTCGGCGGCGAAAGCGTCCGCCTGATCCTCGACCTGCTTGCCGGTCTGCCCGCCCCGATGCAAGATCAAATGCCCGAGCTCGTGGGCAACGGTGAAGCGGACCCGGTCGGCGGGAACGCCGGCCATTATTCCGACGACCGGTGTCCGACCGTGCCAGGCGCAGAACGCGTCGATGGTGGGCACCTGGAACGGAAGCCCCAGCACGCGAACCCCGGTACGTTCGGCCGCCAAGATGAGATAGGGCAACGGTTCGTCCGCGGTGAACCCGAGCAGTTCGCGCGTCCGGTGTGCCGCCTCGACCGGATCCAGGTCGGTCGCCGGGGCGAGCCGGTTGGGAATGGCGGTGTTGCGGTCCGCGAGCCGGGTGTACTCCTCGTTGATCAGGTTTGCCCAGGCATGTGCGGCGTGCTTGTCTCGCTGAGTGACCCGGCTGCGTGCGCGGAACAGTGGGGAATGCGTCTCGATCGGCACCGGCGGCGGCCGGAACAGGTAGTCGCTGGTGACCCCGAGCTCGACCGCGAGCATCTGCTGCGTCTCTTCGGGGCAGGACATCTCGCCGCTCTCGATCCGCGACAGCTTGTACTGGTTGAGCAGCACCCGGGCAGCGAGTTCGGCCTGCGTCATGCCGTGCATGAGCCGCAACTGGCGGACCCGCTGTCCGAAACTCATCCCACGTCCTCTCCCCCCAGCATGGGGTTCTCGACCGAGGCCTGCATCTCGTTGAGGTCGTCAACGGCCAGGGTGGCCATCTCGCGCCGGAGTGGCCCGATCCAGTGAGTCCTCAGGTTATCTCGCCGGTGATCGCCGCCAAGCGGGCGGACCAGGGTCATCGTCGGGTGGATGACGCCCTGCTCCTCCGACCACAGCAACAGGATGTTGTCCGCGGGCATCCCACCCAGTTCCAGCACCGGCTCCTGCCGCCAGAAGGCCTTCTTGCGCGCGGAGTGCTCGGGCAGCGGCACCCGGTGCCGTGGATCGGCATCGCTGATCTTCGCCGCCTTGAACACCCAGATGACCAGGCCCTCGTAGGGAATCTGGATCGAGGACATCGGGTTGATCGGCCGGTCGTCCTCTTCTCGCGACAGGTACAACCCCTCGGCCTTGAGGTCGCGCATCACCAGCCGCCGGATGATGCCGGTGTAGTAGTGCTGGTCATCCCGGCGCGACAACCCGAGATCGGCGTGGTGCGCGGCGGCCTCCACGGCTGCCTCGTCGAAGGCGTCGAAGAGGCGCTCGATCACCGGCTGCATCTTGGCCAGCGTGGCCCCGTAAGAGATCATCGGCATATTATGCCTGCTGTTTTCACCCCAGTCCGCCAGCCACGCCGAACCCGTGCGGCAGACAAGGCGGCACTACCCGGAAACGGAACGGAGGCCCCGAGAGGTGGAGCCCGCCGGGCGGGGTTCGGGGTTGCACCCCGGGAAAACAACAACGGAACGAGACGGTTCGCGCCTTTCGCGGGCACTCCTCGCCCCGAGCGGAGTGGACCTTGGGGGAGCTTACTCGAACACAAAAGACCAGTTCAGAGCCCTGGAAGAACTCCGAGAGAAGCTTCCCAGCCTCGATACGCCCGAGCCGCCGTCGATCAAGCGCGACGCCCCCGCCGCGCACGGCAACTCGGCACCGAGCAAGTCGAGCAACTGATCGCCGACTACCAGTCCGGCTCGACGGTGTACGAACTCGGTGACCGGTTCGGCATCGAACGGCGAACGGTCAGCAACATCCTCCACCGGCACGGCGTGGCGATGCGCCGCCGCGGCCTCTCCCCCGACCAGGTCGACCACGCCATCCACCTTAACAACCTCGGCTGGTCTCTCGCGCGAGTCGGTGATCACCTGAGCGTCAACCACACACCGTGCTGAACAAGCTGCGTGAACGCGGCATCCCACCCGAGACACCCACAGGCGTCCGCGCGTCGAGGCAGGTGTCCCTCGATGACGCGGCCCGCAGCTAACTTGTCAGCCCGATCAGGTTCGGACAGCGGTACTGTCTTCAGGCCGTCACCGTGATCATGGGCGTCGTCGCCGGCCTCACCTTCCTAACCTTGGAACAGAGCACACGCCGGCAGGTGAACCGCACCCGTAATCCTTCGTGTTCGGACAGCGTGGTTGCCGCGCCGCCGGCGCGCGCCACGGCCATGATCTTGTCTGGCTCCGCGTGCCTCATAATCAAGCGATGGCGACCGTTGTGGCATTCCACGCCCATCCCGACGACGAAACGCTGCTGACCGGTGGCACCCTCGCCCGCGTCGCGGCGGAGGGTCACCGGGTGGTGATAGTGGCGGCGACCGACAGCATGGACGCAGCGTCCGAGACCTCACCGACCCGCATGAACGAGCTGCGCGCGAGCGCGGCCATCCTCGGCGTGCACCGGGTCGAGCACCTGGGCTACGCCGACAGCGGACATGGCCCAGTCCTCTATCCCGACCCGCCGGACCGGCAGCGTTTCGCCCGCGCCGACACCGACGAGGCCGCGGAACGGCTGGCCGCGCTGCTGCGCGAGGAGAACGCCGACGTGCTGCTCAGCTACGACCCCAACGGCGGGTATGGCCACCGCGACCACGTCAAGGTCCACCACGTCGGCAAGCGCGCCGCAGACCTGGCCGGGGTGGAGCAAGTGCTGGAGGCAACGATGCCCCGCGACGTCATTGAGCGCTTCGTTAGGCTGATTCGCACCCTGCGGATCCCCTTCCGCTACGACACCGACGCGCTTCGCGCCGCCTACAGCTCCGGTTCGGCCATCACCCACCGGGTCAACGTGCGCCGCTTCGCACGCCAGAAGCAGGCGGCACTGGCCGCACACCACTCTCAGGTGAACGGGCGCGGCAGACTCGCCTCCGTCATGCGGCTGCTCGTCCGGCTCCCGACGCCGATATTTGGGCTGCTCCTCGGCCGTGAATGGTTCGTCGAGCCTGCCAGGACGCCGGTTCCCAAGCCTGCTACCAGCATCTTCCCCCACAACTGATCGTGTCGGCCGAGCCATCGCAGGAAGGCTGCGAACGACGGAACAACGTGAAGCCGACTGCCGAACACGCTCAACATCAGCATCCGCGGCATCACCGGACACAGCCTGCTGGCGGCGACTCCCGGTATCGCCGCGTCGACCGGATCGGCCTGCCACAGCGGCGACCACCAACCCTCGCCGGTGCTCATGGCCATGTGGCTGGACGCCAACCGGGGCCTGTCCACGTTGCGGCTGTCGCTGGGCCGGTGGAGCACGAGAGACGACATCGACCGTGCAGCGCAGCTGATCATCGCCTTCGCGCACCGACAACCGCATCACTCAGAGGACGTTCACGCCGGACTGACCAAGCATTAGTCGCAACAGGAAGCAGGGAAAGACGACATCTGTGTTCCGGCAGGCCGACGGATACGGCAACAAACGTGTGACCCGATCGGTAGCCCCTCTGAGCCGCAAACCCGTAGGTCAGGTGGGCCGCAGGGGCTACCCATGCTTCGGAGGAGTGGACCTTGGGGGAACTTACTACTCGAACACGACGTCGCCATCGGCCGCGTCCTCCCGGCCGGCCCCACTGTCGCGGTGACGGCCCTGGGCGGCACACTCCTGGCCTTGGTCGAACTCCGCCACACCGCCCTCGAGGCAGACGCGAACGCCACGGCAACCGCCATGTCGGAGATGGTGCTCCGCATGCTGTGGCCTGAGTCCGGAGGACACAGCCGAGGTAGCCCGACGTCCGCTCCCTGCGCTCAGGGCCTGAGATCGTCGTCAGGCGCGGGCTGCCTGCTCGATGTCGGCGAAGAGCCCGATCACCCCGGGATCCGCGAATGGGACGAGTTGGGTGAACAGGACACCCGCTGTCGCCCCGTCCGTCTCCACCCAGTAGTAGCAGTTCGCCCCGCCGGCCCAGGCCACCGTCCCGACCGGACGGGCCTGCGGCGTGCGCTCCTCGTTGCGTATTCCTAGCAGTGACCACGACACCGGAGTGCCCGGCAGCAGGTCGATGTCGTGTGACGTCGCGGGATTGGCCGATACCAACCGTCCGAACACCGCCGAATGACTCTGCTGGGCTGCGGTCAGGGTCTCCGGCTCGAGGAGCTTCACCCCATTGAAGACCCCGCCCGCACCCAGCATCCGCAGGAACGTCAAGTAGTCCCGCGGGGTCCCGTACAACCCGCCCCCGCCAGAGAAGAACTCCGGCTCGGCGGGAAGCTCGAACGGAACTGTCATCAACCCGTCCGGGGTCTTCGCCCACACAGTCGCCAGCCGAGACCGGTCCACGATCCCGAACGCCGTGTCCACCATCCCCAGCGGGTCGAAGACAGCCTCCCGCAGGTGGGTTGCCAGATCCCGCCCGGTCAACCGCGAGATGGCCAACCCCACCCACTCGAGACCGGTTCCGTACCACGTGTCAGTCCCCGGTTCGTACACCAGCGGCGAGTCCACGATCGAGGCCAGCTTGCACTCCAGGCTCGTCGGGATCTTGTTCTCCTGCTGGTACCGAGCAAGGTCCGCCGACAGGAAGGAGTACCCCGCGCCCGCCGTGTGCGACAACAACATCCGCAACGTCACCGGAGTCCGAACAGGCCGTAGGCGGGGCACGTCCCCGTCGTAGCCCTCGAGCACATGGGACGCGGCGAGTTCGGGGAGGACGTCGGCCGTCGGCGTGTCCAGCCCGATCACACCGCGTTCCACCAGTTGCAGAGCAGCGACGGCCACAATTGACTTGGTCATCGACGCGAGCCACGCGACGGTGTCGTCCGCCCACGGAGATTTACCGTCGCGTGTGCCCGCGCCGCCCGAGTACACGACCCCGTCTCGGTTGGCGGCCATCGCGTAGAAGCCTGCGGCGACGCCGTTGTCGACGGCCTTCGCCAGCAGAAAATCGATCGTCGTCGCTAATGCCATTGTCACCGCGCAGCCAAGATGGTCACCACGTGACGGGCAGTTCGTTCACTCCGTAGATGCCCATGGCTGGCTCACGGAACTCGATCTGGTCCATGTCCACCGCCCGGCGCAACGTCGGGATCCGGCGCAACAGGGTCGGGAACGCGACCTGCAGTTCAAGCCGCGCCAGGGGCATGCCCAGGCACTGGTGGGGCCCGTGTCCGAAGGTCACGTGCTTGTGCGCAGGCCTGCGCAGGTCCAGGCGATCCGGCCCCTCGACCACCGACGCGTCCCGGTTGGCCAGATCGCCCGCGAGGATCAGTCCGTCCCCGGCACGGATGACCAAGCCATTGATCTCGATGTCCTCCAGCGCCACCCGTCGCCTGCCGCCCTGTGGGACGGCGGTGTACCGCAGGATCTCCTCGACCGCGCCCTCGATCTCCTCCTGCGTCTCCATCTCCAGCAGGATGTCCAGTTGGCCGCGGTTCTCGGTCAGCGCCAGCACGCCCAAAGAGATGGTGTTCGACGTCGTGTCGAAGCCGCCGAGGAGCATCAGCATGCCTATCAGAGTGGCGTCCTGCTGCGTCAGGTTGCCGGTGGCCACGTGCTCGTTGGCCAACTCCGACAGCATGTCCTCGCCCGGGTCGGTGCGTTTGACCGTCAGCAGCCGGTCGATGTAGTCGACCAGGCCCTGCCGGGCGGCCATGGCCTCCTCGTGGGTGGCACGGGGGTTGATGAGCGCCTGGGCACTCATCGAGAAGAATTCGTGGTCCTCGTACGGTACGCCCAGCAGGTGGCAGATCACTGTGCACGGCACCGGCAGCGCGAACGCCTCCAGCAGGTCGACCGGCTTCGGCCCGGCCAGGAGCCGGTCGACCAGGTCGTTCACCAGCTCCTGGATCGGCAGCCGCATGGCCTGGATGCGCTTGGCGGAGAACGGCTTGGCGACGAAGCGGCGCTGGCGGGTGTGCTCCGGGGCGTCCATGGTGAGGAAGCTCAGGCGCTGCATGAACTTGCTGGGGGTCGAGTGCGGGTAGTTGGGGTGCTCGGGCCCCGCGCTCAGCCGCGGGTCGCGCAACAGTGCCCGCACCTCGTGGTAGCCGCTGACCAGCCACGGGGTGCTGCCGTCCCAGATCTCCACGCGGGCGATCGGGGCCTTTGCCTGGATTGCGCGCAGTGCAGGCGCCGGGTCGAACGGGCAGCTTCGGCTCCGGGGCGAGGGGAAGGGCGGGAGCTCGGCCCGCACCTCGTCCACCGGGGAGTTGGCGGTGTCGGTCACCGGGCGCACCACCTTTCCACGGCGAGCCGGGCGCTCACCGCGACTCGCCGAAGCTGGCGAACAGGTCGTTCGCCGTCTCGAAGTCGGGTCCGGTCCGGGGACCGGGGGTGAAGCGGGCGGGCATCTCCACGTAGCCGTTGATCTGTCCGACAGTCGGGTAACGCACCGCCGCGCCCTCGACCAGCTGGTAGTCCCGCAGCCGCGTGAGCACCTCCCCGACGACGACCTGGAAGTCGGTCTGCGCGATGTGGCGGCCGATGCACCGGTGTGCGCCGATGCCGAACGCCGCGTGCTTGCGGGTGTCCCGGTCGAAGTCGATGGTGAGCGGGTCCGGGAAGACCTTCTCGTCCAGGTTCGCCGCGGCCCATGAGATCAGCACGCGCTCCCCGGTGCGCACGGTGGCGCCGTCGATCTGGGCCTCCTCGGTGGCCGTGCGACCGACGCAGACCACGGGGCTGAAGTACCGGAGGAACTCCTCACACGCCCTGGGGATGTCCTCCGGGTGCTCGGTCAGGCGCCTGCGGTCGTCGTGGTGACGGTCCAGGTGCTCGAAGGTGGAGGACAACAGGGCGGTAGTGGTGTCCATGCCACCGGCGATCATCGCGTTGCAGACGGCGATAATGTCCGGGTCGCTGATCTTCTCGCCCCCGATGTCCAGCTGGGTGAGGAAGCTGATCAGGTCGTTCCCGGGGTTCGCGCGGCGCACCGGGATGGTCTCGATGACCTCCTTGATGAGCATCGCGAAGCCCGCTTCGACCGCCTTGTACTGGGGCGTGTCCGACGGCGTGTACGCCAGCGAGTGCACGGCCTCTGCGTAGATGCGCCAGTTGTCCATCGACAGGCCGACGATGTCCAGCGTCAGCAGCGCGGGCACGGCGTTGGCCAGGTCCATGACCAGGTCGATCTCGCCCGATTCGATGAACTGGTCGATGCACCAGGTGGTGTAGGCCTCGATGCGCGGGCGCAGCTTTTTCGCCGAGGTGGGCGAGAAGAAGTTGTTCAGCGCCCGGCGCCACTCCAGGAACTCCGGCGGGTCCATCTCCAGCGGCAGCGCGCGGAACGTCGACGCCGGGATGATCGTCCCCTGTGGACGGCCTGGGGTATTGGGCAGCTCGTGCGCGGAGGAGAACACCTCCGGGCGGCGGGCCACGGAGACGACCTGCTCGTAGCCGGTAACCACGTAGAAGCCGCCGTAGTGCGAGCTGTGCGCCACCGGGCACTTCTGGCTGAGGGCCGTGTTGGCGGCCCAGGGATCGGCGGAGTACTCCGGCGAGTGGTGATCGAAGTCGATTTCCGGGACCTCGGGGTGTGCCATGTGTGTGCGCTCCTGTCAGCTCTGGGTGGCCGGGACCGGGTCGTGTGCGAGGGCGAAGCCCGGGTAGCCGGTGGCCGCGATCTCCGCGCACTTCTTGGCGTAGTCGGGGAACCCGACCAGCGGCATGAAGACGCGCTTCTTACCGGGGATGTTCGCGCCCAGGTACCAAGACCCGCACGAAGAGAGCAGGGTCTGCGCGGCGACGTCGCTGACGTGCTGCCCCCAGGCATGCTCGGCCTCCGGCGTGGCCTCGATCGTCCGGATGCCGTTGTCGGCCAGGTGCTTGAGGCACTCGCCGATCCACGTCGCGTGCTGATGGATGGCGACCAGCACGTTGGCCAACACCGACGGGCTGCCGGGGCCGGTCATGGTGAACAGGTTCGGGAAGCCGGGGACTCCGAGCCCCAGGTAGGTGCGCGGGCCGGCCAACCACGCCTCCCGCAGCGACAGCCCGTCGCGGCCGCGGACGTCGATGCGCGACAGCGCGCCGGTGATGGCGTCGTACCCGGTGGCGAACACCAGCACGTCCAGCTCGTGGGAGCCCTCCCCGGTACGGACCGAGGTCGGGGTGATCTCCTCGAACGGGTGGGTGGCGATGTCGACCAAGCGCACGTTCGGCCGGTTGTAGGTCTCGTAGTAGCCGTCGCCGAGGCAGATGCGTTTGCACCCGATGACGTGCGTCGGGGTGAGCTTCGCGGCCACCTCGGGGTCGGTGACGATCTGGCGGATCCTGCCGCGGACGAACTCGGCGACGACCTCGTTGGCCGCCGGGTCGACCAGCGGGTCGCCGAAGGCGCGCAGCAGCAGCGGCCCGCCCCGGTTCCAGAAGTGCTCGAAGATGGCCTCCCGCTCCTTGGCGGAAAACAGGAACACCGAGTTCGGGTTCGTCGGGAACCGGGAGAGGCCCGCCGTGGGCACCTCGTTGTTGCGCGCGCGGAACCCCGCGTAGTCGGCCTTGATCGCCGCCTGCAGCTCCGGGTCGAGCGGCTCGTCGCCCGCGGGCAGCGTGTACGCGGGGGTGCGCTGGAAGACGACGAGCTCGGCCGCCGCCTTCGCGATGATCGGGATGGCCTGCACACCGGACGAGCCGGTGCCGATGACGCCGACGCGCTTGCCGGTGAAGTCGACCGGTTCCCGCGGCCAGCGCCCGGTGTGCAGGATGTCGCCCGCGAACGTCTTCACGCCGGGGATGTCCGGCACGTTCGGCTCTGACAGGCAGCCGGTGGCCATGATGACGAACCGGGCCACGACCTCGTCACCGGTGTCGGTGCGCACGGTCCACGTGGCGTCGGCCTCGTCGTAGGCCATTGCCTCGACCCGGGTGTGGAACCGGATGTCGCGGGCCAGGTCGAAGCGTTCGACGACGTGGCCGATGTAGCGCATGATCTCGGCCTGATCGGCGTACCGCCGGGTCCACTCCCAGTCCTGCTGCAGCTCGGCGGAGAACTGGTAGGAGTACTCCAGGCTCTCCACGTCGCAGCGGGCACCCGGATAGCGGTTCCAGTACCAGGTGCCGCCCGCGCCGCCCCCGGCCTCGAGTACCTGTGCCGTGAGCCCGGCCCCGCGGACCTCGTGCAGCATCTGCATACCCGCGAGACCCGCACCCACGATCACCACGTCGAATTTTCCTGTCATCCCAGCGCTCCGGTGGACGGGTTCAGACTTCCGAGTACGCTTCTTCCCGATCCTGGCTCGGTTTGGCCCGTTCCGAGCGGATGGCCGCGATGCTCGCCATGGCGATCCAGATGACCACGGCGAACACGCTCGCGTAGGTGATCAGCCCGCCCGCCTTCAGCGGGCTGTTCGGCGCGAGCAGCGGCACGCACCCGAGCAGCTGGACCAGCACGACGACCACGGCCAGCGGCTTGAGCCAGCCCGGCCACCCCGCGGTCCGCCTCGTGCACAGCGCCGCCGCGATGACCGCGACCGCAGCCGGGACCGCGCTGAACATGAAACCCAGCACGTAGGCGTCGGAGAACGCGCGCAGCAGCAGGTGGGTCGCCGGGTCCGCAGCCCAGCCCGAGAAGATCTGGAACAGGCCCAGGTACACCACGGCGAAGCCGACCCAGGCGGTGCCCGCCGCGATCATCAGCACCGGCAGTGGACTGTCCGGCACCTCCCGACGGAACCGGGTGTAGAGGTAGCCGAGGAACCAGAGCACGGCCATCAGCGCGATGCCCGCGATGAACTGATAGATGTACCCACTGGTGGTGTGGGTGGCGTAGAACTGCACGACCTCGGCCTCCGACGACCCGAAGGGCGGGATCGGCGACAGGACCAGGATCGTGGAGGCCAGTATCAGCAGGCTGATGATCCCGCTGGCCGCGTGCGCGACCTGAGGCAGACGGTTGCCCACGGTGACTCCCTCTGCGCGGTTGGTGTCCATCTACTGCGCCGCCCCGAGGTTGAGCTGGGCGACGATATGCGAGGCCAGCGCCGACGGGCTGGAGTCCTGGCGCATCTGCTTGGGCGTGACCCGGATGTCGAAGTCCCGGTTGATCCGGGTGCTCAGTTCCAGCGCCATCAGCGAGTCCAGGCCGTGGTCGGTCAGTGACCGGTCCGGGTCCAGGCCCGAGGCATTGACCCGGAGGATCTCCGCCGCGTGCGCGGTGAGGTGCTTCTCCAGGAACCGCTGCCGGGCCGCCGGGCCGGCGATCCGCAGCTCCGCCAGCACGGCGTGCCCGGCGATGTCGCCGCCCCGATCAGCCCCGCGGTCAGCGGGGATGGCGGCGAAGAACGGCGAGGTGCGGATCTTCTCCGAGAACATCGCTTGCCAGCCCTTGTCCAGGATCGCCAGGTAGCCCGCGCGGGCCCGGTCGTGGCGCAGCAGCGCGTCGCAGACCTTCACACCCTCATCCGGGTCGATCATGGCGTTGCCGCGTTCGGCGAACATCGTGCCGCGCCCATACTCGGCCCACGCGCCCCAGTTGACGCTCAGCGCAGGCAGCCCCTGCCCGCGCCGCCAGGTGGTAAGGCCGTCCAGCAGGGCGTTGGCTGAGGCGTAGCAGGCCTGGCCGGCGAAGCCGACCAGGGCCGAGGCGGAGGAGAACCCGAACCACCAGTCCAGCTCGCTGTCCGCGCAAGCTTCCTGCAGCCGCAGCGCACCCCGAACCTTCGGCGCCCACACCCGCTCGACCAGGGCGTCATCCACGCTGGTGATCGTCGCGTCGTCGACCACCGCGGCGGCGTGGATGACGCCGCGCAGGGACAGGCCGGTAGCGGTGGCGACGCGGACCAGCTCCTCGGCGGTGCCGTCCGCGGCGATGTCACCGCGCACCACCTCGATGTCGGCACCGGCCGCGCGCAGTTCGTCGATGGTCGCCCGCGCCTCGGCGGACGGGGCCGAGCGGCCGTTGAGGATGACGCGGCCCGCGCCCTCCCCGGCGAACCAACGGGCGATGATCAGGCCGAGACCGCCCAGACCGCCGGTGACCACATACGCGCCGTCCGCGCGGATCACGGGCACGTCATCCGGCCGGACCACGGCCTCGCCGTCGCCGTCCTGGGGGACAGCGAGAACGAGCTTGCCGATGTGTCCGCCGGAGGCCAGCGTGCGGAACGCGGTGCTGGCCTCACCCAGCGGGTGCGTGGTGTGCGGAGTCGGGGTGAGCGCGCCCGAGGCGAGCAACTCGTGGACCTCGCGGAGGATGTCGCCGAGGTGCTCGTAGGCCAGGACGCCGAGGTCGACGCTGTGCAGGGAGATGTTGCGGCGGAACGGGAAGAGCCCGATGCGCGCGTCGGCGTAGATGTCCTTCTTGCCCAGCTCGACGAACCGACCGCCAATGCGCAGCAGGTCCAGACCGGCCCGCTGGGCGGCACCGGTGAGCGAGTTGAGCACCACGTCCACACCCTCGCCGCCGGTCAGCTCGCGGATCTGGCCGGCGAACTTCGTGGAGCGGGAGTCGAAAACGTGCTCGACACCCAGGTCGCGCAGGTACTGCCGCTTCGCGTCGGTGCCCGCGGTGGCGTAGATCTCCGCGCCGAGGTGGCGGGCCACCGCGATCGCCGCCAGGCCCACGCCACCGGTCGCCGAGTGGATCAGCACCCGCTCGCCGGGGCTGAGCCTGCTCAGCCGGTGCAGGCCGTACCAGGCGGTGGCGAACACGCTGGGCCTGGCCGCGGCCTCCTCGAACGTGACGTCGTCGGGGATCCGGTTGGCCTTGCAGGCTGGCACCACCGCGAACGCGTGGAACGCGCCAGGGTGCATGGCCGCCACCCGGTCACCGACCTGGAACGAGGTGACGCCCGCGCCGACGGCGACGACCGTACCCGCGCAGTCGAAGCCGAACGGCATCGGGCTGCCGTCGACGGTCTTGTACAGGCCCATCGCATTGAGCACGTCGGCGTAGTTCAGGCCGAGGGCCTCGACCCGGATCTCGACCTCGTCCGAGGCGGTCGCGCGCGGCTCGGTCGCGACCAGCTCCAGGCTGCCCAGGTCACCGGCGTGCCGGGTGGCCAGGGCGTACCGGTCCTGCCCATAGCGGATCGGGCGCATCCGGCGCTCACCCTCGTGCAGCGGCGCCATCTTGAGCCGGGCCAGGAACAGCTCGTCGCCGCGCAGCGCCACCTCGTCGGCGTCGCCGTTCGCACCCAGCAGCTCGGCCACCCGCTGGGGCGTGGTCCCGGCGCCGGTGTCGAGGTGGCAGATCCCCAGTTCGGGGTGCTCGTGGCCGATCACCCGGCACAGGCCGCGCAGCGCGGTCTGCTCCAGGTTCCGCCCATCGCCCTCGCCCACCTGCTGGGCGTCGCGGGTGAGCACCCACAGCCGGGGCCGGTGCGCGTCGGTGCGCTCCACCAGGAACCGGACCAGGTCGATCAGCCGTTTCACCCGGCGCTCCGCGCGTTCCACAGCGTCGTGGTCGGCGGTGGCGGTCGGCGCCGGGCACACTACCACGAGCCCCTGCGGCGGCTGCGCGGCCAGCTGCGCCTCCAGTTCGTCCACAGTGGCGCTCAGCGTCAGGTGGGCGGTCTCGGCGCCCAGCGCCGAGGTCAGCTCGTCGACGAACAGCTCGGGGACCGCGTCCGCCTCGGTCAGAACCAGCCACGGGCCGGAGGCGGCGCCCGGCTCCGGGAAGTCGGCGCGGTCCCAGCCGACGGCCAGCAGGCGCTCGGCCAGCCGCCGGTCCGTGGTGGCCAGGCGCACGCCCCTGACCTCGGCGACCACGGTGCCGTCCTCGTCGAGCAGTGCGACGTCGCCGATGGCGAGCTGGTCGTCGAGGTGGTGCAGCCGGGCCAGGCAGTAGCGGGCGCGGTGCGGGTCGCGGTGCACGCGCAACGCACCCACTCCCACTGGGAAGGCGTCGTGGATCAACGCCGGGTGCGACGCCAGCGTCTGCAGGCAGCCGTCCATCAGTACTGGGTGCATCCAGTAGGAATTGATGTCGCTGCGCACCGCCGTGGGCAGCGTCAGCTCCGCGAACACCGTCCGCTCGACACCCAGATCCTCGGACAGGTGCAGCGCGACCAGGGCGGCGAACGCGTCACCGTGATGGACACCGGCCCCGTGGAACTTGGCGTAGGCCTCCTGCGGGGCCAGCGACCCGGGGTGCGCGGCCAGCAGCCCGGCCACGTCGAGCCGGTCCGGCTCGGTGGCCGTGCGCACCCGCAGGGTCCCGGTGGCCAGCAGCGTCGGGTCTTCGCCGTCGCGGCGGGTCAGCGACTCGAACCGGACCACTCCGTCGCTCACGGGGCGGGTGCGCGAGGACACCACGGTGTGCTCGTCGAGGTGCAGCATCTCGTGGATGGTCAGGTCGGTCACCTCGATCGCGTCGAGGTCGGCTCCGAACACGGTCTTCGCCGCGGTCAGCCCCATCTCGCAGTAGGCCGCGCCCGGCAGCACCGGCTGGTCGTGGACCTGGTGGTCCTCCAGGTAGCGCAGGTCGCGGCCGCTGATCGTGGCCTGCCAGGTGTGCTCGTCGTCGGTGTCGACCGGGCTAACGTGCACGCCGAGCAGCGGGTGCGCGTCCACCCTCGCGCCGGGCTTCTTCACCTGCAGTGCCAGCACGCCCAGGTCGGCGCCCGCCCACACCGGCAGCGGCACGTCGACCAGGTTGCCCGCCGGGTAGGCGCGCTCCCAGTCGACCGGGACACCGCTGCAGTGCAGGTCAGACAGCTGGGGCAGCAGCCCGGTGGACTGGTCGCCGTCGCGGCGCAGCGTGCCCATGGCGGTGGCGTCCCGGCCGATCGACTTCGCCGTCTCGGCAATCGCGTGGGTCAGCAGCGGGTGCGGGGACAGCTCGACGAAGATCCGGTGCCCGTCCAGCACGGCGGCAGTGACCGCGTCGGCGAAGCGGACCGGGCGGCGCAGGTTGTTCACCCAGTACCCGGCGTCAAACGAGGCGGGCTTCTTCGGGTCGTCCAGCACGGTGCCGTAGACCAGGACGGTCGCCGCAGCCGGGGCGAGGTCCTCCAGCCGCTCGGCCAGGTCGTCGAGGATTGCGTCGACGTGCGGGGAGTGCGAAGCGTAGTCCACCGCAATCCTGCGGGCGTGCAGGTCGCGGGCCTCCCAGCCGGCGACCAGTTCGTCGACCCGGGCGGGATTGCCCGCCACGACCGTGGACCCGGGGGAGGCGATCACCGCGACGGTGACGTCCTCGGTGCCCGCAGCGGCCAACTCGGCCGCGACCTCCTGGTGCGGCAGCTCGATGGTGGCCATGGCGCCGCCGCCCGCAATCCGGGTGATCAGCTGGGACCGGCGGCAGATCACCTTCACACCGTCGTCGGGGGTCAGCGCGCCCGCGACCACCGACGCGGCGGTCTCACCGAGCGAGTGCCCGATCACCGCGGCGGGCTCGACACCCCGCGACCGCCAGGCGGCGGCGAGGGCGACCTGCACCGCGAAGATGGTCGGCTGGACCTTCTCGATGCCGGTGACGGTCTCGTCGGCCACCAGCTCGGCGCGCACGGAGAACCCGGCCTCCCGGGCGATCAGCGGCTCCAACTCGTCGATCATCGCGGCGAACGCGGGCTCGGTCTGCAGCAGCACCCGGCCCATGCCCGCCCACTGCGAGCCCTGGCCGGAGAACACCCACACCGGCGCACCACTGTGGCTGCTGACCGTGCCGGACACCACGCCCGGCGCGGGCTGCGACGCCGCAGCCGCCAGTAACTGCTCGGCCAGCCCGCCGTGCGACGACGCCAGGGCGACGAGCCGCTCCGCGCGGTGCTCCCGACCGCGGGCGAGGGTGTGGCCGATGTCGGCCAGCGGCGCCGACACACCCTCGCGGGCCAGCCACCTCGCCACGCGATCGGCGGTCTCCGCCAAGCCCTGCGGAGTGCTTCCGGAGAGCAGGATGGGAAGCGCTTTCTCCTCCGGTGCGCGAATCACGGCAGGGACCACGGTGTCCGGGGCTTCTTCGAGGATGACGTGGACGTTGGTGCCGCTGAACCCGTAGGAGGAGACCGACGCCAGCCGCGGCGAGCCGTTCGCGCTCCACTCACGCAACTCGGTGGGGACGTACAACCGCGTCCCGTCGGCGGAGATGTCCGGGTTCCACCCGGTGAAGTGGAGGTTGCCCGGGATCTTCTTGTGCCGCAACGACATCACGGCCTTGATGAGCCCGGCCACGCCGGACACCGACTCGGTGTGCCCGATGTTGGTCTTCACCGAGCCCAGCGCGCACGGCTTGTCGCCTGCGCCGTACACGGCGGACAGCGCGCGGAACTCCACCGGGTCGCCGGTAGGTGTGCCGGGGCCGTGCGCCTCGACCAGTTCGACCGCGGACGGGTCGACGGCGGCGGCACGCAGAGCGCTGCGCTGCACGGCTTCCTGTGCGGTCGCGGAAGGGACGACGATGTTGTCGGAGCGGCCGTCGGAGTTGGCCGCCGAGCCGCGGATGACCGCGAGGACCCGGTTGCCGTCGCGCACCGCGTCGTCGAGCCGCTGCAGCGCGACGACCGCGCAGCCCTCGCTGCGGACGAACCCGTCGGCAGCGGCGTCGAACGCGGCGCACCGGCCGTTGGGCGACAGCATGGACCACTGGGAGAACAGGACGCCGACCTCGGGGCCCAGTTGCAGCATCGCCGCACCCGCCAGCGCCAGGTCGGACTCCCCGGCGCGCAGGCTCTGGCAGCCCAGGTGCACCGACAGCAGACCTGAGGAGCAGGCGGTGTCCACGGCCACAGAGGGCCCGTGCAGCCCGAGCAAGTAGGACACCCGGCCCGCGCCGACGGAGTGCGCGTTGCCGGTCATCACGTACGGGTTGTCCACGAGAGAGTCGTCGAACGTCCGCAGCAGGTAGTCGTGGTGCGCGAGGCCGAAGAAGACACCGGTCTGCGACCCCTTGAGCGACCCGGGCGCTATGCCTGCGTGCTCCAGCGCTTCCCAGGCCACCTGGGTCAGCATCCGGTGTTGCGGATCCATCGCCTCGGCCTCGTACTCGGTGATGCCGAAGGCGGCAGTGTCGAAACCACCGACGCTGTCGAGGAACCCGCCCCAGCGGGAGACGGTGCGGCCGAGCACACCGGGCTGCGGGTCGTAGACCTCGTCCACGGCCCAACGCTCCGGCGGGACCTCGCGGACGGCGTTGCCGCCGCGCTCAAGCAGGCTCCACAGCGTGGCGGGAGAGTCGACCCCGCCCGCGAACCGGCACCCGATGCCCACGATCGCGATCGGCTCGACGGCGGCGCCCCGCCCCTGGTCGGTGGTGGTGCTGGTGGACCGCTGCGTGGTGGTGGTTTCAAGCATGGGTCAGCTCGCTCCCATCGGTCTCGAGCGGGGTGACGATCATGGGCAGGCTGTTCGGGCGCGGCATCGCCGCCGCGACCCGGCGCACGGTGTGGCCGGGTGCCGGGACCAGGCGCCAGCGGCCGAGGATGGTCGCCAGCGCGATGACCGCCTTGGCCTGTGCGTAGGACTCGCCGATGCAGCGCCGGCTGCCCTCGCCGAACGGGAGAAAGGCGGTGCGGTTGGGTAGGTGCTCGCGGTCGACGAGCCAGCGTTCGGGGTGGAACCGGTCCGGGTCGGTGAACGCTTCGCCGTCCCGGTGCAGGTCGATCTGGCTGAACATGATGTCCGCGCCCGCGGACAGCGGGATACCGTCGACGACCACGGGTTCCTCCGCACGGCGGAAGAGCATCAGCAGCGAGTACCGGCGCAGGACCTCGTTCACAACGGCGCGGGTGTAGCTCAGCTTCTCGATGTCGTCGTACTCCGCAGGGCGCCCGCCGAGCACGTCCCGCAGCTCGGCGCGCAGCTTCTCCTCGACCTCAGGGTGCTGGGAGAGCTCATGGAACGCCCAGGTCAGAGTGGCGGCCGTGGTCTCGGTACCCGCCATCATGATCGACACCAGCTCGTCGCGGATGAGGTCGTCGCTCATCGCCTCACCGGTGTCCGGATCGCGGGCGGCGCGCAGGTGCGAGAGCAGGTCGGTCCCGCCCGTGCTCTTGTCGGTGCGCACCACGTGGTCGACGGCGGCACGCAGCCGGTCCGCCGCGCCGAGGAAGCGCCGGTCGAAGCCGGAGACCTTGCACAGCCAGGCGGGCAGCACGGTGCGGGCGACCATGCCGTAGGTGAAGATCGGCAACGAGCGGATGATCTCCCGCACCACGTCCCTGGGCAGGCTGCCGGAGAACATCGACCGCACGATGGTGGTCAGCGTCAGCTCGATCATGGCCTTCTGCACGGCGACCTTCTGCCCCGGCTTCCAGGACTCGGCCAGCGCCTGCGACTCGGCGGTCATGATCTGCGCGTAGGAGGCGATCATCTTCCGGTGGAACAGCGGCTGGATCAGCCGTCGCTGGCGGCGGTGCAGCGCGCGATCGGAGGCCAGCAAACCGTTGCCGCTCAACGGGTGCACGGCCTCCCACACCATGCCCTTGCCGAACGAGCGGGCCTCCTTCACCAGTACCTGGTGCGCCAGGCGCGCGGTGGTGAGGAAGTAGATCGGTCGCTTGCCGATGTAGAGCTTCACCACGTCACCGCTGGCGCGCAGGTCGGCGAAGAAGTCGAAGGGATTGCGCACGAGCGGCCACATGTGACCGATCATGGGCAGTCTGCCGGGTGCGACCCCCACCGTCCGGACTGGTTGTTCCTGTCCTGGTTCTGCCCCGCTGAACGGGCAAGCTGGTGTCTGCTGCGCAGGCGAGTCGTTGCTCATTCGCTTCCCTCACCAAATCTGGCCCTGGTCAGCCCGATGCCGTCCCAGGCGCGATTGTGAAGCGTTGCAGAAAGGGCGGCGGACCACCCGGTTCCGGGCATGCCTAATACGTGCGGACCCATTCGCATCTCCATTGGGTTTGGGTCCACGTTGGCCCGACGTTCATCCTCGTCATCGGCAGAGAATCGGGACGCCCATCGCTATGAAATTCATACTTGGACGCGTTGAGGTGCGTCAACAAAGCGGTACGGCGGCAATGATCGACCAGGTCGGATTCAGCTGCGACGGCCGTGGGTTTATACCTACCCATTTGGTGAGTTTGCGGGAGATTGTCCGAATTTGGTTCCCCCGATTGGCGGCTCCCCAAGTCAAGTGCGTGATTCGAGTCACAATCGCGCGCAAGGTGTGCTGCGCGGCCGGCCCTTGGATGCACCGATCTCCTACCCGTGCCGCGGTGTCGTCGAGGCTCGATGACCTTGCGGCTGCTTCGTCGAAACCGCCTCCGGATGCGGGCGGGAGGGCGGGCGAAGTGTGTAATTGGTACGCAGGCGAGGTGATCTGCGATCGGGCTATCGTCCGGCGACTCCGCCCGGTCACGTTTCTCGCCTCTTCTGGTCGGGCCGCCGAATGCGAACCCTCAATGCTCGTCCGGCGAGGGCGCGATGTGCGGCAATTCCCGAGCCCGCCGACTCCGATTGTGGCGGAGGCCCAGGGCTGAGGCAAAGTCGGATTCCAGGGGCTTGACCTGCTGGTTTGGGTTGCGGCGCACCGGAGATTGAGCGGGTGCGGAGCGGGTGCGGAGCGGGTGCGGAGCGGGCACGGCGGGATCGTTGATCACGAAGTTCCTACGCCATCATGACTTTCGGAGCCTCGCCGTGCCTGTCGCGCCACCTGGCCCAGCTTGCGAGATGGCACCAGAGGCGCGGGGCGGTTTGCTCGAGGTGTTGGAGTCGGTGCCGGATCCCCGCAAGAAACGGGGTGTGCGGCATCGGTTCTCGGCGATCTTGTTCGTGTCGGTGTGCGCGGTGGTCTCGGGTGCGCGGTCGTTCGCCGAATGGGCCGCCGACGCGGTCGAGGACAGTCTGCGCGGGATGGGGATCGGCGTGCCGAACGCGTCCACGATCCGGCGGGCGCTCTCGACATTCACCGGCGACGGATTCGACACCGCGATCGGCGCTTGGCTGTCCGGGCGTGTCAGGGCCGCGTGGGCGGGGCGCCGGGCAGACGGCGACGACGCCGCGCGATCGCGGTCGACGGCAAGGCGCTGCGGGGTTCCCGCGACGGTGAGCAGCGGCCCGAATGGTGATGACGTGCTTGGACCACGACAGCGGGGTCACGTTAGGCCAGGTTGAGATCGCCGAGAAGAGCAATGCTGGCCGCGACGCGAAGGACCTGGCGTTCGCCGCCGAGTTGTTCCGCCGCTACGCCGACGAGGGCGCCTCGATCGCCGAGCTGACCCGGTGGCTCACCGAGCAAGGAGTGGCGACCCGGACCGGCAAACACCGGTGGGACCGCTCGGTGATCTGGGGCATGCTGCGCAATCCC
>NZ_DATELF010000095.1:0-79551 GCF_035276945.1 Amycolatopsis sp. | reverse complement strand
GGCTTCGACGAGTTCCGGGAGTTCCGCCCCAACTGTCGTTTCAACTCAACAATCTCGGCCCGCAACCTCTCAACCAACGCCCCCAAGTCCGACACCATCGTCCGAAGCTCCGCGTTCTCAGCGGCAAGCTCCTCATAAGACGGACGTCGATCACCGGACACCACACCATGATCCACACCCAGCAAACAACATCAACACGACACGCCGCCACAGACCTGACCAGTTACTCGTTGCCGAAGTCAAAGTAATCCCCTCCAGTAGCAGTGGCCCGGTATCCGGGCGCGGCGGAACCAGGCGTGCGAAATGCATACCGAAACAATTCGCGCGCTCTCTTCAGGGTGCAAGAACAATCGATCTGCGAAGAACCGCGGAGACGTCGAGCCTCAGTCCAATATCGGAACCCCCGGATCTCACAGACTGAGATGTGATGCGAGAAACTGCGCTCCATGCTATGCGGACGTGATCGGCGGTGACAATCAGCGCGATCCCGTATCACTCGATCGGATCAATACTTCCGATCTTGACTTTCTTGTTGTTGGTACGATAACAAGAAAGTCGGATCTGGAATTGTGTTAGTAGAAGCCCAAGATTTCAAGCTCCGCGACTACGTCACCTCCCGGGACAACTGGCAGTTCGTCGGCACCCGCTACATCGACGAGAAACCCGGCGCCACCACCGACCGAAGCTCCGCGACCGTGGGTGCCCGCCCGGGGTATCGCGCATCAGGACATGGTCCTGCTCAAGGGGCGGGCCGCGGGAGCCGGTGCCACCGCTACCGGCCCCCGTGACCCGACCGACCGGAAGGAACCGATGCAGGGCACGTCACGCGACGAGTTCACCAGCCCCTGGGCCGCCGGCATCTACAACCGGGCACCGGCCTTCGGCAAGGACCACCCCCACGCCACCCGCATCCTCGCCCGCGCCTGGATCCACGTCATGTGGCGCTGCTGGCAGAACCGCACACCCTACGACCCAACCCCGCACGGAGGCGCCCAACACCCGATCACGCAACCCACCGCCACCTGATTTCGATCTCAACGTTGACACAAAAGGTGTCATTTGCTCAGTGCTGCCTCGCGGGGCGCCTTCTGACCCCAGGGCAGGGCGGCGTCCACCACCGTGTGTGCCTATTCAGGGTGTAGTTGGTCTGCGGCGTGCCCGCTCCGGTTACCACGGCCACGCCGTTTTGCGGGGCAGCGTGCGCGCTCTCTCGAACACGGCCGTGGGCGCGGTCTGGTGGCGGGTCAGGAGGCGCTGGGCGGCCCATTTCCGCAATGGTGGCCAGACATGGTGTTCGGCAGTCGTGGGGGTGTTGGGATCGACGTGCACCGTCCGCGGTCGTGCCGTACGTCGCGGTCCGGATCCGACGCGGTGAGCGCCGGATCGCAGGGCTTGGTCCACCAAGGCGATCAGCAGGTTGGTGACAGTGCTGTCGTCGCTGTCGTCGCCGGTGGACCCGAGCCGCTCCGCCAACCTGAATCCCGTGGCGAGTTCATCACCACGCGGCCGGGTCTTCGGGGGCGGCCTTCGCACGAAGGTCGGTCTGCGGGCCGGGCGCTTCTTGGGGGAGCGGGTTCCACGCCGTCCGCGACGAGTCCGACCTGCGCCAGCTTTGCGGCCGGCTTCTCCTTCGCCTTGCTCTCGATCTGTCGAGCGCTCTCACTGGTGAACGAGAAATGCTCGCCGATCTTGCCCAGAGTGCGATCGTCGCCGCCGTCGAAGCCGAACCGCAGCCTGAGCACCTCGGTCTCTCGTTCCTTGAGCATTGACACCGCTTTCCGCACGAGCTCGGCGCCGAGTGCACGGTCCACCACGTAGTCCGGGTTCGAGTCGTGTTCGAACGGGATGGGCACCGGCTCAGCGAACGAGATCTCGCCGTCCACACCCAGTGGCGCGTCCGGCTGCCGAGGACAACGAGGCGCTCGCTGTAATCACCGGTGGATGTGTACGGGGATCCTGTGGTTTCGGGCACATCGGAAACAGTATTTTGCGGAATTTCTTTCCGCTGATTTATGAATATTCCACCGTCGGGAACAGTTCTCTTTTCATTAATCTTGATTTCACCGTTTTCTCGCTTTTTCTCGCTTGGATTGTGGTGTTTGGGCGGTCTCCCCCTGACGAAGGAACGCGAACCCCATGGCGAACGGGCGTCCTTATAGCCTGGTCTGCCCGCTGTGCGGGGGACGGTACGAAGACGACGGCCTTCTGCTGACCTGTACCGTGCCGCACCGCGAGGCGTTGCTGAAGACCGAGTACCCCGCACGTGGCCGCGCCGATGGCCTCGGGGGCCTGTTCCGCTACCTGGACTGGCTCCCGGTCCGTCGCGTCCTGCCCGGCGCGGGCGCGGCGTCGGTGCTGCCGGCGGGGGAGTTGGGCCGGAAACTCGGGCTCACCGATCTGTGGCTGGCGTTCAGTGGGTACTGGCCCGAGGCGGGGGCCAACCTGACCACCGGCACGTTCAAGGAGTTGGAGGCCTACACCGTCCTCGGCCGCCTGCCCGAGGAGCCGCCGGTGCTGGTGGTCGCCTCCGCGGGCAACACCGCCGCGGCTTTCGCGTCCTCGTTCAGCCGCTACCGGCTGCGGTGCGTGCTGGTCGTCCCGGCCACCGCGCTGGACCGGCTCCGGTTCCCCGGGCCGCTGGACGACAGCGTGCGGTTGATCGTGCTGGACGGCGGACGCTATTCCGACGCGATCACTCTGGCGGGATCGCTGGCTTCGCTGCCCGGTTTCCAGGCCGAGGGCGGGGTCCGCAACGTGGCCCGGCGCGACGGCCTGGGCACGGTCCTGCTGTCCGCGTACGACGCGATGGGCGGGCTGCCCGACTACTACGTCCAGGCGGTCGGCAGCGGGGCCGGGACGCTGGGCGTGCACGAGGCCGCGCTGCGCCTCGGCGAGCACGAGGACGCCGGCCCGCCGCCGCGCGTGGTGATGTGCCAGAACCTGCCGTTCGCGCCGATCTACCGCCGGTGGACGGGTCGGCGCTCGACTGGTGCGGACAACGACCTGATCGCGCCGGAGCTGGCCAACGCGAATCCGCCGTACGACACGGCCGGCGGTGTGTCCGACTGCCTCATCGCCACCGCTGGCGACGTACTGGCCGTCGGCAACGACGCGGCCGCCGACGCGATGCGGCTGTTCGAGGAGACCCTCGGCGTCGACATCGAGCCGTCCGCAGGTGTGGCGCTGGCCGCGCTGCGGTCCGCGGCCGAGGCGGGCCGCGTGTCGGCCGGCGCCCGGATCCTGCTCAACGTCACCGGCGGCGGGCGGGCCCGGTACGCGCGGGACCACCTGCTCGTGCCGGCGCAGCCGGCGATCCGGCTCACCGTGCCGCGCCACCGCGAGTTTCCCAACACCGAGGACGCCCTGCGCGTGGTCGCCGCGATGGACAGGGGGGACGAGTGTGTCGTTGACGGGTGAGCGGCGGCTGCCGCTGTCCGCGGCGCAGGAGGCAATGTGGTTCGGGCACCAGGCCGATCCGACCAGGGCCGTGCACACCGTGGGCGAGTACACCGAGATCCACGGGCCACTGAACGTCGCCGTGTTCGAGGAGGCGCTGCGCCGTGTGGTCGAGGCGACCGAGGTGCTCGGCGTCGCCCTCGTACGGTCGGAAACCGGTGTGGTGCAACTGCTCGGGGGCGCGCCGGAGTGGATACTGCGCCACGTCGACCTTACCGCGGAACCGGACTCGCGCGCGGCCGCGCTGGCCTGGATGCGGGCGGACTTCGCACGACCGGTCGATGTGGACCGCGGGCCGCTGTTCGGGTACACCCTGTTGCGCCTGTCCGCCGGGCACTACATCTGGTGCCAGCGCTACCACCACATGCTCATCGACGGCTACAGCTGTTCGCTGCTGGCCGCCCGGGTAGCCGAGACCTACACCGCGCTGGTGTCCGAAGTGGGCCTGCCGCCGGTGCCGGGCGACTTGGCCACTCTGGTCGCGCTCGACGCCGAATACCGCGAATCCGCGCAGTACCGGGATGATCGCGCGTACTGGCTGGACCGCGGGTCCGGTCTGCCGAAGCCCGTGTTGCTGTCGAAGCGGGCCCCCGCGCGGCCCGGCCCGTTCCACCGTGATGGCGCCGACCTGCCCGTCGGCCAGGTGGACCGGCTGCAGTCCCTGGCTGCCGCCGCGGGCACTCGGTGGTCGCGTGCGCCGCTCGCGGCGCTCGCGCTCTACCTGGGCCGGGCCACCGGGGCTTCCGACGTCGTGCTCGGCTTGGCCGTGACGACCCGCACCACCCCGGTCGCGAAGCAGACCCCCGGCATGGCGTCCACAGTGCTGCCGCTGCGGCTGCACGTGCGCCCGGACACCCGCGTGGGCGAGCTGGTGGCGCAGACCGCGGCCGCGACCGCCGAACTGCTGGCGCACCAGCGTTTCCGGGGCGAGGAACTGGCCAGGGAGCTCGGCCGGGACGGCCACCGCTACTTCGGTCCCGTCGCCAACATCATGGGTTTCCGTGCCGGGCTGACCTTCGCCGGCATCCCCACCACGACCCGGAACCTCTCCACCGGTCCGGTCGAGGACCTCGCGCTCAACGTGTACGAACGGGCCGACGGCCACGCGATTCACCTGGAGTTCGCCGGCAACGCCGAGGTCTACTCCGCTGGCGAGCTCGCGGCCCACCACCGGGACTTCCGGGAGCTGCTGGGTCACCTGCTCTCCGCCGGTCCGGACACGCCCGTCGGGCGGCTGGACCGGACCACCACCGCCGTCGCGGAGCCGCCGCCCGCCGAGCCGGGCGCCACCGTGCCGGAGCTGTTCGCGGCCCAGGCCGCGCGGACCCCGGACGCGCCCGCGGTGGTCTGCGGCACCGACGTCCTCGGCTACCGCGAGCTGGAGCGGCGCGCGGCAAGGCTGGCCGCGGCCCTCCGCCGCGTGGGCGTGGGTACGGAAGACCACGTCGCCGTCCTGCTGCACCGATCGCCCGCCGTGGCGGTCGCGGAACTGGCCGTGCTCCAGGCGGGGGCCGCCTACGTGCCGCTGGAACCGGACGCGCCGCCCCAGCGGCTGGCCCGGATGCTGGCGAACACCGGCGCGTCCGTGCTGCTGACCGAGCCGCGGTTGACCGCGCTGGCGCAGGCCGTGTTCGCCGGTCCGGTCGTCACCGTCGACGAGGAGGGCGAGCCGGGCAAAGCACCGGCGATCCACCCCGACCAGCTCGCCTACGTGATGCACACTTCGGGGTCCACCGGAACCCCGAAGGGCGTCGCCGTCCGGCACCGCGACATCACGGCCCTCGCCGCCCACTCGGGGTTCGCCGGCGCGCGGCGGGTGCTGCTGCACTCGCCGCATGCCTTCGACGCCGCCACCTTCGAGCTGTGGGTGCCGCTGCTGCGCGGCGGGATGGTCGTCGTCGCCCCGCCGGGTGACCTGGACGGCCGGGCACTGGCCGCTCTCGTCGTGGCGCACGAGCTGACCTCGGTGTGGCTGACGGCGGGCCTGTTCGTGGTGCTCGCCCACGACGAGCCGGGCTGCTTCCGCGGGCTGCGCGAGGTGTGGACAGGCGGCGACGTCGTGTCCGCGGACGCCGTGCGCCGGGTACTGGCCGCCTGCCCTGGTCTGACCGTCGTCAACGGGTACGGACCCACCGAGACGACGACGTTCGCCACCAGCCACCGCATGAGCGGCCCGGCCGAGGTGCCGGATTCCGTGCCGCTCGGGCGACCGCTCGACGGGACGGCGGTTCGCGTGCTGGACACCGCGTTGCGGCCGGTGCCGCCGGGCACGGTCGGTGAGCTGTACGTGTCCGGTGCCGGGGTCGGCCGCGGTTACGCCGGCCGGCCCGCGTTGACCGCGCAGCGGTTCGTCGCCGACCCGTGGGCCGCGCCGGTCGACACCGCGGCGCGCAGCGCTTCCGTGCGGGGCGGTGGTCGAGCGACGGGCGGGCGCATGTACCGCACCGGGGACCTCGTAAGCCTCGGCGAGGACGGGCTGCTGCGGTTCCACGGCCGGGCCGACGATCAGGTGAAGGTCCGTGGTTTCCGGGTCGAGCCGGCCGAGGTCGAGGCCGCGCTTCCAGGCAGCGTCGTGGTGGTGCGGGAGGACGTGCCGGGGCAGCGCAGGCTGGTGGCCTACGTGCCGGGACCGGCCGACGTCGGGGCGCTGCGGGGGCGGGCCCGTGCGCAGCTACCCGCGTACCTGGTGCCGTCCGACTTCGTCGAGGTCGACCGGTTGCCATTGACGCCCAACGGAAAAATCGACCGGGCCGCGTTGCCCGCGCCGCCCGCCGGCGAGTCCGCGGGCCGGGCACCACGGACGGGTGCCGAGACGCTGGTGTGCGGGCTGTTCGCGGATCTGCTCGGCATCGCCGGGGTGGCCGTGGACGACGATTTCTTCGCTCTCGGCGGGCATTCCCTGCTCGCGCTCCGGCTCGTCAACCGGATCCGGGCGGTCACCGGCACCGAGCTGTCGGTGCGGAAGGTTTTCGAGCACCCGACGCCCGCCACGCTGGCGGAGATGGTCCGTGGCGGGGGAGCGCGGCAGGCCCTGGTGGCGCGGGAGCGGCCCGTCGAGGTGCCGTTGTCGCCCGCGCAGCGCCGACTGTGGTTCCTGCACCGGTTGGAAGGGCCGCGCGCGACCTACAACATCCCGCTCGCGCTCACCCTGTCCGGCCCGCTGGACAGGGCAGCGCTCGCCGCCGCGCTCGACGATGTCGTGGCGCGTCACGAGGTCCTTCGCACTGTCTACCCCGAACGCGACGGCGAACCGAGCCAGCGTGTCCTCGACGCGGGCGCCACGCCGACCGAGGTGTCCAGCATGGACGAGCTCGAGGTTGCCGCCCGGTACGCCTTCGACTTGACCTCCGAGCCGCCGCTGCGAGCCACGCTGTTCCGCACCGGGCCGGAGGAGCACGTGCTGCTGGTGGTCGTCCACCACATCGCCGCCGACGGCTGGTCGATCGGTCCACTGTGGAAGGACCTGTCCACCGCCTACCGCGCCCGGCTGGCCGGTCGCGAGCCTGGGTGGGCGCCGCTGCCCCTCCAGTACGCGGACTACGCGCTGTCGCGCCGGGAACCGGGTGAGACCGAGCTGGCCTTCTGGCGGGACGCCCTCTCCGGCGCGCCCGAGCAGCTGGATTTGGCTGCGGACCGGACCGGGGAGCCGAGCGGGCGGGGCGGATCCGTTCCGGTGCGGCTGCGCGCCGACCTCCGCACGCTGGCCGCCGAGTGCGGCGCCACCCCGTTCATGGTCGTGCATGCCGCGCTGGTGGCTCTGCTCACGCGGCTCGGCGCGGGTACCGACATCCCCGTCGGCACGCCGGTCGCCGGACGTGTGGACGAGGCCTTCGACGACCTGGTGGGCCTGTTCGTCAACACCGTCGTGCTGCGCGCCGGCACCTCCGGCGATCCGAGCTTCCGCACGCTGCTCGGCCGGATCCGGGAGGCCGACCTCGCGGCCTTCGCACACCAGGACGTGCCGTTCGACGACGTGGTGGATGCGGTCAACCCTGGCCGTTCGCTGTCTCGGACCCCGCTGTTCCAGGTGATGCTGGCGTTCCGCGGCGAGCGGCTGCCGGTGCCCGACCTGCCCGGGCTGCACGTGCGGCAGGCGCGGATCGGCACCGGGCAGGCGAGGTTCGCACTGTCGCTGAACCTCGCCGAGCGGCCCGACGGCGCCGAAGGCGACCTGGACTACGACGCGGACCTGTTCGACCACGGCACGGCCGAGCGGCTCGCCTGGCGGCTGGAGCGGCTGCTCGCGGCGGCGACCACCGACCCGGACCGGCCGCTGAGCACCATCGACCTGCTCACCGACCAGGAGCGCAGGCAGGTCCTCGTAACGTGGAACGCAACCGAGCACGCCGTGGGCAGTACATTGTGGACGGATCTGGTGGTGCGCCAGGACCCGGACGCGCCCGCCGTCAGCGACGCGGACACCGCGCTGACCTACCGCGAGCTGCTCGCCAGGGCGGACGGGCTCGCGGCCCGGCTGATCGCCGCCGGGGCGAGGCGCGGCCGCGTCGTCGCGTTCGCGCAGCCGAAGTCCGTGCACATCGCGGTCGCCGTGCTGGGCATCCTCAAGTCCGGTGCCGCCTACCTGCCCGTGGACCCGGACTACCCCACCGAGCGGATCGCCTACCTGCTCGCGGACGCCGAACCGGTGTGCGTCGTGACCACCGGCGAGCTGGCCGGCCGCCTGCCCGGCACGGTGCCGGCGCTGACGATCGACGAGACGACCGGCGAGCCGGTGGCCGTCCCGCTGTCGTCCGGCGACGCGGCGTATCTGCTCTACACCTCCGGCACCACCGGGCGGCCCAAGGGCGTCGTGGTCGAGCACGGCAACCTTGCCAACTACGTCGCTCGCGCCGTCGCCGCCTACCCGAGCCTGCGCGGCCGCACCCTGCTGCACGCCTCCATGTCGTTCGACGCCACGGTGACGACCTTGCACGGCGCGCTGGCGGTCGGCGGGTGCGTGCACGTGGGCGAGCTGGGCGGCGAGGGCTACACCTTCCTCAAGGTCACGCCCAGCCACCTGCCGCTGCTGGCGGAGCTGCCGGGTACGTGGCCCACCGAGGAGCTGATGGTCGGCGGCGAGCTGCTGCTCGGCACGACTGTGCGCGAATGGCGCGACCGGTTCCCTCAGGCCACGCTGATCCACCACTACGGACCGACCGAGACGACTGTCGGCTGCACGGACCTGCGGTTCGCGCCGGGGGAACCCGTGCCCGACGGTCCGGTCCTCATTGGACGTCCGATGTGGAATACCCGGGCCTACGTGCTGGACGCCGCGCTCAACCCGGTGCCTCCGGGCGTGGTCGGGGAGCTCTACATCGCCGGGGCACAGGTGGCCCGCGGCTACTGGCGCCGACCTGGCCTGACCGCCACCCGGTTCGTCGCCGACCCGTTCGCCCCGGGCGCGCGGATGTACCGCACCGGGGACCGGGCCCGCTGGACCGCCGATGGGCTGCTGGAGTTCCGCGGCCGGGCCGATGATCAAATCAAGATCCGCGGCTTCCGGATCGAGCCGCGCGAGATCCAGGCCGTGCTCGCCCGGCAGCCTGGTGTCGCCGCGGCGGCGGTGGTGGTGGTGCGGGAGAAGAGGCACCTGGTTGGCTACGTCGTCGCCGAGCGGGGGAGCACGCTCGATCCCGCCGCACTGCGCGCGCGTCTCGGGGAGATGCTGCCCGCGCATCTGGTGCCGGCCGCGGTGGTCGTGCTCGACGAGCTTCCGCTGACCGTGCACGGCAAACTTGACCGGGCCGCGCTGCCCGCGCCCCGGATCGAGACGAGCGGGCGGACCCTCGGCACCGACACCGAGCGGCTGCTCGGCCGCCTGTTCGCCGAGGTGCTCGATGTGCCGTCGGTGGGCGCCGCCGACGGGTTCTTCGCTCTGGGCGGGGACAGCATCCAGTCGATGCGGTTGGTCAGCCGGGCCCGCGCGGCCGGGCTGCGGATCACGCCGCGGGACGTCTTGGCGCACCAGACCGTGGCCGCGCTCGCTGCGGTCGCGGCTCTGGCGGCCCCCGCCGCCGCGGACCCGCGGGCGGCGACCGGTCCCGTGCCGCCGACCCCCGCGATGCGCCGGGCGTTCGACCGCGGGGTGCCGATCGATTCGTTCAGCCAGTCGATGGTCCTGCCGGTGCGCGCGTCGCTCGGGCGGGACGAGGCGGCCGCGGCCCTGCAGCGGCTGCTGGACCACCACGACGTGCTGCGGATGCGGATTACGGGGGAGCGGGTGGAGATCCCGCCGCCCGGCACGGTCGATGCCGCCGCGCTGGTGGAGGAGGCGAGCGGGCCGCTGGGGGAGCTGCGGCGTGCGGCCGAACGGTCGCTGCGCCCGGAGCGCGGCGAGGTGGTTCGGGCCGTCCTGCTAACCGGCGGCCGGTTGCTGCTGGTGGTGCACCACTTCGCGGTCGACGCGGTGTCCTGGGGCATCCTCGCCGAGGACCTCGCCGACGTCGTCGCCGGACGCCCGCTGCGCCCGGCCGGCAGCCCGTTCCGCGCGTGGGCGGAGAACGTGGCCGCCGAAGCCGCGAACCGTGAGTCCGAACTGGACCTCTGGCGCTCGATGCTGCACGACCCGGAACCGGCGCTGGGCCTGCGTGAGCCAGACACGGTCCGCGACCTCCTCGGCGGTATGCGGCACCGAAAGGTGCGGGCGGCGGCCCCGCGGACGGACACGATCGAGGTGCTGCTCGCCGCCCTCGTGGGCGCCTTCGGGCGGCCCGTGCTCGTCGACGTGGAACGCCACGGGCGCGTCGAACTCGGCGGCACCGACCTGACCCGGACGGTCGGTTGGTTCACCGCCGTCCACCCGCTGCGCCTCGGCACCGGCACGGTCGCCGACATGCGGGAGCGGCTGCGCTCGCTGCCCGATGACGGCATCGGGTACGGGCTGCTGCGCCACCTGCGGCCGGAGGTGTGGCCGGACGGGCTCGCCACGGCCCGCGTCGGCGTGAACTACCTGGGCAGGCTTGACGAGCTGCCCACGCTCGGCGGGGATCCGGCCACCCCGGTGGCCCATGCCCTGGAGATCACCGCCGCGATCGTAGCCGGTGAGCTGACCGCGACCTGGTCCTGGCTGCCCGGGGTGCTCGGCGAGCACGAGGTGGACTGTCTGGCGCCGTCCTGGGCCACGCAGGTGGCTGAGCTGGCCGGTGACCCGCTCGCGGCCGGGGCGGGGCTGTTCGTCGACCCGCTGGTGGCCGAGGTGTCCCAGGCGGAGCGCGACGCCTGGGACACGGAGTTCGGGGAGGTGCGCTGACCATGGACGTGCTGCCGTTGTCGCCCCTTCAGGAGGGGCTGCTGTTCCATGCCGTGGCCGACGGGCCGGGCGACGACGTTTACACCGCTCAACTGGTTCTCGACCTCACCGGGCCGTGGGACCTCGCCGCGCTGCGGGCCGCCGCACAGTCCCTTGTGGACGACCACCCGGGGCTGCGTGCGGCGTACCGGCAGCGGGCCGCCGGCCGTCCGGTGCAGCTGATCCCGGACCGGCTCACCCTGCCGTGGACCGAAATCGACCTGAGCGATGAGCCCGGCCGGATCGGCGGCGTGCTGGCCGAGGAACGGCTGCGTCCCTTCGACCCGGCGAAGCCGCCACTTTTCCGCATGCTGCTGGTCACTCTCGGGCGGCAGCGGTACAAGCTCGCCATTACCAACCACCACATCCTGCTCGACGGGTGGTCCAAGCAACTGCTGCCGAAGCGGCTCCGGGAGCGGTACGAGGGCCGGACCCCACCGCGCGCGGCGTCCTTTCGGGACTACCAGATGTGGCTGGCGCGGCAGGACCGGGACGCCGCCGCGCGGGCCTGGCGGGAGGCGCTGGACGGGGTGTCCGGGCCAACGCTGCTCGCGCCGCCGGCCACGCGGCACGACCGTCCACAGGAGACGTTCGGCGAGGTGTCCGAGGACGTGACCGCCGCGCTGCGGTCGGTGGCACAGCGACACGGTGTGACGCTGGGGACGCTCGTTCAGGCGGCCTGGGGGCTGCTGCTCGGCCGGCTCACGGCCAGCCGGGACGTCGTGTTCGGGCAGGCGGTGTCGATCCGGCCGCCGGAGATGCCGGGCGCGGCGGAGCTGATCGGGTTCTGCCTCAACACCGTGCCGGTGCGGGTGCGCTGGGACGAGACGGAAACCGTCGCCGGCCTGCTGACCCGGCTGCGCACGCTGCGGGCCGCGCTGTGGGAGCACCAGCACCTCGGGCTGGTCGAGATCCACCGCGCCGCCGGGGTGAGCGCGCTGTTCGATACGCTCCTGGCCTTCGAGAACCACCCCGCGCACGAGGCCGAGGCCGGCGACGGGCCGCGGATGGCGGTGGCCGGGGGCCACGACGCCACCCACTACTCGTACACGCTGGCCGTGCTGCCGGGCCGGATGCTCGCGATGCGGCTGTCGTCGCGGCCCGGGCTGCCCTCGAAAGAGGTCCTCGACCGGCTGGGCGTGGTGCTGGAGGGGATCGCGCGCGAGGCGAACCAGCCGGTCCGGCGGATCGGGGTGCTGCTGCCCGGCGAGCGGGACCGGCTCGTGGCCGCTCCGGATCCGGTCGAGGCCGCGACCGTGCCCGAGCGGTTCGCCGCGCAGGTCCGCCGTGTGCCGGACTCGATCGCCGTGGTGGATGGCGAAACCCGGCTCACCTACACCGAACTGGACGCGCGGGCCGGGGAGTTGGCTCGCCAGCTGAGGGCGCGGGGCGCGGGGCCGGAGCGGTTCGTCGCCGTGGTGCTGCGCCGCTCGCTGGAGCTGGTTGTGACGCTGCTGGCGGTGGCCCGGTCCGGCGCTGCCGCGCTGCCGCTCGACCCGGCCGGCCCGCCGGCCCGCCGTGAGGCCGTGCTCGCCGACGCGGCGCCGGTCCTGCTGATCGACGAGGACGGCGTCCACGAACTCGCCGCGATGTCCAATGAGGACCGTCCACTGTCACCGGATCACCCGGTGTACGTCATGTACACGTCCGGCTCAACCGGCCGGCCGAAGGGCGTCGTGACCCGGCACCGGGACGTCACGGCCCTGGCCGCCGACTCCGCCTTCGCCTGTCACGACTGCGTGCTGCTGCACTCGCCGCACACCTTCGACGCGTCCACCTACGAACTGTGGGTGCCGCTGCTGACCGGCGGACGGGTCGTGGTCGCGCCGCCGGGGCGGATCGAGCCGACGGTGCTCGCGGACCTCGTCGCGCGGCACCGCATCACCGCGATGTGGCTCACCGCTGGTCTGTTCCGCCTGGTGGCCGAGCAGGACCCGACGTGCCTTCGAGGACTGCGGGAGGTGTGGGCCGGCGGTGACGTGGTGCCGCCGGACGCGGTGCGGCGGGTGCTGTCCGCCTGCCCTGGCCTGGTCGTCATCAACGGCTACGGGCCCACCGAGACCACCACGTTCGCGCTGCGCGGGCCGGTGAGCGACGCCGCGCGCCTGGGCGCGTCCGTGCCGATTGGGTGGCCGCTCGACGGGATGGCCGGCTACCTGCTCGATGCCGCGCTGCGGCCGGTCCCGCCGGGTGTCGTCGGCGAGCTGTATCTCGTGGGCGCCGGGCTGGCTCGCGGCTACCTCGGCCGGCCCGGGCTGACCGCGGAACGGTTCGTGGCCGACCCGTTCGGGCGGCCCGGTGAGCGGATGTATCGTACCGGCGACCTCGCGGTGCGGCGCCCGGACGGGGCCTTCGAGTTCGCCGGCCGCGCCGACGAGCAGGTCAAGGTGCGCGGCTACCGCGTCGAGCCCGGCGAGGTGGAGGTCGTGCTCCTGGCACACCCCGGCCTCACCGGCGCCGTGGTGTCGCTTGTGGACGGACGGCTGATCGCTCACCTCACCGGGGAGTTCACCGAACCGGAGCTGCTCGCGCGCCTTCGCCGCCACCTGCCCGAGCACATGGTGCCCGCCGCGTTCGTGCGGCTGGAGACCCTGCCGCTGCGCGCCAACGGCAAGATCGACCGGGCCGCGCTGCCCCGGCCGGAGTTCCGGGCGGCGAGCCGGCCGCCGGGCACGCCGCAGGAGGAGATCCTGTGCGGGCTGTTCGCCGAGGTGCTCGGCGTGCCCGCGGTCGGCGTGGACGACGGTTTCTTCGCGCTGGGCGGCGATTCTCTGCTCGCGATGCGGTTGGTGGCGCGGGTCCGTGCGCTGTTCGGCACCGAGCTGCCCGTCCGTGAGGTGTTCACGCATCCGACGGTGGCGGAGCTCGCCGTCGTGCTGCGCGGGACAGGTCGCGCCCGCCCGGCGCTGGCCGCGGCCGAACGCACCGGAAACCTGCCGCTTTCCCCTGCGCAGCAACGACTCTGGTTCCTCAACCGGCTCGGCGGGGCGACCGCGATCTACCCGGTTCCGGTCGCGCTGCGGCTGTCCGGGCCGCTCGACCGCGCCGCCCTCGAAGCTGCTGTGCGCGACATGACGGCCCGGCACGAGGTGCTGCGCACGATCTATCCGGACACGTCCGGTGTCGCGTGCCAACGGGTCCTCGAGCCGGAGGTGAGCCTCACCGTCGTCGAGTCCACAGCGGACGAGCTGCCGTCGCTGCTGGCCTCGGCCGCGACCCGGCCGTTCGACCTGGCACACGACCGGCCGCTGCGGGCGATGCTGTACTCCGTCGGTGGCGAGGAGCACGTGCTCCTGCTCGTGATCCACCACATCGCGGCGGACGGCTGGTCGCTGCGGCCCCTGCTCGCGGACCTGCGCACCGCGTATGCCGCGCGGCTCACGGGCCGGGTCCCGGATTGGCGGCGGCTGCCGGTGCAGTACGGCGATTTCGCGCTCTGGCAAAGGGAACTGCTGGGTCGTGAGGATGATCCGGACAGCGTCCTGGCAGCCCAGACCGCGTTCTGGCGTGAGGCGCTCGCGGGCCTGCCGGAGGAGCTGGCGCTGCCGGCCGACCGCGCCCGGCCCGCCGAGCCCAGCGGCCGCGGCGGTCGGGTCGTGTCGGCACTTGGTCCAGGACTGCGCCGGGCCTTGGCAAAGCTGGCCGCCGACTCCCGCGCGACGCTGTTCATGGTGCTACAGGCGGGGGTGGCCACTCTGGTGACCCGGCTCGGCGCCGGCACCGACATCCCGCTCGGCACCCCGATCGCCGGCCGCGCCGACGCGGCGCTGGACGACCTGGTCGGGTTCTTCGTCAACAACCTCGTGCTGCGCACCGACACCTCCGGTGACCCGACGTTCCGCGAGCTGGTGGGCCGGGTCCGCGAGTTCGACTTGGCCGCTTACGAGCACGCGGACGTCCCGTTCGAACACCTCGTAGACGTGCTCAACCCGCAGCGGTCGTTGGCGCGCCACCCCCTGTTCCAGGTCATGGTCGTGCTGCAGAACGTGCCCGAGCCGGACCCGGAGCTGACCGGCCTGGCCGTGCGTCGTGAACCGGTCGAGACCGGGCAGGCGAAGTTCGACCTGTCGCTGCTGTTCCGGGAGAACGGCGACCGGGTGGACATGGTGCTGGGGTACAACGCCGACCTGTTCGACCACGAGACCGCCGGACTGCTCGCCACCCGCCTGCGGCTGGTGCTCGAGGCAGCGGCCGCGAACCCGGACCGCCGCCTGTCCGCGATCGACGTGACGACCGAGGCCGAACGGCGCCTGCTGGCCGAGACCGGCGCGACCACCCGGGACCTGCCGACCCGGACGATCGCTGACCTGGTCGAGCGGCACGCGGCCGTCCGGCCGGACGCGGTCGCGGTGGTGTCCGCCGAGGGCGAGCTGACCTACCGCGAGCTGGACGAGCGGGCCAACAGGCTCGCTCACCGGCTGCTGGCGCAGGGCGCCGGCCCGGACCGGGTCGTCGCGGTGGTGCTGCCCCGGTCGGCCGCGCGCCTGGTCGCCGTGCTGGCCGCGGCCAAGACCGGTGCCGCGTTCCTGCCCGTGGACCCCACGCTGCCGCCCGCACGCATCGAGCTGATGCTCGACGACCCCGCCCCGGCGTGCGTGGTGCGTGCCGCCGACCTGTCCTCATCGGACGGCCCCGCCGCACGACCGCCACGGCACACCCGCCCGGAGCAGGCCGCGTACCTGATCCACACGTCGGGCTCGACCGGTGCGCCCAAGGCCGTCGTCGTGCCGCACACCGGGGTCAACAGCCTCGCGGTCACCATGACCGAGCGGTTCGACCTGACCACGGACTCCCGGGTCCTCCAGTATTCCGCGCCCGGTTTCGACGCCTCGGTGATGGAGATGCTGATGGCCTTCGCCGCCGGGGCCACGCTCGTCGTGCCGCCGGAGGGCAAGCTGCTGGGCGACGACCTGGCGCACGTCCTCACGACCGGCGCGATCAGCCACACCCTCGTCCCGCCGAGCGCACTGGCGACGGTGCCGCCCGGCGAGTATCCGCACCTCGAGACGCTGCTGGTCGGCGCCGAAGCCTGCCCGGCCGCCCTCGTCGAACGCTGGGCACCGGGCCGGCGGATGCGCAACGCCTACGGCCCCACCGAGTCGACGGTGTGCGCGACGATCAGCGACCCGCTCGTGCCCGCGGCCGCCGCCCCGCCGATCGGGCGGCCCGTCGCGAACACGACCTTCCGGATCCTCGACGCGGCGCTGCGGCCCGTGCCGCCTGGTGTCGTCGGTGAGCTGTACCTCGCCGGTGCGGGTCTGGCCCGGGGCTACGCGAACCGGCCGGGGCTGAGCACGGCGCACTTCGTCGCCGACCCGTTCGGGCCACCGGGCACCCGCATGTACCGCACCGGTGACCTCGCCCAGTTGGGGCCCGACGGGCAACTGGAGTACCGGGGCCGACGCGACCACCAGGTCAAGCTGCGCGGCTTCCGGATCGAGCTGGGCGAGATCGAGGCGGCACTGACCCGGCAGCCCGGGGTGAGCCAAGCCGTGGTAACAGTCCGCGAGGACACCCCGGGCCTGCGCCGGCTCGTCGCGCACGTCGTCGGCGAGGCCGACCTGGACCGGCTGCGCGCCGAGTTGCCCGGATACATGGTGCCGTCCGCGGTGGTGGGCCTGCCGGCCCTGCCGCTCACGTCGAGCGGCAAGGTCGACCGGGCCGCGCTGCCGGCCCCCGCGCGGGAACCTGCGGGCCGGGAACCCGTCACGCCCGCCGAGGAGCTGCTGTGCTCGCTCTACGCGCAGGTGCTGGGGCTGCCGCAGGTCGGCGTCGACGACGGGTTCTTCGCTCTCGGCGGGGACAGTATCAGCGCCATCCGGCTCGTCGGTCTCGCCCGAGAGTCCGGTGAGGACATCACCCTGCGGGCGGTGTTCGAGCACCAGACCGCCGCCCGGCTCGCCGCGTCCGTGTCCGGCCCGCGGACCACGGCTACCGGGGACGCGATCGGCGACGTCCCGCTGACCCCGGTCATGCACTGGCTGCTGGAGCGCGGAGGCTCGTTCGACAGGTTCAGCCAGTCCGTGGTGCTGCGCGTGCCCGCCGACGCCGGCTTCGACCGTCTTGTGTCCACTGTGGACGTCGTGCGTGGCCACCACGACATGCTGCGCGCCCGCTTCGACGGGACCACACTGCGGGTCCTGCCGCGCGGTTCGGTGACCGGCACCGAGGTGCTGACCCGCCGCGTGGCAGCGAATTTCGTCTCCGCCGTCGAAGAGGAGGCCGAGAAGGCCCGTGCCGCCCTGGACCCAGGCGCCGGCGTCATGCTGCGCGCGGTGTGGCTCGACCCCGGCCCGGGCCGGGCCGGGCGGCTCCTGCTGACCGTGCACCACCTGGTCGTCGACGGTGTGTCGTGGCGGATCCTGGCCGAAGACCTCGCCCGGGCCTGGGACCGTCGCCCGCTGCCGCCGGTCGGCACCTCGTTCCGGTACTGGGCGACGCGGCTCACCAGAGGTGCGGACGATCCGGCGGTCACCGGCGACCCGGCCGTGTGGCACGAGGTCGCCGCGATCACCGAACCGCTCTTGGGCGGCCGCCCGCTGGACCCTGCGTCCGACACCGCGGGCACGTCCCGCTCGCTCACCGTGAGCCTGCCGCCCGGCCGCACCGGGCCGCTGCTGACCACGGTCCCGGCGGTCGGCACCACGACGGTCACCGACGTGCTGCTGACCGCGCTCGTCCGCGCGTTCGGCACCGACGAGCTGCTGGTGGACGTCGAGACGCACGGGCGTGAGGAGTTCGCCGCGGAGATCGACCTGTCGCGGACGGTCGGCTGGTTCACCGCGCTGCACCCGGTCCGGCTGCGGCGCGACGGCCGTCACGTCAATCCTGCGCACGGCTTCGGGCATGGGCTGCTGCGCCACCTCAACCCGCGCACCGCGCCGGAACTGGCCGCGCTGCCCGCCCCGCAGGTCTCCTTCAACTACCTCGGCCGGTTCGCCGTGCCCGGCGACGGGGACTGGACCTTCGCGCCGGAGTCCGCGGCGACCGGCAGCGGGCTGGACCCGCGGCTGCCCGCCGCGCACGCCGTGGACCTCACCGCCGCCGTCCGTGACGGCCCGGACGGCCCGGTGCTGGACGCCACCTGGACCTGGCCCGCGGCCCTGCTGTCCGAGGCGGACGTCGCGGAACTGGCCCGGAAGTGGTGCCACGAGCTCGGCCGTCTCATCGACGCCGCGCTGGACGATCTGGACGACTGGGAGGACGAGTGACCACCGAGATCCTGCCGCTGACACCGCTGCAGGAGGGGATGTTCTTCCACAGCCGGTTCGACACCGATGCCGTGGACGTCTACCTCGTGCAGGTCGCGCTCGACCTGACCGGGCCGCTCGACCCGGCACGCCTGCGGACCGCCGGGGAGGCGCTGCTCGAGCGTCAAGCCAACCTGCGCTGCGGGTTTCGGCAGCGCCGCGACGGCGGGGTGGTGCAGGTGGTGGCCGAGCGGGTCACGCTGCCGTGGACCGAGACGGATTTGACCGAGGCCGCGAATGCGGACGCCGAGTGGGCGCGGCTGCTCGACGCCGACCGCACCGAGCGGTTCGACCCGGTCAAGCCCCCGCTGCTGCGGATGCTGCTGGCTCGGCTGGGCCCGCAGCGGTACCGCTTGCTGTTGACCCACCACCACATCCTGCTCGACGGCTGGTCGATGCCGATCCTGGTGCGGGAACTGCTCGCGCTCTACGACGGCACACCGCTGCCGCCGGTGCGGCCCTACCGCGACTTCCTGTCCTGGCTCGGCCGCCGAGACACCGCGGCCGCCGTCGCCGCCTGGCGCGCCACACTGTCCGATGTGGACGAGCCGACGCTGCTGGCTCCGCCCGGCACCGGACACGGGCAGATCCTGCCGGAGCAGGTGCGCGCGGAGCTGCCCGCCGAGCCCGGGCAGCGGCTGGCCGCGCGGGTCCGCGAGCTCGGGATCCCGGTGAACACCGCGGTGCAGGCCGCCTGGGCGATCGTGCTCGCCAGGGTGACCGGGCGCGACGACGTCCTCTTCGGACAGACGGTCGCCGGCAGGCCCGCGGATCTGCCCGGCGCCGAGGCGATGATCGGGCTGTTCATCAACTCTGTCCCGGTGCGGGTGCGCACCGGCCTCGCCGAATCACTCGGCGACCTCCTCCGCCGCGTCCAGCAGGACTGGGCGGCGCTGCTGGACCACCAGCATCTCGGCCTGGCGGAGATCCGCCGCGTCGCGGGCGGCGGCGAGCTGTTCGACACGCTGGTGGTGTTCGAAAACCAGCCTCTGGAGCCCGTTGAGGCGGCGCCCGGCGAGGTCCGGATCACCGGCGTGTGGGGCCGTGACGCGACGAACTACCCCGTGCAGCTGGTCGCGGTCCCGGCGGAGCGGATGCGGTTCCGGCTCGCCTACCGGCCCGACCTGTTCGGCACCGCCTGGGCGCAGCGCCTGCTGGACGGGCTGGTGCGCGTGGTCACCGCGATCGCCGACGACCCCGGCCTGCCCACGGGACGGCTCGACGTGTTCGGCGTGCGCGAGGAGGAACCCGGTTGCGGCGCCGAGACGAACCTGGTGCGGGTGTTCGAGGATCAGGCCGCCCGCACCCCGGACGTGACCGCAGTCGTCTCCGGTCCGGTGGAGCTGACCTACCGGGAGCTGCACGCCGCGGCGAACCGGCTGGCCCACCGGCTGATCGCCGCCGGCGCCGGTCCCGAACGCGTCGTGGGCGTCGCGCTGCCGCGCACCGCCGACCTCGTCGTGGCGCTGCTCGCGGTGCTCAAGTCCGGTGCGGCCTACCTGCCGCTGGACCCTGGCTACCCCGCCGAACGGCTCGCGTTCATCGTGGCCGATGCCGAACCGGTGGCCATCTTGTCCACACTGGACACCCGGGCCACCCTGCCGCCGGACGCGCCGGTGCTCGTCGCCGGCGACGCGGCGGAGTTCCCGGACGAACCGGTGGGGCACGACCCGCACCCGGCGCACCCGGCGTACGTCATCTACACGTCCGGCTCGACCGGACGACCGAAGGGCGTCGTGGTCACCCACGGAAGCGTGGTGACGCTGTGCCGGTGGGCAGCCGGCGAGTTCGGTCCCGAGGGCCTTGCCCGCGTCGGGTTCTCCACGTCGCTGAACTTCGACGTCTCGGTGTTCGAGCTGTTCGCCCCGCTGCTGTGCGGCGGCTGCCTCGAAGTCGTATCCGGCCCGCTGGCCCTGCCCGAGCGGCCGCACGTGCAGCTGGTCAGCGGCGTTCCGTCGGTGCTGGCCGCGCTGGTCGCCGACCGCGGCCTACCCGAGCGCACGGCCACCGTCGTCTTCTGCGGCGAGGCGCTGCCCGCGGCCGTGGTCGACGACGTGCTCGAAGCGGCGCCCGGCGCCCGCGTTGCCAATGTGTACGGTCCGACGGAGGCCACCGTGTACGTCACGGCGTGGTACACCGAGACCTCGCCGGACGAGCCGCCGCCGATCGGGCGGCCGATCGCCGGCGGTGCGGTGCGGGTGCTGGACCGCGCGCTGAAACCGGTGTCACCGGACGTGGTGGGGGAGCTGTACCTCGCCGGGCCGGGCCTGGCCCGCGGTTACCTCGGCCGGCCCGGGCTGAGCGCGGAACGGTTCGTGGCCGACCCGTTCGGCCCGCCCGGTGCCCGCATGTACCGCACCGGAGACCTCGTGCGCCGCGACGAGGACGGCGTGCTGCACTTCGCCGGCCGGGCTGACCACCAGGTGAAGCTCCGCGGGTTCCGGATCGAGCTCGGCGAGGTGGAGACCGCGATCCTGGACTGCCCGGGGGTCGAGCAGGCCGCGGTGACCGCGCACGAGGGCAGACGGCTGGTCGCCTACGTCGTGGGCAGCATGCGCGACCTCGTCGGGTGGCTGGGCGAGCGGTTGCCGGACTACATGATCCCGGCGGCGTTCGTGTCCCTCGAGTCGCTTCCACTGACCGCCAACGGCAAGCTGGACCGCCGCGCGCTGCCGGCCGTCGAGTTCGGCGCCGCCGGCCCGGCCCGGCGTGCCGTCACCCCGCGGCAGCGGCTGCTCGCCGAGCTGTTCGGCGAGGTGCTGGGGACCGGTGAGGTCGGCCTCGACGACGACTTCTTCGCGCTGGGCGGGCATTCCCTGCTCGCGACCAGGCTGGCCGGGCGGATCCGGACCGTGCTGGGCACGGAGCTGTCGATCCGGCAGCTGTTCGAGGCGCCCACCCCGGCCCGGTTGCTGGAGGTGCTCGACTCGGGGGAGACCGACGGCGATCCCTTCGACGTGGTGCTGCCGCTGCGGACGCACGGCCGCCAGGAACCGCTGTTCTGCTTGCCCCCGCTGTCGGGGTTGAGCTGGCGGTACGCTGGGCTGCTGCGCACGCTGGGCCCGGGCCGGCCGGTGTACGGGCTGCAGTGCCGGGGCCTGCGCGACGAGGGCGGACTGCCCGAGTCGCCGACCGAGCTGGTGGGCGGGTTCGTCGAGGCGATCCAGGGGATGCGGCCGCACGGTCCGTACCACCTGTTCGGCTACTCGTTCGGCGCCACGCTCGCCCACGCCGTGGCGACGGCGCTGCAGGACGCGGGGGAGGAGGTGCCGCTGCTGGTGCTGCTGGACCCGCCGCTGAGCGTGCCGCGTCCGCTGACCCTGGACGAGGTGCGCGGGCTGCTCACCGATCACTATCCGGGGATGCTCGAACAGGTCGGCGAGGCGGGACTGACCGCGATCACCGAGGTGGCCGCCACCAACGCCAGGCTCGCGGCCGAGTTCTCGCCCGGCATCTACCGGGGTGAGCTGGTGTATCTGGGCGGTCCGAAGAACGACCCCGCCTACTGGAAGTCCATAGTGGACGGCAATGTGGAGTGTCACACGCTGCCGTTCGGCCACATCGAGATGGCCGCACCGCACGCACTCGCCCATGTCGCGTCCGTGATGGCCGCCAAGTTCCGCACCATGAGAAGGAGCCGGAGTTGAGTGAGAACCCGTTCGACGACGACACGATCGAGCACCTGGTGCTCGTCAACGACGAAGGCCAGCACTCGCTGTGGCCGCACTTCGCCGAGATCCCGGCAGGCTGGACCGTGGTGCACGGTCCAGCCGCCCGCGCCGAGTGCCTGGACTACGTGGAGCGCGCCTGGACCGACATGCGGCCGCGCAGCCTGCGGGAAGCCTGACGCGAAAATTGGGCGGCACCCGGCCGGCGCCGCCGTGGATCTTGTGGCGCCATCGGGGATGTTGCCCAGCTTCTTGATGTCCTCCACAGTGCTCATCAGGCAGGACATTCTGTTGTTTTGTTCTCGCCGTTCTTCTTGTCGCCAGCTCGTGGCTGAGGCGCCGGAACACCAGGCTGGCGGTCGTTTTGCTCGGGTTGGGTTGTCTTGTTCTCGGTGGAACTGTCGCGGTTGGAGTGGACCGTCGGCTCGATGCCTTTGCGGGCGATGTGGATTCCGATGCCGTGGTTGCGGACCCGGCGGCGGAGGTCGGGCTGGTCGTGGGCTTGTCGGCGGGCAGCGTTCCGGGTTTGCGCCGACGCGGGCCACACCGGGACCTGATCGCCGGGATGGCGTTGACCAAGGGTTCGAGAGCCTGGGAGTCGTGGGTGGTGGCCGCGGAGATGTCGACCGAGAGCGGCAGCCCACCACGTTCGGACAGCGCGTGGATTTTCGATCCGGGTTTGCCGCGATCGACCGGGTTCGGGCCGGTCAACGATGCCGCTTATGGCCCGCACGCTCGCTCCGTCGAGGATGGTACGGGATCAGTCGATCACACCCCGGCTACCGAGTTCCTCGAGCGCGGCATGGTGCAATCGCCGCCATAGCCCCGCCTCGGTCCACTGACCGAAGCGACGGTGCGCGGTCTGAAACGGCACCCCGAACGACGGCGGCAGGTCCCGCCACGCATACCTGCTGGTCAGCACATACACGATCGCCGCGAACACCGCCCGCGCCGGCAACGGAGCCGTCCCACCACCGTGCGGCCGCGGCTTGAACTCCGGGACCAACGGCTCGGCCAGTGCCCACAACTCATCCGGCACCAACCGCAACGACAACCGCTACGCAACCAAGATCATCCCGGAACGACAGCCGAACACCACGTAAGACACGCTCCAATAACGGGCGGCGCCTGGTGACTGATCGCCCACATCCACAATCTTCCGACAGGTTGGGCCATCGCGTGCGCTGATAACCTTTTCGCATCAGACTGCGCGATTATGCAGAGATTGTCCGCATTTTCTCGATCCTGTCATTGTCGGGTTTCCAATATCGCATCAATACGGTAAGTCTTGATCAAGATGCGGTGTGGTAATGGAGGCGGACTGTGACAGGTAACCGTAACGCCCGTAGCCACCGAACGGGCAGTACTGTCGAATTTCCTCGTTTCCACGTGACGCCCAGGGCGTTGCGGCAGCGGAACAGGCAGCACCCAGCGACTCGGATGCTGCGTGGTCGGGACGCCGAGCTGACTCGGTTCGCGGAGATCCTGGACAGTGCGATCACGGCGAGACGCGGCAGCGCCGTGTCAGTCGTCGGCGAAGCGGGCGTGGGCAAGACCGCGTTGCTTGCGGCGGTCAGGGCGGCAGCGGTCTCCCGCGGCTTCCGGGTGGAGCGGTTCGGGCTGGACGAGGAACTCCGGCACGACGTGCTGGCCCGTCTGCTGAGTGACAACGAGTCGGGGGTGAACGACCCCCAGATCGTGCTGGAGGGCCAGTCGGCCAGTGAACCGCTGCTGATCACCCTGGACGACCTGCGGTGGGACGGGCCGGCCGCACGAGTTTTGGGCAAGTTGTTCTCCCTGGTACCGACACGGCCTCTGGTGTGTGTGCTGGCCGGCCGTCCGAACCGGGCCGCATCCCACCTTGACCGGTTTTTCCGCTATCTGGAAGACCGGGAAACCATGGTGCATATGCCACTGCGCCAGTTGTCCGACGAAGCAGTGGCGGCGGTGGCCAAGGATGTGCTCGGCTTCGCGCCGGCCGATGCGCTGACCGAGCTGGTGGCCTGCGCCGAAGGTAACGCCGCGGCCTTGGTCCGGCTGCTCGACGGGCTGGTCCGGGAGAAGGCGGTGCACTGCGAGGGGAAGATCGCGCGCCTGAAGTACGAGTTCACCGGCCTGTCGGCGGGTGCACCACTGCCTGAGTGCTTGTCTGCGCTGGTTCGTCGCGCGCTTGACGCGCTGTCGCCGCAGACGCGCCAAACGTTGGAAGCGGCGGCCGTGCTGGGTCGGTCGTTCACTCCCGATGACGTCGCGGAAATGCTGGGGCAACCGGTCGCGGTGCTGCTGCCCGCATTCCGGGAAGCCCTCAACGCCAGGGTGCTGGACGGCGCGCAGGAGCACATGCGGTTTCGCCGAGGCATGGTCTGGCAAACGGTGCTGCGGGGCATCCCGGTGCCGGTTCGCGGTGCTCTGCACCGTCAGACGGCGAAGACGCTGATCAACCGGGGCGGCTCCGCCATCGACTCGGCCGAGCACTTGCTGCATGGAACGGTGCGACACGACGAGGCCTCGGTCGAGCTGTTGTGTCAGGCGGCGGAGCAAGCACTGCCGTCGTTGCCGCGCTTGGCGGCCGAACTGGCGATGCGGGGCCTGGAGTTGGTGTCGAGCGACAGCAAGAAGTGGCTGTCGCTGGCCATGATCGCGGTGGAGGCCTGCACCAGGGGCGGCCCGCTGGCCCAGGCCGTGGAGCTGGCCAGGGAGGCGATCAGCCGGGATGTGTCACCCGATGCGGCCAGAGTGCTGCGCTACTGGCTCGCCACCGCGCTGACCCTGCAGGACCGTCACCCGGATGCGGCGGAGGCGGCAGCCGGATTGCTGACCGATTCGAGCGCTTCCGCCGACCTTACTCGGCGATTGCTGCTCAACCGATCGATGGCGGTGACTGTCCGGGCTGCGCCCAATGCGTCCCAGGAGGAGGAACAAACGTCGGTGTGCTGTCCGTTGACGGCCTGGCGGTCGGGTGCGCTCGCCACCGCGCTGCAGAGGTCCCGTGAGGCTCTGGTAACCCCTGACGCTCGATTACCGGTGACGCATCCAGGGCATCCACGGCTGGCGCACGCGATGATCCTGACCGGGCTGGGCAACCTCGAGAATGCGCGGTCGGCGGTCGCGGATGCCGAGCAGGACATCGACTACACGCTGGGCGCGTTGCCGAAGCTCATGCGCGCCAGGCTTGAACTGGCTGGCGGGAGGCTGCCGAGCGCCGCGGCCGAGGCGACCGAGAGTCTCACGATCGCCAGGGATACCGGCATGCGGGTTCACCTGGCCGCTGCCTTGGCGATACTGATCACGGTGGCATTGCGGCAGGGCCGATCCGAACCGGGTGAGTCGGGAGACGAACTGGTGAAGTGGGCCACCGCGGAAGTGGCCGGTACCAAGGCCGTGACGCTGGAATGGGCACGAGCCCAGTCGGCGCTCGCGTATGGCGACTACCACGGTTGTTCGCAGGCGCTGGAATGGTTCATCCGTCACGACAACTGCAGAGCGCTTGCCATGGTGGACTGTGCCGCCGCAGCGTGGATGGTACGCACGGGACTGGCGATGGGCAGACGTGACTGGGCCGTTGCGGCGGCGGATGCGGCAGTCCTGCTCGCCAAGGACAATCCGGACGTCCGGTCCCTGGCGTTGGCGGCGGCGCATGCGCGCGGTCTGCTGGGCGACGACGTCGAGGCACTGTCGGAAGCCGCGGAGGGGCAGCGGGATCTCTGGGCGCGTGCGTCGGCAGCCGAGGATCTGGGCACCAGACTCGGTACGGTCGACGAGAAGTCCGCGGTGAAGAGACTGGAAGGCGCGCTCGCGCTGTACCAGTCGGCCGGAGCGGAGCGCGACGTGGCACGCACCCGCCGTCGGCTTCGCGCACTGGGGGTCGTCAAACGGCACTGGCGGCGCCCGGCAAGTCCGAAGAGCGGCATGAACAGCCTGACCGAGACGGAACGGGCCATTACCTTCCTGGTCGCCGAGGGCCTGACCAACAAGCAGGTCGCGAACAGGATGTTCATCTCACACCATACCGTCGCGTTCCATCTGCGTAAGGTTTTTCGCAAGCTCGACATCCGCTCCCGGATCGAGCTCATTCGCCTTACCCAGCCCGACCCCGCCTGATCCGGACGGTCAACATCAGCCGGACCGGTCCGTGGAAAACCATGTCGTGGCCGTAGCGAACGTCGGTGACCGTGCGGTTGGACAGGAGGTCGAGCAGCATGGGCAAGGCGATCTCCGCTTCTGCCCTCGCGAGCGCCGCGCCGAGGCAGTAGTGAATGCCGAGGCCGAAACCGCAATGGCGGGTGGTGCCTCTGTCCAGCCGCAGTTCGTCTGGCTCTGCAAACTGGCGAGGGTCACGGTTGGCTGACCCGAGCACGAGCGTGACCTTGTCACCGCTGCGAATCTCCCAGCCACCCAGCTGCCGTACTTGGGTGGCCCAGCGGGTCACCATCTGCACAGGTGGGTCGTAGCGAATCAGCTCCTCCACCGCGGCGGGCACCAACCTCGGTTCAGCCCGCAGTCGTTCGAGCACCTTCGGGTGGGCAAGCAGGGCGAGCACCGATTTGCCGATCAGGTTCGTGGCGGTCTCGTGCCCTGCGGTGAGCAGATGGACGCAGGTTCCGGTGATTTCATCGGTTGTCAGCCCCTCCGCGTGGGCCAGCAGCGAGACGAGGTCGGAACGCGGTTTCCAGCGCCGGCGCACCTCTTCGCGGAAGTACTCGGTGAGCTCCCGCGCGGCGGCCTCAGCCTTCGTGAAGGCGTCCTCGTTGCGTGCCGCACGTGCGGAGCTGGCCTGCTGCAACCATTCCGCGCGTTCGCGGAACCAGTCGTGCAGGCTCGCCGGCACCCCGAGCAGTTCGGAGATGACCAGCACCGGCAACGGCGCCGCGAAGTCTTTCACCAGGTCCACCGCGTGCCGATCGGTGAACCCTCGCAGCAGATCGTGGGCGATCTCGGCGACCCGCGGACGTAAGCTGGTCGCGACCATTGGGGAGAATGTGGCGGCGAGCAGGCGGCGCAGACGGGTGTGCCGGGGCGGGTCCAGAAAGACCAGCCAGTTCTCCACGCTTCGGCGCAACGCGTTGTCGCGACCGGGTAGGTGCGGGGGCATGTTACGACTGAAGTCCCTGCTGGACAACGTCTCCGCGACATGTTCGTAGCCGAAGACGTACCAGGTGCCTGGCGCGGCCTGGTGTACCGGGTCCTCCGAGCGGTAGCGCCGGTAGATCGGGTACGGGTTCGCGACGTCCTCGGCTGACCAGCCTTGGGGGGAGAACGGCATCATGTCAGAACGCCCCGCGTACGATGTCGGCCAGCTCGTCCGGCGCGGACGGGAGCTGCTCGCCGCGCCACGCCACGTGCCCATCGGGGCGGACCAGCACAAATGGGTACCGGTAGAGCCGGGCGAGCTCCCGATCGCCGCACGCCATGGTCCGCAGCGGGACCTTGCGCTGGGCGAACGCGCGGTCGAATCCGTCGAGCCGGTCGGACTCCGCGAAGCGGAGCAACGTGTACCCGCGACCGAAAAGGTCCAGTGTGGACACACCCGGGCGTACCCAGGCGTGCGCGGCTCGGCTGCCGGGATCGCTGCCCGGCCGCCAACCCGGGGGTAGCGCGGCGGCGGGGCCGTCCGACACGACGATCGGGGAACGGTAGCGGAACCCGAAGTGGACTTCTGGTGCGTCGAACTCGCGTCGCGCGCCGCTGCTGATCAGCCGTTCAGCCATCGTCGCCCGCGCGCGCACGCCCTCTGGCGTGTCCTTCCCCAAATCTATCGGGATGTCCCGGTCCATGGTGCGCTTCAGGTTCGTGTTGGCTGCCTCCAGGCTGTCCAGCGACACCGGGCGCCGTTCCGTTTCGTAGGTGTCCAGCAGCCGTGAACCGGCCCAGCGGTCGAGTTCGGCCGCGAGTTTCCAGCCGAGGTCGGCGGCGTCGCCGACGCCGGTGTTCATGCCGAATCCGCCGGAAGGGGACAGAGTATGCGCCGCGTCACCCGCGAGAAACACCCGTCCGGACCGGTACTGGTCCGCGACGCGGTGGGTCAGCCGCCACACTCTGTCAGACAGCAGCTCCACCTGGGTCTGGAATGCGATGGCATCCCGCACCACCGACATCGCGTCCTGGCTGGTGTCTCCCGCGATGACCATGTTGTAGAGGCCGTGGCCGTCCAGCGATCGCAGCGGATAACGTAGGGCCGCCGAGCGCATCAGGAAGTACACCAGCGCGGCGCGGTGGCCCATTGGGGTGAGTTGGCTGGCCAGGTCCGGGGCGTGGAAAAGGATGTTGCGGAACACCTGCGCCTCGTAGCGCGCTGGAGCGTTGATGCCGACCGCCTTGCGGATTGGGGAGGAACTGCCGTCGCAAGCGACCAGGAACCGGGCGACGACAGTCATCGTCGTCCCGCGTGCGTGGTCGCGGACGGTCGCGCGCACGGCGTCGGAGTCCTGCTCGATCCGCTCGATGCGGCACCGGTACCGCAGCGGGCCCTCCGGGTGGATGCCGACAGCGTTCGCCAACAAGGGGTTCAGCCAGTGCCCCGGGCACACCTGGTCGGGTTCAGGGGTGTGGGTGAAGGCTGGACGGTCCCGGACGGTGCCTCGTTCGAACCGGTGGATCTCGTGTTCGCCCACACGGATGACCCAGGCGATGTCAAGCGGGTGGTCGTCCGGCCAGCCGGCGGCGCGGATGCGGTCCGCGACACCCCACCGCCGGAAGTGTTCCATGGAGCGCGGACCCACGGTGCTGACCTTGGGGTGGCGGACAACCCCATCACCCTCGTCGATGACGACGTGATCGATGCCGCGATACGCCAGGTCCAGTGCCAGCGCCAAGCCGACCGGGCCGCCGCCCGCGATCAGCACGTCGGTTTCGTACAGTGGTTCATTCATCTCAGAAGCTCCTGTCTTCGGCGCGGGCTCTCCGGGGCTGGGAAGATGGGGCGGGCCGCTCGGTACGCCGGTGGGTCTGTGACGCCGTACGAGTTCGAATTGCGCGGTCTACTACCGGCGCAACACGGCCCGGTGCGGCAAGCAACGCATGACACGGCAGATCATCAGGCAGGCCAAGGCCATCGGGCTGACCCTCTGGATCGGCGCCATCCCGGCCCGACACCAGCCCCGCAAATCACCCGGTGAACAACATGTCACGTTCATCTTCGTGTCAGGTACCCTCGCAACTGGTCGGCAAGCATCGTGCTCAGCTCGCCCACTCGTGGGGGCACAAGTGGGCACCTGGTGACCCGTGCGGCGACGGCGTCCAGGCGCATCGCGACCGCGCGCGCCGCCACGTCGGGACGTGACACGAAAGCGGGCGGCGCGTCCAGTTCGAACGATGGTCCCGCCGTCCTGCCCGGCAGCCCGGACGGCATGACCACGAGCAGTTCGCCCAGCGGTCGCATCACCCCGGTCATCACGTCGATGGCCGCGTTCATCAGCCGGGACCGGCGCAGGCTCGTGTCGTGCCCAGTGCCGAAGTGCTGCACCATCAGCTGCAACATCACGAAATAGGCGTCGTTGAACAGCCGCATGATCTCCCGAGCCTCGGGATCGGTGACGTGCTCGCTCGCCTTGCCGCCGTCGCGCACTGTCGGGTTCCGCACGACCGGGTAGGAAGGGACCCAGTCGGCGTCGCGCATTACCGCGGCGACGCCCAAAAATGCCTCGTAGTGCGACCGCTCGTCGCCATGACCTGTTTGGCTGGCACGATCGGGCAGCACACCGCCTTCACCCTGTTCGGTGATGATGTCGATGGCGAACAAGGCGCTGCCGAGGTCGTCGACCTCCAACTGGTAATCGGGGTGGCGCTGGTTGACCGACCGCCTCAGGAACAGGTGGTGCTCTCCGCCGCCGCGTCCGGATTCGACCAGGAAAAGGCCGGGGATCTCCTGCAGACCTTGCCTGATACGGCGGTAAAGTTCGCTCAGCGAGGAGTAGGCGGGACCGCGCGGGTCTGCCCTGCCGGCGCGGTCGCCCAGCAGCACGTCGCCGGTCAGACAGTCCGGTCGTTCGATGCGAATGAAGCGTTGAATGCTGCCGAAATCCAGGCGTTCGAGAGAGAAATCCAGCGGAACGGGCAACTCGGTGTTGATGGTCCCGAAATCAACGTTCGGGACATGGAACGGCTCGCCGAGGGCCGACAGCACATTGTTGACCAGTAGAAAGTGGACCATTTCTTCGCGGGCGACGTTGATCAATGTTCCGCGAATTCCGTCGTCGAGCGTCTCGCCGCCGTCGCCGCAGGCGATAGTCAGCTGCCGTGGGGTCCACTCGCCCCGGCGGACGTATTCCAGACCGGCGCCGTACGCCGGGACCGAGTAGGCGGCGTAGAGGTATTGCGTCATCACCGTGAGTTCGAGCGTGGCGGCGTCGCGCAACGCCGCCACGAGCTCGGCCCGGGTCAAGAGGCGCCTGACCGACCGAACCGTCGAAGGCAGTGTGCGAAGCACCTGGGCTGGCTTCTGCTGCGCCCGCAGATAAGCCAGCAGCAGTCGCGCCTTCGGCTCCGTCAGATCGCGTGTGGGCGGCATGTAGTAGGTCTTCGGCTTGTTGCGGGGGTCGCACATCTGCCAGATCAGCTTCGCGTAGGTCTCCACCTTGCACCGGTCCGCGAGGCTGAAGACCTCCTCCCGCATGAACGAGTACAGGAACTCATAAGGGGCGAAGACCTCCCGGCAAATCAGGTCGAAGGTGACCTCGTCCTCAGGAAGATCCGCGAGCCGCCAGTCGTCCGGCAACACGCGGACCGAGAGGTAGCCGGCGGTCGACCAGAACCCCAGCTCGTCGTCGTTGTCGTACGCCGGGACGTTGGGGCACCCGGCCTCGACGGCGAGCAGGACGCGGGCAGCGCCCGCCCGCGCGCCGCGCACAGTGAACCGCCCGCGACCGTCCTCGTCGGTACTCACGACGCAGGCGCTCGACAAGTTGTCGGCGTCGCCGGCGCGGAGCCGAACGATTTCCGCCCGCGCTGCGTCCGGATCGCGCGGAAGCGCTCTCGGGTTGGCGACCTGCCGCAGCCACAGGGCTTCCACCGGCGCGGGGCGGCCGCGGACGAAGGACCGGAACACCACCTCGACGTCGTGGTCCGCATCGTCGGCGTCGCGTGGGTGCTCCAGGAACAGGCAGGCGTCGTCGACCTGGACATTGATCTCCCGCTCGTGCGACAACGTCTCTCCGCTGTTCCCGCACGTCAGGACCAGCGCTTCGTCATCATCGCGGCCGACTGGGTTCGCGCGCGGCACATGCACCACGCCACCGTGGCGCAGCGCGTCCACACAGGACTGCCGTGACACCTGGGCGACGACCTGCCCGGTGCCTGCCGTGCGCAACTGAAGGTCGTGGGCGGGAAGCCACGGGCCGATCGCCGTGATCATGTTCAGCGTGACGTCGTTGGCCGTCAGATCGGCGGAGAAGATGTGTGGGGCCTGCGCGCGGTCGGTGGGCACCAGCAATCGCCCGGCTGGGTACGTCCGCAACTCTGTGCGGTGCCAAGGGGCGATGGTTCCCCGCAGGTCCCAGCGTTGTGGGGCATTCAGGACGGATGCGGCGGACGGGGTGACGAGCGCGAACTGCACGACGAGACCGTCGGCCTCCGATCGCAGCGCGGAACGCAGGCTTGTGACAGCGGGGGAGCCGCTTTTCTCGGCAAACCACATCAGATCCTCAAGTGTCACCACGAACTGGTGCACGACGGCGCCCCGCCGGAAGTCATGCCACCTCGGTGGTTGAAAGCCGTGCACGTCGCCGGTGAGCGCATACCCGGTGTCGTGCGAGCGCCCGAGACGGCCGAACCCGACCTGGCCGACCATCAGTGTGGTCGTCCAGTTCGACGACGGGTCGACGTCGAATACGCGGGCGCGGTTGACGGTCGTCTGGAGGTACTCGTTGTAGTGTCCCCACATGTCGACGCGGCGGCCCACCGCGGGGTCGGTGAAGTCGACCTCTCCTGCTCGCAACTCGACGCCCGACACGACGGCATCGACGGTGAAGTGACCGTTGCCGGCGAAGCGCTCTCCTCGCGGGCCGTCGTACTCCTGCGGTGGCCTGTGAGGGGGGAAAGGCGTTCCGTCGGCCCCCAGCGCGGTGTTCGTCGCCAGGTCCATCAGGCCGCCGCGCGGACCAGTGGGCAACTGGGTCGTCGCGCTCCCTGCGAAGTGCAGACGTGGCAAATGAAAGATGCTCAATCGGTACTCCTCACCAGCGTGGCCGCCGGGCGGCCGGCCGGCTCGTGCGCGTCGACGCTGTGCACGGCGTCGATGGCCGACTCGATCGCCCCCTCGATCCAGGCGGGTTCCGATGAGCAGTGCTCGCCCGCGAAGAACAGGCGGTTCTGCGGGCGTGCCGCCGCTCGCCGTTGTTCCTCGCGCGTGGCGGCATCCTGGGCCCAACGGATGGTGGCCGCCCCCCGGCTCCAGCGGTGCTCACCCCACACCTGACTGGCCGTTTCCAGGATCATGCCGGGTTCTCGCAGCCTCGGGTGCATCCGGCTCACCTCCTCCACAACCACCGCACGCCTGGTGACCGGGTCGAGCCTGCTGATTTCGTCGGCGTCGGCGCCAATGGTGTAGCTTGCGAGCAGCGTCGCGCCCAGCGACGGGTCGTCCGGCGCGGGCGGGTAGTACGTCTGCCGTACCAGCCCGCCGGTGACCGAACCGCCACCGGAGATTCCGTCCGCAATCCAGAACGGCTCCCGGCAGTGAAAAGCGATCTTGGTGGCCGGCCAGTACGCGGTTTCGCGGATGATGCTCAGCTTGTCGTCGTCAAACCCGTCCAGCCGTAGCCCGCGCAAAACGGAAAAAGGAATCGTGCACAACACGTAGTCGAAGTACCAAGTGGTGGCTGTGGTGCCGTGGCGAACCTCGACGGCCACGTCATGGTCTTGGACCGACAACCCGACCACCTCGTGGCCCAGCAGGATCGTTCCGCGGATCTTCCTGGCGAGGGCGGTGGTGAGCGTGTCCATGCCGTCCCGCAGGCGGAAGGCGAAGTTCGTTTCGACGAGCGCGTCGTACAGGAACCGGTCGTGCTTGCTGGCGATCCGCGCTCGCAGGTGCGGGTGGTCCGAGAAGAGGGAAAGAAGGTCCACCTTCGATCTGTTGTCGCCGTACAGGTACGAGTCCAGGTCGATTCGGTCAACCAGATCGAGCAGTTCGGTGTTCGTCCCAGGGTAATCCTGGAACCGCTGCGGTGCGACCGCGCTCAGGCACACGTTCAGCCATGAGCCGAACAGCAGGGTGTTGTATCGGTATTTCTGTGTTCCCAGACGGAATGTCAGGTGTCCCACCAGCTCCTTCTGCGCCTCGTGGACCCGGACGTGGCTGCCGTCTTCGCTGCGCAGCAGGTTGCCGTCGTCGGACAACGTCGTCCGGAACTCGCAGAGCTGGTCCAGTAACCCGAGCTGGGCAATGTACCCCAACGTTCGCGTATGACCCACGGAAATCCGCATCGCGCCGAGCTCGGCGAACGGGGAACCCTTGGCTCTGCCGAATCGATGCGTGTAGACCCTGCCGCCGATGCGTTTGCTTCCCTCCATGATCAGCACTCGGTGTCCGAGCCGCTCCAGGTCGGCGGCGGCAACCAGACCAGCGACGCCCGCGCCCAGAACCGTGATCCTCTTCGGGGCTGAGGTGGGGTGATCCGACGTACCACCACCGCGCAAACGAGCGACGGACATCTAGCCCTCCTGATCGCGACCGGATGTCGTGATCGTTGTCAGCCACACGTTTCGTCCACATCCCCTGCGCCATCGCCAGGATCAGTAACTTGTGGCTCCCGGCACGCCCGCGAGGACCCCTCGTCATCACCAGGGTTGACGGTGTTGCCGCCAATTCGTCCCGGACCGGACCGTGGACGGGCCACCCTGATGCCTCGTGAACAGGCCTGCCGCGGGACAAGGAGGGACACCTTGGCACGTATGCTCATCGCGACCACTCCGGCCGACGGCCACGTCAACCCGATGCTCTCCGTCGTTCGACAGCTCACCGGACGTGGACACGACGTTCACTGGTATACGGGGCAGGCGTACCGGGACGGAGTGGTCGGGGCAGGCGCGGTGCCCGAGTCGATGCGGTCCGGCTACGACTTCGGGGGCCTCAGCAAAGAGGAGGCCTTCCCAGGCCATGCGGGCTTGACCGGGCTCGCCAGCTTCCGGGCCGGCATGGAGGACATCTTTTACCAGACCGCCCCCGGTCAGATGACGGATCTGCTCGCGATCATCGAGAGGTTCCGGCCCGATGTGATCGTCTCCGACGACATGTGCTACGGCGCGTGCTTCGCCCGCGAGCGCATCGGAATCCCGCTGGCCTGGGTGGGCAACTCGGTCTACGTCCTCGGCAGCCGGGACACCGCACCGCTCGGCTACGGACTGGGGCCGTCCTCGTCGCGGGTCGGCCGCTTCCGCAACCGCCTGCTCACGCTGGCCGGGGATCATCTCACACTGCGCACCGTGCGCGAACGCGCCGACGAGGTCCGGGCCGAAGTGGGGTTGTCCCGGCTCGACACGAGCGTTATGGAAAACATCGCTCGGCGGCCAGACCTGTACCTCGTCGGTACCGTCGCGTCGTTCGAATTCCCCAGAACCGACCTTTTCGAGCGGACGCACTTCGTCGGTCCGCTCGACCTGCCGGTGCCGGACACCGCATTCGATCCGCCCTCGTGGTGGAACGAACTCGACGACGGGCGGCCGGTGGTGCTCCTCACCCAGGGCACTGTCACCAACGACGTGCAACGGCTGCTCGTGCCGGCTGTTCGAGCGTTGGCCGACCTTCCGGTACTCGTCGTGGTGACCACCGGGAACTCACCGCTGGACCCCACGACCACATCGTCGCTGCCTCGAAACGTGCGGGTCGAGCCGTTCTTGCCCTACCACCGGTTTCTCCCGCATGTCGACGTCATGGTGACCAACGGTGGGTTCAACGGCGTCAACACGGCGCTCGCACATGGGGTTCCGCTCCTCGTAGCACCGGGTAGCGAGGAGAAAGCCGATGTCGCCGCGCGGGTCAGCTGGGTGGGCGCGGGCATCAGTCTGAGACGAAGGAACCTGACGTCGCAGCGGATCAGAACGGCGGTCGGCATGGTCCTGAACGACCCGCGCTACCGCGATGCCGCGGTGCGGTTGCGTGGTGAGTACCTACGTCATGACGGTCCGAAACAGGCCGCTGAACTCATCGAAGGACTGGTTGGCCCCCGGGGCGTAACCGCGGTGCTTCCGGAAGCTGGAGCCAGGTGGTGAACGTCGACGATTTGTTGGACGCGCCGCACGTTGATGTGCCGACTGTTCCCGCACCGGTGGACTGCATGCCGAGCCTGCTCGCCGTCGGCCAGGTGGCGCCGGTGGTGAAGGTCGACTATTACGGCGGAACGGCATGGGACGTCTGTGACATGGGCCTGGCTCGCATGGCGCTGGCCGACCGGAGGCTGAGCAAGGACGTCGAGCTCACCCCCGACTGGATGCGGGTCCCCGGGGTGATGCTTGGCGCGCAGCCGCGCGCCGAGGTCGCTCGCGCCATGGTGATGAGCGAGGGATCGGAGCACGCCAGGATCAGGTCGGTGCACGCGCGGATCTTCACGCCACGCAATACCGAAAAGTGGGCTGTCCGGCTGACCCAACTGGCAGAGGAGCTGCTGAACGAACTCGCCGCCGAGGCGGCCGGCGGCGGCGAGGTGAACCTGGTCGAGCGCTACACCTACCCGATCCCGCTGAACTTCCTCTGTGAGGTGCTGGGCCTCCCGCCGAAGATGCACGCAATTATGCGCCGGGCCACCGACGACATCATCTATTCGCCGGACCAAGCCACGCGGGCGGGCGGTGTCGGGGCACTGGCCCATGCCGTCGCGGAATGGGCCGATGATCCGAGCCCGCTGAACGAGGGAGTGATCACCGGCCTGCTCGAAGCCATCGACGGCGACGAGGCAATCACGGTGAACGAGGTCGTGGCGTGGACTGTCGGCCTGGTGATGGCCGGCTATGAGTCGACGGCGAGCCTGATTTCCTCGGCGATGTTCGAGGCGTTGAGCAGGCCCGCCGACCGGCGTCCGCGTACCGAGGCGGAGATCGAGGCGTGGATCGAGGAAACCCTCCGCGTGCATCCGCCGTTCCCGCACGCGACCTGGCGGTTCGCTACCGAGGACCTTGATCTTGGCGGTTACCTCATCCCCCAGGGCGCGCCCGTGCAGATCAACGTGGCGGCGGCCAACCGCTACCGGCACGGGGAGCTCGCGGACGATTTCGACCCGGGCGCCTCTCGTGACCACGTCAGTTTCGGGCTCGGTCACCACTACTGTCTCGGCGCGCCGCTGGCCAGGGTCGAGGCCAGGGTCGCCCTGAGTGCGTTTCTGTCCCACTTCCCGACTGCGCGGTTGAGCGAGACCACAGCGGTGGGCTGGGAGTCCGAATGGATGACCCGGCGAATCAAGGTCCTCCCGGTTGTGTTGGCCGAACACCGGCTCGCCCAACCCGGTCACGGAAGGCGCGACCAGCATGGCTGATCCAAGAACGGACGACTTGCTGGACGCGTCGCGGGTCGACATGCCGATTGTTCCGGCACCGGTGGACTGCATGCCGAGCGTGCTCGCCGCCGGCCGGGTGGCACCGGTCGTCAAGGTCGACTACTACGGCGGAACCGTATGGGACGTCTGCGACACGGAGCTCGCGCGCATGGCCCTGGCCGACCGGAGGCTGAGCAAGGACATCGAGCTCGCCCCCGATTGGATGCGGATCCCCGGCGAGTTTTCCGGCTCGCTGCCCAGCCCCGAGGTCGCTCGCATCATGCTGATGAGCGAGGGGGCGGAACACGCCCGGATCAGGCGAGCGCACGCGCGGATCTTCACTCCCCGCAATGCGGCGAAATGGGCCGCCCGCCTGACCCGGCTCGCGGACGAGTTGCTGGACGGGCTCGCCGCCGAGGCGTTCGCGGGCGGCGGCGAGGTAAACCTGGTCGAGCGCTATGTCGATCCGATTCCACTGGGCTTTCTCTGCGAGATGCTCGGCCTCCGGCCGGAGAGGCACGCGGAGATGAAGCATCTCACCGACGACATCATCTATTCGCCGGACCAAGCCGCGCGGGCGGGCGGTGTCGGAGCGCTGGCTCGTGCGGTCGCAGGGTGGGCCAGTGATCCGAGTTCGCTGAACGAGGGAGTGATCACCGGTCTGCTCCACGAGGTCGACGGCGAGGCGGTCGTCACGGTCGACGAGGTCGTGACGTGGACCTTCGGCCTGGTGCTGGCCGGCTACCAGTCGACGGCGAGCTTGCTCTCCTCAGCGATCTTTGAGGCACTGCGCCGGCCGGCCGGCCGGCGTCCTCGCGGCGAGACGCAGATCGAGGCGTGGATCGAGGAAGCCCTCCGGGCGCACCCGCCAGCGACGCATGCGACCTGGCGGTTCGCTGCCGAGAACCTTGATCTTGGCGGCTATTTCATTCCCCAGGGCGCGCCCGTGCAGATCAACATAGCGGCGGCCAACCGCTGCCCGCACGGGGAGCTTGCGGACGATTTCGACCCGGGCGCCTCTCGTGACCACGTCAGTTTCGGGCTCGGTCGCCACTACTGTCTCGGCGCGCCGCTGGCCCGCGTGGAAACCAGGATCGCCCTCGGCGCATTCCTGTCTCGTTTCCCGAACGCGCGGCTGAGTGAGACCACCGCGGTGGGCTGGGAGTCCGACTGGATGAACCGCCGCATCAGCGTCCTGCCGGTTGTGCTGGCCGCCATCACCCAACCCGATCACGAAAGATTGGACGAACGTGACTGAGTCATTGATCGTGAGCTCCCACAGCGTCACCGCGGTGTTCACGGACGCTGGCGGCGAGTAATGAACGTCGACGATTTGTTGGACGCGCCGCGGGTTGACATGCCGACCGTTCCAGGGCCGGTGGACTGCATGCCGAGCGTGCTCGCGGCCGGCCGGGTGGCGCCGGTCGTGAAAATCGATTACTACGGCGGAACCGCATGGGTCCTCTGCGACATGGGTTTGGCGCGCGCGGCGCTGACCGACCGGAGGCTGAGCAAGGACATCGAGCTCGCCCCCGACTGGCTGCGGATTCCCGGCGAGATTCTCGGCTCGCAGCCCAGCGGCAAGGTCGCTCGCGCCATGGTGTTGAGCGAGGGACCGGACCACGCCAGAAGCAGGGCGTTGCACGCGCGGATCTTGACCCCGGAGAAGGTGGAGAGCCAGACCGGCAGCCTGGAGCAGCTCGCGGAGAAGTTGCTGGACGGGCTCGTCGCCGAGGCGGCCGCAGGTGCCGGCGAGGTGAATCTCGTCGAGCACTACACCCATCCGATCCCGATGGGCTCTATCTGTGGGTTACTCGGTCTCCGGCCGGAGTCGCATGCGGAGCTGAAGCGCGTCACTGACGGCATCATCTACTCACCGGACCGAGCCGTGCGGGAACGTGGTGCCGGTGCGCTGGTCAGTGCGGTCACTGCGTGGGTCAATGATCCGAGCTCGTTGAACGAGGGAGTGATCACCGGTCTGCTCGACGCGGTCGACCGCAAGGAGGCCACGGTCGCCGAGGTCGTGACGTGGTCCGTCGGCCTGGTGATGGCCGGCTACGAGTCGACGGCGAGCCTGATTTCCTCGGCGATGTTCGAGGCGCTGCGCAGGCCCGCCGACCAGCGTCCGCGCTCGGAGGTGGAGATCGAGGCGTGGATCGAGGAAACCCTCCGGGTGCACCCGCCGTTTCCGAGCGCGACTTGGCGGTTTGCCACTGAGGACCTCGATCTCGGTGGCTATTTCATCCCGGCGGGTGCGCCTGTGCAGATCAACGTCGCGGCGGTCAACCGCTGCCCGCACGGGGAGCTTGCGGACGAGTTCGACCCGGGCGCCTCTCGCGGCCACATCAGTTTCGGGCTCGGTCGCCACTACTGTCTCGGTCCTCCGTTGGCTCGCCTGGAGGCCGAGATCGCCCTCGGTGCGTTCCTGTCTCGTTTCCCGAACGCCCGGCTCAGCGAGACCGCCGAGGTGGGCTGGGAGTCCGGGTGGATGACCCGCCGCATCAGCGTCCTGCCCGTTGTCCTGACTGGCGTCGCCTCGCCCCGACCCGATCACGGAAGGGACGACCAGTGTGGCTGAGACAGCGATCGTTGGCTACTCCTGCGTCACGACGGTGTTTACCGAAGCTGGAGGCGGGTAATGAACGTCGACGATTTGTTGGACGCGCCGCGGGTTGACATGCCGGTTGTTCCGGGGCCGGTGGACTGCATGCCGAGGGTGCTCGCGGCCGGCCGGGTGGCGCCGGTCGTCAAGGTCGGCTACTACGGCGGAACCGTATGGGATGTCTGCGACATGGAGCTCGCCCGCGCGGCTCTGGCCGACCGGAGGCTGAGCAAGGACATCGAGCTCACCCCCGACTGGATGCGGATCCCCGGCGCGATGCTCGGTGGACAACCCGGTGCCGAAGTCGCTCGCGCCATGATAATGAGCGAGGGATCCGAACACGCCCGGATCAGGCAAGCGCACGCGTGGATCTTCACCCCCCGCAACACCGAGAAGTGGGCCGCCCGGCTGGCCCGGCTGGCCGAGGATCTGCTGGACGAACTCGCCGGTGAAGTTGATCTCGTCGAGCGCTACACCTATCCGCTTCCGCTGGGGTTCTTCTGCGAGATGCTCGGCCTTCCGCCGGAGCTGCACCCGGACCTGAAGCGCGTCACCGACAGCATCACCTACTCGCCGGACCAAGCCGCGCGGGCGGGTGGTGCGGGTGCGCTGGCCGGTGCGGTCGCGGGGTGGATCAGTGATCCCGGTCCATTGCGCGAGGGAGTGATCACCAGCCTGCTCGAAGAAGTCCAGAACGACGTCATCACGGTGGACGAGGCCGTGACGTGGACCGTCAGCCTGGTGATGGCCGGCTACGAGCCGTCGGCGAGTCTGATCGCCGCGACGATGTTCGAGGCACTGCGACAGCCGGCCGACCAGCGTCCGCGAAGCGAGGCGGAGATCGAGGCGTGGATCGAGGAAATCCTCCGGGTGCACCCGTCGGCGATGCACGCGACCTGGCGGTTCGCCACCGAGGACCTCGACCTCGGCGGCTATTTCATCCCCAAGGGCGCCCCCGTGCAGATCAACATAGCGGCTGCCAACCGCTGCCCGCGCGGCGAACTCGCGGACGAGTTCGACCCGGGCGCCTCTCGCGGCCACATCAGTTTCGGGTTAGGTCACCACTACTGCCTCGGTGCGCCGCTGGCTCGGCTGGAGGCCAGGGTCGCCCTCGGTGCCTTCCTGTCCCGCTTCCCGAACGCCAGGCTCAGCGACACCACTGAGGTGCGGTGGGAATCCGAATGGATGACCCGCCGCATCAGGGTCCTCCCCGTTGCGTTGGCCCACACCGGCTCACCCCGAACCGATCACGGAAGGTACGACCAACGTGGATGAGACATTGATCGAGTCCGTGCTCGCCATCGCCGCGCGATCGGAGGAGGCGGCATACCACGCCACGGCCGAACACGACCCCGCCAAGATCGCCGAGGTGGTGCTGACCGAGGTGGCGGAACTGACCCGAATGCTCCCCGGGCCGGACGAACAGGTGCCGGTCCAGTGGGACCTCGGCTTCGGTGCCGAGCGACTCGGTTATGTCATGACGGTGGGCGGCGACGGCGCGACCGTCGAATCGGGTTGGCACGAGGGCGCCGACGTGGTGATCCGCCAGGACCTCACCGAGCTTCTCCGGACGGTCTACGGCGAAGCTGGAGCCCATGACTCCACCAGGGAGATCTTCCTGAACTTCCCGGACGGTCCCCCGGAAGCCGACCCGGCCGGCCGGGACCCGTGGCGGCGAGCGCAGGGCATCGCCGCCGCGCGCTGCGCCACCCGCGCCGCCACGCAGAACCCGGTCGACCTCACCGAACTCGCGCTCCGGACGGGCGCCGACAAGTGGGGCAGACACTGGTACACCTCGTTCTACGAGCGATACGTCGGGAAGTTCCGTGACCGCAACGTCCGGGTGCTCGAGATCAGCCATGACGAGGGTGAGTCGCTGCGCATGTGGACGCGCTACTTCCGCAGGGGACAGTTGATCCGCGTTGATTCCAGGGAAAAGTCGCTGCGCCCACCGATGCGCGCGCGTACGGTGCACGGCGTCCAGGACCACGAGCTCCTTGCCCCGCTCGCGGCGGACCGCGGCCCGTTCGACGTCGTCATCGACGACGGCAGCCGCCTGAACGAGCGCGTCATCTCGTCGTTCACCGCCCTGTTCCCGCACCTGCGGCCCGGTGGCCTTTACGTGATCGAGGCTGTCGGCGTCTCCTACTGGCCCGCTTGGGGCGGTAGCAGCACGGATCTCAACTCACCCGCCACGACGATCGGGTTCGTGAAGACCCTGCTCGATGGCCTGAATCACCAGCACATCGTACGTGACGGCGAGTACGAGCCGACGCTCACGGACCGGACGGTCTCCAGCGTCTGCATGCATCACGACATCACAGTTATCGAAAAGGGGCTCAACACCGAGCGCGCTGCTCCGGTCTGGGTAAGGAACGCCGACTCGGCGCTGTTCGAAGGATGAAAATGGCACAGACCCTTCCACTGCCGGAGTTTCCGTTCGTGCAGTCGAGTGCGCTCGACACTGACGAGCGCGGCATCCAGTTGCTGGCCGACGGCCCCGTCGCGCGGGCGCGGATGCGTGGCGAAGCCCACGAAATCTGGGTCGCGTTGAGCAACGAGGCCGCGCGCCAGGTCGTGACCGACCCCCGGTTCAGCAGCCGGGCGGCGGTGGATCCGGAGGGCCCCAAGATCGGCAACGCAGTCCCTGATCTGCTGATCAGCATGGATGGCGAGCAGCACGCCAGCGTCCGTCGCCTGTTCTCCAAGGCATTTACGCTGCGCATGGTGGAACAGATGCGCCCGTGGATCGAGGGCCTTGTCAGCGATCTACTCGACGAGGTCGAGCGAAAGGGACCGCCGCTCGACCTCGTGGAACACTTCACCGCACCCTTGCCGGTGACGGTGATGTGTCAACTCCTCGGTGTGCCGTACGCCGACCGGGGCCAGTTCATGGTGTGGACCGACCGGATGCTCGGCGACACCGGGTTCACCCGGGAGGAGATCGCCGAAGGCATCGGCAGTCTTCAGCAGTACATGCGGCGACTCGTCGACCGGAAGAGACGGGAACCCGGACAAGACTTCACCACCGAACTCATCGGCGCGTCCGAGGACGGCAGGCGTCTCACCGAGGACCAGTTGGCCAACAACCTCTTCCTCATGCTAGGCGCCGGATACGACACGACGCTCAAGCAACTGTCCAACTCGCTCCTGCTCCTGCTGTCACGCCCGGCAAAGTACCTCGGGCTGGTGAAAAACCCCGACCTGATCCCGAACGCCGTCGAGGAACTGCTGCGCTACCTGCTGTTGTCCCCAACCGGGCTCCCGGTGCGTGTCGCCGTTGAGGACGTCGAACTGGGTGGCCAACCCATCCGCGCCGGCGAAACCGTCGCCGTCCTGTACCACGTCGCCAACCGCGACCCCAGCTTGTTCGAGTGCCCGAACGAGCTGGACCTCACCCGGCGTGACGCCAGCAAGCACCTGTCCTTCGGCGCGGGTCCGCACTTCTGCCTCGGGGCTCCGCTGGCTCGGCTGGAGCTGCGGACGGCGCTACTGCAGTTGACCCAGCGCTTGCCGACACTGCGGTTGGCGGTGCCGCCCTCGGACGTGCCGTGGAAGGAGGGCGGCATACAGCGGGGGCCGCGAACGCTGCCCGTCGAGTGGTGACCTGCTTACCTCGACGGGAGAAGGACCGATGGCATTGAACAATCACCACTTCGACAAATAGCCAGATGCCGCAAGGCGGGAGCGACCCAATGGATGAGGTTTCGTACCGGAACTCAGCGGACCGTACTGATCAGTCGGTCCGACAGGCCGACATTCCCCACCAGGCCCGAATCTACAACTACTTGTTGGGAGGAAATCACCACTTCGCAGGGGATCGCAACGCTGCCGAGGAGGCTTTGGCGGTATTCCCCGACCTCCGGATCGCGGCACGGGAGAACCGTGCTTTCCTGAGGCGTGCCACCCGGTTCGCCGCCCTTGCCGGAGTCCGCCAGTTCCTCGAAATCGGAGCGGGTATACCCACGGCCCCTGCCCTGCACGAAATCGCTCAACAGATAGCACCCGACTCCCGCGTGCTATATGTGGACAATGAACCCATGTTCTTCGTCCAAGTCCGCGATCTTCTCGTCGGCACCGAACAAGGCAAGGTCTCCTGCCTCGAAGCGGACCTCCGGGACCCGGAACGCATCCTGTCCTCCTCCGTGCTGAGAGAGACTCTTGACCTCACTCGACCCGTGGCGCTCTCTCTCCTCGCGGTCTTGCATTTCCTGGAGGACGACGACGATCCGTACGGTATCGTGGAACGACTGCTGACTGCCCTCCCTTCTGGCAGCTACCTGACGATCAGCCATCCTACGGGTGACTTCGAGCCCACCACGGAGGCGCTCGGCGAGAAGTTTCGTAGCCGTGGAATTTCGGCTCGACAGCGCGACCGAACTCAAGTCGCCGGCTTTTTCCGCGGCCTGGAATTCGTCGACCCCGGCCTCGTGCCGATACACACCTGGAGGCCTGACGACCCGATTCTCGCCGATGTGACCGAAGCCGCCGTGTCCATTTATGGCGCGGTGGCCTGTAAGCCCTAGTGCCGTGATTCGTCAATTCATCGGCAGTGCGGCGAGGCTCTCGAGGATCTCGTCGGGTTTTTTCGTCCAGGCGAAAGGCCCGGGAGTCCTTGTTCCATTCGTTGATCCACTTACGGACGTCGCGCTCCAGTTCGAGGACGCTGCGGTGGGCGGAGCGGCGGAGCTTGCGGTTGGTCAGTTCGGCCAACCAGCGCTCGACTATGTTGTCAAGCCTTTCCGACTGCCGGAACTGCTCGCCCGGATCGGTGCCGCGATGCGGCGCATCCAGCCGGATCATCCCGGAGATCACCCGGATCTGGCTGTGCCCACCACGGCGAAGAGTATCGAGCGCGGGTCGTTGGTGATCAAACCTCGCCACCCGCGAGGTGTGGCTGGGTGAGCGGCTGGGTCCGCTCACCCGCAAGGAGTTCGACCTGCTCGTGTTGCCGGCCTCCGATCCGGGGACGGTCCTTTCCCGTGGTCGCATCATGTCCAAGGTCTGGCAGGACGCCTCGCCAGTGCCCAGCCGGACGATCGACACGCATGTCGGCACGTTGCGTGCCAAGCTCGGCTCGCGTTCGTGGATCGTGACCGTACACGGCGTTGGCGTCAGGCTGGGGCATGCCTGGACGGGCCTTTCCTGGAAACGGTGTACAACGAAAACACGCTGTTAATGAAATTGTGACCGAACTCACGAACGTTTTTGCGGCGATTCTCTGCGATATCATGAAATGGACATGCTTGCAGCGGCGAGATGACTCTGCGTCGCCGGAGGTCGGGTACGGTGGTAGCTCGTGTTCCCACGAACGGACCAGTCCGATGAACGGCGAATTACCTGATCGGTCTAATGTTATCACCGGGTGAAACGGTTGTTGGCGACTTGTTCGCTTACGCGAAATTAACCGTTGTCTCATTGAGATCACGGCCTTCTTTCGCGATGCTGGCTAACGCGGTGAGGGCTCGCCGCGCATACGGGGTGGAATTTCCCGGATGTCCCGCCGCGACTTCTGGGGCGATGAATGGTCAAGATCCTGGTTGTGGGAAGCGATCCCGACGAGGCCTGCGCCGTGACCGAACTCTTCCGCCGGCACGGCTTCGAGGTGTGGCGAGTGGATGACGGGCGGGCCGCGGTCACGGCGGCGCACACGGCCGATCTGGTGGTGCTGGACATGGGCCTGCCCGACCTCGACGGGCTCGAGGTGTGCCGGCGGATCCGGATCCGGGGTGCTGTGCCGATCATCGCGACCTCGCGTGAGGGCACCGGCCTTGACCTGGTCACCGGGCTGCGGGCAGGGCTGGACGCCTACCTGATCCATCCGTACGGGCGGCGTGAGTTGGTGGCGCGCGCCGAGGCCATCCTCCGTCGGACCGGTGCCTGCCGGTCCGCCGTCATCACGTGCGGACCCCTGCGGATCAACCCCCCTACCCGCGAGGTCGTCGCGTACGGCCGGCGAGTCGTTCTGACCCTCAAGGAGTTCGAACTGCTGTGGCTACTGGCCGCCGACCCGGACATGGTGTTCCGCAGGCGGCAGATCATGTCGGCCGTGTGGCACGACGAGTGGGGCGGGTCCAGCCGCACCATCGACACGCATGTCAGCAGCCTGCGCCGCAAGCTCGGCGACCCCGCGGCGATCACCACCGTGCGTGGCGTCGGTTTTCGCATCGGCTACTCCAGCACGCGGCCGGAGCGCCCGGTCCGCGCGGAGCGAATTCTTGACATTGTTCTGACATAGAGTTGCCGCAGTTTTGAATCCGGTGGCGTTGACCATGCCGCGCGTCGCCTACGACAATTGAGTCAGTTCCCGTCCTGGGCTCGGCGAGAAGGAATCATGGCGTTCATTTCGGTTGACGACGGTTATCTGACTGTGCTGAACCTGTTCGGCGCGCGGTCGGAGGCGGCGCAGGACCGGCTGCTGGAGGTGATGCGCGGGATCATCGATTCGGCGGACTACGAGGGCTGGATCTCATCCACCCTGCTGGGCGGTGTGGACGAGCGCGGTACCGCGAACCACATCCAGTGGCGCAGCGTGGCAGATCTCGAGGCCCGTTACGCGGGCGAGAAGTTCCGGCACGAGACGATCCCGCTGTTTCACGAACTGTCCACTTCGATCCGGCTGCTCAAGACAGAAGTGGTGTTCACCCAGCAGGCGCCGGCGCAGCCGTCGCCGGTGGAGATCACGCCGAAGCGGGACGACTACACGATCATCGTCGTGATGGGCGTCGAACCCGGCAACCAGAAGGAGTTCGTCGAGTTGTTCGCGCAGGTCGACGAGTGGGTGAAGACCGTGCCCGGGTACCGGTCCAACAGCATGCTGCGCGGCATTGACGGCACCTTCGTGGTGAGCTACGCGCAATGGGACAGCAAGGAGCTCTACGACAAGTTCCACCTGCTGCCCGAGGAGGAGCGTCCGGCCGAGGTGCGGAAGATGCTAGCCCAGGCCCGGTCGCTGCTGACCTCACGTGATGCCAACACCTATCGTGTGGTGCACACCCGGTCGGCAGTGGGTTGATCGGCGTGGGTGGCTCGGTGATCGTGGTCGGCGCGGGTCCGGTGGGGCTGATGTTGGCCGGCGAGCTACGGCTCGGCGGGGTGGACGTCACAGTGCTGGAACGGCTGGAGGCCCCCAGCGGACAGTCGCGAGGGCTCGGGTTCACCGCCCGGGCGACCGAGGTGTTCGACCAGCGTGGGCTGCTGGCCAGGTTCGGTGAAATCGAAACCAGCAGGCGGGGTCATTTCGGCGGAATACCCATGGATTTCGGGGTGCTGGAGGGCTCGCATTTCGGTACCCGCGGCATCCCACAGGACCGTACGGAACGGATTCTCGAGGCGTGGGCGCTCGAACTTGGCGCGACCATCCTTCGCGGACACGAGCTGGTGGATCTGCGCGACGAGGGTGACCGCGTCGTCGCGGTGGCCGAGGGCCCCGGCGGCCGTCGCACGTTTTCCGCGGCCTACCTGGTGGGCTGCGACGGTGGCCGGAGCACGGTGCGCACACTGGCTGGTTGTTCCTTTCCCGGCACTGAGGCCACGCGGGAAATGTATCTGGCCGACGTCGTCGGGCGGAACATCCGGCCGAGGTTCATCGGTGAGCGGGTGCCGGCAGGGATGGTGATGTCGGCCCCGCTGGGCGACGGGATCGACCGGATCATCGTGTGCGAGCGGGGCACACCATCCCGTCGTGACCGGGCGGAGCCGGCGTTCGACGTGGTGGCCGACGCGTGGCAGCGGCTCACCGGCGAAAGCCTGCACGGAGCCGAGGCCAGGTGGGTGAGCGTGTTCACCGACGCGACCCGGCAGGTCACCGAGTACCGGCGCGGGCGCGTGCTGCTCGCCGGGGATGCCGCGCACGTCCATCTGCCGGCGGGTGGTCAGGGGCTCAGCCTCGGCGTGCAGGATGCGGCGAACCTGGGCTGGAAGCTCGCGGCCACCGTCCGCGGCGGCGCGCCGGAGGGGCTGCTGGACACCTATCACCGTGAACGGCATCCGGTGGGCGCCCGCGTCCTGCGCAACACGCGGGCGCAGGGCTTTCTCTACCTCAGCGGCGAGGAGGTCGAACCGCTGCGATCGGTCATGGCCGAACTCGTGGCGATACCCGAGGTAGGCCGCCGGCTGTCCGGAATGGTCAGTGGCCTCGACATCCGGTACGAGGCGGGCGAGCATCCGCTGACCGGCCGCCGGATGCCCCATCTTCCACTGCACACCAGGGATGGTCAAACCAGCGTCGCCCGCACGCTGGAGCCGGCCCGTGGCGTGCTCATCGACTTCACCTCGGGCGATCTGGCCGGGGAAGCGGCCGGGCGGGCCGTCGACGTGGTCGTCGCCGAGCCGGTTCCCGCGCTGCCGGCCGGCACGGACGGCGTGCTGCTCCGCCCTGACGGCTACGTGGCCTGGGCCGGGACGGATCGGGCCGGTCTGGCCGCCGCACTGCGCCGGTGGTTCGGCGTCCCATCTTCGGCCTCGTTCGCCGTGGCCGGAGCAACCGACCGAGAAGGGTAACCATGCACAGCACTCCGCATGCGCAGCACTCTATGCACAGCACTCTGATCGTGGCGCGGATGGACCCCGGGTCCGCGGACGGGGTGGCCAAGCTGTTCGCCGAATTCGACAAGGGCGAGCTGCCGCATCTGATGGGTACCCGGCGGCGGGAGTTGTTCCACTACCGTGGCCTGTACTTCCACCTGCAGGACTTCGACGACGACCAGGGTGGCACGGCGATCCAGGAAGCTCGCGAGCATCCCGAGTTCGTGCGGATCAGCGACGACCTGAAGGCCTACATCGAGGCTTACGACCCGGAGACGTGGCGGTCGCCGAAGGACGCGATGGCGACGCGGTTCTACCACTGGAGCGCGCGGTGAACCGGGTGGCCATCACCGGGGTCGGCGTGGTCGCGCCGGGCGGCATCGGGACGAAGGAGTTCTGGAGCCTGCTCAGCGAAGGCCGTACCGCCACCAGGACTGTCAGCTTCTTCGACCCCTCGCCGTTCCGTTCCCAGGTGGCCGCCGAGATCGACTTCGACCCGGTGCACGCTGGCCTCACCGCGCAGGAGATCCGGCGGATGGACCGCGCAACGCAACTCGCCGTCGTCGCGACGCGCGAGGCGGTGGCCGACAGCGAACTGGGCGTCGACGACCTCGATCCGTCGTGCCTCGGCGTGACCATCGGGACCGCGGTGGGGGCGACCATGGGTCTCGAGCAGGAGTACCGGGCGGTCAGCGACGACGGGCGGTTGTTCCACGTCGATCACACCTACGCCGGGCCGCACCTCTACGGCTACCTGGTGCCGAGTTCGTTCGCTTCGGAGGTGGCGTGGCAGGCCGGTGCGGAAGGGCCGGTCGCGGTGATCTCCACCGGCTGCACGTCCGGTTTGGACGCGGTCGGACACGCCTGCGAGCTGATCAGGGAAGGGTCCGTCGACGTGATGATCGCCGGCGCCACCGACGCCCCGATCTCCCCGATCACACTGGCCTCCTTCGACGCGATCAAGGCCACCACCAACCGCAACGACGACCCGGCGCACGCCTCCCGCCCGTTCGACGGCACTCGCAACGGATTCGTGCTCGGTGAGGGCTCGGCGGTGTTCGTACTCGAGAGACTGGAGCGGGCTCGCGAGCGTGGCGCCCGTGTCTACGCGGAGATCGCCGGTTTCGCGTCCCGCTGCAACGCGTTCCACATGACTGGGCTGCGTCCCGATGGCGTGGAGATGGCCGAGGCCATCACCGTCGCCCTCGACGAGGCGCGGAGCAATCCGGAGGACGTCGACTACGTCAACGCGCACGGCTCGGGCACCAAGCAGAACGATCGGCACGAGACCGCGGCGTTCAAGCGCAGTCTCGGCGAGCACGCTTACCGCACCCCGGTCAGCTCGATCAAGTCGATGATCGGGCATTCGCTGGGGGCGATCGGCTCGCTGGAGATCGCCGCCTCGGTGCTGGCCATCCAGCACGACGTGGTCCCGCCGACGGCGAACCTGCACACCCCGGACCCGCAGTGCGATCTGGACTACGTGCCGCTCGTGGCCCGGGAGTGGCCCACCGGCACGGTGCTCACGGTGGGCAGCGGCTTCGGTGGTTTCCAGAGCGCGATGGTCCTGCGTGGTGAGCGATGACGGCTGTCGTCACCGGGATCGGGGTGGTCGCGCCGAATGGCCTGGGCACCGACGACTATTGGAAGGCCACGTGCGCGGGTGTCGACGGGATAGGCCCGGTCCGCCGGTTCGACGCCAGTACCTATCCGGCGCGCCTCGCGGGTGAGGTACCGGGGTTCGAGGCGAGCGAGCACCTGCCGAGCCGCTTGCTGCCGCAGACCGACCACATGACCAGGCTGGCCCTGGTCGCCGCCGACTGGGCGCTGGCCGACGCCGGGGTCGACCGTGATCCGGAAGCCGCGTTCGAGCGGGGTGTCATCACCGCCAGCTCGGTGGGTGGCTTCGAGTTCGTTCAGCGCGAGTTGCAGGCGTTGTGGACCAAGGGAAGCGAGTATGTCAGCGCTTACCAGTCGTTCGCCTGGTTCTACGCCGTCAACACCGGGCAGATCTCCATCCGCAACGGCTTGAAGGGCCCGAGCGGGGTGGTCGTGTCCGAGCAGGCCGGCGGTCTCGACGCGGTGGCGCAGGCGCGGCGGTTGCTGCGGAAGGGGAGCAAGCTCCTCGTCTCCGGCGGGGTGGACGGTTCGATCTGCCCGTGGGGGTGGGTCGCGCAGCTCTCCGGTGGCCGCGTCAGCACCAGCGATGATCCGGAGACCGCTTACCTGCCGTTCGACGAGCGGGCGGCGGGACATGTCCCGGCCGAAGGCGGGGCCATCCTGGTCGTCGAAGACGGTGAAGCCGCGCGGGAACGCGGCGTGGCCAAGGTGTACGGCGAAATCGCCGGGTACGCCGCGACCTTCGACCCGAAACCCGGGATCGGGCGGCCGCCGACGCTGGTCAGGGCCATCCGCGCGGCGCTGGCGGACGCCGGCACCGAACCGGGCGAGGTCGACGTCGTGTTCGCCGACGCGGCCGCCGTGCCCGAGCTCGACCGGGTGGAGGCCGAGGCGATCACCGAGGTGTTCGGCGCGCACGGCGTGCCCGTGACCGCGCCCAAGACCATGACCGGCCGCCTTTACGCGGGCGGCGGCCCGGTCGACGTGGCGGCCGCGCTGCTGTCCATCCGCGACAAGGTAATCCCGCCGACGACGCGCTCCCGGCCCGTGCCGGGCTACCACCTCGATCTCGTCACCGGGCAGGCGCGCGGCGTGGCGGTGCGCACGGCCCTGGTTCTCGCGCGCGGGCACGGCGGATTCAACTCCGCGCTTGTGGTCGGCGCCCCGCGGAACGACACCACCGGAAGGAGTTGGGAGAAACAATGTCGGACGCGCAGCTGACCCTCGACGATCTCAGGCGCGTCCTGCTGGAGGGCTCCGGGACCGACGAGGATGTCGATCTCGGTGGCGACATTCTGGACACCACGTTCGAGGAGCTCGGCTACGACTCGCTCGCCCTGCTCGAAACAGCCGCCCGCATCAGCCGGGAGTACCGGATCGAACTCGACGACGATGCCGCGACGGCCGAGATGACACCCCGGGAGCTGCTCGATCTGCTGAACGCCGCGGCGCCCCGTCCGTGAAGCCAGCTGTCCAGCGCTGGGAGGAGATCACTACGATGACCAAAGCGCTTGGCCGGAAAATCGCCGCCGACACCGATTGGCTCGTCTGTGCGTCGTGCCGCGGCAAGCGACTGGCCCGCAACCTCAAGGCGTGCCCGGAATGCGGGCATCACCACCGGCTGACCGCCGGTGAGCGGATCGCTGTGCGGCGATTCTGTGGAACGACCCGGGACAGGCGCCGGTGGCCGCCGACGCGCTGAAGCTGGACGCGCGCAACCCGCGGGCGCGGGCCGGGGAGATCGTCGTCGCGATCGAGTGGGCCGAGCAAGGCTCGCGGGACCTCGCGGAACCGCACGCGGTGGGCGCACCGGAAGCGGGCGACGGGGCATTCCTCACCGCGCCGACCGTCGGGGTGTTCTACCGCGCGCCCGTGCCGGGCGCTCGCCAGGTTCCGAATCGGTGGTCCCGGCGTGCACACCACCAGGGACTTCCTCCGTCGGGTGGTCACCGACAAGCGCTTCGCCAACGGCACCCACGCCACCACTCTCGTCGAACAACTCTTCCACCCACGTTAGGAGAACCATGACCAGCACCGGCAGGACCGCGATCGTCACCGGCGCGACCAGCGGGATCGGGCTCGCGATCACCGATGTGCTCGCCGGCCAGGGGCACCGGGTGTTCATCTGCGCCCGTGACGCGGACAATGTCACGCTGACCGTCAAGCAACTGCGCGAAAAGGGCTACGAGGTCGACGGCACGGCATGCGACGTGCGCTCGCCCGCCGAAGTTCGCGCGTTCGTCACCGCGGCCGTCGAGCGCTACGGCACCATCGACATCCTGGTCAACAACGCGGGCCGCAGCGGTGGCGGGGTGACTGCCGACATCGTCGACGAGCTGTGGTTCGACGTGATCAACACGAACCTCAACAGCGTGTTCCTGGTGACCCGCGACGTGCTGTCGGTCGGCGGGCTGCGGGACAAGGGCTGGGGCCGGATCATCAACATCGCCTCCACGGCCGGTAAGCAGGGCGTCGTGCTGGGCGCGCCGTACTCCGCGTCCAAGCACGGTGTCGTCGGCTTCACCAAGGCGCTGGGCAACGAACTGGCCAAGACCGGCATCACGGTCAACGCCGTGTGCCCGGGATACGTGGAAACCCCGATGGCGCAGCGCGTGCGGCAAGGCTACGCGCAGGCCTGGCAGACCTCCGAGGAGGACATCCTCGAACGGTTCCAGGCCAAGATCCCGCTGGGCCGTTACTCGACTCCCGAGGAGGTCGCCGGCCTGGTCGGCTACCTCGTCTCCGATGCCGCCGGTTCGGTGGCCGCGCAGGCGATCAACGTCTGCGGCGGCCTCGGCAACTTCTGATCCGTCCCGATCCCCCAGGAGGAAGTCATGCCCGACACCCGTGCCGTCGAGCACGAGATCACCGTCGCCGCCCCGGCGGACAGAATTTACCGGCTTGTCGCCGACGTCGAGAACTGGCCGCATGTCTTCGGCCCGACCGTCCATGTCGAATACGTCGAACGGGACGAGCGCTCGGAGCGGATCCGGTTGTGGGCCACCGCGAACGGCACCGCCAAGACGTGGACCTCTCGCCGCGAGCTGGATCCCGACGGGTTGCGCGTCGACTTCCGGCAGGAGGTGTCCCAGCCGCCGGTCGGCGGAATGGGCGGGGCGTGGGTGATCGAGCCGCTTTCGGCGGGCGAGTCCCGGGTCCGGCTGCTGCACGACTACCACGCCGCCACCGGTGACCCGGCCGATCTGGCGTGGATCGAGCAGGCGGTCGACCGCAACAGCCGGGCCGAGCTGGGGGCGCTGAAGGAGCACGCCGAAGGAGATGCCGCGACACCGGACCTGCTGTTCAGCTTCGACGACGCGGTCGACATCGACGGCAAAGCGCAGGACGTGTACGACTTCATCAACGAGGCGCAGCTGTGGCAGGAGCGGCTGCCGCACGTCGCCCGGGTTTCGCTGGAGGAGGAGACGCCCGGCCTGCAAATACTCGAAATGGACACCCGCACCAAGGACGGCTCCACCCACACCACGAAATCGGTGCGGGTCTGCCAACCGTACGAGAAGATCGTCTACAAGCAGATCCAGGTGCCGGCCCTGATGACACTCCACACCGGACACTGGTCGTTCACCGAACGGCCCGGTGGTGGCGTGCGGGCGACCTCGCGGCACACCGTCCGCATCAACGAGGCGAACATCGGCAAGGTGCTCGGTTCGGACGCGGGACTTGACGACGCCCGGACTTACGTGCGGAACGCGTTGAGCACCAACAGCCTTGCCACGCTCGGGCATGCCAAAAGCTACGCCGAGGGCCGGTGAGCGCGCCCAGGCAGGTGGTCAGCCAGGTCGTCGTGGTCGGTGCCGGCCCGGTGGGACTCTTGCTGGCCGGCGACCTCCGCCGGGACGGAACCGATGTGCTCGTGGTGGAACGCCTGGACGAGCCGATGACGGAGTCACGCGCCGCCCAGCTGACCACCCGGACGGCCGAACTGCTACATGAGCGGGGTCTGGCCGGCTTCCTGGCCGAGGCTGAACCCGAACCGAAGTCCCATTTCGGAGGACTCGACTTCGATGTGTCCCGTGTGGACAGTCCGTATGCCGGGAACCGCAAGGTTCCCCAGTATCGTACCGAAGCGGCCCTGACCCGCCGCGCCACCGTCCTGGGCGTGGAGCTGCTCCGGTCGCACGAGCTAACCGGACTGCACCAGACCGGCGACCATGTCACGTGCGAACTGCACGGTCCAGCGGGGAAAGTCGAGATTCGGGCTCAGTTCGTTGTCGGCTGCGACGGAGAGGACAGCACCGTGCGACGGCTGGGCGGCTTCGAGTTCCCGGTGGTCCCGGCCAGCCGCCAGCTGCTGAGGGCCGACGTGACCGGCCTGGACGTGCCTGATCGGCGCTTCGAGCGGTTCGAGCATGGGCTGGCGGTGGCCGCGACCCGCGGCGGAGTGACCCGGGTGATGGTCCACGAGGCCGGCCGCCAACCGCTCCCCGGGGTACCCTCGTTCGGCGACGTCGTGCGCAGCTGGGCGAAGGTGACCGGCGAGGACATCTCGCACGGCGGCGCGACCTGGGTGGACGCCTTCGACAACACCCGTGGCCAGGTCACTCGTTATCGCAACGGGAGGGTACTGCTGGCCGGTGACGCGGCGCACCGGCACCTGCCGATCGGCGGTCAGGCGATCAACGTCGGACTGCAGGACGCGGTCAACCTGGGGTGGAAACTCGCCGCGACGGTGGCCGGCTGGGCCCCACCTGACTTGCTCGACACCTATCACGACGAACGGCATCCGGTCGGCGCCCGGACGTTGGAAACCGTGGCGGCGCAGGAGCTTCTGCTGCTCGGCGGCCCCGAAGCCGAGGCGTTGCGCGCCGTGCTCGCCGAACTGCTCACCGAGCCCGCGGTGCAGGAGTACCTGGCCGGCCTGGTCAGTGGACTGGACATCCGGTACGCCATCAGCCGCCATCCCAGGGTGGGCACGCGGCTGCACACCGAACTGCTGACCGAAGGCAAACCGGTCCTCTTCGCGCCCGTGGCCGAGGCCGAGCCCTGGGCGTCCCGGGTGCGCTGGGCCCCGGGCCCGGACCGGGTCCTGGTGCGCCCGGACGGGTACATCGCCTGGGCCGACGGCGATGACGTGGAGTTGGGCGCCGCCCTGCGGCGGTGGTTCGGCGAACCCCCCGATGTGTCCTCGACACCGGATGAGGAGTTGTGACGAGTATGCCTGGTGAGATCCCGCCGTCCGCGCGCATCCTGCAACTGGCCACGGCGAGCTGGATGTCGTGACCACCTGAGCAAACCGGTTGTCAGGCGCCCGGCAGCAGCCCGCGCTCGGTCACCTCGGCCCGCACCCGCGGGAGCACTTCCCGGGCGAGCAATTCCTGTTCGGCGACCGTGGCCGGTCCCAGCAGCAGGAACGTGAACCCGGCGTTGACGACCTCGACGAGTTGCCGGACGATCTCCGGGACGCTCCCGGTGACCAGTCCGGGCCGCGACGTCCGGGTGGCGTCGACACGAGTGGTGAGGTTGCACGCGCACGTGATCGAATCGGGGTTTCGCCCCGCGGCCTCGGCGGCGGCGCGCACCACCTTGCGCATCTCGATCGCCTGGGCCAGGTCGATCCGGCCGAACGAGGGGAGCCAGCCGTCGGCGACCTGGCCCGTCAGCTCCAGCGCCTTCGGCCCGTAGGTGCCGAGCCAGATCGGGATCGGATGTTCCGGCAGCGGGTCGATGCGGGCTTCGGTCACCGAGAACTCGTTGCCCCGCAACGATGCCGGGGGCCGCGACCACAGTCCACGAAGGATCGTGACCGCTTCGCGCTGGGCGGTGATCTTCGCGCCGGGTGTGCGCACCTTCAGCCCGAAGGCGCTGAACTCCTGGTCGTAGCCGCCCGCGCCCAGGCCCAGCACGAGCCTGCCGCCGGAGACCCGGTCGAGGCTTTCGGCCATCTTCGCCAGCACCGGTGGCTCCCGGTAGGGCAGGCCCAGCACGTTCGTGCCCAGCTCGATGCCGCGGGTCTGCCCGGCGAGCCAGCTCAGCACGGTCCACGGTTCGACCGTGGGCCGCCCGCTGTGCAGATGGTCGCTCAACGTGAACAGGTCGAACCCGAGCTCGTCGGCGCTCTGCGCGAGGTCGAGCAGGCGGGGCGGGTCCGTTTCACGCACCACGCCGCCCGCGCCGAAGCCGAGTCGCTGACCCCGGATCGTGCTCATGCTGTTTCCTCCGCGGATTCAGGTGCGCCCGTGGCGACGGGCCGTGCGGGGGTCGGCCGACCAGGCCGACCAGGAGCCGGGATAACGCGACGCCGACGTGACGCCGATCAGTTCGAGCGCCAGCAGATCGTGGCAGGCGGTCACCCCGCTGCCGCGGTGGACGATCACGCCCGAGCCTTCGGCGACCCCGCGCTCGGTATAGTGGTCGCGCAACCGATCCCGGGCGAAGGTGTCGTCGTCGCCCAAATTGTCGGCCGATGGCGCGTTGAGCGCACCCGGAATGTGCCCCGACGCTGTGTCGGTGGGCAGCACGCTCTTCCGGCGGAGCGGATGCGCGGATCGGGCACCGGGTAGAGCAGGTCGGTCACGAGGTTCACCAGGACGAGGACGACCGAGCTCAGCACGACCACTCCCGGCACCACCGGCAGGTCCTGGTGTGTCTGGGTACTGACCAAAGTGCCCGAGTGTGTACGGGCGAACGTGCTCAGGTGTTGGGCCTGGTCGGGTCAGCGTGGAGCTGTTCGAGGTCGCGGTGGGTTGACGGACGAATCGTCAGGGGAGGTGTCGAGGTGATCGTGGTCGGCGGTCAGCCAGTCGTTCAGGAAGCGCAGTGGTTGGGGGTGTTCGCCGGGCCGGGCGGTTCTCGTCGGGCAGCAGTCGTTCGAGCACCTCGCCCTGTCACATCGGCTCGTTGTCTGGGCTCATGGGTACGAGTGCAACTACGCGAGGAGGACACAATGCAGTTCGTGGAAGCCGCCGAGGCTGCCGACGAGGCGACGATGCGGTCGATGCTGGCCGCCGATCCCGGGCTGCGCGATCGGCACGCAAACCTGGTTGCGCGGATGGCCGAGGCGCGCAACTGGTCAACGGTCCGGCTGCTGATCGATCTTGGCTTCGGCGTCAACGGCGTCACCACCGCCGGCGCCACCGCCTTGCACTATGCGGCGGCAGCGGGCGAGCTGTCGATCGCGCACCTGCTGGTCGAGCACGGTGCCGACCACACCGCCCGCGAACCCGAGTTCAACGCACGGCCGGCGGGTTGGGCGCAGTACCTCAAGAAGCCGGAAACCCAGAAATATCTCGAATCCCTGGCCTGATGCCGCGCCGCCCGGTCACGCAGCATCAGGCCTTGAGCTCGTCGGAACAGGGCTCGCCATCCCGCTCGGCACCGACCGTCGTTGACCTCATCCGAGCGCCGCGCCGAGACGGAGATGCCAAAGACGCCGTCCACCGATCCGCTGGATCATCGACAGTGTCATGGCGGGCCGCACGGTCGTTGTGGACAGTGAATGCCGGGCCTGCACCATGCTGTTCATTCCGCCCGGTTGAGGACGGCGGACGCGAGGCGGTGGACGCGGTCGGGGTCACGGATAACGTCGATCCTGACGATCTTGTCGCCCGTGACGGTGAAGGCCATGACGGAGAATGGCCGACCGTCGCGAGTGATCAACGCTCCGATCGCGCCGTTGACCAGGGCGGGGCGCAGTTCGCCACCGCGTGGGGCGCGGGCCTGCTTGGCCACGGCAGGCGCGCCGCGGACGACGGTGGGCGGCCGGGTGGCGCCGAAGTCGGTGCGCAGGACGACGTCGGGGTCGAGGACGTGGACGAGGGCGTCGAAGTCGCCGGTCCACGCAGCCGCGAAGAAGGCGCGGACGACCCGCCGCTGGCGCGCTGGATCCGGGTCCGGTGATGGGATTTCGGCGCCGTTCACCCGGCGCCGTGCCCGGCTGGCGAGTTGCCGTGCGGCGGCCGGGGTACGGCCCACGATACCGGCGATCTCCTCGAAGGGCAGCTCGAACATGTCGTGCAGCACGAACGCCAACCGCTCGGCCGGAGCGAGCTGGTCGAGCACGACGAGCAGAGCCAAGCCTACCGAATCGGCCAGCAACGCCTCCTGCTCGGGGTCGAGGTCCCCGTCCGGGATGGCGACCAGATCGGGCAGGTGCCTGGCGAACGGATCCTCCCGGCGGCGTCGGCGGGAGCGCAGCATATGCAGGCACTCCCGGGCGACGACGGTGGTCAACCATCCGCCGAGGTTGTCGATCTGTTCCGCGTCGGACCGGCTCAGCCGCAGCCAGGCATCCTGAACAGCGTCATCCGCGTCGGCCAACGAGCCGAGCATTCGATAGGCCACCGCCCGCAGCCGGGGCCGGTGCTGCTCGAAGCGCTCGGCCAGCCACTCGTGATCGTCCATCGGTCACACCATCCCATCGCCAGGGCCCACCGGGGTGAACCCCCAGACACGGCGAATGTGACACGCCTGGCCCGGCTCACCGTGTACCCGGGCGTCCGCCTGGACGCGGTTGCTCAGGCCGAGCCGAAGTCAGGAGAGCGCCGACCTGGGGCTTGACGGCGCCCCCTGAAACGAACAGCGCGCCGGAGATGTCCTGGTTGGACAGTCCCTCGTCGGCGAACGTCAGGACCTCCCGCGCGCGTGGGGCCAGCGACTCCACCTGCTCCGCTCCTGAATCACCGTGGCCCTTGCGTCAAGAACTGGGCACATTCACCCGTACACGGCTGAGCACCTTCACGCGTACGCCGACATGAATGCTCACCGCGAAGTAGACGTCCCGGCCCAGCCCGGGCCGAGAAAACGGTCTCCACCACGACCGAGCCACCGAGGACAGAGCCGACCAGCAGGCCCACCACCGTCACCGCGGGCATGGCGGCGTTGCGCGGACCGTGCCCGAGCAGGACACGGAGTTTCCCGGCGCCGGTGGCGCGAACCGTCTCCACGTAGGGCTTCTGCGAGGTGGTGTGCGGGCTCTTGCCGAGCACCTGCTGGCCGCGCCCTTGGTGGTCGCCAGCGATGACGGCCGGGCGTAGTCGGGTCGTTTCTTCACCACGACTTCCTGGTTGGCGGTGTAGTGGTCGAGCACATACGGGCCGGATCCGGCGAACTGGCCACGGCAGCGGTCGGGCAGTGGCGTGTTCGCGGTGGCCTCGAACAGGATGCCCAGGCCCGCGCCCGAGGTGGCCTGCAGGAACTACGCGCGCCGCCGTTTCACCACGGCGCCAGCATGGGCGGGACTACATGATCGCCGTCGATCCCACCCACCAGCGCAACGGTCGGCTCCCCGCTGACCTCAGTCGCGCTCCAGTGGTTCAGCGACAACGGCATGGCGCTGCAATGGTTGGCGGTATCAACTCACGGTGGTTTATTTGTGACCCAGGGTAAAAGACAGCACGCCGCACCTACGGGCAGGCCGGATCCACCCACTTGCCGATCGTTGGGTACTTCAAGAAGCTCTGACACGCTCTTCGGCATGCGAGGACGTAGCCGCACAGCCTGACCGGCACGCTCCCCTGCTGCTTCACCCAAGGCGTCCGTCGATATTGAACAAGCCGGCCGAAGGACCCATAGCACCATCGACGTAACGTCTATCTTCGTAGCGACGACTTAGCTACCAGTTCAAGCGAGAGGAGCGGACGTGGCTGCTATTGAGAGCTCAATTTGGTGAGGGCGCTTACTCGCTGCGATGCGCCCGTTTTTGACCACAGCTTGAACGCATTAGCCTCGGGCCAGCCCAGGTGGCACTCAGTCGCTCGACAAATCACGCGTCAGCCTGTTGGAGATCCAATGACAAGATCCCGCTCTGGTCCAGTTGTGTCGGCAAGTTGTCGATGATCGCTGGACCGCACCAGCGCCTATGGGATTCGAGAGCGCCGACAGCGATTGGGAATTATCATGTATGACCCGGTAACGGGTGCCACCGAGTGTGCCGGATGCCGCCGGCGGATGGTCGTCGAGCAGCGAATGATCCGCAATCTGGAAGCCGAGCCGAAGGTGCTCGACGAGGTCCGCACGGGGGTCATTTTCGACTTTGTCTGCGGCTACTGCCACAGCACCACGCGGCTGCCGCATCCCCTGCTCGTCTACCACCAGCGGCACCTGCCGACGATGTTGTACATCTCGGTCCCGGGGACGAGTCGCCACGAGAGCCAGTGGGCCGGGATGGATCTGGCCCAGGTGGTCCGCGCCGCCGAAAACATGACCGAGGCGCCGCGCGTGAGTTGGGGCAGGCTCGAAGCGATAGGCCCGGTCATCGAGAACTGGATGACGGAGCCGACGTCGGCGAACAAGGAGACGGCGCCATCGGACGAGCCCCTCCCGGACGATTCGCAAGCCCTGTTCGACCGGATCCGGGAGCGCCTGGATCCGTCAGCGGCTGTCGCGAATCAGTTGGCGCAGATCGGCACCTCGCTCGCGGAACTGGGCCGCGCCCGGGGGCGCTTCGACGAGGCGGCCGACCAGCGCATCGCGGAAGCGATACCGATTCTGGAGAAGCTACGGGTCGCTGTGGAGTTGACTCAGATCGAAGAGTTCATCGATCCTGCGCGCGGCGCGACGCCCGAGAGTCTCGAGCGGGCGCTGGTCCAGTCGGCAGCGCTGGTGGAGCGGGCCGAGGGCAGTCAACGGGCACACGCGAGTGTGTACCGCGCGCTGGCCCGCTTCAAGCTGGACGAGCTTCGCGGTGCCGAGAACTACGCGGAGGCGATCGCCATCCTGGAGCCGGCCTTGCCTGTGCTGCGCGCGGAAACGGAGCGCACCTGGCTGGCCACCGCGCTGAGCAACCTCGGCATGATGTATTACGAACAGAGGCGAATCGGCGATGCCGAGACCTGGATCGAACGGGCCATCGGCGTAGGGGAGGAGGCTCTCCAGCTTCCCGAACTGAGCCGCGTCGACAGCCTCCGCGACCGGGCGCGCCGCGCTGCCGTTCTGACCAACCTGCACAACGCTTATGGCGCCCGCCTCGCCGGCGACCAGGCGGAGAACGAGGCCCGTAGCTTCCGACTCGCCGAAGAGGCGCTGGCGCTGCTCGACTCTACGGAGAGTGCGTACACCGTCGCGGTGATCCGCAACAACCTGGGCATGCAGTATCTGCGTTTGCAGCACGGTGATCGGTCGGCCAACATCGAGAAGGCCAGGGCGGAGCTGGGGCTCGCCGCGGCAGGACTGCGGCGCGAACGCGCTCCGATGGAGTGGGCGATGGTCCAGAACAACCTCGGGATCTGTTATCTGGAGCGTTACGCCGGTGACCGAGCAGGCAACATCGAGATGGCGTTCACCTGCTTCAGTAATGCGACGGCCGCCACCCGCCGGGAGCACAACCTCGCCGAATGGTCCCGGGCACGGCTCGGACTGGCGATGACCATGCTGGAGCGGGATCTGGAGCCAGCGGAGCGGTTCGAACGGCAGGCCGTCGAGTTGATCGAGGAGGTCCTCGCGGCCGTCGAGCCCGACGGGCCCATCGCCGGCGAATGCCACCAGCAGCTCACCGCGCTCTTCGGCCGGCGGGTGAACAGCGGGGCCGTCGAGTACGCCGACCGCGCCCTGGAACACGGTGCCCGGGCGATCGTCCACGACAACCGCGATCGCGAGCCCCGGCGATGGGGCCTGACCAGGTCCGGGCTCAGCCTGGTCAAGGCGAAAATGGCCGAGCCGGATCTGCCTGGGGCCTTGGCCTATGCGGAGGACGCGATCGGTGCGCTGCCGCGTGACCGCCTTCCGTTCGAGTGGGGAATCGCCCAGCTCAACAAGGCGGTCGTGCACCAGATCCACGGGGACCGGGAAGCGGCGGTCCGGCACGGTGAGCTCGCGTTGCGGGAGCTGACTCCCGCACGTGCGCCCGTCATCTCCGCCCGTGCCGCCGGCGTGGTCGGCGAATGCCATGCCGAGGCCGCGCGCTGGCCGGACGCGGCCGAGGCCTTCCGGGTGGCGGTCACCGCGTTCCGGTACGCATACCAGGACGCAGCGCGGTCCTCCGCCCGAACGGCGCTGTTCCGGCAGGCCGGCGTGGCACACACCTCCGCGGCGTACGCGACGGCCCGCGTCGGCGACCTCGCGCAGGCGGTGATGCTCGCCGAGGCGGGTCGGGCGTTCGCGTTGCGGGAGGCCCTCGAATTCGATCCAGCCACGGTGGACCCCTCGGCCGACCGGGACTCGGACGAGTACCAGCAGTACCTGAGTGCCCTCGCGGCAATGCGGGCGGCCGAGGCCGCCGTCCGGGTGCCGTGGCTCGCCCACGCGCGTATCACAGCCCAGCAGGCTCGCTCCGAGGACGAGCAACGGCAGGCCGAGCTGGAGTCGGCACGGCGAGCGGCGGCGGAGGCGCGCGCCCGGCTGACCACGCCGGCGCCGACCGACGTTGCGGCGATCCGCCGGTACGCCGTCGGGCTGGACGCTGTCGTCTACGTTCTGTCCTCGGCGTGGGGCACGGTCATGCTCACTCTTCGGCCGGAGACGGGCCAGATCGAGAAGCGGGAGCACGCATTCACACACGACGACCTGTCCGCGCTGCTGCTCCACCGCGACGGGCCCCGCGGCGGGCTGCTCGTGGGCGCGATGCTCGGCCGCGAGCTGATGCGCCAGGCGATCGAGGACCTGCAACTATCGCCGGTGGCACGGTGGTTGCGGAACGGCCTGCGCGGTCTCGGAACAATTATGATCGTACCGATGGGCCCGTGGAGCGCCGTGCCGTTCAACCTGTTCATGGAAGACGATTCCGTACTGATCCAGGCAGTGTCCGCCGAGGTGCGGCACCACTGCCGCACGAGGCTGGCACGGGAGAGCGGGCGGCGGCCCGGCGTGCTCGCGTACGCCCATCCGTCTCTCCCGCTCGCGGGCCGCGAGGTCGAAGCCGTCGCCGCGGCGTTCGGCGACGGGATCACCGTGCCGGCGGGGCCGAAGGCCAAGGATGACTTGGTGGCCGTGCTGGCGCGATTCGATCACCTGCATCTCGCGACGCACGGGATCTACCGGCTCGACGAGCCGACCGAATCAGCCATCTACGTCGACGATGAGCCGCTGCTGCTGCGGGAGCTCATCGAACGCCAGCTGCTCAGTGGCGTACGGCTCGCGTTCCTGTCCGCCTGCCAGACCGGGATCAGCGACATCCTGTCCGCGCGCGACGAGGTCGTCGGCCTGCCGTCCGCGTGCATCCGCAGCGGAGCGATCGGCGTCGTCGGAACCCTGTGGCCGGTGGACGACGCGGCCACCCTCTTGCTCGTCCGGGCGTTCTACCGTGAGTGCAACAGCTCGGTGCCGCCAGTGGCGCTGGCCCGCGCCCGGCAGTGGCTGCGCGACGTGTCCGCCGCAGAGATTCTGCGACAGTGCGAGGGCCCGCCGCCAGCGCTCGAGTTCCTGCGACTGCGGCCGCCGACCGACCGTCCTTTCAGCGATCCGTACTTCTGGGCGCCGTTCATCTACGTAGGTGCATGAGGAGTTCCAAGTGTCCAAAGAAGAATCGTCGATCCGCCGTGCCGCGGTAGCCGTGCGGCCTTATCTGCCCGAACTGATCGGGACGGACATCGCGGACACGTTCACCGCCGAGCTTGCCGCCGCGTCCGACGACGAAAGTCTGATCACCGTGGTCAGCCAGCAGGACCGAGTGCGCGAGTGGATGTCCGACTACCTGGAGGCGGTCGCGTCGAGCGAGCGGGACTACACCCGCCTGAGCGGCGATCCCGGGTTTGTGCGGCCGTCCGCGACGTTCACCTGCCCGAAGGGCACCCTGGTCTGGTACCGGCGGTTTGTTGGGGAGCGACCGCCGAAGTGCCCAGTGCATGACGTCGACCTGGTGCGCGCCGCGAAACTGCCATGATCGAGTCGATCTTCCGGACGGTCAGCGGGCGGGCCTCGCAACGAGTGTTCGGCGCGGCGCTCCTGGCGACGGTCTTCCTCGGCGCGGCCGTCGGTGCGTGGTCCATCCACGACGGCGGGGATCTACTCGCCCGATCGAGGCGGTGGTTAAACGAGCGCTCCGGCTTCGAGCAGGGCCTGGCAACGGCGGCCGTACTGGTCGGCGTAACACTGGTCGGCTTGATCATTCTCGCCATGGTCCCGCCGGTCCTCCGATTGCTGGAGGGATACTGGCCGACCTGGCTGGAACCTGTTCGGGCGCGGCTCGTGCGCCGCATAACGGACGCCGCCGACCGCGACGCCGGAGAAATGCAGGAGCTCGAACGGGAACACCGCACCGACTCCCGCCTGGATCGGCGGCTTCGACAGCTGCCCAGCGTCGCGGAGCGGTACCTGCCCACCATTCTCGGCAACCTGGTGCGTGCCGCCCAGACCCGCCCCATCGACAAATACGGCCTCGACCCTGTCGCGATCTGGCCGCACCTGTTCCTCGTCATGCCGGAAACCACCCAGAAGGAGATCACCGCCGCCGTCAACGCGCTGGAGCGGGCGGTAATGGCCGTGTTCTGGTGCTTGCTGTTCGTCGTGCTCAGCCCGTGGGTGTGGTGGGCGGGCCCGCTGGGCATCGCCGGCGCGGCGCTCCTGCAGCGCACCATCGTCCACGGGGCGGCGAGAACCCACGCCGAACTGATCGAGGCCGCCATCGATCTTTACCGGCTGGATCTCTACCGGAAACTGTCCTGGCCCCTGCCCGCCAACCCAGCCGAGGAACGCGAGCTGGGCGAGCAGCTCGTTTCCTACCTGAGGTACGGCTCGGACGGCACCGAGCCAGCGTTCACCAGCGACAAGCCCTAGTTCAGTGGACGACGATTGCGTCAGCTAGCTTCTCTCTGATCAGCCGCACAGCGGGACCTTGGCATCGACATCAAACTCATCCGTTCGCCCATTTGGCCGATACAAGCTTGACATGGAGTACCCATCCGGACATCGGCAGTTGCGGATGACCTACGCGCGTGTCAGCGAACGCGGCACCCCCGACGTCGAAGCCCGTCTACGCCAGACCACCATCCAGCTCAAGAAGACAATCGCAAACCAGAACAAGGAGCCTGAGCGGCTCCGGACCGACGTGCCTACGCTGGTCCGCGGGGCGCCCGGGCCGCCGGGCGCCCCGCTTAATCCCTTGGCGCCAGCGGGGAAACCGGGTTAGGTATCGCCCATGGCCCACACTGAGGGTACCTGTGACGAACGGTTCGAAGCAGTGCGTGACACCCTGGCGGCATCACTGGACACCGACGATGTCGGTGCTTCTGTTGCGGTATATGTAGACGGCGAGCCGGTAGTCGACACTTGGGGTGGGTACGCCGACGCGGAGCGCACGCGCCCGTGGGAACGCGACACGATCACCAATGTCTGGTCCACCACGAAGACGATGACCGCGCTGTGCGCGTTGATCCTCGCCGACCGCGGCGATATCGACCTGGATGCGCCGGTGGCGAAGTACTGGCCCGAGTTCGCCGCCGCGGGCAAGGAAAAACTGCTGCTACGGCATGTGCTCGGGCATACCGCGGGGTTGTCGGCCTGGCACAAGCCGGTGATGCTCGAGCAGCTCTACGACTGGCCCACTGTGACGGCACTGCTGGCGGAGCAGGCGCCAAGCTCGGAACCGGGAGTGGTGGGCGCCTATCACGCCGTCACCCAGGGGTACCTGATCGGCGAGGTGGTCCGCCGGGTCACCGGCCGCGGCCTCGGCAGATTCTTCGCCGAGGAAGTGGCCGGGCCACTGGGCGCCGACTTCCACATCGGGCTGGCCGCCGAGCACGACCACCGGGTTGCTCCGATCATCCCGGCCAGGACCAGGGCGCCCGAGTTCGAGGCTCGAGGGCCCGGCAATCCGCCTATCCCACCGGAAGCCGCCAACACCGAGGCATGGCGGCGGGCCGACGTCCCGTCCGTCAGTGGATTCGGCAACGCGCGGTCGGTGGCCGCCGTGCAGTCGATACTCGCGTCAGGTGGTCAGGTTCGAGGCGTACGGCTGCTGTCGGCGGCCGGCTGCGAGCGGGTCCTGAAGGAACAGTTCCTCGGAGAGGACCAGATCCTGGGCACCCGGATGCGGTACGGCATGGGCTACGCCCTGCGGGGCAGGACCTGTTCCTGGGGCGGCTGGGGCGGTTCGATCGTCGTGATCGACTTCGACAGGCACATGACGGTGTCGTACGTGATGAACCAGATGATCGAGCAAGGCCCGCTGGGAGACGACCGGGGCCTGAGCGTCGTGATGGCCGCCTACAGCGGGCTTTAGCACGCTGACCAGGCGAGCGGTCGCGTTGTCCCGGCCGCCGAGGACCATGACTGTGTTGACCAAAGTGGACACACGGTCGTGGGCCGAGGTGTCTGGCTCCGCGAGCACGGCCTCGATGGTTCGTGCAGCACCGGAAAGAAAGGGCAGTGACCAGTCGGGGAGATGACTTCTGCCGGCCCCCGGCGATGGGTCGGCATGCTCGCCTCAATCGGGTGATGTGGGAACGCACCGTCGAGTGGGTGACTGGCAAGCAACGGTTTTTGGCACAACCGCGGCGAAGGGAACGCCTCGATGTCACTGAACGAATACCGGCCCGGGACGACGTTTCCCGGGGTGATCGGGCGGACCGTGGAGGAATCGCGGCCGGCGTGGCCGCAGCCGCTGCGCGCGGTGTCGGGGGCGCCGAACGTGTTGTTCATCGTGCTGGACGACACCGGCTACGGGCAGTTGGGCTGCTACGGCAGCCCGATCGCCACCCCCAATCTGGACTCTCTCGCCGCGGGCGGGCTGCTGTACAACAACATGCACACCACCGCGCTGTGTTCACCGTCGCGTTCGTGCATTATCACCGGCCGCAACCATCACGCCAACGGGATGGCGGCGATCACCGAGCTGTCTACCGGTTACCCGGGGTACAACGGGCAAATCCCGTTCGAGAACGGGTTCGTCTCCGAGATGCTGCTCCAGCATGGCTACAACACCTACATGGTCGGCAAGTGGCATCTGGTCCCGTCCGAGCAGGAGTCGGCGGCCGGCCCGTACGACCGGTGGCCGTTGGGCCGCGGCTTCGAGCGGTTCTACGGGTTCCTGGGCGGGGACACCAGCCAGTGGTATCCGGACCTGGTCTACGACAACCACCAGGTCACCCAGCCCGCCACCCCCGAGCAGGGCTACCACCTCACTTCGGACCTGGTGGACAAGGCGATGGCGTTCATCGCCGACGCCAAGCAGGTCGCCCCGGACAAGCCGTTCTTCCTCAATTTCTGCACCGGTGCCATGCACGCCCCGCACCACGTGCCGAAGGAGTGGGCGGACCGCTACCGCGGCCGGTTCGACGACGGTTGGGACGCCTACCGCGACTACACCTTCGCGCGACAGAAGGAGCTCGGCGTTGTGCTGCCGGGCGCCGAGCTGTCCCGCCATGACCCGGACGTGCCCGACTGGGACTCCTTGAGCCCGGACGCGCGACGGCTGGCCTCCCGGATGATGGAGGTCTATGCCGGGTTCCTGACTCACACCGACCACCACATCGGGCGGCTGCTGGCGTTTCTGACCGAGATCGGCGAGTTCGACAACACGCTGATCATGGTGGTGTCCGACAACGGGGCCAGCGCCGAGGGCGGTGTCACCGGCACGACCAACGAGCTGCAGTTCTTCAACAACGCCCCGGAGCCGCTGGAGGAGAGCCTGCGCGCGATCGACGACCTGGGCGGGCCGACGACGTTCAACCACTACCCGTGGGGCTGGACCTGGGCGGGCAACACTCCCTTCCGGCGGTGGAAGCGGGAGACCTACCGCGGCGGCGTCAGCGATCCGTTCCTGGTGCACTGGCCCCGTGGCTTCACCGCACGCGGCGAAGTACGCAGCCAGTACGCGCACATCGTCGACATGGTGCCCACCGTGCTGGACGTGCTCGGCATCGAACCGCCCGCCACCATCCGGGGCGTGGCCCAGTCCCCGATCCACGGGGTGAGCATGGTCGACACCTTCGACGACGCCTCCGCGCCCACCCGGCACCGCACCCAGTACTTCGAGATGCTGGGGCACCGCGCCATCGACCACGACGGCTGGCGCGCGGTGTGCCCCTGGCCCGGCCCGTCCTTCACCGAGGCGGGCACGCCCTTCGGCACCCCGATCAGCACCGAAGAGCTCGACGATTTGGACGCCCACCACTGGGAGCTGTACCACCTCGACAAGGATTTCACCGAGAACCGGGACATCGCGGAGGACCACCGCGCCAAACTCATCGAGTTGATCGCTCTCTGGTACGTGGAGGCGGGCAAGTACGGGGTGCTGCCCATCGACGGCAGCGGCGTCCAGCGCATGACGCTCCAGCGGCCGCAGACCACCGAAGGACGCACCAGCTACACCCTGCGGCCGGGCACCGAAACCCTGCCCATGGCCGTGGCCCCCCGGGTGCTCAACCGCCCCCACAGCATCACCGCCGACGTGGAAATCCCGGCCGACGGGGCGGAAGGCGTCCTGCTGTGCCAGGGCACCAACGTCGGCGGCTGGACCCTCTACCTCAAGGACGGGCGGATCCACTACGCCCACAACTACGTCCGCCGCGCCCTGCACCACCTGGCCTCGGACGAGACCATCCCCGAGGGTCGGCACGAGCTGCGGTTCGAGTTCCAGCCCACCGCCGAGCCGGACATCCCCCATGGCAAGGGAGCACCGGGCAACGCCCAGTTGTACATCGACCGCAGCCTGGCCGGCGAAGGCGAAATTCCGATCACCACCCCGGTCGCCTTCAACCCCGGCGGCATGACCTGCGGCGCCAACCCCGGCTCAGCCGTAACGCCCGACTACACCGCCCCCTTCCCGTTCACCGGCACCCTGCACAGCGTCACCGTCGACCTCTCCGGAGACTTGATCACCGACATGCACAGCGAAATGCGCGTCCACATGGCCCGCCAGTAGTTCGCCGATTCCGGTCAGGATCAGCGCCAGGATTGCGAGTAGGCACAACGTCCGGCTGGGCCGGTCGAGAACCCGGAAGATGAGTCCGGTGGTCGTCGTCGGATCGAAGGGCGGCTCTGCGGTGGGTTCAACCTCAGCGAGAAACCGGTCTCCTCGCTCGCCGCGAAGAAGGTCACCACGGTCCTGCCGCGGGCGTTCGGGGTCAGCCGCGGTCCGCCGCCCTTGCGAAGTGCAGTTCCCTCCGCGACGGTGACGAACGATTCCAGCCGGCGCGGTTCCACCGGCTACTCCGTCCTGCTGGGCCTGCGTTGACGAGAGCCCCGGCCGTGTGTGCGGCCTTGTGGGGGAGGACACCCCGTGGCGGTGTCAGGGAGAACAGGACCGCCACGGGGTGAGTATGGGGTGGGGTGTCTGGGACCCCGCCGCCAGGGAGTGTCCGTGCGAGCAGGGACGCCCGGATCCGCGCCTTGGGATCTGCGGTTCAGGGGATCACGACGTAGTTGCTGAATCCGCCGTCCCTGTCCTCGAGTCCCGAGATCGCCTCGTTGACCTTGGAGAGCGGGAAGGGCTTGGTCTGCAGGTAGGACAGGTCCAGGGCGCCCGTGGCCACCATGTCGGCGAGTTCCTGCCCCTGCGCGGTGCTGAACCAGTTGGAGCCGATCAGATGGACCTGCTCGTCCATGAGCCACTTGACGTCCACGGGCAGCCGGTCGGCCACACCGCCGACGTTGACGACCTTGCCGCCCCGGCGGATGCCCTGCATGGAGTCGAGCATCGTCTGCACAGGGGCCTTGGCGCCCAGAGCGCTGATCACGTAATCCGCGCCCTCGCCGCCGGTGAGGGACTTCGCCCACTCACCGGCGGAGCCGTCACCCAGCCGGAAGACCTCGACCCGCTCCGGGGCAAGTTCCTTGACGCGCTTGAGGAGCTCGTCGTTGCGGCCGGTCCCGAGGACCCGGGAGGCGCCGGAGGCCAGCGCGAGCACGGTAGACGCGACACCGAGGGTTCCCGTGACACCGTCGATGAGCGCAACCTGGCCGGGGCCGGACGAGGCGTTCTTGAGTGCCCCGTAGGACGTGCCGAGGTAGCCCAGCTTGCCGGCCTGTTCGAACGTCATGTTGTCCGGGATATTGACGATCGAGTACTGCGGGGCGGTCATGTACTCCGCGAAACCGCCGTACGGGTACAGATCGAAGATCCTCTGGCCGTCACGGGAGGTGCTGAAGTAGCCGTTCAACGTGAAGTAGCGGCACCGGCTCAGTTCACCGCCCCGGCACACCTGACAACTGCCGCAGGAACGCAAGGGGTTGACATATACCCGGTCACCGGGCTTGGTGTGCAGCACCGCATCGCCGACCGCTTCGACCACGCCGGCGGCGTCCAGGCCGAAAATGGCGGGGAACTTCGGCAACGGCTGGTGCGGGAACCACGCGGGCCAATTGTTGATCACGTTGGCCATGTTCGGCACGATCCCGCACGCCTTGACCCGCACCAGCACGTCGGTCGGCCGCGGGGTGGGCACGTCGATCGTGTCCACCGACATCGGCTCACCGAGCGCGTGCAGTCGTGCAGCGAGCATTTTCGCCATTGAAATACTCCTTGAAACCGCTCCGTCCCGGCGACCGTGGGCCGGAGACGTCTTTTCGGTGACCGAGGGGGCGGACCGGTGGCTCAGTAGTCACATCTCGGATATCGAGGGGCCTGACGGCGCCGAGTTCTACGGCTTCGGGAACGGGTTCGGGTAATTGCCCTCGAGGTCGATGTCCAGCAGCCCCATGATGCGGACGCCGGAGTTGTACCAGGCGATGGACAACGACAGTTCGACCATCTGTTTGTCCGTCAGATGATCGGCGGCGGCACGCCACGTCTCCTCCGAGACGTCGACCTGGAGCGTGGACTCCTTGGCGAGGCGCATCACCGCCTTCTCCGTGTCGTCGAACAGGCCGGACGACTCGAAGTCGGCCACTGCTGCGAGCTGTTCCTCGGTGAGTCCGGCCTTGAGTCCGTGCGACTGGTGGTGCGCGACCTCGTATGCGGACCGGGTCGCGTACCCCACGGTCAAGATCGCCAGTTCACGGAGTTTGGGGCTGAGGTCGGCGGCCCGCAGCGAGTTGGCATAGGTCAGGAAGGCGTCCAGCTGGGTCGGCGCGTTGGCCAGGGCGAGGAAGATGTTCGCCGTCGGTACCTTGCGTTCGGCTTCCAGCCGGTCGTAGAGGGGCTTGTGCGACTCGTCCGCGTCCTCGCGGCGCAGGTAGGGGACTCGGGCCATGGCGTCTCCTCGGGGGACGGAAGGGTCAGTGTGCGGGCTGTTCGAGCAGGAACCGCTCGAGCGTCATCGGCTTCGGAAGCTCGGTGGGCGGCGCCTGCGGCACCCCCACGAAGGGCGACGCCTCGAAGTACCACTTCTCCGGCGCCGGGAACCCCCAGCGGACGTTCGTACTCAGCGATCCTGCGTCCCAGCGCACGGGCTCGATCTCGGTGTCGATCGTCTGGTAGTGGGCGTTGAAGACCTCCACCCGGTGCCCATCGGGGTCGCGGAGGTAGGCGTAGAGCATCCCACCCGGACCGTGACGTCCTGGGCCCCGCTCAACGCCCTCGCCATAGCCGAGGATGCCCGCCCAGTCACAGGCGGCGAAGATGTCGCGGCTCTCGGAGACGGTGTAGGCGAAGTGGTGCAGGGCGGGACCGGAATTCTCCACGATCGCCAGGTCCAGGGTGGTGCCTTTGCGATACATGAACGCACCGAGCAGCTTGTCGCCGTGCGCCAGGTATTCGGAGTTCCGGAAGCCGAGTTCGCTGTAGAACGCACACAACTCGTAGGTGTTCGGCGCGAAGGTCTGGTAGTGGTCCAGCCGCTGCGCGTGGGCACCCTTGTAATGCTCGAAGCTGATGTGCAGCCTCGGTCGCGTCTCCATGTGCGCGCAGAGTTCCAGCGGCGTGTTGATGGGGTCGGCGACGTGCAGTGTGCGGCCCTGGTACGGGAGGTCGACCCAGGCCGCGGGCAGCCCCCGCTCACGGAACCAGTGGTAGGCGATGTCGAGGTCCTCGTCGAAGAAGACCCGGAAACCGATCCTCCGGCAGCTCCCGCCGCCCTCTTCGTCCTGCTCCAGGACCAGGCTGTGGTGGCAGGCCTCGGCGAGACCGCGGAGGTAGCAGGTGCGGTCGTCCTCCTCGGAGACGACCAGTCCCAGCACGTTGACGTAGAAGTTCCGGCTTTCGGCGAGGTCGGCCACGGTGAGACGCACATGGCTGGATCGGGTGATATTGAAACTCGGGCGCAGATTGACGGGTGGCAGCATGCTGGTCTCCGTGCTCCGATCGGCTTTGGATTTCGATGAGTGTAATACTTCGAGGACGTTTTACGGCTTCGTCGTAAAGGACCCGGACCCGGCGAACGGGAAGGCGGACCACCCGCTGAATTCCGCGGATTCACCGAGGGACTCCTCGATACGCAGGACCTCGTTCCACTTGGCCATGCGCTCGGAGCGGGTGAACGAGCCCACTTTCAGTTGGCCCGCGTCCCAGCCGACGCTCAGATGGGCGATGGTGACGTCCTCGGTCTCACCGGACCGGGCCGAGACGATGGTGCCGAAGCCGGCGTCCTTCCCGGCGCGCAGGGCCTGGAACGCCTCCGTGACCGTGCCGGCCTGGTTCGGTTTGATGAGGACCGCGTTCACCGCTCCGCCGGTTGCCGCCGCCTCCACCCGCTTGGCGTTCGTGACCAGGTAGTCGTCGCCGATCACCTGGCAGCGGTGGCCGTAGCGCCGGGTGAACTCCAGCATGCCCTCGTGGTCGTCCTCGCCCACCGGGTCCTCGATGGACAGGATCGGATACCGCTCGATCCAGCCGCCGAGCATGTCGATCAGCGCGGTGGTGTCCAGCGTGCGGTCGTCCAGGGCGAGCGTGTACCCATCGGCGGTGCCGAACTGCGAGGCCGCGACGTCCAGCGAGATGCCTACCTGGGCCGAGGGCGTGAAGCCCGCGGTCTCGATGGCAAGGGTCAGTGTCTCCAGCGCCTCCTGGTTGGAGTCGAACGCGGGCCAGAAGCCGCCCTCGTCCGCCACACCCTGGGCCTTCCCTGCCTTACGCAGCAAGCTTCCGGCGGCCCGGTAGATCTCCGCGGTCCAGTCCAGTGCCTCGGAGAAGCTTCGTGCCGCGGGGCAGACCACCATGAAGTCCTGGACGTCGACGCGGCGGTCCGCGTGGGCGCCGCCGCCGAAGATCTGGATCTCCGGCAGCGGGATGCGGACCGGTCGTTCGCCGGCCAGGTGCTGCCACAGGGGTACGCCCGCCGACGCGGCGGTGGCGTGCAGGATCGCCATGGACGTGGCCACGATCGCGTTGCCGCCGAGACGGCTGCGCTCCGCGGTTCCGTCGAGGTCCACCAGAAGCCGGTCGACGGCTTCCTGACCGGTCGTGTCGAGGTCCAGGAGGGCGGGCGCGATCTCGTGGTTGACCGCGTCCACCGCGCGCTGGACGTCGAGTCCGCCGAAGCGGCTGCCGCCGTCGCGCAGGTCGACCGCTTCGCCCCGGCCCGTCGAGGCGCCCGCCGGTGCGATGGCCCGCCCGATCGCGCCGTCCGCAAGGTGGGCCTCGACCTCCACGGTCGGCCAACCGCGTGAGTCCCACACCCTTCGGCCGTGCAGCTTGGCGATCCTCGCGTCTGTCATTTCGGCGCAACCTTTCGGAGTTCGGACGATCGGGGTGATGAGCGAGGACCCGTGTCTGCCATCGTGAAACGGACGCGACGCCCCCGCGGCCAGGGCCGTGCGGACAGTCCTCGCTGACGGACGGTCGCGGGCGGACCCCACGGGCCGGCACCCCGATCGGTGCGGCGGCGCTGGGAGCGAGCGGAGTGTCGCACGGCTTTCTCCGTCGTCCGCTGCTTGCCCGCCGCGCCTCTTCTTGTGCTAACGATAGCGCAATTCTGCGAGGTGTCGTCGGCCATGTCAAGGGTTAGGTGGTACTAGACGCAGCGAGTTGGTCGCTCGCTCTCGCCTACTGGCCCCTCGGTAATTGATGCTATCGTTCGCACTTGTATCGCGCTCCGGCGAGGACTCCGGCGGACCTGTGCTCTTCCTGGACGGACAGCACAGGCGGGCGGGGGGACCCGTTCGTCAGCGAACTCGTCGAGGACGGTGCTTTCCGGCCCGGCAAGACACACGAGGCCGCGGCGGAGCAGGTACTCGACGAACTCGCGCGCACCGCCCGCGTCATGTGCCGGCTGAGCAGCGGCACGAACTGACCTGGCGCGGGGTGAGGCCGCTTATGGCTCAGTCGGACGCGGACGGTGCTTCCGGCCGGGTGCCGTGCTGCCGCGCAGGATCAGCGATCCGGGGGAGACTGAGGTGTACGGGCCGTCGTTGCTCGGCCTGGTCTTGAGCCGGCGCATCAGCCACAGCGCGCAGCCGGTGGCCATCTCTTGGATCGGCAGGCCGATCGTGGTGAGTCCGGGGCCCCACCAGGAAAACCCCGGCTCGTCTCCGAATCCCACCACGGACAGTTCCCTGGGCACTTCAACGCCCTGCTCGGACAACTCCTTCAGGACACCCAGGGTGAGCTGGATCGATCCCAGCACGAGCGCGGTGGGCGCATCCGGTTCCTGCAGCAGCCGGCGCACCGCCTCGCGGCCGTGATCCACCGACGACGGCGGTCCCAGCTCCGCACGTCCGGCATCGTCCGGCAGGCCGCCTTCGCGGAGGGCGCTGCGGAAGCCGCGCAGACGCTCCGCACCCGTGGGCAGCTCCTCGGGGCCGCCCAGATAGGCGATACGGGTATGGCCAAGTGCCACCAGGTGGGCCGTGGCCTGACGCAACGCCTCGTGGTCGTCCACGCCGAACCACTGGGAACCGAGCGAGGGATGACGGCGCAGCAGCTGAAGGTGCGGCACGGCGCGCAGGAGTTTGACGGACTCGTTGTGGGGGCGCGCGGTGGGCACGATGATGACGCCTGCCACGCGGTTGGCGAACAGCTCCCGCAGATGGCGCAGTTCCACCATGCGGTCGTCGTCGGACTCCGAGAGCATGAGCTGGAAGCCCTCGGCCTCCATGTTCTTGGACAGCTCGTGCGCGATGGTCGAGTAGAAGGTGTTGCGGATGTCCGGGATCACCAGCGCGACCACGTTGCTCGATGCTCCGCGCATCATCCGCGCCGCGCGGTTGCCGACGTACCCCATCTCGGAAGCGGCCTGGCGGACCCGGAACTTGGTCTTCTCGCTGATGCGGGGATCGTCGGCGAGTGCCCGGCCGACCGTCGAGACGGAGATCCCGAGGCGTTCGGCGATGTCTCTGGTCGTGATCACGTGAAGGGCCCCCTCGACGGACTGGTCCTGTCCCGTTACTTTCCGTGTGTCAACGATAGCACTTCAGTCGCGCTGCGTGGTCGGAGAGGTGGGAGGTCGGATGACCACCCTTCGTGCTAACGTTAGCATAATGTATGGGCCGTGCAGCCGCCTGCGGCTGCCTAGTCGCGGAGGTGTCCGTGCGGATCGTCAGGTATGCCGTCGGCGGCGTGCTTCACTATGGAGAACTCGAAGCCGGTGATTCCAGGATCGCGAGGTTCGAGGGGGATCCCTTCGCCGGGCTGTTCCCCACGGGGTGTGTCGACGAAATCGGTGACGTGGTCATTCTCCCGCCGCTTGAGCGTCCCCGGATCTTCGGGTTCGCCTACAACTACGCCTCGCACATCGACGAGACCGACCGCGAGGTTCCGGAAGTTCCCGTGTGCTTCATGAAGCCGAGCACCGCGGTGATCGGGCCGGATGACGCCATCGTCTATCCGGCGGATGGCGAACTGATCCATTTCGAAGGCGAGTTGGTCGTCGTCATCGCAAAAAAGGCCCGCCATGTGAAGCCCTCCGAGGCCCATGAGTACATTCTCGGCTATACGTGCGGCAATGATGTCAGCGACCGGATCGTTCAGCGTAAGGAAAGCAAATTCGGAACGCTTCTGATCGGGAAGGGGCAGGACACTTTCGCACCCCTCGGGCCGGTCATCGCGACCGAACTCGAACCCGCGGGACTGTCGCTGACGACCCGTGTGAACGGCACCGTCATGCAGTCGGCGAGCACGGCCGACCTGCTGCTCGCCGTTCCCGACATCGTCAGCTACCTCAGCCGCTACCTGACGCTGATGCCAGGTGACGCGATCATGACCGGTACGCCGTCCGGTGTCGGGCCGATCCGTCCCGGAGACGAGGTCGAGGTGGAGATCGAGGGTATCGGTGTCCTGCGCAACCCGGTCGTGGCCGAGGATCTCTGACGCCGGATGCCGACTCGGGTGTCGGGGCCTGCCCACCGCTCGGCGGTGCGCAGGCCCCGTGGCGTGCCGGCAGTGTGTCCTGTCCTGCCGTACCGCCCGGTACACCACGGTGGCAGGTGTGCCGGCGGGCCGGTTCGCTAGCGGTCCGCGTTGTTGAACCGCGAGGTGCGGACGAAGGCCAGGGCCAGGACGCCCGCCAGGGGCAGGATTGTGACCTGCAGTAGCCCTGCCGGACGCCAGCCGAAGGAGTCCACAAGCGCGGCGAAGAGCAGGCCCGAGAACGCGGCCGGTCCGTAGTAGCTGGTGACGAAAAGTCCGGAGGCGCGTCCGATCTGCCCGGGACGGACGGCCCGCTGGATCGCGCTGTTGGTGTTCGGGTAGGTGAAGCCCAGGCCGAAGGCGCCCATGAGGAAGGCGAGCATGCACTGCAGGCCGACTGCGGCATGCGTCTCGTAGATGCACACGCTGATGGCGGCGACGGCCAGCATGCTCAGGATCAGCAGGTTGCGCTGGTTCATGCGGTCGCCGAGCCAGCCGCCGGCGACGCCCAGCATGCCGCCGAAACCGAGGAAGCTCATGGCCAGTGCGGCCTGCTCGGCGGTGTAGTGCAGCGAGGTGATGAGGAACGTCGGGTAGAGGCCGAGGAACCCGTAGATGGCCACACCGCTGACGACCGAGTGGACCGCCAAGGCGATGGTGTTGCGGTTGTAGGCAGAGACCGGCATGTACTCGTAGCTCTTGGTCGGGACGACCTTGTCGACGGAGTGCTCGGTCAGGCCGGTCTTCACGAGGAACGCGGAGGCAGTGGCGATCAGTAGCCCTGCTGTGCCGAACAGGTACAAGGGCGCGTGCCAGGTGCCGTGCATGCTCATGAGCCGGACGCCGATGAGCGGGGCGATGAACACGCCGACTGAGTAGCTCAGGCCGATGATTCCGAAGGCGAGGCCACGCCGGTGGGCGAAGAAGGCGCCGATCGCCGCGAAGATGGCGGCGGACTGCATGCCCTCTCCCAAGCCGGAGACGACCCGGTACACGGTCATGTCGGCGAAACCGGTCGCCAGCGGGGTGGCCATCGTGCCCAGGGAGTAGACCACGATGCTGACGAGCAGTACGGTCTTGCGGCGGAAGCGGTCCAGGAGATAGCCCGCAGGCAGGCCGGCCAGGGCCATGCCGAGGGTGAAGTTCGTCGCCAGCAGCCCGCTCTGCTCCAGGGAGAACCCGTACTCCTGACGGATGTTGGGCAGTAGCGGGGGAAAGACCTGGCGGTCCATCGCGTTGACCATGTAGGACAGGAGCACCAGCAGGAAGCCCACGCCGATCATGAGGCGGGAAATGGGAGCACGGCTGCTTCCCTGCGTGTCATTGGGCACTGTACTGGTGTCGAATTGCGCTGCGTGAGTCATAGCGGCTCCTGAGGAGGATGGGCCACGGCAGGCCGCGGCGGATCCACCGCCCGTACGGGGCCGTACGGGCGGTGACGAGAAGCGGTAAGCTGAACACGGACTCGAGTCGGCGACGGTGATGCCGCCGTCGGCTGGCGGAATGCGGGCGGGGCTGCCGCGCGGTCGTACACCGCATGCGGAATTCAGCCTCATATCGCCCGTCGGGGACGTCCGTGGCTATGGCGTCTTCGACAGCTGGACCTCGCGCAGACACTTATCGGCCGCACGATCGGCACTGGCACAAACTATGAAGGGAAGTCCCTGGCGCGTCAAGATGCGGACAGTGGATTTCTTCGGCGTCCTTCATTCCCTGTCGTGATCGGGGTTCTGCGGCCCGAACGGGTCCTGCCGCAGGGGTGCCGGTGATCGGGTGGTAGGCCGCCCCCTTGACGCGTCGAGGTCTTATGCTATCGTTAGCACCACGTGGCTGTGACAAAGTGATTCGACGTGCCCTGGCATCTCGTGACCCGTTCCCAGGGCCGCACTGCGGCGCATTCACCGACCACGAATCGGTGGGCGCCGGCGACACCCTGACCCGAGCCCAGCGACCCTCTCCCACCCCACCCGGGCGGCCGGCGGCCCCACCGGACATGCCGACGGCCGCCCTTCCGGGTGACGATCCAACCTGCCGACCGGATGCGACCGGGCGCACGGCCCGGCCGTCCGCCGCGGCCGCACGATTCTGCGAGGACGACCTGCTATGAGACCACCGAGTCGCCCGGGCACTGTGCTGCTCACCGACTACGCCTGGCCCGACGACTCCGTCGAGCGATCGGTCATCGAGGAGGCGGGCCACACCCTGGTGGCCGGCCCCGCCGAGCCCGCCTCCACCGAGGCCATCGAGGAGATGGTCGCCGAGCACCGGCCCGCCGGGATCCTCACCTGCTGGGCGCCTGTCTCCGCCACCGCGGTCGAGACCTCGCCGGACCTGCGGATCGTGGCCAGGCTCGGCGTCGGCCTCGACAACATCGCCGTGGACACCGCCACCGAGCGCGGCGTGTGGGTCACCAACGTGCCGGACTACTGCGTGGAGGAGGTCTCCGACCACGCCGTCGGCATGGTGCTGGCCTGGACGCGGGGCTTGGCTGTGTTCGACCGAGAAGTCCGTGCCGGGCGCTGGGACCCCGCCAGCGCCCGGCTGCGCCGACTGTCGACACTGACCTGCGGCGTCGTCGGCTTCGGGCGCATCGGACGCGCCACCGTGCGCAAGCTCGGCGCCTTCGGCTGCCGGATCCTCGCTCACGACCCGCACCCGCCGAAGAATGCCCCCGGGGTGGAGATGGTGGGCCTGGAGGAACTGCTGCGCCGCAGCGACGTGGCCATCCTCCACGTGCCACTCACGCCCGGCACGCACCACATCGTGGGAGCCGAGCAGCTGGCGCTGATGCCGCCGGGCGGTCTGCTGGTCAACGTCAGCCGGGGCGGCCTGGTGGACACCGACGCGGTCGTCAAGGCGCTGGACAGCGGGCACCTGGGCGGAGCCGCCTTCGACGTACTGGAGACCGAACCGCACGTCCCCGCCGCGTTGCTGGACCAGCCGGGCGCGCTGCTCACCCCGCACGTCGCCTTCTCCTCCGACGCTTCGGTCACTGAACTGCGCCGCCGCGCCGCCGAGGAAGTCGTACGGATCCTGGCGGGCGAGGCGCCGGCCCACGCATGCAACAGCCCCCGCAGTCTGACCGATTCGGGTGACCGGCGATGAGCCCGATTTCCGCGCAGGTGAGCCCCGACCCCGTGCTGGCCGACTTCCTGATCGCCCACAAGCTCGCAGGGCGGGGCGAAGCCACACGTTGGACACCGCTGGCCGGCGGCGTCTCGTCCGACCTGTGGCGGGTGGACCTGCCTGGACGCTCCCTGTGCGTCAAGCGGGCCCTGTCCCGGTTGCGGGTCGCGGCCGACTGGGAGGCGCCGGTGTCTCGTAACGCCTCCGAATGGGCGTGGATGCGGTTCGCGTCCCGGCACCGGCCGCACAGCATACCGGAGTTGCTGGCCCACGACGCCGAAGCCGGCCTCTTCGCGATGGCGTACCTGTCCCCTGAGCAGTACCCGCTGTGGAAGGCACAACTGCTGGCCGGCGAGGTGCGGGTGGCGACCGCGGCGGCCGTCGGAGGGCTGCTCGGCAACCTGCACGCCGCGAGCGCGGGCGATGCCGCACTCGCGGCGGAGTTCGCCACCGACGACAACTTCCACGCCCTGCGCATCGAGCCGTACCTGCTGGCCACCGCCGCCGCACACCCCGGTCTGAGCGACATCCTCCAGGGCCTCGCCGACCGCACGGCCACAACACACCTGGCCCTGGTGCACGGCGACGTCAGTCCCAAGAACATCCTCGTCGGCTCATCGGGGCCTGTGCTGCTGGACGCCGAGTGCGCCTGGTACGGAGACCCGGCCTTCGACCTGGCCTTCTGCGTCAACCATCTGCTCCTCAAGAGCCTGGTGGTAGCCGCACACCGCGCCGATCTCCTGCGGTCCGCCCGGGTCTTGGCCGAGGAGTACGTCCGTTGCGTCGACTGGGAGACCCGGCCGGCCCTCGAGGCGCGGGCCGCATCACTGCTGCCGGCGCTGCTGCTCGCACGTGTGGACGGCAAGTCGCCGGTGGAGTACCTCACGGACGACCGGCACCGGCTGTTCGTACGCACGGTGGCATCGGCTCTTCTACAGACGTCGGCCCCCACGGTGCCAGACGTTCTGGACGCCTGGACGACCGCGCTCGATGCCCCGATCGAGTCCCGGCCCGACTGAACAACCGACTCGACGGATCCGGCGGACCCGACGCCGTGGAGAGCTGAATCCACTCCTCCGGCGCGTCAACACCTACCTGATGCGGTGGCTCGCAACAAGTGAGCGGAGTGACGGGAGACTGTCAGAGCGTTCCGTTCTGTGGGAGCCCGGGGGTGCGATCCCCCGACCACCCGACAACCACCCATACCAACAAGATCCCACGCGCGAGTCCAGCTCTCAGTTCGGCCGAGTCCGGCTTTCGCGACACCCGAGTCGGGCTCCCGTGACACCCGAGTCGGGCTCCCGTGACACCCGAGTCGGGCTCCCGTGACACCCGAGTCGGGCTTTCGCGATACCTGAGTCGGGCTTTCGTGACACCCGAGTTGGGCTCCCGCGACACCCGAGTCGGGCTCCCGTGACACCCGAGTCGGGCTCCCGTGACACCCGAGTCCGGCCCTCGCGACACCCGAGTTGGGCTCCCGCGACACCCGAGTCGGGCTCC
>NZ_DATELF010000094.1:0-85779 GCF_035276945.1 Amycolatopsis sp. | reverse complement strand
CCCGCCACCGGTGGCCGCCGGGCCGCCCGCCCGCGGTCAGGAGCAGCACAACCCGGGCGGGGGCAAACACCACGGTCACGGCGGCGGCTGAGGGCCCCGGGGTAACGATTACCCGGCCGCCCGGCGATGGGCTTTGCGGATCCCGTCGTGCGTTGGGGGCACGTGAGATGTCTTTGCCGGAAGCCGCTGGCACGCAAAGCGCTCACCGAGGAGCCGGGGAAGGGGCTGGCGACCGCGTCCGTGTCGGTGTAGGTCGGCGCCGTCGCGCTGGTGCCGGCCGCCTCGACGTGGGCGGCCTGGCCGCTGGTCCGGCCCGAGGCGCAGGCCGCGTTGCGGAGCTTCTTCTGGCTGGCCGTGGTGCTCGACCTGGTACTCGGCGCGCTCTGGTTCGCCGCTCTGACGGCGGGAGTGCTCGCGATCGTCTGCGGTGTGCAGGCCGGTGCCCGCCGTCCCGGGGCGCCGGCCGCGGCCGTGCGGCACCTTCCTGGGCCTGTTCGCGGTGACGGGCGCGCTGGTCGGGGCACTCGTGTTCGTGCTGGCCACCAGGCAGTGGCCGCAGGTGATGTACCCGATGGTTCCCCGGGCGGGCGGTGAAGATCGGTGTGAAGTGGTCTGCGTGGCGGCGCGGGTGCCGTTCGGGGCAACCCCACCGCCAGCGGCTCCGCCGCTGTGAACCTAGCGGTGTGCGCTGGTTTCGAGCCGCACGCGGCAGGACGAGCGGATGCAGGTCAGCACGGCGGTGAGGCTGGGCAGCCAGCGCTGGCTGGTGTCCGGCGGGACGATCCAGTGGGCCAGCTCGTCGGCGCGGCGGTGTTCCGGCAGCGGGATCGAGGCGCCCGCGTTGAGCACCCGCACCCCGGTGGGCAGTGACTCCTCGCCCGAGGCCAGCGTGTCGGTCTCCACCAGGAGGATCACGACCACACCCTGCTTGGTCGGCAGGCTCAGCGCCGGCCCGGCGCAGCCCTGCCTGGCCAGGCTTTCCAGCACCTGATCGGACAACGCCCTGGGCACGGTGACCGCGCCGACCCCGGAGCCGGTCACGAGCATCAGCCCGCCGTTGTGCCAGCTCACCGGCCAGCCGAAGAGGCCACGGTAGTCCAGGCGTGGGGCGATCGCGGATACCGCGTTCTGCTCGGTCTGCATGAGGGGTCCCCTTGTGGGCTGGCGGCACTTCGTTGTCCGTACCAGTCCACTTTAATGGCACTGCGTGCCTTTAGGCAAGAGAGCTGTTAGGTTCAGGTCATGTCCGACGAGTCCAGGCAGGCGCCCCGGCCCCGGGCCGGCCGGACCACGGCGGGCCGCCGCAGGCTCCGGCACGCGCTGACCGTGGCCGCGATCGAGAAGTTCCTGGAGCAGGGCTATGAGGCGACCACCGTGGACGAGATCGCGTCCGCGGCCGGGGTCGGCAGGCGCACCTTCTTCCGGTACTTCCGGTCGAAGGAGGACGCGATCTTCCCCAACCATGACGAAGTACTGGCCGGCATCGAGCGGCTGTTCGAGACCGCGGGCGAGGCTCGGAATCCGGTGGAGGTCGCGTGCGCGGGGGTCGGCCTGGTGCTCGACCTCTACCTGTCCGACCCCGAGGTGTCGGTCAAGCGCTACGCACTGACCCGGACGGTGCCTTCCTTGCGGGACAAGGAGGTTGCCAGCGTCGACCGGTACCAGCGCGTGCTCGCGGGGTACCTGCGGAGCCGGTTCGAGGCGGCGGGTGACCCGCTGGCCGACCTCCGGGGCTCGGTCGCCGCGGCGGCCGTCGCGGCGGCGCACAACCACGTGTTGCGGAGGTGGCTGCGCGGCGGCGGCACGGTCGACGCGCACGCCCACGCGAAGGAGGCTTTCGGGCTCGTCATCGACGCCTTCGCAGTACCCTCCGGGGGTGCGGCCCCCGGGCTCCACCTGGGGACGGGCCCCCAGACCCCCTTGCCTTCCGGGGGTGCCACCCCCGGCCCCCAACTGGGGGCAAACCCCCAGGCCCCCTTGCCTTCCGGAGGTGCGGACTCCGGCGACACCGGCGACGAAACCGTGGTCGCGGTGCTGCGGACGTCGGCGCAGCTGTCGGAAGTGGTCCGCCAGATCAGCGCGGCACTCCGCGAGTCCGGCCGAAACTAGCCGTCAACGGCACCTCATGGCACCTCATGGCACCGCGTGCCGTTAGCGGTGTTACGCAGCCTGCCGCCGGTCCGGCACCGAGGCGAGCCGGCGGGACTTGCGGCGAGCGCCGGCGAGGCTGGCCTGGCAGGACCGGACGAGCTGGCGGTTCGCCATGCTGTCGGGGAACCGGCGGCAACGGGGGCAGGTCAGCGTGACGGTGCCGGAAAGCTCGTCGATCGCCACTTCGGCGGCGACGTTGCAGGAGCGGCACCAGCGGTGCCCGGTGACCGGCATGGCGTGCGCTGGCGAGGCCACGCACTGGTGCAGCCAGCGGCGGTGGAACGCGCAGGTGCACCGGGCGTGCGGGGACAGGGCGCCGCTCTCTTCGGCGGCGTCTTCCTGCGTCAGGGTGTCGGTGAGCCGATCCACGGTCTGGCTCGCCGCGATCCGTGGGTGGAGGACCAGCTGTCCTCGGTTCTCGAACTCGAACATGCACCCAGCATCGCGCCCGGCGGGCTCGCGCAAATCCGCTGTGCTGCGTATGTCGGTACGTACCTGCGTTACGTACGTGGCGTGCGTCACGAGGCGGAGTGCGTCACCAGGACCCGGTCGATGAGGGCCAGCAGCGTGCTCTTGACCGAGTTGCGTTCGCGGGCGTCGCAGGCCACCACGGGCACCTCCTCGTCGACCCCGACGGCTTCGCGGACCTCGCCGAGGTCGAACATGTCGGCGCCGTCGAACCGGTTGACCGCGAGCAGGAACGGCGTCGACCGCTGCTCGAAGTATTCGATGGTGGGGAAGCAGTCCTCGATCCGACGGGTGTCGGCGATGACGATAGCACCCAGCGCGCCCTCGGAGAGGTCGTCCCAAAGGAAGGTGAACCGGTCCTGGCCCGGCGTGCCGAACAGGTACAGCACGAGGGTGGGATCGAGGGTGATCCGGCCGAAGTCCAGCGCCACCGTGGTGGTGAGCTTGTCCGGCAGGTTGGTGGTGTCGTCGACGCCGACCGAGACCTCGGTCATCGCCGCTTCCGTGTCCAGTGGCTCGATCTCCGAAATCGACCCGATGAACGTCGTCTTCCCGACGCCGAAGCCGCCGCTGATGACGATCTTCACCGAGGACAGCGACTGCGCTTCAAAGGGCCTCGACAAGGTCCCGGATCCTTTCGATGACTCGCACCGGCACCCCTCTGGCCGACGCCAGGACCGACAGGAGGTTACTCGCCGCCAGGTCCGCGATGAGGACTCGTGCCACCCCGAGCGGCACGCCCAGCCCGGCCGCGATTTCGGCGAGCGACATCGGCACCTGGCAGATCTCCACGATCTTCCGGCGCTCGAACGACAACGGCGCGTGCCACGCGTCCGGCCGCGCGTGCACGAGTGTTTCCACGCGGAGGACGATCTTGGCGTGGGTGCGGCCTTCGGCGACGATGAACGGGCGGATGAACGCGCCGTCGGGGTCCGGTGGCTGTCTCATCTGGCCAGCGCTTCCCGGAGTTCGGAGACCAGTGCGGGTGTGAGCAGCCGGCCGGCGCGCTCGGCCAGCATGGCGATCTGGTAGCCGACCAGGCCGATGTCGCACTTGTCGTTGGCGATCACGGCGATGCAGCTCCCGCCCGCCATCGTGGAGACCAGCAGGAACCCGCGCCGCATCTCGATCATGATGAGCTTCAGCCCGGCGAAGTCGTAGCGGCGCGACGCGCTGCGTGCCAGGCTCGACAGCCCGGAAACCAGCGCGGCCAGCCGGTCGGCCTCCGCCCGGTCGAGGCCCTCCGACATCGCGATGAGCAGGCCGTCGGAGGAAACGGCCACGGCTTCGGTGACCCCGTCGGTGCTGCGCACGAAGTTGACCAGTAGCCAGTTGAAGGTGTCGGGGTCGGTCTTGAGCTCCGCGCTCACGGGATCTCCTCCTGGGGCCAGCTGAAGGGGGCCGGGGGGCGTGTCCCCAGCGGGGGTGTGGGGGCTGTGCCCCCATTGGACGGAGTGGTCTGGGGGCGTGTCCCCAGTGGGGGTGTGGGGGCTGTGTCCCCACTGGACGCTGCTGGGTTGGTTACCTGGGCGCGCTGCCTGCCGCGCTCGTGGCCGGCACGGAAGTTGCCGAGCATCGACCGCACGGCCTCGGGTGAGCGGGCCTCGGGGACCGGCTCTTCGTGGGCAAGGGGATCGTGCTGCGGGACCGGTGGGGGTACGGCCTTCCGGATGCGTTTGACCAGCCCGTTGCGGGTGCGGCCGGGTTCCGGCGGGTGGCCGTTGCCGTGGCCGTTGCCCCGGGTGTTCTGAGCGCCGCCGTTGCCGTTCGGCATGGTCATGACCGGCTTGAACATGTTGACGCGCGAGGGTTCCGCCGGTGCGGCGACGGGCTCGGGGTCGCGGGGTTCGGGTGCCTGGGCTTTGGCCTGCCGGGGTTCGGGGGCCTGCCGGACGAGCATGCCCTCCGGCAGCGACATCCGGGCCGTGATCCCGCTCGACGGCGACTCGAACAGCTTCACGTCCACGCCGAGCCGCTGGGCCAGCCGGCCGACCACGTAGTGGCCGAGGAACCGGGTCGGCGCGATCAGGAACCGCTCTTCGCCGCTCAGCCGCGCGTTCGCGGTGGCAAGCGCTTCGGGCGACATGCCCACGCCGTGGTCGACCACGGCCAGCAGGTAACCCGGCGGCAGCTCGCGGCCGTAGACCTCCACCTCGACCCCGGGCGGGGAGAACGACAGCGCGTTTTCCACCAGCTCGGCGAGCATGTGGGTGAGCTCGGTGGCGAACGTCCCGACCACGTGCACCTCGCCGACCCGCCGCAGTACGACCCGGCGGTATTCCTCCACTTCGGACAGTGCGGCCCGGATGATGTCGGTGATCGGCACCGGGTCCTCCACCCGGCGCGGGCTCGGCTCGCCGACCAGCACGAGCAGGCTCTCGGCGTTGCGGCGCATGCGGGTGGCCAGGTGGTCGAGCCGGAACAGCTTCGCCAGCGCATCCGGGTCGAGCTCCTTCTCCTCGAACTCGCTGATCAGCCCGAGCTGGCGGCGCACCAGGTTCTGGTTGCGGCGGCCCAGGTTGCTCAGCGACTCGGCGGTGTTCTGCCGGAGCAGGGCCTGCTCGCCCGCCAGTTCGAACGCGGTCCGCTGCACCCGGTCGAACGCCTCGGCCACCAGGCGGATCTCGGTGCCCGCCTGGTCGGGCAGTTCCAGCGGCGCGGGAGTCGGCGGGGCTTCCGCCGCGTCGTGCACCTTCGTGACCGCGTCGGGCAGGCGGCGGTCGGCGACCTGGTCGGCTTCCCGGGCCAGCGCGGCCAGGGGCCGGGTGATCGACCGCGCCGCGGCGATCACCAGGGCCACCTCGGCCGCGGCCACGAGCGCGGCGAGCACCAGCAGGCCGACGAGTTCGGCGGTCGCGCCGCCGCTGATCCGGTTGGCCTGGGCCACGCTGTCGTCGCCCACCGTCAGTTGCACGGTCCGCTCGTCGTCGATGACCTTCGTCATGGAGTTCCACCATGCGGCCGAATCGATATGCGCGGGCAGCGCGCCCGCTCCGCCGCCGACGGCCGTCGTCTCGTAGCCGGCCGCTACGGCCGCCGTCGGCGAGGTGAGTGCCGCGGTCAGCCGCGCCTGCTGGTCCGGAGTGGCCTGGCGGGCGAACTCGTCCAGCGCGGCCTGCTTGTTCGCCCGGATCTCCATGAACTGCTGGTATTCGGTGCCGGAGAACTTCCCGGCGGCGAACACCCCGTTGACGAACCCGCGCTCCTGGCCGGTGTACTCCTTGGCGTCGCCGAGCGCCCGCAGCGCGAGCAGGTTCCGCCGCAGCACGGGGTCCTGCGCCTGGTCGAAGCCGAGGTCCGGCTCGTTCAGCGCGGCGATGCTGTCCGTGTAGAACTGGAAGGTCTCCTGGCGGCCCGCCCTGTCGTAGTCGACCCCGCCGCGGACCGAACCCAGCCGGCCGAGCCCGCCGAGCGCCGCGCGCACGGTGTCGGACCCTTCCACGGTCGAGGAATCCACCTGCTGATGGAGCGAGGTCAGCGCGATGTCCGTCTGTACCCGCTGGGTGTCGACGCTCGACCGGTACTGGGTGTTCCCACCGAGCAGCCCGGTGCTGAGCCCACGCTCGCGTTGCAACTGGTGGATCAGGTTCTGGACCTCGACGTTCAGGCGAACCGCGGCGGAAAGGCGGCTCGCCGCCTGTGCGGTACCCACCGAGCCGGCGATCCCGGCACCCAGCAGCATCAGCGCGGTGGCCAGCGACAGCAGCATGATGCGGATGAGTTTCCAGCGGATCGTGCTGGGCCGGAACAAGGACCCGATGGCACGGCCCGACGTCGAATGGTGACGCGCGCTCACAGGGCTACCTCCGGATGTCCCACTCGAAGCCGCATCATAAAACCAGTGGGAAAACCGGGTGGCAATACTCCGAATAGCGCCATTTCCGGTGGAGAAATCAGCTCCGACAATCGAACGAAACCGGCCGGAAACATCGGCGAAACTTCACTTCTGGACGAGGTGTCCCGCTGCGCATCAATCGCGTTCACCAGATGCGGCGGCGGCGGAGGGAGCGCAGCAGGCCGCCCGCGGCCGGTGCGCGCCGGGCGACCGCCAGGTCGCCCAGTGGTGGGTGCGGGGCGTGCGGCTCGGTCTGGTACCACAGACCGACGGTGGCTATGTCGGCGTTTTCGAGTGGCAGGTAGCGTCCCTCGGACTGCCAGCCCAGCGCCTGCACGGTGACCCGCAGATCGGTGCCGAAGCAGATCGGATCGGGGGTGTGCCAGCGGTAGGCGCCGAAACGCTGCCGCGGCTGGTAGATCTGGTCGGCCGGCAGCACCTGCGGCAGTCCCAGCCAGGTGGTCGAATAGGGAACGTAGCGCCCGCCGAGATCGAAGTTCCAGGCGCCGCCGAAATAGTCCTCGGTACCCGTTCCGCAAATAGTGGGGAAATCGCCGTCGCCGTCGAGAAAGAATTTCAGCTCACCCTCGCCCCACCAGCCGGGCGCACCCGGTTCGATCGCCAGATAGGTGCCCACATAACGGCCGCGCCCACGCACACCGTCCACAATGGTGTGTACGGCCGGGCTGCCGAGCGGGTTGGCGCGCCGCCAGGTGGCGTGCAGGTACGCGGTGTCCTCGGGGAGTTCCTGGCCGGTGTAGGTGATCTGGTAGTAGACCCCAACGCCGTGCCCGCTCCGGTTTTCCAGGGTGATCCGGGCGTGATCGCGGAAGGGCATGGGCCAGTAGCTGTTCAGGCCGCCCGCCGGGGCGACCACGATCATGCCCGAGTCCACCAGCGCCGGCTCGCCCCAGCCGTTGCAGAAGAAGTCGCCCAGCGGCACCTCGACCGAGGGGTCCGGCTCGTCGTCCCAGAACATCCGCAGCACCAGGTGACGCAGGCTGGTGCGGTCGGTGGTCAGCCAGATGTGCCGGATCACGCCCGGCCCCGGCACGCCGGCCAGTGTCGCGGTGGTGGCGTCGGCGAGATCGATCGACGGCGAGACCTTCCAGCCCCGGCCCAGTTCTCTCGCCGCCCTGGCCCCGGTGCCCTCGGTCGCCATCCCGCCCGCGCCCTTCGCGCCGGTGAAGTTCTCGGGGCTCACCGAGCGCGTGGTGGAGTCGTCGAGTCGCCAGATCTCCGTCATGAGCCCTCCCAAAGTTTGCGGCATGAATGTGTTCAGGCGCACGAATTCCCTGGGCGACCGTACGTGTCCCCATCGCGGTTGGCGAAACCACCACGCGTTCGGAAGCTGACCGAGCGGCCTTCACGGTGGTAAGAAGGCAGAATGATCACCGACGCGTCCGCCGATCCCTTCGCCAACCTCGACGATTACGTCGGCCTGCCACGGCTGGCGGGATTGTGGCTGTCGCCGGACGGCCGCCGTCTCGTCGTCGGGGTGGGGCTGCCCGATGCCGAGCGAACCCGCTACAGCACGGCGCTGTGGGAGGTCGATCCGGAGGGCACCCGCCCGGCCCGCCGGCTGACCCGCAGTACGCAGGGCGAATCGACGGCCGCCTTCACGCCCTCGGGAGATCTGCTGTTCGTTTCGGCGCGGCCGGAGCCCGGCGGGAAGACCGACGACACCGACGACACCGACGACACCGACGACAAGGTGGCGGCGCTCTGGCTGCAGCCGGCCGGGGGTGGGGACGCTCGTGTGGTGGCCTCACCGCCCGGGGGCGTGCGTGACGTCGTCGTGAGCGCGAGCGGGACGGTCGTGGCCGGGTCGGCGATGATGCCGTCGGTTTCCGATCCCGCCGGGGACAAGAAGATCCGCGACCGCCGTAAGGACGCCTCGGTCACGGCGATCCTGCACGAGGAGTACCCGGTCCGGTACTGGGACCACGACCTCGGGCCGGACCGGACCCGCCTGCTCACCGCGCGGATCACCGAGGAGGTCACCGTCGGGGAGGCCGCGCTGGACTTCGCCGACCTCACCGGGCACGTCGGCCGCGCGCTGGACGACGCGAGCAGTTGGGACATCACGCCCGACGGCCGCACGGTGGTGGCCGCTTGGACGGTGGCCGAGCCCGCCGGGTCGCAGCGGAAGATCCTGATGGTGATCGATGTCGAAACGGGGGAGCGGCGCACACTGGCCGACGACCCTGGTCACGAGTACGAAGAACCCCGGCTTTCGCCCGACGGAACGCGCGTGGCGGTCGCGGTCACGCGCCGCTCGTCCCCGCACGATCCCGGTGACCGGTGGCTCGGCGTGGTCCCGCTCGACGGCGGCGAAGTGCGCGCGCTGACCGGCGCCTGGGACCGCTGGCCGCACTCGGCGCGCTGGACGCCGGACGGCACGGCGCTGGTCGTCGCCGCGGACGATCTCGGACGGTCACCGTTGTGGCGCGTGGACGCCGAGACCGGCCGGGTCGGCCGGCTGACGCCCGACCACGGCGCCTACGCCGACATCCGGATCTCCCCGGACGGGCAGTGGGCCTACGCGTTGCGCTCGGCGGTGGACGGCCCGCCCGCCCCCGTCCGGGTCGCGCTCGTCGGCGAGCCGGAGGTGACGCCGTTGCGCGGCCCGGCCGAGGCACTGGGGTTGAGCGCCGACCTGCCGGGAACATGCGCGGAAGTGACCACGACCGCCGAGGACGGCACACCGCTGCGCGCCTGGCTTGCGCTGCCGCACGGCGCGTGCGCCGACGAACCGGTTCCGCTGCTGCTGTGGATCCACGGCGGGCCCCTGAACTCGTGGAACGCGTGGCAGTGGCGCTGGAACCCGTGGCTCGCGGTGGCGCGGGGGTACGCGGTCCTGCTGCCGGACCCCGCGCTGTCGACCGGCTACGGCATCGAGTTCATCCGGCGCGGCTGGGGAGCTTGGGGCGCCGCGCCCTACACCGACCTGATGAGGATCACCGACGCCGCGCAGGATCGGCCCGACATCGACGCCAACCGCACCGCCGCGATGGGCGGTTCCTTCGGCGGCTACATGGCCAACTGGGTGGCCGGGCACACCGACCGGTTCTCCGCGATCGTCACGCACGCCTCGCTGTGGGCGCTCGACCAGTTCTGGCCCACCACGGACGTCGCGTACTTCTGGTACCGCGAGATGACCCCGGAGACGGCGGAAACCCATTCGCCGCACCGGTTCGCCGACGACATCACCACCCCGATGCTGGTCATCCACGGCGACAAGGACTATCGCGTCCCGGTCGGTGAGGCACTGCGCCTGTGGTGGGACCTGCTGTCCCGGTCCAAGGCCGAGGACGGGTCGAGTCCGCACAAGTTCCTGTATTTTCCGGACGAGAACCACTGGGTGCTGACACCCAACCACGCGAAGGTCTGGTATGAAACGGTTTTCGCCTTCCTCGCCCACCACGTGCTCGGCAAGGAGTGGGAACGGCCGGAACTTCTGGGCTGATCCGGGGACAGGTGCTTTCGAGGCGTTTTGACGCTTCACCTCACCCGGGCCATACGTCGACGGTCCTGTGGTGTTGGGTCGCTGTGAGCCGGTTCCAAGACTTCACCCAGAAAAACGCCCGACACTGGGAACCGTGACAGCGACCTGGTGGTTGTTCGGGTTGCTCGCGCTCAACGGCGCCGGGGCGACCGATCTGTTCATCCTGGGCAACGGGATCACCGATCTCGCTGCCCCAGGCGGCCTGCTGATCGGCTTGGGGAGGCTTACCGGGCTTTACGGCGCACTGGCGCTGGTGTTCCAGCTCGTGCTGGTCTCCCGGCTGCCCTGGCTGGAGGCCAGGCTGGGCTTGGACCGGCTCACCGGATGGCACCGGTGGAGCGGCTTCTGGGTACTCTGGCTGCTCCTGGCGCACGTGGTGTTCATCACACTCGGCTACTCCGCGCAGTCGAACACCACGTTCCTGCCGCAGCTCGGCACGATCGTCTTCGACCTCGACGACACCCTTCTGGCCGCCATCGCGTTCGTGCTGCTGATCCTGCTCGGCGCCACCTCGGCGCGCATGGTTCGCCGCCGGCTCCGGTACGAGAACTGGCATCTCGTGCACATCTGCGCGTACGGGGTGGTCGTGCTCGCCTTCCTGCACCAGATCACCATCGGCCGCGACTTCACCAACTCGCAAATGGGCCGGATCTACTGGTGGAGCCTGTACGGCGGGGCGCTGGCGGCCGTCCTGCTGTCCCGGGTGGCGCTGCCGCTGTACCGCAACCTGCGGCACCGGCTGCGGGTGGTGTCGGTGGTCCGTGAAAGCCCGAGCGTGGTCACGGTGTGGATCGGCGGCCGCCGGCTCGACAGGTGGCCCGCCCGCGCCGGGCAGTTCTTCCTGTGGCGCTTCCTGATGGAGAAACGCTGGCGGGAAGCGCATCCGTACTCGCTTTCGGCCATGCCCGACGGGAAATACCTGCGCATCACCGTGAAGGCGCTGGGAGACGGAAGCCAATGGCTGCAACAGGTCCAGCCGGGCACGCGCGTGTTCGCCGAAGGCCCCTACGGCGCCTTCACCACCAGGCAACGCGTCCGCCGGCATGCGCTGCTGGTCGCCGGCGGGGTTGGGGTGACGCCGATCCGGGCCCTCCTCGAGGAGTTCGCGCGAACCCGGCAGAACGTCGTGGTGATCTACCGCGCGAGCCGGCGGCAGGACGCGATCCTGGTGAACGAGCTGCACCAGCTCGCCCGCGTGTGCGGGGCCCGGCTGCACGTCGTGCTCGGTTCGTCCGCGGCGGTCGGCAGGTTCGGGCCGATGCTGGGCGCGCGGCACATCGTGGCGATGGTGCCCGACGTGCGCGACCGTGACGTGTTCGTTTGCGGGCCGCCGCCAATGACCAACGTGGTGAACCGCGCGCTTTTCGTGCTCGGGCTGCCCGCCTCCCAGCTCCACTCGGAACGCTTCGCGTTCGCGGCCTGACCGAACACCAGGTAAACCGGACCGGCGGCACAATCGCCGCGTGAATGCCCCACGGGTACTGGTCGTCGAGGACGACCCCCAGTTGCTAGGCGTGCTCGCCACCCTCCTGGGGGAGGAGGGCTACGCCGTCGATCCGGCCGCCGACGGTCAGCGAGGCCTGCACCTCGGGCTCACCCGGAGCTACGACGTGCTGGTGCTCGACCGCGGCCTGCCCGTCGTCGACGGCCTCGCTCTGCTGATGTGCCTGCGCGAACGCGGTGTCGTCACACCGACGCTGCTGCTGTCCGCGCTGGGCAACCCGGCCGACCTGATCGCCGTGCTGGACGCGGGCGCCGAGGACTACCTGGCGAAACCGTTCGACGTCGGCGAACTGCTGGCCCGTCTGCGCGCGCTGCGGCGCCGGCATCTGGACGTGGCGCGGTCGCTTCCGCTGCCGGGCGGTCGCGTGGACCTGGACGCCCAGCAGGTCGTGCGCGACGACGCGAGCGCGGTACGGCTGTCCCAGCGCGAGTGCGCGCTGCTGGCGACGCTGGCGACCCGGCCGCGGCACGTGTTCTCGCGCTCGCAACTGCTCGGGCTGGTCTTCGACGATGCCGGGAGCGAGGTGGTCGTGGACACCTACGTCCACTACCTGCGCCGCAAGCTGGGCCGCCAGATCATCGACACCGTGCGCGGACGCGGCTACCAGCTCGGCCGGTGATCGGTTCTGCCCGAGCGGGTGGTCACGTCACCTTTCGGCCTTGACGTTCAGTAGTCGTCACGGCCGGTGAAGATCTGTTCGAGGTCCTCGGCCGCGCCGGTGACCAGTTCGAGCGGGTCGACGAACTCGTTGATGTCGAGGTTGAGCAACGGCAGGGAGTGCCGCAGCACCAGGTACGGGCCCATGATCACGGCGCCGCCCACGATCGTCGTCGTGCCGATCTCCTCCAGCACCCTGGTGAGATCGACCTGATCCACCATGGCGAACGGCGACGCGATCTGGATCCAGTCTTCCCGGCCGTCCATGATCTCCCGCGCGACGACCACCGTCTGGGTCCGCTGCTGGACGTCGTCGTCCTCGCCGTAGGCGATCCGGATCCGGATCTCGTCCGGCTCGTCCCGGATGACTTCGTACTCACGTCTGATGAAATTCACAAGATCATGCCATGTCGCCACGGCAGTGATCAAAGCACAGGTGCTTCTCGTGTGGGGGGAGGTCCCGGCCGTCCTACCCGGACGGCCGCGCCGACCGGGCCGGATGGCGGGTCGGCGTCGTACCGCCGTCGCGGTGAGTGACGATCACGGCGTGCAGCTCGGCCGACCAGTTCGCTGTGCGGCGGGGCATGGTTGTGTCAATTCGTCATGTGAGCGCTAACACGGCATAGGGTGGCAAGTAGTGACATTACGGCCAAGGCAGAGCCGCGAACAACGTCCGATCGTCGGAAGCGGTCGATTTCGTCGAACAACCGGGAGAAGATGAACGCGTGGCCAGGCAACCAGCGTTAACGGACGTCGCCGCACTGGCGGGGGTGTCGCATATGACCGTGTCGCGGGTCATCAACGGCAACGGCCCGGTCCGCCCCGACACCCGGCGCCGCGTGCTCGCCGCCGTGGAGCAGTTGGGCTACCGGCCCAATTCGCTGGCCCGCGCACTGGCCACGGGCCGCTCGCACCGGCTCGGCGTGGTCGCGCTCGACTCCGTACTCTACGGGCCGGCAAGCACGCTGTTCGGTATCGAGAACGCCGCGCGCGAGTCGGGCTACGCGATTTCCATTACGAGTGTGAGCCGGCCCGACCGCGAGTCGATCGGGGAAGCGGTGGACGGCCTGTGCCGCCAGGGTGTGGAGGGAATCGTCGTCATCGCCCCGCACGTCGCCACCGGCCAGGCCCTCGAAGCCGCGGCCACCGATGTGCCGCTCGTGGCCGTCGCGGACAGTGACCAGGCCCCGGTCCCCGTGGTCGCCGTCGACCAGCACGACGGCGCGCGCCGGGTCACCGAGCACCTGCTGTCCTTCGGACACCCCACCGTCTGGCACGTCGCCGGCCCCTGCGACTGGCTCGACGCCCGCGCCCGCGAGAACGCGTGGCGGTCGGTGCTGACCGAGCGGGACACGCGCGTTCCGCCCGTGCTGCGTGGCGACTGGAGCCCGCGATCCGGCTATCTCGCCGGACTGGCACTGGTCGCGGAGGGCGAGGTCGGTGCCGTGTTCGTGGCCAACGACCAGATGGCGCTCGGCGTACTGCGCGCGTTTTCCGAGTCCGGGGTTTCGGTGCCGGACGATGTCAGCGTGGCCGGGTTCGACGACGTTCCGGAAGCCGCTTACTTCTCGCCGCCGTTGACCACCGTCCGGCAGGACTTCATCGCGCTCGGCCGGAAGACGTTTGACCGTCTGCTCCGGCAAATCGAGGGAACGCGTCCCTCGGCGCGGTCGATCGTGCCGCCGGAACTGATCGTCAGGGAAAGTACGGGGCCTGCTCGCTGAACCCTGGTAGAAATCGCAGGCGTGCGCGCTATCGTGATCCGTCCCGCCGAGGACGATGAACTGCCGATCGTCGCCCGGTTGCGCTGGCAGTGGATGCTGGAGGGCGGGGGCACGGCCGCGACCTCCAGCGACGATTTCGTCGATTTCTTCGTGCGGTGGGCTCGGGAGAATTCCTCTTCCCACCGGTGCCTGGGCTCCGCCAGTACCCCTGCGGGCACCCACCTCTCCCGCTACCCCCAAGCCCAACTCGGACGCCATCACCGACGACTCGAACGGCTACCCCCCGAACCCTCGACTGGCGCACACCACCGAAATCTTCACCAACCCGCTGCCACCAGCCAAACCAATCACTGGAAATTCTCGAACTGGTTTGCCTGAACGATCGGTTATGAAAGAGTCCACAATAGATATTAGCGGGGTCTCCTCGGGTGGCCGGGGAATTGCGCCCAGGCGGGAGGTGGAGGCGGCAACGCCAGTGCTCCGTCATAAAGGTTGCTCAGGGTGCCACCCCCTCGAGTTGGGGAACTCGCGGTGCGCGAACGGGCAACACGCTGGACTGGGAGGGCACCCCGTTCCTCCCGTGAGTTGCCTCCTCGCGACACCTGACTCGCCCTTCCAGGCAGCTGAATTGCCCGCTCGGGAACCCGAGATACTAGTCGCGACAACCGATTTCCGGAACAAGCATCGTCGACACGGCGCCAGGCGGTGACGCTCTTGTGCAGGTTGATCACCAAGGCGGTCGGCTCCGGCAAATCCCCAATGTCAGGCTCCGAAACCAAACCATTTTCCGTCAGTTCCGCCGCGATCCGTAGTCCTTCGCATCACCGACCGGTGTGGACCGTGCGGAGTCCGGTGTGGACGGTGAGGAGCACCTAACTTCAGAGTGGTAACCGGTTGAATACGATCAGTAGTCACGTCGGGTACTTGCGCGGAGGGCAGGGGGATGAGCAGGCTTGTCCCGTGACCGAATACGACTATGACCTGATCGTCATCGGCTCCGGCCCGGGCGGGCAGAAGGCGGCCATCGCGGCCGCGAAACTCGGCAGGCGTGTGGCCGTGGTCGACCGGCAGGAAATGGTCGGCGGGGTGTGCGTGAACACCGGGACCATCCCGTCGAAGACGCTGCGTGAGGCCGTGCTTTACCTCACCGGCATGAACCAGCGCGAGCTCTACGGCGCCAGCTACCGGGTGAAACAGGACATCACGATCTCCGACCTGCTGGCCCGTACCCGGCACGTGATCGGCCGCGAGGTGCAGGTGGTGCGTGCACAATTGCTGCGCAACCACATCGACCTGATTCCCGGCACCGGACGGTTCCTCGACGCGCACACCGTCATGGTCGAGGGGCGCGGCCGCGGCGAGCGCACGTCGTTGAGCGGGGCGTTCGTCGTGATCGCCACCGGGACCCGGCCGGCGAGGCCGCCCCAGGTCGACTTCGACGCGGCCAGGGTGCTCGACTCCGACGAGATCCTGCACCTGGAGGATATCCCGTCATCGCTGGTGGTGGTCGGTGCCGGGGTGATCGGCATCGAATACGCGTCGATGTTCGCCGCGCTCGGGTCGAGGGTGACCGTCGTCGAGCAGCGGGAGCGGATGCTCGAGTTCTGCGATCCGGAGATCGTGGAGTCGCTGAAGTTCCATCTTCGCGACCTGGCGGTGACCTTCCGGTTCGGCGAGAAGGTGGCCAATGTGGACGTCTCCGACCGGGCCACGGTCACCACGCTGGTCAGTGGCAAGCGGATCCCGGCGGACGCGGTCATGTACTCGGCGGGACGCCAGGGTACGACCGAGGAACTGGACCTCGCGGCGGCCGGGCTCGAGGCGGACCAGCGTGGCAGGCTCACCGTGGACGAGCACTTCCGCACCGAGGTCGACCACATTTACGCGGTCGGCGACGTGATCGGGTTTCCCGCGCTCGCGGCCACCTCGATGGACCAGGGCAGGCTGGCTGCCTACCACGCCTTCGGTGAACCGGCCCACGATCTGCTGGCCCTGCAGCCGATCGGCATCTACACGATCCCGGAAATCTCCTACTGCGGTGCCACCGAGGCCGAGCTGACCTCGTCGTCCGTGCCCTACGAGGTCGGCACCGCGCGTTACCGCGAGCTCGCCCGCGGCCAGATCGCCGGCGACTCCTACGGCATGCTGAAGCTGCTGGTGTCCACAACGGACCGGAAGCTGCTTGGCGTGCACGTGTTCGGTACCGGGGCGACCGATCTGGTCCACATCGGACAGGCCGTGATGGGCTGCGGCGGCACGGTGGACTACCTGGTGGACGCGGTGTTCAACTATCCGACGCTGTCCGAGGCGTACAAGGTCGCGGCGCTGGACGCGACCAACAAGATCCGCGCGCTCGAACGGTTCTGAAGGGAAAGAGGCGATGGGGGCGGTCCTGATCGACATCGACGGCGTGCTCACGGTGTCGTGGCAGCCGCTGCCCGGCGCTGTGGAGGCGGTCAGCCGGTTACGGGAGGACGGGTTCGCGCTCGCATTCCTGACCAACACCACCTCCCGGACCAGAGTGTCCATTGCGGACACTCTGCGCTCGGCCGGTTTCCCGGTCGAGGCCGGGGACATCTTCACCGCGCCGGCGCTGACCGCGGCCCATGTTCGCGAACATCTTCCGGACGCGCGCTGCTTCGTGCTCAACAGCGGGGACATCGCCGCCGACCTCGCCCCGCTCACCATCGTGGACGACGAGCCGGACGTGGTCATCGTCGGCGGCGCGGGAGAGGAGTTCGGCTACCCGGCGCTCAACCGCGTCTTCGGCTACCTCCAGCGCGGTGCACGGCTGCTGGCCATGCACCGCAACCTGTACTGGCGGACGGACGCGGGACTGCAACTGGACGCCGGTGCGTTCCTGATCGGCCTCGAACGCGCCGCCGGGGTCGAGGCCGAAGTGCTGGGCAAGCCCAGCGCCGCGTTCTTCACCGCGGCGCTGGACGCTCTTGGCGTTGAGCCGGGCGATGCGGTGATGATCGGCGACGACATCGAGGCCGATGTGCTCGCCGCGCAGCGTTGTGGCATCACCGGCGTACTCGTCAGGACCGGGAAGTACCGACCGGAGACGATCGAGTCCGCCCCCGGAGACCCCGACCACGTGCTGGACAGCATCGCCGGCCTGCCGGACCTGCTGGGCTGATCAGGACGGCCCGGCGATCGCGGGAAACGGGCTGGGCCGGACCACGTCGTGCACGGCAAGTTCCTCGCGCAGGGTCGCGGGGCCGAACACCGCCATGGCCCACAGCGCGCTGAGGGACCGGGTCCCCGGTTCGCGCGACCAGGCCGGGGGCGGCGGGTAGCTCACCGTGATGCCGGCATCGGCGAACGGCGTCTCGTCGAGGTACTTCGAGCCGCCGGGGCCGCACAGGTAGGTGTCCGCGCGGACGGCCTTGGTGAGGTCGGCGAGGCGGACGGATCGCCCGCACCGGGCGTCGAGAGTGCTGCTGCGGACCACGGTGCCGGGCCAGCCCAGCGCGGACAGCAGCGCCAGGGTGGAGGTTTCGGCGACGTCGGCGATCCGGTCGGAAACTTCCAGTGCGGCAAGGACTTTCGCGACACAGGCGTTCGTACCCGCCCAGTGCGCGCTCCGCCGGTAGCGGTGCCGGACGAGCTGGTCGAGATGCTTCATGCTGCGGTCCGGATCCACCAGTCGCAGCTCGTCGATCCGGCTGGCGCGCCCGTGCGGCCGGTGCACCGGCAGGGTCAGCCACTCTTGCGCGTCGGGGGCGGACAGCGGAGCCAGCCGTGCGCGGTGCTGGTAGTCGCGGGCGTTGAACTGGACATCGTCCAGCACGACCCAGATGTCGGCGCGGAACAGCTTGGCCAGCGTGGAGGAGCGGGGAAAGAAATTCGGTTGATGCACGGCGCAGGAGATCACGGCCGGACATGATTACAGCATCCGGCTCCGAAATCCAGCCGCCACGAGCCGTTGATACGCGGAATACACGATTGGGGGAACGTCCTGGGCGATCGCGAATCCCTGACCGGGGTACTCGATAATCCGTTGGAGGTCACCGATCAGCATATCAATTAATTCAGTTCCGTGGCATCGCGCTTCCGCGTACTCCGGAAGGGACAGCGGCACCGAGGCGCAGACCGGTTCGACCTCCGGCCACACCTTGCGGGTGGTCGCGTAGGCACGCCTTTCCATGTACGGCATGGTAACCAGCATCAGCGTCTTGACGTCGATTCCGGCCCCGGCCAGGACTTCCCGGGAGAGGATGATGTTCTCCCCGGTGTTGGTGGCCCGTGGTTCGACCAGAATCGCCTCGTTGGGCACGCCCAGCTCCAGCGCCCTCTCGCGGTAGTGAACCCCTTCGCCGCGGGGGAAGGTGACAAAGGTCTCCCTGCTGTTCCCGCCGGTGAACACGACGACCGGGAACAGCCCGCGATGGTAGAGCTCCGCGGCGTGCGTGGCGACCCCGAGGTCGTTGCAGCCCAGCGCGATCCCGGCACTGCAGGGGCGGAGCCGATGCCGCACGCGGTGGTATTCCCAGATTGTTTCCGCGTCGGCCCAAAAGTGGTCGGGCGAAGTTTTCCGCATTTTCCGGTTTCGTGGACTCAGGCCCGTTCGAAGACCCGGCGTATCCCGCCGATACTCTGCAACTGGTGCATCAGGCCGTACCGCTTGGAGGTCCGGGCGCACCTCTCGAGCAGGGTCATCCCGCTTTCCGTGGTGGCGCGGTCGGAGAGCAGGATGTGCGCGTGCGCGGTTTCCAGGCGCACTCGGTGCATCGGGGTGTCGGCGACCGGATGGCTCAGCGCGACCTCGATCGCGCGGCCGGCGGCGCTCAGTTCGCCGGCGCCCCGGTGCGCCAGCGCCAGTTTCTGGTGTGCGATGGACCAGTCCGCCGGTTCCTCCATCGACTCGAAGCTCCGGATCGCCGGGACGATGTGTCGGGTGGCGGATTCGTTGAGCCCGCGCTTGCTCAGCGCGGTGCCGACCCAGAGACGCGCGCGGGTGCGGTCGTGCTCGCTGAGCCGTTCGTCCGTGGTCAGCGATTCGTACCGGCGTGCCGCGGTGTCGAGCCTGCCCGCCATTTCCTCGAGCACAACGAGTTGGAGCTCCAGTTGCGCGACCCGCCGCGCGGTGCCCAGTTCGCTGAACACCCGCAGCGCCTTGCGGTAGGTCTGCTGGGCCGACGACGGACCTTGAATCACGCCCTGATCCTGCTGGAGTTCGCCGAACAGGCGCAGCGAGCGGCCGTAGAGGTACATACCACGGGTGTCGTTGCTGTTGGGCTCGAACCGGTTGAGCCAGCGGTCGAGCAGCAACCGGGCCTGCGGGAACTCCTGGCGGCCGAGGCCGGCCAGGGTGCGGTCGAGGTCGTCGGCCCAGGCGTCGTAGTCGTAGTGCGCCGGCGCTCGTTCGGGCACGGCGGCTTCGGCGGACTGCCGGATCAGCAGGTCGAACCGCCGCCGGGCGTCGGGGTGCGCGCGGGCCAGGGCCGTGTCGAGAATCGCCTGCGTGTCGGGGCGCGGCACGGTGCCGCTGCCGCCGCTTTCCCATTTTGCGACGGTGCGCGGGGCGACCCCCAGGTATCCGGCGAACGCGCGAACGGAGAGCCGGAGTGCGTGCCGGAGTAGTCGTGCTTCGCGACCGCTCCAGTGGTGGGCGGTCGCGGCCAACTGGTTTCCCTCGCCTGTGGCCACGCTTCCAGCGTAACGGGAACAGCCGAACAAAGTACACCAAAAGTGCAACGATGGTTCGTTTCCGTCAGGACACGGTTTCGGTCAGGCTGGAAACAGGCATCCGGCGCCGGGTTGACTCCTTTGTCCCGGGCCGATCCCCGACGTCGGATGTCGTTCCACTCTTTCCCGCCTGGGTTACAGCTTCCACCACCATTCTATGGACGGAATGTCGGGCGGTTCAGTGCTTTCCCCGGCCGGTCTTCCGGTGATCTTCAGATCCAGGTTCGTACTGGGTAAGGGCAGGTCATTGTGGGTGCGGGGACTGGCATAGCGGGGTGCGGAACTCATCCAGTCCAGTGTCCCGCGCACATAGCGGTTGAGGCTTTCGGCGTAACGGCGTAGTTCCGGCGTGCCAATCGTCGTAATGCGGTTTCGCAGGCTGAGAAAACGGGTGAGCACGCGATCCCGGATGGCCACTGCCTCGGCGACCGCGTGCTGAAACGAGCAGTGACGCTGGTGAATCAGCACATTGACCAAATTCTGTTCGGGAATTTCGCGGGCCTGGCCGGCCGCATACCCGACGAGGTCGTTGTCGCAGCTGACGACGAAACCGGCCGCGGAGGTCAGCGCGTGCACGTCCGGCGCCCACCGCCGACCGCCCGGGATTTCCAGGCCGTTGCCGATCTCCAGCCACGCGGCGAACAGCCGCGCGCCCTTGGCCAGCGGCCGTATGGCGGCGAAGTCGTCCAGTTCCGGCATGATCCGCCGCTCGCTGTTGGCGACGTGCCAGGACTGCGCGAGCAGCCAGTCCCGCAGGCCTTCGGTCAGCCGCCGGAACTGCGCCGCGGTGGTGCCGGCCCGGGTGCGGGCGATCAGTTCGGCGAGCGCCGCGGTGAGCCGGTTTCCGGCGGGCGGACGGTAGGCGGGTTCCTCGAGGGCGCGGATCACCCGGACGGTGAAATCCGTGACCCCGGCGGCCGAGGCGCGCTCGCGCTCACCGTCTTGCCAGTCGCTGAGCGCGAAAGACCAGTAGTTCCAGGCACTGAACAACCAGACGGTGTCCTCGGGGCCGGTGGGCAGCACCCGGCAGGCCAGCTCCGCGCTCCTGGTGGCGATGCCCCAGGCCCGCTCGACTTCGTCGCGGTAAAGGCCGATCTCGTCCGTCCAGGCGATCGCGCGCTGCTCGATCCGCGCGGCTTCCGGATGCACCGCGCGCCGGATCGGGCAGTAGAACGGCGGCAGCTCAGCGGTCACGGAACACCGGACCCGCGCCCCGGACGCACCGCGTCCGCGTCGTGAACTCGATTTCTGCCCATGTCCGTCATTCTTGGTCGGCGGAAACTCCCGGGAAAGAGCCGGAAGAGGTAAGACGTTTTCACGATCGTGGGTCGGGAGGGGGGACCAGGTGACCTAGAGTGTCCGTATGCAGCCGGGACGTTCCGCGCGGCGTGAGACCGGCACCTGGGTGAGGCGGGACACATCTGGTTGGAACCCGCGTTCGGCCAACCGGGCGATCGGGCCGGCGACGGTTTCCGGGGAGCCGCGGGCGATCCGCCCGATCGGGACCATGCCGTCCCGGGTGGCGTGTTTGGCGTCGGCCAGCGCAACCGACGCGTGCCCGGCACGGCTTTTCGGCTCGGGGCAGATAACCGGACGGCGAAGGGCGTTCCGGCGGCACCCGGTGAAACCATTCAAAGAGGCGCGCGACGTGCGGATCGCATTCGGCGATCGTCTGCTCGTCGGCCTCGGCGACATAGACGATCATCGTGAAGATCAGCTTGTCGGGCCGTACCCCGTTCGGCGGCCAATCGACGGAACTCGTCGAACGCGCGCGGTTTTCCGGATAGTGGCGGGTTTCCGCTGAATTTGGTTCGAAAAGTGAAATTCGTAGGGTGGTGAGGAGAAGCGCGCCCGCGAGGTAACGGGGGTGCTGCTACACGCCACGATCGCGGGCCGAGGAAGGAGACCACGGCCTGACTGCCCGCACAGTGGGTGCGTTGAATACGGGGAGAAAGTCCGTGCCACTATGATGAAAAAGGTGACCGGGACCGAGACAGCCGAGCCGCCACGAAACGCATTTCGCGAGCAGCAGTGGCGTGAGGCGCACGAGCGCTATCTCGACTGCGCCCGCAGGATTTTCGACGACCTCGGCTACCACGCCGCCACCGTCGGCGACATCGTCGAAGCGGCCAATGGCAGCCGTGCCACGTTCTACGCACATTTCCGCGACAAGGCGGACATCGCCGCCTGCCTCTTCGAGCGGGTGCTGTCCGCGGGCGCGGAGATCTACCGGCAGGTGGCCGAGTTCCCCGAGCTGACCAGGAAGAACGTGCGCGAGTGGCTCGACGGGCAGGTGCTGGCCTTCTGGTGCCGGTACCGGGTCGAGGTCAAGGTGATCAACGAGGCGATGGCCGCCGATCCCGGCGTGGCGGCCCGGCATTACCAATGGGGTATCGAGGCGGTGCGCCAGCTGAAGCCGTACCTGGCGAAATGGACCGGGGAGCAGGAGCAGGTCGCGCTGACCCGGGCCCTGCTGCTGGTGCTCCAGCTCGAGCGGTTGTGCTACCACTGGCTGGTGCGCGGCGTCGAGCACAACCGGGAGATGGTGCTCGATATCCTGGCGGACCTATGGTTCCGGGAACTGGAGTACCTGCGCGCGGGCCCGTGATCGTGCTCGACGGTGGCCTCGCCACCGAGCTCGAGGCGCGTGGCCACGACCTGTCGGACGAGTTGTGGTCGGCGCGGTTGCTGATGGACGATCCGGACGGGATCATCTCGGCGCACGAGACCTTCTTCCGTGCCGGAGCCGAAGTCGCCACGACGGCCAGCTACCAGGCCAGCTTCGAGGGGTTCGCGGCGCGGGGGATCGGCGACCGGCAGGCCGCCGCGCTGCTGCGCAGGAGCGTCGAACTGGCCAAGGCCGCGCGCGAGCGGGCCGGCATCGCGACGGGACGGGTCGCGGCGTCGGTCGGGCCCTACGGGGCGACGCTCGCCGACGGCTCGGAGTACCGCGGGCGGTATGGCCTCAGCGTCGCCGAGTTGACCGCGTTCCACCGGCCGCGCGTGGAGGCGCTGGCCGCTGCCGGTCCCGACCTGCTGGCCCTGGAGACGGTGCCGGACATCGACGAGGCGGTCGCGCTGCTGGCGGCGATCGAGGGAATCGGCGTGCCCGCGTGGCTTTCGTACACGATTTCCGGCGACCGCACCCGTGCCGGGCAGCCTCTCGAGGAGGCCTTCGCGGTCGCGGCGGGCAACGACGAAATCGTCGCGGTGGGCGTGAACTGCTGTGCCCCGGACGACGTCGAACCGGCCGTCGCGCTGGCCAGGCGGACCACCCGCAAGCCCGTGATCGTCTACCCGAACAGCGGCGAGGAATGGGACGCCGGCCGCCGGGCGTGGTCCGGCGCGTCCCGGTTCACCGCCCAGGCCGCCGAACGCTGGATCCGGGCCGGGGCCGATTTCGTGGGTGGCTGCTGCCGCGTGCGCCCGGCCGACATCGCCGTGATCAGCCGCGCGGCGGCCGGGTACGCGGCGCGGGGCGCGCGTTAGCGATTTGCCGGGGTTGTCAAGCCTGTCGGGACATTACGGAAAGTTACTTGGCGATCCGAAAAGCCCTGGTGACCATTTCCCCGAAATGGTCTGTGCCAGGAAAAACGGTAGCAAGACGCGTTGCGTCCCGGTGCGGTATACCACGCTTTGTCGCAGTAGAATCCCGTCGGCTGGTCGACAGTCCGTCACCGCCAGGGAAACCTAAGTACGAGGAGGCGTACCGGCAGTGGCTCCGCCCGTTGGTTCGCAAAACCTGCACACGCCCCAGGCCCATCCGAGCATCGCGCGGGTCAACGACTGCTGGCTGGACGGACATCACCACGATCAGCGTGACAACGACTACGCCGACCAGATCGCGGTCTGCGCACCGCACATCCCTTACCTGGTGCGCGCCTCACGGGCGCTGACCGGGCGGATGGTGCGTTACATGCTCGACCAGGGTGTCCGCCAGTTCCTCGACCTCGGCTCGGGTATCCCGACGATGGGCCATGTGCACGAGGTCGCCCAAGCCGTCGATCCGGGCAGCCGGGTCGTCTACGTCGATGCCGATCCGCACGTGGCGGCGGAAGGCCGGGCGATCCTCAGCGAGGTCGGCAACGTCGCCTACCTGGCGGCCGACATCCGGCAGCCCGGCCAGATCCTGTCGTCCCCGGAATTCCGCGGCCTGATCGACCTGACGGAGCCGGTGGGCCTGCTGGCCGTCGAAACCCTGTTGTACCTGACCGAAGGCGACGATCCACGCCGGCTGGTCGCCACCTACGCCGACGCGCTGGCCCCGGGCAGCTTCGTCGGTCTGACCCACTGTAGTGAGAACGCCGAGTTACGGAAGGGCTTGAGCCTGTTCAGCAAGATCTACGGCAAGCCACCGGTAGTTACGTTGCGCGATGCCGACGAGCTTCGAGCCTGTTTCCGCGGTTTGGACCTCGTCGATCCCGGGGTCGTGCCGGTGCCGCTGTGGAATCCGCTGACCGAGGACGACGTCGGCCAGAACCCGGAGCTCGCCCCCATGGCCGCCGGTCTCGGCAAGAAAGCCTAGGCCGCGAAGGCGATCACGGTGAGAACGACCTCGCCGAGCGTGACCACGGGCAGGGTCCGTCGCAGCAGGACGCCGGCTGTGGGCGGGTTTCTTCGCGCGGTCTGGCTCAGTTGTCGGATCGCGCGGCCCAGGAACAGCGCGTGGACCGCGAGTCCGAGAACGCTCCAAACCGGACCGTAACGCCGCCACAGTCCCCAGCCGAGCAGGAAGAGGCCCGCCTGCAGGAGAAGGCAGGCCACGCCGAGCGCGCGGACCGGACCACACCGCACGGCCGGGGTCATGACGCCGGTCTCGGCGTCGGCGGCGTGGTCGGGAATGGCCCACCAGACCGTGCGCCCGACGGAGAGCACGGCGGCTCCCGTGAAGATCAGCCACACGGTGGTGTCGAGCGAAGTCCCGGTGGCCGTGTATCCGAGCAGAGCGGGGAACCCGACCGACGCGACGCCGAACGCGGTGGACCCGAGGAGTCCCCGCCGTTTGAGGCGGACGGGTTCGACGTTGTACAGCACCTGCGCTCCGACGATGGCGGCGGCGATCGCCAAGGGCCACCACCGGTCCCGTCCGAGTCCCACGCCGGCGGTGGTGAGCAGGCCGAGCGCCATTTCCGTCCATGACAGAGCCAGCGCCCGACGGCGCCCGAGACGTGCGGCGGCGATGGCGAGATAGCCCTTGTCGGCATGGCGCGTGTCGGTGGGCATGTCGATGGCCACGTTGAGCGCGAGCGGGCCGATGATCAGCAGCAGATTCGCCAGGATCGCCGCCAGCACGGCCGGTTCGAGGATCCGCGCCGCGTCGCCCGTCGCGAAACCGCACCCCCAGACCGCGTAGCAGAGGTAGTTGACCGGCAACGGGAACTGCAGGCGGTGCACGACCACCAGGTCCGGCCACGAGGCTAACCGCGGCACGGTACCACTTTCATCTTCAGCTTCGCCGAAGGTGCCATCGCGTGTCCGCGCAACTGGGGAACACCGGCGCGAGGGTTCACACACCGCAGTTCCCGGCGGCGCATCAGCGCGGCCACGATCATCCGGACCTCCAGCTGGCCGAGCCGGCTGCCGAGGCAGTGACGGATGCCGCCGCCGAACGGGAAGTAGTCGTGCGAAGGCACGCGCTGGCCCAGGAAACGGCCTGAATCGAACCTTCGTGGATCCGGAAAGGGCCCGGGCCTGCGGTGCGCCAGGTAGATGCTCGGGGTCAGCACGGTGCCCGCCGGGAATTCGCGCCCACCGAACGCGCAGGCCTCGGTCAGCACGCGGTTGCCCGCCGCGGGCACCGGGGGAGTGAGGCGCAGGGTTTCCGAGACCACGGCCTGCAGGAGCGGAACCTTGTCCACATTGGACCCATCGTCGGTGGTGGCGGCCAGTTCGGCGAGCACGCCCACCCGCACTTTTTCGTGCCGGTCCAGCCAGAACAGCGTCCACGCCGCGGTCGACGCGGTGGTCTCGTGGCCGGCGAACAGCAGGGAGACGAGCTGGTCCCGCAACTCTCCGTCGTGGAGGTCGGAAAATCTGTCGCTGGCGAGCAGGCGGCCCGCGAGGGTGGTTGCGTCCTTCCGAGCCGCCACGCGGGCGCGATGGACCAGCAACTCCTTGAGCTCGGCGTCCGGCTGGGGTAGCCCACCGCGAAGGTAGCGGTAGGCGAGCGTGCGCGCCCGTGAACCGAGCGCCCTGTGCATCCACTGTCCGAACGGCACGATCACGTCATCTCCCGCGCGGCCGAAGACGATCCGCGCCATGACGCGCAGAGCCAGCCCGCGTGTCCAGTCGGCGACCGAAAACTCCGCGCCGATGGGGAGGGCGTCGATCGCGGCGTCGGTCGCCTGGGAGATCAGGTTGCGATAGCCGCTCAGCTGGCGGCCTCGCAGGGGACCACCGAGCACACGGCGGTAGTCGGCGTGCCGCGAGCCTTCCTGCCACAACAACGACCGCGGGCCCAGCAGCGGCTTGAACGAGCGGCTGCCTGGGTGGCGGAGCCGCTGATCGGCGCGAAAGATCCCGTCGATCGCGCCCGGATCCCAGACCAGCACGCGTCCCGGACGTAGTTCCAGGAACCCGGCGGGGTCGTCGGCGTGCCCGTCGAGGAACGGCAGCGTGCGGAACGCGAGCTGGAACTCCGAGCGGTTCATCAGGCCGTCCGTCCGGCGACGGCGTCGGCCCACGGGCCGACGAGCATCCCGATCCGCGGGTTGGCGGTGGCGGCGTGCAGCACGGCGATCCGCTGGGCCAGCACGATCCTGTCCGGTGTGTACAGATCCTTGTCGTGCCACAGTGGAGGGTTCGGCACACCTTCGGTGGCGAGCAGGTACGCGCACCCCCGCGCGGCCGCCTGCTCGATCGCCGGGTCCGGCTTGCCTCCGTTGGCGTGCAACAGGATCTGCACCGCGTAGGCGGTTTCCTCCGGCGTGCCCTCCCACCGGCCCCAGGAGCCGTCCGTGCGCTGCGTGCCGACGACCCAGCGCACCGCCTTGCGGACCGCGGCCGTGCTCTCGCCGTCGGATGTGAGAGCGCTCACACAACAGAAGGTCGCGTAGTACTCCGAAGCGTGCCATTTGTCCGACCAGGTGCCGTCGCCGCCCTGCCGCCCGCACAGCCAGGTGGTTAGCATGCGCATCGCCTTGGTGACCCGGCGGGTGGGGGGTCCCGTGGTCGCGAAGGCTTGCAGCACATGGGCATTCGTGGTGACCGAGGGCGTGCGTTCTTCGGGATAGGTGACGAAGTGATCGTCGTGCTGGTAGGCCCACAGGCAGTCCAGCGGCAGGGGCGTGCCGAGCAGGGCGAGCGCGTGGAGGGTGCACGCGGTGTCGTCGGCGTCCGGGAGCAGGCCGGTGCCGCCTGCCACCCCGTCGTCGCCGACCGCCTGGTACAGGCTCGTCGCGACCGCGGGCGGGACCCGCGGCTCGACGCCCGCACCGAGCAAAGTGGCCAGTACCCAGGACCGCTCGAACACGCCCAGTGGCGCGGCGACCGGAACGGGTCCGCCGTGCCGGGCCTGTACCGTCTTCAGGTACCGCACGCCCGGCTGGTCGGTGGTCATGGCGTCGTTTCCCAGCCACGCGGCCGTCGCCGCCGGTGAGCAGCCGAGGCCGTCGATGCCCGGTCGGACGGAGGAAAACCCTTGTGCCGCTGGGCCGATCGCCTCCAGTGAGTGCACGAGCTTGGGCGGCAAGGGCTTTCCCTGCCGCACCGCTTCCCGCAGCGCCCACAGCGGTTCGGGGTTCGTCCCTTTCGGATAGGGGAGGCGCCGGCCGTGGAGCGCGGGCCAGGGCTGCGCGTCGAGGTCGTCGAGCCTCGTGTTGATGTCCAGGACGAGCCCGGGTACCAGGACTTCCACCGCGACCGTGTCCGGTAGTGTGGTGTCGTCCGTGGCCAGGCGGGTGAGCAGGGCCTGCAGGCCCCGGCCCGCGGCGAGCCCGACGGTCACGTCGCGGGTCCGGTGCAGTTCGGCGAGCAGCGCCTCGGTCGCGCTCAGGGTCGGCAGCAGGCCGTAGCCGTCCGGCCGGCCCCAGCCGCCGTCGCCGTTCTGTTCGGCGAGCAGAAAACGCATTCTCCCGGCATGCCCGGCGAGATCCGGTGCGAGGGTCACCAGCCTGGCCGTTTCGTACGGGGAGGGGGAGAATTGGCCGTACGGATCGGCAGACAGGTCGGCCAGGACGCCGGCAGCGGCTGCTGGGTCCATCATCGGTGCCCCCGACACGGATCAGCGCAGCAGTGGAAGAGTTGAGATTCAAAGTATCATGGCAGCCTGCCAACAAGGCTGGTTTTCGACCGGACGGCCCAATTCTTCCCCCGGTTGGCCGCTCGGCCACGCGACGGGTGCTTGCGGGATGAATTCGGGGCCCGGCTACGTTCACTCTTCAGAAGGCAGACTCCGAAGGCGGCAGGAGGCTAAGGTGTTCGACCCGGAGGAACTCTACGAGGTGGACTCCGCGCTGCCCGAGTTGAGCGGCGCGGTGCTGCTGCACCAGCTGGACGGGTTCATCGACGCCGGCATGGCGGGCAAGGCGGTCACCAACCACCTGCTGGGCGTGCTCCACCACAAGATCATCGCGCGGTTCGACGTGGACCGGCTCATCGACTACCGGCTTCGCCGCCCGATGATGACCTTCGCCGCCGACCACTGGGCGGAGTACGAGGCACCGGAGCTGGTGGTGCGGCTGTTCCACGACGACGCGGGAAGCCCGTTCCTGCTGCTGTCCGGTCCGGAACCGGACCACGAGTGGGAGCGCTACGCGACCGCCGTGCGCAGCCTGGTGGAGCGATGGAATGTCCGGATGACCGTAGCGTTCCAGGGCATTCCGATGGGCGCGCCGCACACGCGCCCGCTCGGTGTCACCGCGCACGCGACGCGCGCCGAGTTGATCGGGGAATTCACGCCGGTGTTCAACCGGATTCAGGTGCCCGGTTCCGCCGTGTCGCTGACGGAATTCCGGCTCGGTGAGGAAGGTCACGACGCCGCGGGCTTCGCCGCGCACGTACCGCATTACCTGGCCCAGTCGAAGTATCCGGCGGCCGGCCTGACCTTGCTCGGCTCCATCGCCCGGATCACCGGTCTCGCCGTCCCTGACGACGCGCTCCGCGAGGCCGCGCGTTTCACCGACGAGGAGATCGAGCGGCAGGTCGCCAAGTCCGGAGAGGTTGCCGAAGTGGTGCGTGCGCTGGAGCGCCAGTACGACACCTTCGTCGAGGCGGTGGACCGCAAGAACCTGCTGGCCGACGACGTTTCGATGCCCACCGCCGAGGAATTGGGCGCGGAGTTCGAGCGGTTCCTCGCCGAGCAGCAGGAGCGCGGCGACTAGGTTGTGCTCCACAGCGGCGGAGCCGCTTGTGGTGAGGCACGCAACCCCGCACCGCCGCGCAACTTCGGGGCAGTCCCTACGGCAGGGACGAGCGCAGGGTGCTCACCCGGTCGGCGGCGGCGGTGAAGTCGGCCTGGTCCAGCTGCCCCGACTGGTAGACCGAGGCGAGCGCGGCCACCGCGTCGCTGCCCTGGCTGGGGTCGCGGGCAGAGCACAGAATCAGGTCCATCCCGGCGGAAGCCGCGGAAACCGCGCGCTGCCCGGTGGTGCCGAACGCTTGCAGCGATGCGGCTTCCAGCGCGTCGGTGATCGTGACGCCGTCGTAGCCGAGGCGCTGGCGCAGTTCCTGCCGCACCACCGCGGGGGACAGCCCGGCGGGATGTGCCGCGTCGAGTGCCGGATAGGTCGCCCAGGACACCATGATCAACTTTGCCCCCGCGCCGATCGCCGCCGGGTAGGGTGCTTCGTCGACCGACCGCAGCGTGGACAGCGGGACGTTCAGCGTGACCGGCTGCGTGTCCGTGTTCTGGCCGGTGGCCGCCGAGCCCAGGCCGGGAAAGTGCTTGGCGGTGGCGGCGACGCCGACCTGCTGCTGCGCGGTGAGGAAAGCCTTGCCGAGATCGGAAACCGCGGCCGGGTCCTTGCTGTAGGAGCGGCCGAACTGATCCATGAAGTCGCCCTCCGTGCGATACACGTCGAGCACCGGCGCGAGGTTGACGTTCATGCCCACGCTCGCCAGGTTCTGCCCGGCGCCCGTGCCGGCCCGAGTGGCGGCGGCCCGGGGGTCGGCGGCCTGGCCGACCTGCTTCTCCGACAGCGCCGGTTCCCCGGGCAGCCGGCGGACCTGGCCGCCTTCCTGGTCGGTCATCAGCAGCAGTGGTGCCCTGACCGGACTGGCCGCGTTGGCCTGCTTCAGTTGCTGGATCACCGAGGCGATCTGGGTCGTGCTGGAGATGTTGTCCTTGAAGAAGATCACCCCGGCGGCCTCGCCCGCGCGGATCCGGTCCAGCAGGCTCTGCGGCGGGGTGAGGCTGGCATAGGAGTAGATCACCCGTTCCCCGGCGAGCTGCCGCGGCGTGAGCGCGGCGGCGTGCGGGTTGCCGGGCATCGTGCAGGTCGCGGCGAGCAGGGCCGCGAGGACCCAGCCGAGCAGAGCTCCCATTCTGTGAAAAACCCTCAGCCTTGGTGTTCGTTGCGTGGGGTGGTCACGGTACCGCAACCGGTGTCCCGGGGGAACCCGCCGCCGCCCAACACCTGCCCGGCACGGCGCCGGGGGAGTGCACCGGCCACGAATCCGCGGTGCCGTTGCGGGCGAAGGAAATCCATGCCGCGCGCATCGCCCGCCCCATCCGGTCGACGGTTTCCCGGTCCGCCCCCTCCAGCATCGGGGACTTCGCCCATGCCTCGCGCTCGCCGAGCAGGAACGGCAGCTCGATGCAGTGACACGCGCCGAAGACCGATCGCGCCGCCGCCCAGTCGAACCGGTAGGTGAACACCCGGCGCCCGGCCGCGGAGAGCACGTCCGCGAGCTTCCGGGACGGCGTTTCGAACACCCACCGGCCGGCGATCGTCTTGACCGCCGCGACGCCGCGGCCGAGCACGGGAAGGCGCTCCATCCGCCGGACCGCCGGATTGCCGTTGAGAAAGCCGTTCATCTCCGACCGGGTCACCCCGATCATCACGTCGGCCTCCGCGGCGGCCGCGGCGGCGAGCCAGGAGCGTACCGGGGGCAACGGGCCGGTGCCCCCGGTCGGGCAGAACGGCGGAGACACCAGCCCGCCGGGACCGGCGACCTTGACGATGGTTTCCGTTTGCGCGCGCAGGATTTCGCCGACGGGCGCGGTGCGCGGGTCGGCCTTGAGCGCGTTCGTGAAATGGCGTGCCATCCGTGCCGAGCGGGCCGGGCTGCCGAGCTTCAAACCGAGCGGTGCGCTCTGCAGGATCGCCCGCCGGAAAAGACTCCGGGCGGCGGGCATCGCCATCAGGCAGGCGAGGGAGTGCGCGCCGGCCGACTGGCCGAACACCGTGACGCATTCGGGGGCACCACCGAACGCTTCGATGTTCTCTTTGATCCAGCGCAGTGCCGAGACCTGGTCGAGCAACCCGAGATTGCCCGGCGAAACGCCGGGAAGCCGCAGATAGCCGAGCGCGCCGAGGCGGTAGTTGATCGCCACGAACACGATGTCGCCTTCGGCGGCGAGGCGGCGACCCTCGTAGAAGGCGAACGAGGACGCACCGGTCACGTAGGCGCCGCCGTGAATCCAGACCATCACCGGGCGCCGCGTGCCGTCGACACCGGGTGTGACCACGGTGAGGTTGAGGCAATCCTCGTCCTGCACGAGGCCGTTCTGCGGCGGGCCCATCACACCGTCGACGCGAACCGGGGGCTGTGGGCAGATCGGGCCGTGGCGGGTGGCGTCCCGGGTGCCCGTCCAGGGCTCGGCCGGCTCGGGCGGCGCGAACCGGCGGGCACGGGCGTACGGTACCCCGCGGAACACCACCAGCCCGTCTCCGGAGAGCTCGCCGCGGAGTCTTCCCCCCGCCACCGTCGTTTCGATCACCCTCGCCGCCTCTCGCGCCGCTTGGTCCGACGGATCAACCTTAGCCGCCGGGCGCACCCCGCAGCCGGCGCCGCGAGTTCGCGCGAGTCCCCCATTCCGCGCGCCCGAGTTCCACGTTCGGCGTGCCCGAGTTCTGCCTTCGCGTCGTCGTGATTCCCCGTTACCGAGAGAGCGGAACACGCAGGACGGGAAGGCGGAACTCGCGCGCCGCGAGTGTGGGACCCGCGATCAGATGTGCTGGAGGATGCGGTCGAGGGCGGCTTGCCGGTGCTGGGCGGTGGCAAGGCTGTACAGCAGGTGCGGGTCGGCCCGGCCGACGAGCCCCACGATGCCGGCCTCGGCGAGATCGGGACGGCCGCCCAGCTGCGAATACGACGCCAGGTCGAGCAAGGTCTGCTCCACCGTGGTGATCCAGCCCTGCCCGAGTTCATTGGTGTGGCGCTGGATCCGCAGCCGGGCGGGATCCCGGCGGACGAACGAGACCCGGGCGGCGTGGTCGATGAGCCGGACCGGTGCGCGGTTGCGGGTCGTCGCGATGACGCCCGCGCCCGGGGACTCGGTGAACGCGCCGTGAGCCTTGGCCGCGGACAGACCCATCAGCGACACGGAACGGGGACCGTCGTCGGCCGCGGCGATTCCCCACGCGGCCGCTTCGAGTTCCGGGAGCCACGGCTGCCCGATCTTGCCGCTGGGTACCAGCGCGTAGTACCCAGCGGCGATCCGGCGCAGCAGGCCCCGGCGAACCAGGGCCGCGAACGCCGGATGCGTGGGCATGGGGTCGGTGGCTTCTGGGAGGGAAACGACTTTCACGGCACGGCGAAGCAGGGCCGGCAACGGGTCGTACACCGCATGTGTCATATCAATCACCCCGAGTAGAGGGTAGGTGCCCTACCGCCCGCCTGCCAAGACCGGTTCGTCGCCGGTTCAACGCGGTTTCAGGTGCGTGCCTTCCGGACGAGCACGTCGAGCCGTTCCATCGTCTGGCGCGCGCCGCCCTCCATGCCCGAGGCCAGCACGGCGTCCCGGTCCTCGACCGACTGGTAGACCGAGGTGGTCGTCAGCCGGGTCTTGCCGTCGACGTCCTCGAAGACCGCGGTCTCCAGCGACACGTGTCCCGGCGCACCCTCGAACTCGAAGGTGCGGACCACCCGCTCGGGTGCGGTGATGTCGTGGTGCACGCCGTGGAAGGCGAAGCCGTTGCCGTCGGTGTCGTGGTGCACCAGGCGCCAGTAGCCGCCGGGTCGCAGGTCCATCACGTCCACCGTGGTCGACAACCGATCGGGACCCCACCAGTCGGGCAGGAGATCGGGGTCGGTGGCGGTGGCGAAGACGAGTTCGCGCGGCGCGTCGAAGGTGTGGCGGAGCACGATCTCCTGCTTGCCGGGTTCGGCGGTGATCTCGGTGATCTCGGTCTGGCTCATGACTTCTCCTGTTCCCCCTGCAGTTTCCGCAGGGTTTCTTCCAGCCGCTGGTACCTGCCCTGCCACAGCAGCCGGTGGTTCTCGATCCATTTCGCGGCGACCTCGAGTGGGGCCGCTTCCAGCCGGCACGGCCGGAACTGGGCGTCACGGCCTCGCGTGATCAGCCCGGCCTTCTCCAGCACCTTGAGGTGCTTGGAAATCGCCTGAAGGCTGATTTCGAACGGGGCCGCCAGCTCGTTCACCGTCGCTTCGCCGGTCTTGGCCAGATGAGCCAGGATGGCCCGCCGGGTCGGATCGGCCAGTGCGGCGAACGTGGTGCTCAGCTCGTCCTCGGCCATGCCTTCATCAACCTTCTAGTTAATCAACCTTATGGTTTAGTATCGACTCTGCCGCGGCCGGTGTCAAGACCCGGTGAACCGGCCGGCGGCAGGGTGCGTGCATCACGGCATGACGACCAACACGGGGTTCCGGGTCGGCTCGGTCAACCGGCTCGCCGGTTATGTCTTCGGGGCGGTCTACCTGCTCGTCGGCATGATCGGCTTCGCGATCACCACGAACATGACCTTCACCTCACACACCGGCAAGCACCTGTTCATCTTCGGGCTCAACCCGCTGCACAACTTCGTACACGTGCTCGTGGGCATCGCGCTCGCGGGCGCGGCGGGGATCGGCGTCGGTTGCTCGAAGGCGGTCAACAGCCTGGTGGGCGCGGTCTACCTGCTGGTCGGCGCCGCCGGGTTCTTCCTGACGCAGTCCGGGCTGAACCTGCTCGCCGTGAACCATCCGGACAACGTGCTGCACGTGGTCTCGGCGGGACTGCTGCTCGCCATCGGCGTGACCCGGCAGTGATCAGGTGCCGGCGCCCGAACGGGGGCCGGGACGCCCGCGCGGGGGAGGCGGCGCCTGCCGGGGAATGGGACGGGAATCCAGGCGGGGCGCCTGCTGACGGGGGACCGGACGGTTTCGCGCGGCCGGTGGGGGAGGACTGGTGCGAGGCTGTTCCCGCGGGCGCCGGGCCCGGTTCTCCGGGAGGGGGCGCCGCGCGGGCGCGGCCTCGGGATCCGGCCGGTTCACCCACGAATCGAACAGCAGGAGCAGAAGCGCGAACACGACAAGCCCGACACCGATCGGCGCGGCACCGCTGACGATCATCAGCGCCGCGATGGTGATCAGGGAGACCACGGGGATCCAGGCGAACGGGTCGATGCGGCCGAACCGCTGGGGTCGCGAAGAACGTTGAGGGCCCCGATCCATGAGCATCCCTTCCCGTCGCGCTAACAGTCCGGACAAGATAACGCTACGCGATGCTTACACCGGCCGTGCCGGGGATCCCACATCCGGAAGATACCGGGTCACCCGACGATTTCGAAGTCGCGCTCCGTGACGGGACGAACGGCGGCTCGGACGGTCATCACGGCCAGCAGGGCCAGCGCGAGCAACTGGTAGGTACTGCCGACGATCTTGTCCGTCCAGGTCCACCGGACGACCGGTGGCAGGCTGTAGTGCGGCGCGAGCCACACGACCACCACCGCCACCCAGCCGGTGAGCAGCAGCGGGCCGTTGTGCCGCTGGTAGCCCCGCGCGAGCACGAGCGCGGCGGTGGGCAGCGCGAGCACCCAGTGATGCGACCACGAGATCGGCGACACCAGCAGCACCCCGGCGGCGTTGACGCCGAGCGCCATGGCGAGGTCGTCCTCGGCCAGCGCGCGGCGGGTGCCCAACCACGTCATCGCCAGCACCGCCAGCACCCCGAGCAGGCCGAGGACGTCCAGCCACTGGCCGGTCAGGCCCAGCTTCTCCAGGCTGGCGAACACCGACTCGTTGGCCAGCGGCCCGCCGATCCGCATCGAGGTCGCGTTGAACACCCGGTCGGTCCAGTAGGACAGCGAGTCTTCCGGCATCAGCAGGAAGGCGAGGCCCGTGGCCGCCGCGAACCCGGCGGCCGTGCCGAGCAGCGCACGCCGGTCCCGGCGCAGCAGGAAGATCAGGGCGAACCCGGCCGGGGTCAGCTTGACCGCGGCGGCGATGCCGACCAGCAGCCCGCGTGGCCAGCGTGGGTTCGGCAGCAGGACGTCCAGGGCGACCATGGTCATCAGCAGGACGTTGATCTGGCCCCAGTAGACCGTGTTGGCCACGGGATGTCCGAGCAGCAGCGCGATCGCGGCGGCCACCACCATCGCCGAGTTCCCGAGCAGCCCGCGCAGTTCGGGGGTGGCGGCGCGGTAGGCGTGCACCAGCGGGATCAGCGCGAACGCGCTGACCGCGGTGATCAGCGGGTAGCCGAGCCAGGTCGGGACCAGCGCGAGTGGTACGAACAACAGCGCCGACGAGGGCGGGTAGGTGTAGGGCAGGGGCCCGCCGATGTCCGAAACGGGCAGTTGGTGGTAGATCGACTTCCCGTCGAGGAAGGTCAGCGCGCCGAGCCGGTACACGTCCACGTCGGCGTAGAGCTTCGGCAGCCCGGCCGCGACGCAGCCGAGCACGAGGAGTAATACGCAGGTGAGCACAACGTCCGCACGTGCCCGGACGGCTTGCCTGAACACCGAGGTCACTGGTCCGCCCGCGAGAATTTCCGACTGTGGTTTCCTGGTTTTTCTGGCCTTTCCATCTTTTTACACCACGGCCCAACACCGATCCCACCCGGACGCCATTAGGGTCACCGTCCATGCGGAAAAAGGTGTTCTGGCGCCGGACCCGCCGTGTGCTTTACGTACTGGCGGGGGTGGGGCTGCTGGCGCCGGTGGTGGCCTTTGTGGTCACCTACCAGTCGGTGAGCGTGCCGGACCCGAGCCTCGTGGCGGCCAGCCACGACCAGGAGGTCACGCTGTACTACGCGGACGGGTCCGTGATGTACAAGAAGTCGGCTTCGGGCAGCCAGGAGATGGCCACCTGGGAGCAGATCCCGGACATCATGAAGAAGGCACAGATGGCGGCCGAGGACGCCACCTTCATGACGAACAACGGTTTCGACGTCAACGCCATCGTCCGCACGGTCTGGAACCGGCTCTCCGGCGGCACCGGTGGTGGGTCGACCATCGGCCAGCAGTACGTCAAGAACGCCGTCGACGACAGGGAGGACACGCTCAAGCGCAAGTTCGTGGAGATGGTCACCTCCTACAAAATGACCCGGACCTACTCGAAGGCGGACATTCTCACCGCGTACCTGAACACCGTCTACTTCGGACGGGGCGCGTACGGGATCAAGGCGGCCGCGCAGGCCTTCTTCGGTGAGGATGTCAGCAAGCTCACCACCGAGCAGGCCGCACTGCTCGCCGGAATGGTGCAGGCGCCCGCCTCCGCGAACAACTCCGCCTACCAGCACCGCCGCTACGACTACGTGATGGGCCGCCTGCTGGCCAACAACTGGATCACCCGCGCGGAGTACGACTCGGCGCAGTTCCCCGCGCCCGTGGCGGACAGCGACACCAGTGCGCCAGGCGGCCTTTCGAAGGTGCGGAAGTACATCGTGGACGCGGTGTTCGAGGAACTGGCCCAGGACGGGCAGAAGGAAGAAGACCTGTACTCCTCGGGCGCGAAGATCTACACCACGATCAACCCGGCCGCCCAGGAGGACGCGGAGCAGGCCGTGACCAAGATCATGGCGGCAAACGCGCAGTACCCGGACGAGGCTTCGGCGCTCGTCTCGGTCGACCCCAGGTCCGGCGGCGTCCTGGCCTACTACGGCGGCGACGGGTCGACGTCCTACGACCTCGCGCAGACCCCGCAGCAGCCGGGTTCGTCGTTCAAGCCGTACGTGCTCGCGGCCGCCCTGCGGAAAAGTCCGGACACCATCGGGCTGAACACGATGTACGACGGCAGCGACAACCAGACCATCGCCGGCCAGGTGGTGCACAACTCGGAAGGGGAGAGCGCCGGCCGGATCAGCGTCAAGGACGCCATGACCGAGTCGATCAACACCGTCTTCTACCAGATGGGCGCCCAGGTCGGGGTGAACAGCGTGCGCCAGGCGGCGTGGGACGCCGGTATTCCCAAGCAGATCACCTCCTCGATCGGGTCCACTTTCGACTCGCTGCAGAACGTCGATCCGAAGACCGGGCAGGGCAGCGGGGTCACCGAACTGGGCATTTCGATCGGGCAGTACCAGGTTCGCCCGATCGACCAGGCCCAGGGGTACGCCACCTTGGCCAACGACGGAATGTATGTCCCGGTGCATTTCGTCGGCCGGGTCACCGATTCCAGCGGCGGACGGATCTACCAGTTCAACAGCGCGCCCGCCCAGGCATTCTCGTCCGACGCGAGTGAGAACGCCGCGATCGCGCACACGGTCTCGGCCGCGATGACCGATGTGGCGGAGCACTCGGATCTCAGCCTCGGCGGTAACCGCCCGAGCGCCGTCAAGACCGGTACCGCGCAGTTCGGCGACACCGGGCACAACTCGGAGGCGTGGACGGTCGGCTATACCCCGCAGGCCGTCACGGCGGTGTGGTTCGGCAACAAGAAACAGCCGGCGCCGATCTTCGGCAACTACCACAACGGGAAGGGCAAGGAGCGCGGCTACGACGTCTACGGGCGCGAGGAGCCGGGTTACATCTGGCAGGAGTTCATGAACGCCTACCTCACCGGCAAGCCCGTCAAGCAACTGTCCCTGACCGGGCTCATCAGGGGCACTTCGAACGACGGTGACGACAGCGATGGCGACGATGGCGACAACCGCAACGGGGACTCGACCTTCCCGGACTTCACCACGACCGAGTCGCAGCAACCGCCCCGGGGCCGGGACCGCAATCCCGGCACGGGAGTACCCACGTTCGGGACCACGTTCCCGACCTGCTTCGACCTCAGTTGCCTGACCACGTCGTCGCCCGGCCGCCGCCATCGAGGCTGACCGCCGCCCCGGCCGGTGACCGTCTTCCGCTCACAGCCGTTCGATGATGGTGACGTTGGCGGTGCCACCGCCCTCGCACATGGTCTGCAGGCCGTAGCGTCCGCCACGGCGTTCGAGTTCGTGCAGGAGGGTGGCCAGCAGTCTGGCGCCGCTCGCGCCGATCGGGTGGCCGAGCGCGATGGCGCCGCCGTTGACGTTGACGCGTGCGGGGTCGGCGCCGGTCTCCTCCAGCCAGGCCAGGACGACGCTGGCGAAGGCCTCGTTCACCTCGAACAGGTCGATGTCCTGAATGGACAGACCGGTTCTGCGGAGAGCGTGCGCGGTGGCGGGGATGGGCCCGGTGAGCATCCACACCGGATCCGCGGCGCGCACCGACAGGTGGTGGATCCTGGCTCGGGGAGTGAGGTCGTGCTCGCGCACGAACGCTTCGGACGCCATGAGCGCCGCGCTGGCCCCGTCGGAGATCTGGCTGGCCACCGCGGCGGTGAGGCGTGATCCCTCGGCGAGCGGCTTGAGCCCGGCCATCCGTGCCAGGCTCGTGTCCCGGCGCGGCCCCTCGTCGCGTCGAAAGTCGTGCACGGGAAGGATTTCGCGGTCGAAACGACCCTCGTCGGCCGCGGCGATGGCGCGCTGGTGACTCGAACAGGCGAACTCCTCCATGGCCTCCCGGGTGATGTCCCAGTGCTCCGCGATCGTTTCGGCGGCCCGGAACTGGGAAACCTCGGCGCTGCCGTACCGTTCCTGCCAGCCCTCGGACCCGCTGAACGGGTCTTCGAAGCCGTACTCCCGGCCGGCGAGCATGGCGGCGCTGATCGGGATCTGGCTCATGTTCTGTACACCACCGGCCAGCACCAGGTCCATCGTCCCGGACATCACCGCCTGTGCGGCGAAATGGACCGCCTGCTGGCTGGAACCGCATTGACGGTCGACGGTCACGCCCGGCACATGGTCGGGAAATCCGGCGGCGAGCCAGCCGGTGCGGGCGATGTTGCCGGACTGGGGGCCGAGGGTGTCGGTGCAGCCGAGGATGACGTCCTCGACGAGCGCGGGGTCGAGGTCGTTGCGTTCCACGATTCCCTTGATGACGTGCGCGGCGAGGTCGGCGGAGTGCCTCGCGGACAGTGCGCCGCCACGCTTGCCGATCGGGGTGCGGGCGGCGTCGAGAAGGTAGGCCTCGGGCACGAAAACTCCTGGCTCTTCGGGGCCTGCGCGCGGACACGATCGTGTCGCCGAAGCGCCACGTTCGAGCCGGGCAGGCCTTTGGTCGCATGGCGTCCCGCCGCCACGATCGCAGGGGCGCGCTCTGCTGTCGCCCTGGTCGCCGCGATGATCGCCGGCGCTTCGTCTCCCTTGCTAGGGATGCTGGCTGGACACGGAAACGACTTCGCCGGTCAGATACGACGCGTAGTCGCTGGCGAGGAAGACCATCACGTTGCCGACCTCCCACGGCTGGGCGGCGCGGCCGAACGCCTCGCGCTGCTCGAGTTCGGTGAGCAGTTCGTCGCTGGTGACCTTGGCGAGGAAGGGGTGCCTGGCCAGGCTGGGAGCGACCGCGTTGACCCGGACGCCGTGCTCGGCGGCGTCGAGCGCGGAACAGCGGGTCAGGGCCATGACCCCGGCCTTGGCCGCCGCGTAGTGGGCCTGCCCGGCCTGGGCGCGCCAGCCGATCACGGAGGCGTTGTTGACGATCGCGCCGCCGCCACCCTGCTCGACGAACTGGCGCAGCGCCGCGCGGGTGCAGCGGAAGGTGCCGGTGAGCGTGATGTCGAGGACCCGTGACCATTCCTCGTCGGTCATGTCGAGCACGGATTTCGTGCCGCCCAGGCCGGCGTTGTTGATCACCACGTCGATCCGGCCGAACTGTCCGACGGCCGCGGTGATCAGGCCCCGCACCTGGTCTTCGTCGGTGACGTCGCAGGCGATCGCGTGCACCTTGCCCAGTTCGGCGAGTTCCGCCGCCTTTTCGGCCAGGCGGCGCTCGTGCCAGTCGCTGATGACCACGCTCGCGCCTTCTTCGAGGCACCGCTTGGCGACGGCGGAGCCGATGCCCGTCCCGGCGGCCGCGGTGATCACGACGATCTTGCCCGCGAGCAGGCCGTGACCGGGCGGGTAGGCGGGAATCATTTACGGGCCTCCGGTGTCTTGCGGGACGCCCGCACCCGGTTTCTTCGCGGGGCACCCGCACCCGGGCTGGCCCGCCTGATCGGGACGTCGTCATTATCGATCACGGCGTGCCTCCTTTGGCAGGCCGAGTACGCGCTCGGCGATGATGTCGCGTTCGATCTCGTCGGAGCCGCCGTAGATGGTGTCGGCGCGGGTGAACAAGAACAGCCGTTGCCACTCGTCCAGTTCGGGATCCGCGACAAGCGAAGCGGCGCCCCGGGCCCGGACGGCCAGTTCGCCGAGGCGACGGTGCCACCGCGCCCACAGGAGCTTGCCTACCGCGACTTCGGGACCGGCGTCCTCGCCGAGGGTGCGCAGTGCGTGGGCGCGCAGCACACGCAGCCCGATCGCGGCGCGGTCGAGGTCCTCGCGCAGCGCCGGGTCGCCGATCGTGCCGGTTCGCCTGGCTTCGGCGACGATGCCGTCCAGCTCGCGGCGGAAACCGATCTGCTGGCCCAATGTGGACACTCCGCGCTCGAAGGAGAGCGTGGCCATGGCCACCCGCCACCCATCACCGGGTGCGCCGACCACCAAACCGGTGGGGGTCCGGGCACGGTCGAAAAACACCTCGTCGAACTCGCTGGTCCCGGTCAGCTGGCGGATCGGGTGAACCGTGACGCCTTCCTGTTCCAGCGGCACCAGCAGGTACGAAAGCCCGTGATGTCGTTTCGACCCCGCTTCCGTGCGGGCCAGCACGAAACACCAGTCCGCCACCTGGGCGAGCGACGTCCACACCTTCTGCCCGGTGATCACCCACTCTCCGCCCTCGCGCACCGCCGAGGTCGACACGGCGGCGAGATCGGAGCCGGCACCGGGCTCGGAGTAGCCCTGGCACCACAGTTCTTCGACGGCGACGATCTTCGGCAGGAACCGCGCGCGCTGCTCCGGTGTGCCGAACGCGATCAACGTGGGCCCGAGCAGTTGCTCACCCAGGTGGTTGACCCGTGCCGGGGCGCCCGAGGCCGCGTACTCCTCGTGAAAGACCACCTGCTCGGCCACCGACAGGCCCCGGCCGCCGAACTCGGCCGGCCAGCCGACGCACGTCCACCCCGCCGAGGCCAGGTGCCGCTCCCACGCCAGGCGCAGGTCGAACGCCTCGTGCTCCCGGCCCGGACCGCCCAGCCCCCGCGACCGGGTGAACTCGCCGGTGAAGTTCTCCGCCAGCCAGTCGCGGACTTCGGTCCGGAATCGCTCGAGATCGTTCACTCCCACCTCCGTGCGCTAGCATCCCAATGAGAACACGTTCTAGATTTGGCGTCCAGTGCGGGAGGTGTGCTGACGGTGTCCACGATCCCGGCCGCCATCAGGCAGGCAGCCGAGCGCTTCGGGCGGGCGGAGGCGTTGGTGGACGGCTCCGTCCGGCTCACCTACACCGATTTGTTAGAACACGTTCGGCAGGCCGCGAGGATGTTCGCGGCGGAGGGCGTCCGCCCCGGTGACCGGGTCGCGCTGAACGCGCCGAACAGCCACCAGTGGGTGATCGCCGCGCTGGGCGCCCTGTACGCCGGGGCGGCCATCGTGCCGGTCAACACCCGGTTCACCGGCGTGGAGACGGTCGACCTGCTGCGGCGCAGCCGCGCCCGCGCGCTGGTCGTCGCGGGTGACTTCCTCGGGGTCGACCGGCTGTCCGGGATCCACCGCGCCGTGGGCGAGGACGGGCTGCCCTGCTTGCGGTCGGTGGTGCGCATCGGCGGTCCCGGCGAAGGTGCGCTCGACTGGGAGGACGTCGGCTCGCGCGCGGCGGAAGTACCGCTCGCCGACATCGAGGCGGTGGCCGATGCCGTGTCGCCCGACGACGTCAGCGACATCCTGTTCACCTCCGGCACCACGGGCCGCAGCAAGGGCGTGATGTCGGCGCATCGCCAGGGCCTGGCCGTCGCCGCCGCGTGGGCAGACCGCGGGCAGCTGACCGACGCCGACCGGTACCTGGTGGTCAACCCGTTCTTCCACAGCTTCGGCTACAAAGCCGGAATCCTGGTCTGCCTGCTGACCGGCGCCACGCTCATCCCGCAGGCGGTCTTCGACGTCAAGCGGACCGCCGAGCTGATCGAGAAGGAGCGGGTCTCCGTGCTGCCGGGGGCACCGACGATCTTCCAGACCCTGCTGCGGGAACCGCCCCGCGACTCCTCCTCGCTCCGGTTGGCCGTGACCGGCGCGGCGACGGTGCCCGTGGCCCTGGTCGAGACGATGCGAACCGAACTCGGCTTCGACACCGTGCTGACCGCCTACGGCCTGACCGAGGCCGTGGTGGTCACGATGTGCCGTCCCGGGGACGACGCGGAGATCGTCTCGCGGACCTCCGGACGCGCCACCGCCGGATGCGAGGTCGCCATCCACGGCGAGGAGGTCGTGGTGCGCGGGCCGAACGTGATGCTGGGCTACCTCGACGACCCCGAGGCGACCGCGAAGGCCATCGACGCGGACGGCTGGCTCCACACCGGCGACGTCGGCAGGCTCGACGCCGACGGGAACCTCACCATCACCGACCGGCTCAAGGACATGTACATCAGCGGTGGCTTCAACGTCTATCCCGCCGAAGTCGAACAGGCGCTGTCGCGGCTCGCGGGGGTGCGCGAAGTGGCGGTCGTCGGCGTGCCGGACGAGCGGCTCGGCGAGGTGGGCAAGGCGTTCGTGGTCGGGGACGGCCTGGCCGAAGAGGACGTTTTCGCGTTCTGCGAGGAATGCCTGGCGAACTACAAGCGGCCACGGTCTGTGGCGTTCGTGGACCAGTTGCCCCGCAACGCTTCGGGCAAGGTGGTCAAGCGATTGCTCAAGGAAGAGCATGAAAGGCCCCGTGGCCACAAGCAAAATCTCGGAGGAACGCAGATGACCGTGCTTTATGAACGTCGTGGTCCGGTCGCGCTGGTCACGATGAACCGCCCGGAGTACCGCAACGCGCAGAACTCGGCGATGACCTATGCGCTCGACGACGCGTTCTCCCGGGCGGTCGACGACGTGCAGGTGAAGGTGATCGTGCTCGCGGGCGCGGGCCAGCACTTCTCGGCCGGGCACGACATCGGCACCCCGGACCGTGACGTGGACAAGTCTTTCGACCGGAGGGCGGTGGTGTGGTGGGACCACACCGACAAGGAGGGCGGGAACCAGCGGTTCGCCCGGGAGTCCGAAGTGTACCTGGGGATGTGCCGGCGGTGGCGGGAGATCCCGAAGCCGATGATCGCGAGCGTGCAGGGCGCGTGCATCGCGGGCGGGCTGATGCTGGCCTGGATGTGCGACCTGATCGTGGCCTCGGACGACGCCTTCTTCGCCGATCCCGTGGTACGCATGGGAATTCCCGGCGTCGAGTATTTCGCGCACCCCTGGGTGCTGGGCCCGCGGGCCGCCAGGGAAATCCTGTTCACCGGTGACCGGTTCACCGCGGCGCAGGCGAAGGAATGGGGTATGGTCAACCGGATCGTGCCTCGTGAGGACCTCGAAGACGAAACCTTCGAACTGGCCGGTCGGATCGCGGAAATGCCACCGTTCGGGCTGTCGCTGGCGAAGAAGGCGGTCAACCAGGCCGAGGATCTGATGGGTATGCGATCCGGAATGGACTCGGTGTTCGGGTTGCACCATTTCGCCCACGCGCACAACGCGGAGACTTCGAAGGATTCGCTGGCCGGGGAGTCCGCCCGGTCGATGCGGGACGCGGGGGCGCGCTGATGGATCTCGACATCGACGAATCCTCGGCCGCGTTCCGTGACGAGGTCCGGGAGTGGCTGGCCGGCAACGTACCGCGGCCCGGGTTGCCGTCGATGGACACGGCCGAGGGATTCGCCGCACACCGCGCGTGGGAGGCGAAACTGGCGGACGCGCGGCTTTCGGTGGTGACGTGGCCGCGTGCCTACCACGGGCGGGACGCGTCCTTGTCGCAGTGGGTGCTGTTCGAGGAGGAGTACTACGCGGCGGGCGCGCCGGGCCGGGTGAGCCAGAACGGCATCTTCATGCTCGGGCCGACGCTGTTCGCGCACGGCACGGCCGAGCAACGGGACCGGATCCTCCCGGCGATGGCGCGTGGTGAGCAGGTGTGGGCGCAGGCGTGGTCGGAGCCGGAGGCGGGCAGCGACATCGCCGCGCTGCGCAGCCGGGCGGTGCGCACCGACGGGGGATGGCTGCTGTCCGGGCAGAAGACGTGGAGCTCCCGCGCGGCCTACGCCGATCGCGCGTTCGGCCTCTTCCGGACCGGCCCGGATCAGGACCGGCACGGTGCCGGTGCCGGCAGGCACGGTGGCCTGACCTACTTCATGTTCGACCTGCGCGCGGACGGGGTCACCGTGCGGCCGATCCCGCAACTCGACGGTGAGCCCGGGTTCGCCGAGATCTTCCTCGACGAGGTGTTCGTCCCGGATGCGGACGTGATCGGCGCCGTGGGGGAGGGCTGGAAGGTCGCGATGACCACGGCCAACAACGAGCGCGGCCTGTCGCTGCGCAGTCCCGGCCGGTTCCTGGCCGCCGTCGGGCGCCTCGCCGCTCTGTGGCGGGAAAAAGGCGGGCCCGCGTCGGTCGCCGATCGGGTGGTGGACGCGTGGATCGGGGCGCGCGCCTACCAGCTGTACACCTTCGAAACGGTGACCCGCCTGGCCGCCGGCGGCGAACTGGGGCCGGAGTCCAGTGTGAACAAGCTCTTCTGGTCGCGTTTGGACGTCGAGCTGCACGAGACCGCGCTCGATCTCCTTGGCCCGGAAGGGGAACTGGCCGGACCGTGGACGGACGGTTACCTGTTCTCCCTGGCCGGCCCGATCTACGGCGGGACCGACCAGATCCAGCGCAACACGATCGCCGAGCTGCTGCTGAACCTGCCCAGGGAGAAGCGATGAAATTCGCACTGTCCACCGGGCAGCGGCAGTTCGCCGCGAGCCTGCACGACCTGCTGTCCGGATCGGACACTCCCGCGGTGGTCCGGGCGTGGGGACAGGGCAGGCGCGAGCCGGGCCTGAAGCTGTGGCGCGGCCTGGGAGATCTGGGTGTGCTCGACCTACTCGGGGAACTCGGCGCGGAAGCCGCCGACGTGGTGGTGGCGTTCGAGGCGCTCGGGTATCACGCGGTGCCGGGGCCGCTGGTGGAGTCGGTGGTCGTTGCGCCGCTCCTGCTGCCGGAACCACCCGAGTTCGCGACCGTGCTGGCTCCCGAGGTGCCGCTCGCCTTGGACGCGGACCTCGCGCAGGTGGTGTTGCGGCTGGACGGTCCGGCCGCCGGGCGGGTCGAAGTCGAGAAGGTCGAGCCGGTTTCCTCGATCGATCCGGCCCGGCGGCTGTTCCGGGTGACCGGACGGGACACGCCCGTGCCCGGGGATGCCGCACGGGCCTTCGATTACGCCGTGCTCGCGGTGTCGGCGCAACTGGTCGGAGCGGGACGGCGGTTGCTGGACCTGGCGGTCGCGTACGCGAAGCAGCGCGAGCAGTACGGCCGGCCGATCGGGCAGTACCAGGCGATCAAGCACCTGCTGGCCGACGTGGTGACCCGGCTCGAACTCGCCCGGCCGCTGCTTTACGGCGCGGCGGTCGCGATTCAGGCCGGTGAAGCGACGCGTGACGTGTCGGCGGCGAAGGTCGCTGCGGGAGACGCGGCGTATCTCGCGGCGCGGACGGCTCTACAGGTGCACGGCGCCATCGGGTACACGGCCGAGCACGATCTCGGCCTGTGGCTGACGAAGGTGAGGGCGCTCGCCGGGGCCTGGGGCGGGGCCGCGTTCCACCGGCGGCGGGTGCTCGCGGCCTTGGAGGGGTGATGGGGAACGAGGAAATCCGGGCGCTGCGGGATTCGGTGCGGGGGCTGCTGTCGAAGCGGTCGAACGTCCGGGCGGCGATCGAGACGCCGTTGGGATACGACGACAAGCTCTGGTCGACCCTGTGTGAGCAGATCGGGGTCGCGGCGCTGGCGGTGCCCGAGGAATACGGCGGGTTCGGGGCGGGCCTCGCGGAGGTCGCCGTGGTGCTGGAGGAACTCGGGCGGACACTGACTCCCTCGCCGATGCTGGGCTCGGTGCTGTGCACCTACGCCCTGCTCGCCACCGGCAACCCGGAGGCGTGTGCCCGGCTGTTGCCGTCGATCGCCGATGGGAGCCGGATCGCGGCACTCGCCTGGGCGGGCGAGCAGGGCTGGTCCTCGCCAGGTTGCTCGGCCGCCGGGACGAAGATCCACGGTTCCGCTTGCTACGTGCTGGACGGGGACATCGCGGACGTCCTGCTGGTGCCGGCGAGAACCGGAGACGAGGTGGGGCTGTTCGAGGTCGCCGCTTCCGGCGTGTCCCGGCGCCACACGCCGGGCATGGACCTGACGCGACGGCTCGCCGTGGCCGATTTCCCCGGTGTGTCCGCCGTTCGGCTGGATCGCGGGGGTTTTCCGCTGCGCCGGGTGCACGACCTGGCGCTGGTGGCGCTCTCGGCCGAGCAGGTCGGCGTGGCCGCGCGGGCGCTGGAGCTGACCGTGGACTACACCAAGCAGCGGCGGCAGTTCGGCCGCCCGATCGGATCCTTCCAGGCGCTGAAGCACCGGATGGCCGATGCGTTCGTACGTGTCGAGGCCGCCCGGTCCGCTTCGCACGCCGCGCTGCGGTCGGAGTCCTCTTTGGACGCAGCCGTGGCCAAGGTCGTCTGCTCGGAGGCCGCGGAGTTCGTCACGGCCGAGATGATCCAGCTGCACGGCGGCATCGCGATCACCTGGGAGCACGACGCGCACCTGTACTTCAAACGGGCGCACGGCAGTGCTCAGCTTTTCGGCTCCGTTTCGGAAACGATGGCGGGCGTCGACTGGCTTTCGTAGCGCGTGGCCGCCTCTCGCCGGGTGCGGGCACGCTCCGCGGTGATCTTCTACTCCCGGGTGCACGAAATTCGTCAACGGTTCTTGACGGCGTTACGTTGCGTCGGGTCATACCCTGACGACACGGGAGCCTTTTCAAGGAGGAAAAGACGAGTCGCGCTGATTGCCGCCTGCGCATTCTTCGCGAGCGCCGGCCTGACCACCGGTTCGGTCGCCGCCGCGCCGGCCACGCGCACTGCCACGGATTCGGAAATCTACACCGCACCGGCTTCCGTATCGGCCATATCGGGAACATCGCTGGCATGCGAGCCGGTCACCCTCAGCCAGGTGCCCGGATCGATTCCGATGAAAGTGTGGAAGGTGCGGTACGCGTCCAAGGATGCGGCCGGAAAACCGATCGCGGTCCCCGTCAACCTCGCGGTGCCGACGGCCGCGTGGACCGGCGGCGGCACCCGGCCGGTGATCGCGTTCAATCCGGGCACACTCTGACTCGGCGCGCAATGCGCTTTTTCCAAGCAAGTCGCGGGTGCCTGTCAGGACGAGTACGAGGGCGACCAGATCGCCGCCGCGCTGAAGGCGGGCGCCCGCCGCGCCCGGGTCCGCTCGGCGAGGTCAGGGTCGTCGATCGTTTCCTGGTTTGGAACGGAGGGCGAAACAGTCGCCAGTTCGCCGCCAGCGAAGCGTGATCAGTGACCATCCGCCCGCTCACCCTGACCTGGCAGCTCCCGACCTTGTCCAAAATGCCCGAGTACTGGCGGGCCGCACACGGCGATGCCACGCCGTCCTTGGCGAATCCACTGTCGTCGACCACGTACGCATCCGGTGCGATCGCGCCGGCCGCCCACGATGCCACATTCGCCCGCACCCGCCGGTAAATCCCAGGCGAGGAGGTGACGAACTGCTGCAACCCCCGATGATCCACACCGAGCCGCTCGGCCACGGGCTGCATCGACTCCCGCCCCCCATCGCGGTAGCACAGCATGCGAAGCCCTTGCGTAGGATGTGGATCTTGGTCGATTGCTGCCCTACCAAGGACTTCGCCACGTTCCCGGCAGCGACACCCCGGTGATCAGCCAGCCCCTGACCTACAACCCTTACCCACCAACATATCCAGACCAGGATGAAAACAGCTCACTCTCCGCGGTCCAGAATGCCAGCGCAAGAATCTCAGTGGAGGGCACTGGTCTCGTGTTCGCGGCCGGGTGCACCTCCGGTGTCCACAGTGGCCAGTAGTCCGACTGGAATCGGCGATTCGCCATCCTCGCCATCCTCGCCGGACGGTGACGCATCTTCAGTATCTGGAACGATTCGTCCGATCCGTTCCGACCGAACCGACCCGGCGGGTTCGGATCTTTTCCCGGTGTGTGCGCCAGTTCAGCCGAGTTCGGGGATCCTGTCGGCGTAACGTGCCATCAGTGCCGCGTTGTGTTCGTCGCCGCCCGGGACGTTCGAACTGGTCCACACCGGCAGCGTGACGCCCCGGGTGGTGGCGAGGCGGTCGAGTTCGGCGAGCAGGGTGGACCACAGGTATGCGCCCAGGATCGTGGACACCGCCGACGTCCGGGGCGTGTCCGGCGGGTAGACCACGTCGCCGGGCGGGACGCGGGTGTCGAGGACGACCGTCGCGTGGTCGGCGAGCCGAGTGCCGGAGCGGTCGGTCGCGGTGGCCGAGGCCGCCAGCGAGGTCACCGCGATCACGGGCACTCCCCGGGCCAGCGACTCCTGTGCGACCTCCACCGGGTACGGGTTCCGCCCGCTGGTCGAGAAGACGACCATCGCATCGGGTGGCGCCGGGTTGGCCGACGCGACCGCGGCGCGGCCCCGGCCCGGCTCGCGCTCGGCGACCGAACTGTGCCGCGCGCCGGCGAGGGGCAGGATCGCCGTGTCCCACAGTGGCCGCACCGGCGCGAGCCCGCCCGCACGGTAGAACATCTCGGCCACCATGGCGAGCGAGTGCCCGGCCCCCGCCGCGTGCACGATCCCGTCCGCCTCGACCGTGTCGAGCAGCACGGTGGCCGCACGCTCGATGTCGGCCTGCCGACGGTCCACTTCGTCCAACAGTTCCCGGACGTACTTCCGCATCGAATCCCTCCGACCTCGCGAAACCAGCGGCCGCAACGCTAGGGCCTAACCGAAAACTTGTCCAGACCAATCGCGTCACACGACCGGCGGACGGCAAGCGTAGCCGCGCGCACTCCTCATGCCCGCGTCATCCGGACGGCGAGCCAACGGACACCCGGCACGCACAGGGGGAGCCGGTCGGCGACTCGTCCCACGACCGGCGCAACAGCGGGTCGCCGACCGGTCGCTGGTCGAGTTCGGCGGTGGCCGGCGCGGGAGCCCCGAGATCCGCGGAACGCCTTTCCGCCGGACGAGCCCCCAACTCCACCTCGCCGGACAGGACATGTCGCCAGCGGCGCCCACTCGACCCCGATCACGATCTCCGCGGGATTCCGAACCGGCCGGGCCGCCCGCACCCAGCGCTCCACCAGCCCGTCCGGGCGGCACCACCACGGGTACGCCGTCCAGCGCCACCCGGTCCGATCGGATTCGTCGGCTTCGCATCGTGCCACAAACGGGGGCACAAACGGGGCAGGAAGAGCACCCGGAAGTTGTGCTCCAGTGCGGTGGAGGTTTTAACCTGGAGGCATGGCTGTTCAGCTCAACCACACAATTGTTTCGGCGCACGACAAAAGCGTTTCGGCGAGGTTCATGGCGGGGATTCTCGGCCTGCCGGAGCCGGAGCCGTTCGGGCCGTTTCTGGTCGTCCAGGTGGACAACGACGTGTCGCTGGACTTCCTCGACAGCGACCGGGTCACCAGCCAGCACTACGCGTTCCTGGTCAGCGAAAGTGAGTTCGACGAGATCTTCGGGCGCATCAAGGACCGGGGCCTGGATTACTGGGCCGACCCTTCCCAACGTCGTCCCGCTGAGATCAACACCAACGACGGCGGACGGGGGGTGTATTTCGACGACCCCGACGGGCACAAGCTCGAGATCATCACCCGCCCGTACGGCAGCGGTTCATGACGGGCTCGCTTCGAGGTACTGTCTGGCGAGCCGCTTCGGGGCCTGGGTGAGCCAGGCGTCCAGGACCAGCTCGCCGAGTTCGGCGAACTCGATCTCCTCGAGGCGCACCAGGACCGCCGGATAGCCGTCGAAATGGGGTGTCGTGAAATAGACACCCGGATCGTCGGCGATCAGTGCTTCTTTCACGCCGACGTCGGCGACCCGGACCCCCAGGATGGGCCCGTCCGGCGCGGCGTCACCGAGCGCCTTGTGGTCGGCTCGCGTCAGGGGCCGCTCCCACACGAATCCCTTCTCCTTGACACGCCACTGCATCGAGTCGCGTGAGCGCCGTTCGCTGGTTTCCGGCGGCGCCAGCGCCAGCCGGCGGACATCGTCCCAGGTCGCCACGCCACGACCCTACCGGCCGCCGGGGTGGCCGACCCCTCCGTTGATCACGCGGAGGGCGCGGTGTTGCTGCGAAATGGGCTCGATCGTTAACAGCGCCGGGTGAAATCGCGATGCTCAGCGGCAAAAGGGGGTGATCTCATGACCGCCACTACGGCGGAAAGACGGGTTCGCGAGTTCACCACCCTGGCCAGGACCACCCCGGGAATCCTGGGTGGTTTCGCGGTCGCCCTGGTCGCCGTGGCACTGCTGGCCGGCGCGTTCAGCGGGCTCAGCGTGCAGAGCCGGGCCCAGGCCCTCGACGACCTCGCCACCCGCAGCGGTCCGTTGAGCGTCGCGGCCCAGGAGATCTACCGGTCACTGTCCGACGCCGACGCCACGGCTACCGGCGCGCTCCTGTCCGGTGGGCTCGAACCGGCGGAGACCCGGAAGCGCTACGAAGACGACATCGCGCAGGCCACCACCGCTCTCGCGATTGCGGTGGCGGCGGAGGAACCGGCCGACATCACACCCGGCAGCGCGTTGGCAACGCTTTCCCAGCAGCTTCCCCAGTACGCGGGGGTGGTGGAGACCGCGCGTGCCAACAACCGGCAGGGCCTACCCGTCGGCGGTTCGTACCAGGGTGAGGCCACGCATCTCCTGCGAGCCACCCTGCTGCCCGCGGCCCAGGAGCTGTACCGGGCCGAGGCGGGCCGGGTCGACACGGACCAGGACCGGGCCGGCGCGTTTCCGGTTGTGGAGCTTTTGCTCGGGCTGCTCGTACTCGGCGCGCTCGTGGCCGCGCAGGTCGTCCTGCGCCGCCGGACGAACCGCGTTTTCAACCTGGGCCTGCTCGCGGCGACCGCGGCGGGACTGGTCTGGCTGGTCTGGACGTTGACCGCCGGCTTCGTGGTGATGGCCGACGTCGGCGACAGCCGCACGCAGGGTTCGGCCCAGGTGGATGTTCTGGCGCAGGCCAGGATCTCGACGTTGGCCGCTCGCGCCGACGAGACGCTGACCCTGGTCAACCCCGGCAACGGCAAGTCCTACCAGGACGACTACGTCACCGTCAGCCGGAAGCTCGGCACGCTGCTCGCGACCGCCGGTTCGCTGGCCACGAGCCAGGACGTGCAGGCGAAGATCGACGCGGCGAAGGCCGACAGCACGGCCTGGGCGAACGCGCACGACGCCCTCCGCAAGGCCGACGACGGCGGCGACCATGGCAAGGCGGTCGCACTGGCCCTCGGGGACGCCGGTGCCACCTTCGACCGGGTCGACGCCGACCTGCAGGGCGCGATCGAGCAGACCAGGCAGGCGTTCAGCGCGAACGTGTCCGCCGCCGAAGGCGCGCTGGCCGGGACGGTCGTGGGGGTGTCCGTGCTGGCGGTGCTGGTGGCGGTGGGCTCGGTGGCCGGTATCTGGCGACGACTCAAGGAATACCGATGACCAGGAGAGCAACGGCCGGGCTGCTGGCGGTGTTCGCGTTCGCGCTGGCCGGCTGTGCGCCGGTTTCGGGCACCACCATCCCGCAGGTGTCCGCGGACGTGCCCGCCCCGGCGGGCGCCGCCGAGGTGACCTCGCCACCGCCGGCACCCGTGCAGAGCTGCCCGAACCTGCTGGCCAGCCGGCGCCCCCCCAGCCCGATGCCGGCGCCGGGCCAGATGCCGGCCGGCTCGACCATGGCGAAGATCGTCCAGTACGGCAAGCTGCGCGTCGGTGTCGACCAGAACACCTACAACGTCGGTTTCCGAGACCCGCTCAACGGCCGGATCCAGGGCTTCGACATCGACATGGCGCACGCCATCGCGAAAGCGCTCTTCGGTGACCCGGACAAGATCGAACTGCACGCGATCACCTCCGCGCAACGAATTCCGATGCTGCAGAGCGGCGAAATCGATATCGTGGTGCGAACCATGAGCATCACGTGCGACCGGTTGCAGCAGGTGGACTTCTCGGCCGTCTACTACGACGCCAAGCAGCGGATCCTGGTCAAGACCAACTCGGCCATCCAGGGGGCGGCCGACCTCGGTGGCAAGCGGGTCTGCGCCACCAACGGCTCGACCTCGCTCAGCCGGATCGCCGCGCTGGCCGCCAAACCGGTGGCCATCGGGGTGCCGGACTGGACCGACTGCCTGGTGATGCTGCAGCAGGGCCAGGTGGACGCGGTGTCCACCGACGACGTGATCCTGGCCGGGATGGCCGCGCAGGACCCCTACACCCGGGTGGTCGGCGACCCGCTGGCCGACGAGCCTTACGGGATCGCGATTCCCCAGCACAAAGAGGACTTCGTGCGGTTCGTCAACGGCGTGCTCGCCGAGATCGAGGCCGACGGCACCTGGACCGCCGCCTACCAGCGCTGGTTGGGGAGCCTGCTACCTGGTGCCGCGCCCGCCCCGCCGGCCCCGCAGTACCGGGATTGATCCGCGTGCTCACCGTGGCGGAGGCGGATCGGGCGCTGGCCGAGCTCGGCGCGGAAAGCGATCGGATGGCCGAGGCACTGGTGGCCATGGATGCGCATCCCGGCCACCAGCTGCTCACCGCCGGGACCCTGACCGGCTTGACCCAGCGCCGCTGGACCGAAGCGAGCGTCGCGATGAGCGTGCTGTGGGAGCGGTTCGGCGCGCACCGGGCGGTGCTCGACCAGGCCAGGGAGGTGCGGGCGCGCAGGACACGGCCCGGTGAGGACGAGTTGACCGAGTTGACCAGGCTGCTGACCGAGCCGGTGGTGGAGCTGCGCGCGGAGCGATTGCCGCTCGAACGCCGTGGCCTCACCGGCCCCGCCACGGTGGTCGAGCGGGCCACCCTGACCGATCTCGTCGCGAGGATGAAGGCCTCGTACGCGATGGTCACCGAAGTGCTCGCGGCGGCGGAAAAGGCCTGGCACACCACGGTCGAGCAGCTCGACCCGCTGGACACCGAACTGCGCGCGGCCTCGTCGCTCGCCGGGTCGCTGGGGGTGGCGGAGCCCGAACTGGACCGGATCGCCGAAGATCTGGCGCGGGTGCGGCGGCTGGCCGTCGCCGACCCGCTCGCCGCCGCAGGCCCGCCCGAAAGCCTTTCCGCCCGGATCGCCACGATCCGGGGGGAGCTGAAAAGGCTTGCCGCGGCACGGGACGCGCTCGACGAACGGCTCGGCAGGCTCGCGTCGCTGATCGGGGAGGTCGCCGGAATCGGCACCGAGACCAGGGCCGCGCACGCGATCGTCCTGGAGAAGATCGCCTCACCAGGCGTGCCGCCGTTGACCGATCCGGTGCCGGCGCTGCGCGCGAGACTTGCCGGGCTGCCCGAGTTGACCGGCCGGTGGCGTGATCTCGCGGCGGCACTCGAAAACCTGGAGCGTGACGCGGGCACCGCGCTCGCCGAGGCCCGGGACCACCGCGATCTGGTCACGGGCCTGCTCGATCGGCGCCTCGAATTGCGGGGACGGCTGGACGCCTACCGCGCGAAGGCGAAACATCTGGGGTACGCCGAAGATCTCGAGTTGGCCGCGCTGCACCGCGAGGCCCGCGAACTGCTGTACACGGTTCCGTGCGACCTGCGGGTGGCTACCCGGGCGGTGAAGCGGTACCAGGACGCTTTGCGGAGGGTGGAGAGATGAGGACCTGCCCGCGCACCGGGTGCGACGGTGTGATCGACGAGGACGGCTTCTGCGACACCTGCGGTCTGGCCGCTCCTGCGCCGGTCACGGCGGCCACCGTCTCGTCGTCGAGCGGGCCGTCCACGAGCACCAGCACCGGTCCGGTCACGTCGACGTCGTGGAGCGCGCCGATCGCCGGTTCCGAGCCCACCCGGTCGTCGCGCGGATCCACCCGGTCGTCCGGCCGCACGCCGCTGGGACGCGGGATCGTCGAGGTGCCGAGCGTGCCCCGCCGCGATCCGCGCGAAGCGGTGATGAAAGACCCGAAGGTGCCGGAGAGCAAGCGATTCTGCAGCAACTGCGGCGCCAAGGTGGGCCGAGGGCGGGACGGGAGGCCGGGCCGGTTCGAGGGGTTCTGCGCCAAGTGCGGCCACCGGTTTTCCTTCACCCCCAAGCTCGCGCCCGGTGACCTGGTACAGGGCCAGTACGAGGTGCTGGGCTGTCTCGCGCACGGCGGGCTCGGCTGGATCTACCTCGCGCTCGACCACGCCGTGGCCGACCGGTGGGTGGTGCTCAAGGGCCTGCTCGACTCCGGAGACGCGGACGCGATGGCTGCCGCCGTGGCGGAAAAGCGCTTTCTCGCCCAGGTCGAGCATCCGACGATCGTGCGGATCTTCAACTTCGTCGAGCACGAGGGCACCGGCTACATCGTGATGGAGTACGTTGGCGGCACCTCGCTCAAGGACATGATCAAGCAGAGCCGGGAGCGGGAGGACCCGGCCGCCTGCCTGCCGCTGACGCAGGCGATCGCCTACCTGCTGGAGATCCTGCCCGCGCTGGGTTACCTGCATGCCAACGGCCTGGTCTACTGCGACTTCAAGCCCGACAACGCGATCCAGGTCGAGGAGCAGCTCAAGCTGATCGATCTCGGCGCGGTACGGCACGTCGACGACCAGGACAGCGCGATCTACGGCACGGTCGGCTACCAGGCGCCGGAGATCGGCAGGGAGCTGCCTTCGCCAGCGTCCGATTTGTACACCGTCGGCCGGGCACTGGCCGTGATGACCTTCCCGTTCGACTTCCACACCACCTACCGCGACAGCCTGCCCAGCCCCTCGGTGGTCCCGCTGCTCGCCCAGCACGAGTCGTTCCGCCGGCTGCTGTGCCGGGCCACCCAGCGCGATCCCGCCCAGCGGTTCGGGTCCGTGGAGGAAATGCGGGAACAGCTCGAAGGGGTGTTCCGGGAGGTGGCCGCCGCCGAGGACGGGCAGCCGCGGCCGGGGCCGTCGGTGGAGTTCACCCCGGAACGGCGGAGTTTCGGGGTCGCGGGCGCACCGAGGCTCGCCGAAGTCGCCGTCGCGCTCCCTGTGTCCAAAGTGGACGTGACCGATCCGGGTGCGGTGTATCTGGCTTCAGTGGGCGCGACGGATCCGGCCGCGCTGGCCGAAGAGCTGGCCGCGGCGCCGGTGACCAGCGTCGAGGTCCGGCTGAGACTGGCCAGGGCGCGCATCGGGCTGGGCGACATCTCCGGTGCGCGACAGGAGCTCAACGCCGCGAAGATCGAGCCGGGTGACTGGCGTGTCGAGTGGCACCGCGGACTGGCCGCGCTCGCCGAGGGCCGGCCGCACCAGGCGCGGCAGGCGTTCGAGGCGGTCTACGACCTGGTGCCGGGCGAGACCGCGCCGAAGCTGGCCATCGCGGCCTGCGCCGAAGCCGTGGGCGATCCGACCGGCGCGGACCGGTACTACCGGCTGGTGTGGCGAACCGACCGCGCTTTCATCAGCGCCGCCTTCGGCCTGGCTCGGGCGTTGCTGGCCCGGGGCGAGCGGCGCGAGGCGGTCGACGTGCTCGAATCGGTGCCCGAGACGTCGATCCACTACCTGGCCGCGCAGCTGGCCGCGATCCGGGCGCGGACCGGGGACGGCCGGGCCGACGGACTGTCCGAAGAGGACCTCGTGATCGCCGGAAAGCAGCTCGCCGGCCTGGATCTGGACGAGACCCGCCGGGCCAACGCGGCGCGGGAACTGCTGGAGTCGGCGTTCGGCTGGGTGGCCGGCGGGGGAAGGAACGGGAGGGAGGCGAGCAGGGTGCTGGGGTACCGGCTCGTGGAGGACGACCTGAGGCTCGGGCTGGAGCGCTGCTACCTGACCCTGGCCGGGCAGGCGGCGACGCGCCTGGACCGGATCGCGCTGGTCGACCAGGCCAACCGCATCCGCCCCAAGACGTGGTTCTGATGACGCTCGCGGGATGTCCCGGATGCGGGGAGGCGATCACCCCCGAAGACCGGTTCTGCGAAGGCTGCGGTACCAGCCTCCGGTTCAGCCGGACGCCGGCGGGTGGGCCGCCCTGGCGCGACCGGATGGAGTACGACCTCGGCCCGGTGGCCGGGGTCAGCGACCGCGGTTCCGCGCGCGCCCGCAACGAGGACGCGATGGCGCTGGCCGTGGTGGGCGCGAAACAGGCACCGGAGGCGGTCGTCGCCGTGGTCTGCGACGGTGTCGGGTCGACGGCACACGCCGATGCCGCCGCCCAGGCCGCGGTCGATGCCGCGCTGGACGGCATCGTCGAACACCTGCTGACGGACAGCGATCCCACGGAGGCGACGGTGCACGGCTCCGCCGGCGCCTATGCCTCCGTCGCGGAACTCGCCCGGCCGAGCTCCGCCCGTGCCGATCTCGCGCCGTCGTGCACGTTCGTCTCCGCCGTGGTGACCCCGGGTGGGATCACGGTGGGCTGGATCGGAGACAGCCGGGCGTACTGGGTGTCGGATTCCGGGTCACGCCTGCTCACCACCGACGACGCCGAGCCGGTGGCCGGCGCGCTGACCCGCTGGGTCGGCGCGGACGCCGAACCGGCGCCGCCGCACCTGGTCACGCTCCCGCCCGGCCTGCCCGGCCGGCTTGTGGTGTGCAGCGACGGGTTGTGGAACTACCTGCCCACCGCGGAGATCCTGGCCACCCAGGTGCCCGCCGCGCCCCCGTCGAAGGTCGCCGCGGAGTTGACGGCCGTCGCGCTGCACGCGGGTGGGCGCGACAACATCACGGTCGTGGTGATCCCCTGGCCCCTGGAGGGAGAGAATGCGTAGCCGAAGGCGCGGCAGTCAAGGTGACCACAGAGCGCGCCTTTTTCCGCTGTCGGAGCGGCAGGGCGCCGTTGTCGTTGTGGCGGCCGTGCTCTTCGAAGGGCGCCCTGTCGACACGATCGCGGTCGCGCGCAAATTCGCTGAGGAGCAGCAGTGAGCGAGTTCAAGGTCGACGTCTACCAGAACGAGTACCTGCCGCAAGGCGCCGCCGAGGTCAACGCGATCGTCTCGGTCACCTCGACCGGCGGAGGCACGGCCCGCTCCGCGAGTGGCCCGGCGGCCGAGGTGATCATCGTCGACTGTTCCGGCTCGATGGACTATCCCGGCACCAAGCTGGCCGCCGCGAAACGGGCGACCGCGGCCGCGATCGACACCCTGCGCGACGGGGTTGCCTTCGCCGTCGTCGCGGGCACGGACCTGGCCGAACTCGTTTACCCGCGCAAGTTCGGGATGGTCCCGGCCGGCCCGGAGACCAGGGCGGCGGCCAAGCGGGCGGTGAACCGGTTGCGCGCCGATCGGGGCACGGCGATGGGGGAGTGGCTGCTGCTGGCCTCGAGACTGTTCGCCACCCGGGGGGATGCGCTGCGGCACGCGATCCTGCTGACCGACGGCAAGAACGTGCACGAGACGGCCGGCAAGCTCGACCGGATCCTGCGCCAGGTGTCGGGGCAGTTCGTCTGCGACTGCCGGGGCGTGGGCACCGACTGGGAGGTCAAGGAACTGCGGAAGATCTCCGAAGCGCTGCTCGGCTCGGTGGACATCGTGGCCGAGCCCCAGGACCTCGAAGCCGACTTCCGCGCGATGACCGCCGCCGCGATGGGCAAGGAGGTCGCGGACGTGGCGCTGCGGCTGTGGACCCCGGAGGGCGCGAGGGTCAAGTTCGTCAAGCAGGTCGAACCGTCCCTTGTGGACCTGACCGGGCGGCGCACCGAGTCCGTGCCGCGCAGCGGGGACTACCCGACCGGTTCGTGGGGCGCGGAAAGCCGCGACTACCACGTGAACGTCGAGGTCGAGCCCGCCGGGATCGGGGACAAGATGCTGGCGGCGCGGGCGAGCATGGTCGTGCCCGCCACCGGTGAGGTGCTCGGCAAGGGACAGGTGATCGCGATCTGGACCGACGACACCGAACTGTCCACCAGGATCAGTCCCGAGGTGGCGCACTACACCGGACAAGCCGAACTGGCCGGCGCCATCGAGGAGGGGCTGGCCGCGCAGAAAGCCGGAGACATCGAAAGGGCCACCGCGAAACTCGGCCGCGCGGTCGCGCTCGCGCACTCGTCCGGGCACGAGGACACCGCGAAGCTGCTGGCCAAGGTCGTCGAGGTGGTCGACCCGGCGCGCGGCACGATCCGGCTGAAGCGGGCCGTCAGCGCGGTGGACGCGATGACCCTGGAGAGCCGGTCGCAGGTGACCAAGCGGGTCGGTCGGGCGACGGAAGAAGGGCACTGATGCCCACCTGTGCCCAGGGCCACGGCTCGGCCGACGAGGAGTTCTGCGACGTGTGCGGGCTGGCGTTCGGCACCCCCGCCGCGTCCCCGGTGCCCACGGTGGCCGAGCCCGAACCGGCCGACCGCGAGTGCCCCGCGTGCGGAGCGCCGCTGTCGGGCCGGTTCTGCGAGGACTGCGGCGCCGACTCGCTGACCGCCTCACCCCCGAACCCGGCCGTGGCCACGGAATCACCCGCACCGCCCGAGGCCGTCGAGTCCACCGCGTCCGCCGAGCCGGTGACGTGGTCCGTCGTGGTGTCGGCGGATCGCCGGTACTACAACAGCGTGTGCGCCGAGGGCGGCCCGGACGCCGGCGCGATCGGCTTCCCGCCCTTCTGCCCGGAGCGGCGGTTCGTGCTGGCAGGCGAGCAGGTCACGATCGGCCGCCGCAGCCGCACCCGGGGCATCGAGCCGGACATCGACCTCACCGGTCCGCCCGAGGACCCCGGCGTGTCCCGCCTGCACGCGCTGCTCGTCGCGGACGCGACCGGATGGTCCATTGTGGATATGAACTCGGCGAACGGGACCTACGTCAACTACACTCGCGAAAGCCTCAAGCCGAACACGCCCCGGCCGCTCGCCAACGGTGATTGCATCCACGTCGGTGCGTGGACCACCATCACCGTCCACGGATCGTGAGAAACACAAAGGTGGGCAGCGATACTGGCGCCGCACCGGCAGGTCGACGTGACGGCCCGGCACGCAACCGGCCTCGGCCTCACCGCCTACGTGGTCACCGACCGCGTGGCGGCGGTCCACGAGACCGCCCACCTGGCTTCGCCGGTGAACCTGGGACCCACCACGGCGCGGCGGAAAGCGCCGGCCCGGCTCAGCGCGTGATGCCGGTGTGCCCCAGGGAGTAGTGGCCCGGCTGCGGCCACACGCACAGCCCGTGCGGCTGGTTGCCCACCGGGATCTTCCCGATCAGCGAACCGTCCTTTGTGGATAGCACGTAGACCGCCCGGTCGTACCGGCCGGACAGCCACAGTTGTGCGCCGTCCGCGGTCACGTTGCCCATGTCCGGGCTGCCGCCACCCGGAATCATCCACTTCGTGACGATTTCGCCGGTGTAGGCGTCGAGCACGCTCACGCTGCCTTCGTGCCGGTTGGTCACGTAAAGCTGCCGCGCGTCCCGTGACAGGTAGAGCCCGTGGGCGCCCATCCCGGTGGGGATGAACCGCAGCACCTTCGTCGCGGCGCCGTCGAGCACCCATACCCCGTCGGCGTCGGAGTCGGCGATGTAGTACACGGAACCGTCCGGTGCCAGCTTGATGTCCTGCGGGCCCATGTGGGTGTGCCGCTGCGGCATCGGGACCAGCCGCAGCACCTTGTGCGACGGGACGTCGACCACCGCGACCTGCCCGGCGAACTCGCAGGTGAACACCGCGGTGGTGCCGTCGGGGGAGAAGTCGGCGTGGTCGATCCCGGCGCAGCCGGGCACCGGGGTGACGTCGCGTCGCGCCCAGGTGTGCGGGTCGTACCAGACCAGCTGGCGCCGCGCTTCGGCCACCGAGATCGCGTACTGCCCGTCGAGCGTGAAGTACATGTTGTACGGGTCCGTGACGGGAATCTCGGGGCCCGGCTGACCGGTCTTCGGATCGAACGGCACCAGGTGGTTTTTCAGGTCGTCGGTGGCGTACAGGGTGTTCATGTCCCAGGACGGCACCACGTGCTGGATTTCCTTGCCCGCGGGGTACTTCGCGACCACGGCGAAGGTGGCCGGGTCGATCACCCACACATCCCCGGAACCGGTGTGCGGCACGTAGACCAGTTGCTTGGCGGCCTTCGCGGTGGCGCTGAGCATGTCCGCGCCCGCGTCGGCGTAGATGTTGTGTGCGTTGGCCGCGGCGGGGTTCCCGTCCACGGTCGCCGGCGCGGGAGCCGGTGTACCGGCGGCCGGCGGGGTCGCGGGCGGGGTGGACGAGCACGCGGCGAGCGCGGCGACGGCCAGCAGGGCCAGGACGAGGCACGGATTTCTCACGGGGATCTCTCTCGGGGATTCGGGGGTGATCAGGCGAAAAGCTGAGACGCGGTGACCGGCCGCAGCCCCCGGCCGGCGAGGTCGGCGAGCACGCCGGGGAGCGCGGCGACGGTGCCGGGATGGCCGAGGTGCATGCTCACGACGCTGCCCGCCCTGGCTGTCGCGACCGCCTTGCGGATCCGGTCCGCTCCGGCGTCCTGCCAGTCCAGGGAATCGACGTCGTAGGACAGCACCTGGGAATAGCCGGCCTTGGCCGCCTCGGCGAGTTCGGCCGGCGTAGCGTACTGGCCCTGGGACGGGCGGAAGAACGTGCCCGGTGTGCCGAGAACCGCGTCGAGCCGGTCGCGGCACTTTTCGATCTCGGTGAGCATCGGGCCCTCGGTCATGCCGGCCAGATCGCCGTGACTCCACGTGTGGTTGCCGACCTCGTGCCCGCCGTCGCGCACCATCCGGACGCCGTCCGGGGTGGCGGCCACCCAGGTGCCGACCGCGAGCACGGTGACCCGCGCGCCGTGCCGGGCCAGCACGTCGAGAACCCGCCGCGTGATCGACAGCTCGCCCGCGCCGTGGAAGGTCAGTGCGATCTCGGGGCGGCCGGACTCCGCGCGGACGAGCTGGGTCGCCGGCCCGGACGGCCCGGACGGCGCCGTCCGGGCCGACGTCGAGGTCACCGCCGGGCTGTTGGGGGCGCTGGGCGGTGCCGGGGCGGGGGATGGTGGGGTCTCGCATCCCGCCAGCACGGTCGCGCCCAGGCCGAGCCCGAATCCCAGCACCGACCGGCGGTGGATCCTGCGGTTCACGGCAGCAGACGTTAGAGCACGCGGATTTCCCCGAACGGGTCAAGTCACCCTATGGGCTCGAGACGAGCAGGCAAAGCCCCGCCACCACGCCGGTCAGGAAATACCACGCGTCGCCGAGCGCCGCCGCCGCCACGATGCCGAGCACGGTGACGCCGATGGCGAACGGCATTCTCAGCCGGTCCTGGGTCTCGTCCACCCTCCCATCGTCCCGCCAGTTCCCGCCGAGGGAAAGGGCATCAGGCGAGGTGGACGCGGACGGGCAGCGACGCCAAGGTGCGGAGCGTGTCGTTGTGGTGACGGCGAGGTGGCCAGGTCAGCTCCCAGCGGCCGACCCGGCGGGCGAGGGCCGACGGCAGCGCCTCGGCCTCCCGCCGTGCGACGTGCTGTCCGGCGCGCTGGTGCAGGCCCATGCCGAAGCCCGGAGGACCGGCTCGTCCGGGATGAACGCTTCGAAGATCCGCACCGTGCGCGACAACACTGATTCGCCGGTGGCCCACCGCGCCATGGCACCGAGTGTGCCTTTACGGCCGGCCTGTCCTGCGCGGGATGTGTCGTGCGGGCGTCTGGCGGGTAGCCGAGCGAGAGGAGCGAAATGCCCGAATCAAGGAGGTCGAAGGTCATGGCTACCGTGACCGAATCCGTGGATGTGCACGTGCCGATTTCGACGGCTTACAACCAGTGGACCCAGTTCGAGTCCTTTCCGAAGTTCATGAGCGGAGTGGAGTCGATACGGCAGATCGACGACACGCACACGCACTGGACCACGTCGATCGCCGGCGTGAAGCGGGAATTCGACGCGGAAATCACCGAGCAGCACCCCGATGAGCGGGTGGCCTGGAAGAGCACGGACGGCACGACGCACGCGGGCGTGGTGACGTTCCACCGGCTGGACGACGCGACGACGCGGGTCACGGCCCAGCTCGACTGGGAGCCCGAGGGGCTGGTGGAGAAGGCCGGCGCGATCATCGGTGTCGACGACCGGCAGATCAAGAACGACATGCGGCGGTTCCAGCAGTTCATCGAGGAGCGGGGCCACGAGACCGGTGGCTGGCGCGGCGACGTGGACCGCCCGTGAGCGGTGGCCGCGCGTCGTGCCTGGCGTGCCCCGTGCCGGTTCGCCCGGCGTGCCAACCCCGTCGACCCGCACCTCCAGCGGGTCGACGGGATCGCGCTGACAGCGTGGCGCGCCGCCGCAGCGCTACCGGCAGTGCTCACGGGTTTCGCTGGCGCGACAAGATTTCCTCGTTGATCCACGGTTTGTCGCTGATTTCGCGGTGAGAATTTTTTCATCCACAATCGACATAGCTCGGAACCTATCGCCGCACAGGGTTCGAGTGGGCGAGTCCGCGCCCTTCGGCCTAGAGAATCCATTCGTTGAGCCCAACCCGTTCGGCGCAGCGTGAACCACGCATCAGCCGATCGAGGGGCGCCGATCTCCCCTTATGGGCTACAGCCGCACCGTGGTCAGTCGCCCGCCGGGCACCCCCATGGTCCGGAACACGCGAAGGGCCAGCCCCGCGGTCCGCACCAGCGTGGGCGACTCGGCGACCAGGATCAGCGCACCGTCGGGGCCGCTGCCGTCGAGCGCTCGCCGGACCAGCGGAAGGACGGCACGCTTCGTCGTCCGCGACCACCTCGCACTGCCAGCTCACGATATCCACCCATGCCGTCGCGGCTTCCCGTTCGCAGGCCGCGACCAGTTCGGCGATCCCCGCCCGGCCCGTCCCATGCCGTCCGGCAGAAGGCGACGTGCAGGGGCGGATCATGCTGACTCCCGTCGTTGGGGTATGGACGCCAGCCGCGAACAGACGTGGGCGCGTTTCTCTCCGGGTAACTACTTGATCTTACCGGCCCCCGGGAGGGGGTGGGAAATTTTCGGAAACTTCTGGTGTGAACCAATTTCTTACCTGGATGGGGTCCACTGTGGACTTATCGTGACAGCTTGCCCCCGCCCTTCTTTGAGACCTTCTGCTTGAAATTTCAGGACGTCGGTGCCGGCCGCGCCAGAGGTCGCGCGGGGGTGTGGCGTGGTGTCAGCTACAACGGAATACGCTTCGTGGCACCGGTGTTGGGGAGCAACGACACGAACCGACAGGAGATGAGATGACGACTGTGACCGAGATCATCCCAGAGGAGCTTCGCGACCTGCTGGAGCGGCCGCTGATCGCCGACCTCGCGACCGTCCGCGAGGACGGCACCCCACAGGTCAACCCGATGTGGTTCGCGTGGGACGGCGAGTTCATCCGCTTCACCCACACCAACTTTCGCCGCAAGTTCCGCAACATCAGGGCGAACCCGGCCGTGGCGGTCTCGATCATCGACCCGGAGAACCCGTACCGGTACCTCGAGGTGCGCGGCGTCGTCGAACGCATCGACCCGGACCCCACGGGCGCGTTCTTCGTCGAACTGGCCAAGCGTTACGACGCTCCGTTCGGCACGAACGCGCCGCCGGACGCCGCCGACCGCGTCATCTTCGTCGTCCGTCCGGCAGCGGTGGGCAAGGGCTGAACCGTCCACATGCGGCCAGCGGGAAGGCGCGCCCGCCGCGCTCATCCCGGAAGAGTTTGCGTGATCCGCCAGAGCCGGCGGGGCAGTACGCCTTCCTCGAACGCGTGGACTTCGCGCAACCGCCACCCTTCGGCGAGGGCGTCGACCAGTTGACGGGAGAAGAAGTGCACGGCGAAACCGCCGCTTTCGTAGATGTCGTCACCGTGGCTGGTGCCGGCGCCGTACTGGGCGTCGCCGGTGTGCCGCACGGTGTAGACGAAGGCGCCGCCGGGCCGGAGTACGCGGCGGACCTCGTCCACCAGCGCGTGGAGTTGCGGAGTGGTCAGCGTCATGCACAGCAGCATGTGGGCGAACACCGCGTCGACGGAGGCATCGGGCAGCGGCGACTGATGGCGAACGTCGTACTCGCCGGTGCTCACCTTGTCGGCCAGCCCCAGGGCGGTGGCCGCCGCACGTAGTTGAGCCAGAGCCGCCGGGCTGAAATCAGTGGCGTGCACGGTGAAGCCGCGGTGGGCGAGGAACAGGGCGTCGCGGCCATGCCCCGCGCCAAGTTCCAGCACGGTGTCCACGCCGGACTCAGCGAACACTTCCGCCGCGTGCACGGCGGCGGAGGACGGCATTGTTCCGTACATGCCGGGGTGCGCGAGGTAGGTGTCCTGCCACTGCTGACGCTGCGCGGCGGACAGTTCGTCGTCGGCCATCGAGGTCATTCCTCGATGGCCGCACCGCCGGCTCGCAGGTGCTCACGGAACGTGAAGGAGGGCACTTGCCCGCGCCGGGCGAGGTAGTCGCCGAATTTCAGCTGGCCGCGCAAGGACACTCCGGAGCGGACCCGTTCGGCTTGGCGGCGCTCGGTGTCGCAGATGGTTTCCGCGAGGGTGAAGAGTTCTCCGGCGCGGGCGGCGGGGACGAAGAGTACGCCGTCGTCGTCGCCGAGGCTCAGGTCACTGCGGCCGACACGCCAATCGCCCACGGTGGCCGAGTTCAGGGCGTCCGGGGGACGGGCGTCGAGCCGTTGCGGGCCTGCCGGGAGGGCGCCCAGGCTGAACACCGGTAGCCCGATCGCGCGGATGTCGGCGGTGTCGCGGTGCAGCCCCCAGATCACGATTCCGGCCAGTCCGGCGGCCTGCGCCTCCAAGACCACGAGGTCGCCGACGCACGCTTCGTCGAGGCGCCCGTCGTTGTCGACCACCAGCACGTCGCCCGGTGTGGCTTCCTCGAAAGCCTCGAGGAAAACGTCGACGCTGCCGGCGTGCCGGGCCGGGAGCACGCGCCCCATCAGCCGGCTCCCGGGCCATACCGGGCGCAGGTGCGCCGGGGCGCAGCGCACCGGTATCTTGGCGCGGATGCACGCGTCCGCCAGGTGGGCCGTGGTCAGGGTGTCGAACCGCTGTTGAAGCTCCTGGTAGTCGATCGTGGTCACAGTGCCAATCTAACCGTGGTACCGGAGCCGGTACCCGTGTCCGTGGCGTCGGTACCTACTTACGTAGTTCGTGGGATGTTCGCCCCGCTTTCCGAGCGGAAGCTGGTTGGTGCAGGAAGGACTGCGAGGTATCGAGATGAATGACCAAGAACTCACCGCATTGCAGCACGTGGCAGACAACGAGGTGCTTTTCCACCGCGGGATGTGGAGCGGCCCGGCGGGTTACCGCTGGCGTGGCCCGGACGGAATCGAGGCCGGCTCGGTCCCGCAATGGGAGACCGAGGTGCTCGATCTGCTCATCTTCCGCGGCATGATCAGGACCGAGCGGCGCCTCGGCCCCCTCGACCGCGAGCTCGCCGTCACCCCCACCGGTGAGGCCGCCCTGGGCCGGCTGGCCGCCGCGGCCTGATCCAGGAGAAACACCGTGCTCGTCCAAGCCCTCACCTTTCCGGTGCGCGTGACCGTCCACCTGATGTTCGCGCTGGCCAACCACTGGCAGGCCACGTCCGAGACGTGCGAACTGGCCACGTGGCCCGATGACGACGAAGCTGCCGACCGCTGAAAAGCGCCGGCGCCGCTGAAGAAGCACCGTAGTCCGTTCGTGTCCACCCGGACGAGTCGATTGGTCCGTCCGGTCTGGACTGTCCACAGTGGGCGCGGCGAGACTCGATGTCACGACGGGAGGGGTGGACATCGAGTCTGACAGGTGGTGCTGTTTTGGCGAAAAAGGCGAAGAGTGTTGGTGACGGTGGCCTGACCCCCCAAGAGGCCACGCTGATGGCCTCCGGCGGGCAGCTCGGCGCCGCGATCCGTGTTTCGGCGCACGAAGCCGGCGGCGAGCGACCGCACAAGATCGTCAAGCAGGTGCTCGAACTGCACGTCTGCATGGGGCTCAATGCCTGTGTCGGGCATGACGTCAACGTCGACAGGACCCGGATCGCCGGCGCCGGCCAGTGCGCGACGGCGCTCCACGTGTGCCACGGCGACAACGAGTGCCGGGGCCAGGGCGGCTGCGGCTATCTCGGCGACGAGTACGAGCAGGCCATTCCCGGCGAACAGTCCTGCTGCCAGAACGGCAGTTGCGGCAGCCCGATCAACGAGAGCCGGGTCGCCTCCGCGGGCCCGTTCAAGGGCACGGGGGTCTGGAAGCTCGCGCGGAAACGCTTCGAGCAGCGCATGTGGCGGGCCGGTCTCCCGTTCGGCGAGCCGCCGGGGGAGGGCTACCCCGACGACCTGGTCCCGCCGTTCGAAACGAAACGGGAAATACCGGGAGACCCGGTGCCCGCCCCGCGGGGCGCTCAGCAGGATCCGCTGCCCGAGTACCGGGGAAGGGCCTGATGACGGCGGACCGGCTCGGCCTTCCCCATCTCGGCTTCGGCGCCGGGCTGCGCTCCTGCCACTTCTCGCACATCCTCACCCACCGGCCCCCGGTCGGCTTCTTCGAGATCATCACCGAGAACTTCCTCGGCCACGGCGGCTATGCCCGGCACGTGCTGACCGAAATCGCGGCCGCCTACCCGGTGGTCATGCACGGGGTTTCGCTGTCGATCGGCAGCACCGATCCCTTGGACCTGGACTACCTCTCGGCGCTACGAAGGCTGGCCGACGGCATCGGCGCGGAATGGGTGTCCGACCATGTCTGCTGGACCGGGGTGCGCGGCCTCAACACGCACGACCTGCTGCCGTTGCCGCTGACCGAGGACGCGCTGCGGCATGTCGTGGCCAGGATCCGCGTCGTGCAGGACCTCCTGGAACGGCCCCTGGTGCTGGAAAACCCGAGTACGTACCTCGGTTTCACGGCGTCGACCATGCCGGAGTGGGAGTTCTTGAGCCGGATGGCCGAGGACGCCGACTGCGGCCTGCTGCTGGACGTCAACAACGTCTACGTCTCGGCCCGCAACCACGACTTCGATCCCCGTGCCTATGTCAGCGCGCTCCCCGCGGAACGAGTCGTGCAACTGCACCTCGCGGGCCACACCGACCGGGGCACCGACGTCATCGACACCCATGACCGGCCGGTCGCCGACCCGGTGTGGGAACTGTACGGGTTCACCACCGCCCTGCTGCCCGAGGTGTCGACGCTGCTGGAATGGGACGAGCACATCCCGCCGTTCGACGATCTGCTGGCCGAACTGGAGAAGGCCCGCCGCTACGCGGCGGCCCGGTGCCATGCGGGGTGAGCTGGCCCGGCAGCAGGAATGGCTGCAGGCGGCGATCCTCTGGTCCGCGGACACGGCCGAGGCCGGGACCGTGATCACTCCGTCCGCGGCGCTGAGCGCGTCCGCCCGGCTCGCGATCTACCAGCACGGTTACCGATCGCGGTTGCTGCACTGCATGCGGGCGCACTACCCGGTGCTGTGCCACCTGCTCGGCCGTGACCTGTTCGACGCCTTCACGCTGGACTACCTGCGGGCCAACCCGTCCCACAGCCGGAGCCTGGACTCCTTCGGCGCGCGCTTCGCCGATCACCTCCAGGCGACCCGCCCGGACCCCGGCCCGGACTGGTCTGACCTGATGGTCGACATCGCCCGGCTGGAGCGGGCGTTCGCCGAAGTGAACACCGGCCCGGGAATCGAAGGCGAGGAGCGGGCGGTCGTGCCCCGCTCCGGATGGCTGGACGCGGTCGTCCTACCGGCGCCGTGTCTCCGGCTGCTTACCTTGGATTTCCCGGCGCACCACTACCTCACCGCCGTGCGGCGCGGTGACCACTCGTACCCGCTGCCCCGGCGGGCACGGACTCATCTCGTGCTGTTCCGCGACGAATACCTGGTCACGGCGACCGAGCTGGACCCGTCGCGGTGGCGGCTACTGGCCGCGCTCGTCGCGGGGAACGACCCGAGGACGGCCGCGCGGCTGACCGGAACGAACGGCGAGAACGCCGTCGACTACCTGCGGGAGTGGGCTGCGCGCCGGTTCGTCGCGATCGATCTGCCGGGTCCGGTGGGAGCCGGAGCGGATCTCGAAAACTGGAAGGAGCCCCGTCCGTGACCACGATCCAGGCATCGGCACACCTGCCCCTGGTCCCGATCAGAGCCGACGAACCGATCGACACCGTCGAAAAGCTGTACTCCCACCTGTATCTGGCGGCGAAGCTGGAACTGTCGACGATTCCCCTCTACCTCTACGCGGGCTATTCCATCAAGACGCAGAACGCGTCGCAGTGGGCGCCTGGGCCCGGGGCCTTCCGGCTGATCAAGAGCATCGTCATCGAAGAGATGCTGCACCTGTCGCTGGCCCGGAACCTGATCATCGCCATCGGCTACGGCGACAGCGTCCCGTTCTGCGATCCGCTGTTCGTGCCCGCCTATCCCGGTGACATGCTCAACCGGATCCCGAAACTCCAGCTCCGGCTCGCCCCGCTGACCCGGGAACTGGTGCGGGACGTGTTCATGGAATTCGAACTGCCCGCCAAGGCCGACGCCGCACCGGAATCCGAGGAGTACCACACGATCGGCCAGTTCTACCAAGCGATCCACGACGGGTTCGGAAACCTGTGCGGGGCCGGCAAGGCCAACCCCTGGGGCGATCCGGACCGGACCCGGGAACTGTTCAAGAGCAACCGGCCGGACCTGCAGTACGTGAGCGCCTACTGGAACCAGGGCGGGGGAGGGGAGCCGCAACTGGTCCACGACCTGCGCAGCGCGCTGACCGCGATCAACACCATCGTCGAGCAGGGCGAGGGCATGAATCCCGACCTGCAGAAGGTGCCCCTGCGCCCGGAAGCTCCCCAGCCCGGCCAGTTCGAGGAACCGCACTACCAAAAGTTCCAGCGGATCGCCCGTGGCTGGGAACCCATCGGCGAGGTCTACCCGGTGCCTGAGAACCCCAGGGTCGAGGACTATCCCGCCGGCCCCGTGCGTGACCTGGGTCTGTTGTGCAACGCCGCCTACACCTACGTGCTCCGCCTGCTCGACGAGGTGTACAGCAGTTCCTGGGAGGATGTCGACGGCGGCAGGACGAGCAGGCGGTACGGCCTGGAACGCAAGTTCATCGCGGCGATGCAGGGCCTGCTGTTCGGGGTGGTGAACCAGCTCGTGCGGGTCCCGATCGACAAGGGCACGTACAAGGGCTGCCACGCGGCGCCGACCTTCGAGTTCTACGACGGATTTCCCGAAGGCGAGCCGATGACCGATCATCTGCGGGAGCTGTGCGACAAGGTCGTGCCGCACTTCCCCGGGCTCGGCGGCGACAACAGCGTGCTGTGGCTGATCGGGAAGATGCCGCCGTTGACTTTGGCACGTCCATACGCCTGAGGGTGCTCGCGGCATTACGGTCTCTGGTATGGCCAAGGACTCCGCGATCGAGGTCGAGGTCTGTGGCCGCACGGTGCGGATCACCCACCCGGACCGGGTGTACTTCCCGTCGTGCGGCGTGACCAAGCTCGACCTGGTGCGCTACTACCTGTCGGTCGGTGACGGCATCGTGCGGGCGCTCCACGAGCGGCCGTGCATGCTGCACCGGTTCCCGTCCGGGGTGACCGGCGAAAAGGTGCACCAGAAGCGGATCCCGCACGGCGCACCGGAGTGGCTCGAGACCGTGCGGGTGCACTTCCCCCGTTACCACCGTTACGCGGACGAACTGTGCGTGACCGACCTGGCGCACGTGGTGTGGGCCGTGCAGATGTCCACAGTGGAGTTCCATCCGTGGAACTCCCGGCGTGCCGGCGTCGAGCGGCCGGACGAGTGGCGCATCGACCTCGACCCCATGCCGCGCTGCGGTTTCGACCGGGTCCGCCGGACCGCGCACGTCGTGCGCGAGATTCTCGGCGAGCTGGGCGCGGTGGGATGGCCGAAGACCTCTGGCGGCAACGGCCTGCACGTCTACGTCCGGATCGAGCCGCGGTGGGGGTTCGCCGAGGTGCGGCGGGCAGCGCTCGCGTTCGCGCTGGAAGTCGAGCGCCGCGCGCCCGCCGACGTGACGACCACCTGGTGGCGCAAGGATCGTGACCCCGAAAAGGTGTTCGTGGACTACAACCAGAACGCCAGGGACCACACGATCGCGAGCGCCTACTCGGTGCGGGGCGCGCCGGAGGCCACCGTGTCGACCCCGATCACCTGGGACGAGGTGGACGACGTGGACCCGCGCGAGTGCACCGTCGCGACCGTGCCCGGCCGGTTCGCCCGCTTCGGCGACCTGCACGCGGGCATCGACGAAGCCGTGTACTCGCTGGACACTCTCCTGGAGTGGGCGGACCGTGACGGTCTCGAGTAGTTCGACATCCAGTGGGAGTTCAAGGCCTCGCACAGCGGCTACCTGAGCCGCGTGATCAAGGACGGCGGCACCACTGTAGCCAACCGTCGCAAGAACGCCGACCTGCGGCGGGACGCCAACTACCTCCGGCCGAAATGGGGCGTCTACCGCGGCCTGGAAATCTCGGGCCCGAAGAACACCTACCAGCTCATCCGCAACGACAAGGGCTACCAGCTCCAGTGACCCGCGAGAGTCCCACCCTCCCGTCGCGCGTGCGGGCGCGCGAACGCAGAACTCGCGCGCGGCGAACGTCGGACTCGCGCGCGGCGAACGTCGGACTCGGGCGTGGCGGGTGTGGGACTCGGGCGTGGCGGGTGTGGGACTCGCGACCGGCGCGGCCGTCGCGAGTCCTCGTCCGTATCGTGAACGACAAGGTTGCCGGTACACGGCTCGCCAGGGAGGCTCCTCGTGACCGCTGAGGGCGTTGGAGGCACAGAGCCTTGTCGAGCTCGCGGTCCTGAGGTTGCGCGGCGAGATCCTCAGCGGCGCGCTCACGCCCGGCGAGCGTCTCGTCGAAGAGCAGCTGTGCGGCGCTCCGGCACCAGCCGTGCCCCGCTGCGGGAGGCGCTGCGGCTGCTCGGGCAGCGGGGGCTCGTCGAGCACCTGCCGCGCCGCGGAGTCCGGGTGGCGCGACTTTCCGCGCGGGAGGTCAGTGAGCTGTTCGGACTGCGTGACGTGCTCGAACGGTTCGCCGTCGACCTGGCGCTGGGGCCCGGGCTACCGCCCGACCCGCTGCGGCTCGGTGTCGCCGACCGGCGGCACGGGGCGGCGCAGATCGCGGCGTGGCGCCGGGCGCATCCAGGCGTCCCGCCCGGTCGGAGGCTGTCGGAGACGGTGATCGTCGCGGTAGACGAGCGGACCGCGGTCGTGAGCACGCTGTCCGGCTAGCCGGACTCCACTGTGGAGGGTCGTCGGGCCCAGACCTGGGTCCGGTTCGCCGACGGCTGGCGGGTCGTCGCCGCGCACGTCTCGGAGGTGCCCGCTCACGAGTCGAGTTCGTCGATGAGCGCGGCGACATAGAGCGCGAGGGCGAACCGGTGCTCACGCGGGCTGCGGCCCGTGACGCGCTCGATCTTGCCGAGCCGGTAGATCAGGGTGTTGCGGTGGATGTGCAGCGCCTTGGCCGCGTTGACGAGGTGGAAACCGTTGTCGCACCAGGCAAGCAGGGTCGAGCGCAGCGCCGGCCAGTCCGGCTGCTCGCGCAGGTCGCCGAGCATTTCGGTCAGATACCGGGCGCGGGTCCGGCTTCCCGCGGCCGCGAGCAACTCGTGCAGCCGGAAGTCCGCGATGTGGTGGATCCGCTCGGGCCCGCCCAGCCGGCCGCCGAGCCGTACGGCCGTCACGGCGTCACCATAGGACGCACACAGTTGCGGCACGTTCCGGGCCGTAGGCCCGATACCGACCCGGACGGCGAGACCCTCGTGCCGCGCCTGAATTCCTTCGACGGCCGCGCGCCACAGCTCGGTGCTGGCGGCCGGACTGGTGGCACGGTGGAGCACGACGAGCCGGGACGGCCCGATGACGCCTACCACGTCCTGGGCGTCGCGGAAGACTCCCCGCAGCACCCGCAGCGCGGCCGCCTGCGGAGCTTCGCCGATTTCCATCACGGCGGCCGCCCTGGGCGCGGTGAGGTCGAAACCGAGGTCGGACGCGGTCTCCGCGAGTACCTCGGGTTCCAGCACGTCCGGGTCGTAGTGGGCGATGTCGCGCAACAGGTCGGCGACGGCCTTCTCCCGGATGATGCGTGACTGCAGCATCCGGGACTCGCGCAGCAGGATTTCGGTCTGGTTCTTCACGAGCAGGCCGAAGCGGCGCACCACGGACGGGGAACCGGTGATGCCGACGGTGCCGATGGCCTCGTCGTCGAGCACGATCGGCAGCGTGATGCCGGGGCGCACGCCGGACAGCCGGCGTGCGGCGGCCGCGTCGTGGGCCGCGGCCCGCATCGTGCGGGCGACTTCCACCGAAGCCTCGTGGAACTGCCCGATCCGGCGGGGGTCGCCGCTGCCGATGATGACGCCGTCCCGGCCGGTGATCACCACGTTGAACCCGCACACCTCGCTGGTTTCGCGGGCGATCTCCTGAGCCAGTGAAGGGGTCAGCATGGCTGGGGGAGCGTAGTACGACTCATACAGCGAAACCAGGGCAAAAACGGTCAGATTTGGCCGAAACGTCCAGTGCCAACCATCCGGGCCGCGATCTAGCGTGTGCTGACTCCCAGCAGGAAGGTGGCCAGGAGAATGATCCGCACTCCCTTGGTTCGCTGGCGTGGCACGGTGAAGGCGATGGCGGCTGTCCTGGCCGTCGCTCTCGCGGTTTCCGCGTGCTCGCCGGCCAGCCCCTCACAGCCGGTCTCCGCCGCCGCTGCCGATCTCGACACGATCGAACCCGGCGTCCTCAACGTCGCCATCCAGCCCTACGCCCCCTACACCTCGCTCGTGGGGGACAAGCTGACCGGTTTGGACAGTGACATCCTGAATGCCGTAGCGGCGAAGCTGGGCTTGACCGTGAAAGCCCAGAACACCGACTTCGCCGGCATGCTCGCGTCCGTGCAGTCCCGCCGGGTGGACATCACCGTCGGTGGTGTGGCATGGACGGCCGAGCGGCAGAAGCAGGGGCTGTTCACCGATCCGCCCTACTACTCACCGCCGGCGATGGCCGTGCGCTCGGGGCAGACGTACCGCACCGTCGGGGATCTGGCGGGACATCAGCTCGGCACCGTCGAGGGCTATGTGTGGGTCAAGGCGATCCAGGCCGTGCCGGGGGCGACGCTGCGGGCCTTCCCCGACGCGAACGGCGTTTTCGACGACCTGCGTGCCGGGCGGCTCGACGTCGGCTTCCTCGACCCGCTGGTCGTGATCGCGGCTCAACAGGAACGGCCGGAACTGAACGTCCGGACCCAGTACCTGACGCCGCCGACCGACGAGGAAGTCAAGCAGCATCCCGAGTACGCCTACTTCCAGCCCTACATGACCAGTTTCTACCTGCCGAAGCAGTCACCCAAGCTGGAGCAGGCGATCTCCGCGGAGATCAGGAAGATGTACGCGGACGGCGAGCTGACCAAGCTGATCCGGAAATATGGTGGTGACCCGGAGCAGTTCCTCAGGCCCTCGCCCGAAATGGCCGCCACTCGGCGCGGTGTCGACCGGACCGCCGACTGGACACCCCCGTCGATCTGAGAAAGCCGTTCGCGCACCATGAGACGTGGTCAACGTGCGTGGACGTCCGAAGGTGGGCGATTTCGGGGCTGCGGTCGGGAAAGGCGGAGACAGGTAGTCGGGAGAGCCCTGGCCACGAGAGCGGCTGGGCGCGTTGACAAACACCGAGGAGGGTCGCGATGTTCCAGGTCCCATGGTCGGACTACGCGCCGGCGTTGCTCGAAGGTCTGGCACAGACGGCGTTGTTCACGCTGGTCGGGTTCGCCGGCGCCGCGGTGGCCGGCCTGCTGCTCGCGCTGACCCGGCTGAGCGGCCTTCGCGTCCTGCGGATCCCGGCCGCCGTCTACACCGAGGTGTTCAAGAACATCCCACTGCTGGCGATCATTTTCCTGACCTACTTCGGCCTCGCTTCGGTCGGCGTTCGGTTCGACGTGTTCCAGGCGGGCAGTCTCAGCCTGATCATCTTCTACGGCGCCTACCTGTCGGAGACCTTCCGCGCCGCGATCAGCGGTGTCCACAGTGGACAAAGGGAGGCGTCCGACGCGCTCGGGCTCGGCTCGCTGCGCACGTTGGGCGACGTGATCCTGCCCCAGGCGCTGCGCCTGGCACTGCCCGGAACCAACACGATGCTGGTCGACATGCTCAAGTCCACTTCGCTGCTGGTCACCATCTCGGCCGCCGAGCTGATGTCGCAGGGCAGGCTGATCACGTCGGCGACCTTCCGCGCGCTCGAGGTGTACCTGGTGATCGCGGCGATCTACTTCGCCATCTGCTACCCGCTTTCGCAGTGCCTGCTGTGGCTGGAACGGCGGATCCGCTCCGGCGTCCCGCTTTCCCCGCGCCGCAGGCGCCGCCTGCGCACCGCCCGCCTTCTGCTCGCCGAGGAGGCGGTGTGACCTCCGCCAGCACCGAACGTGACGGGGTCGGCGCGGCCGTCACCGAGGAGCCCGTCGTCCTGATCGAGCACTTGACGAAGTCCTTCGACGGCCGGGTCGTGCTCGACGACGTGCACCTGCGGGTCGAGCACAGCAAGATCGTGAGCATCATCGGGCAGAGCGGTGGCGGCAAGACCACCTTGCTGCGCTGCGTCAACCTGCTCGAACGGCCCGATCGCGCGCACCTGCGGGTCGCCGGGGAGACGATCTTCTCGGGCGGGGACCTGCTCTGCCGCGACCTGGCGCGGCTGCGCCGGAAGGTCGGCATGGTCTTCCAGCGCTTCAACCTGTTCCCGCACCTGACCGCGGTGGAGAACGTGATCCTGGGGCAGGTGCGCGCCGGCATTCCGGAGCAGCCCGCGGTGCGGCGGGCGGTCGAGTTGCTGCGCCGGGTCGGGCTCGGGCACCGGGCGCTGGCCTACCCGGAACAGATGTCGGGCGGCGAGCAGCAGCGCGTGGCCATCGCCCGGGCGCTGGCGCTCAGGCCCGAGGTGCTGCTGTTCGACGAGCCGACCTCCTCGCTCGATCCGGAGTCGACGGGCGAGGTGCTGCGGGTGATGCGGGAGCTGGCCTCGGACGGTATGACGATGATCCTGGTGACCCACGAACTGCCCTTCGCCAAGGAAGTGTCGGACTGGACCGTGTTCGTCGACGGCGGTCGCATCGTCGAGGAGGGGGAGCCCGGCCAGGTTCTCGTCCGGCCCGTGCAGGAGCGCACGAGCGCCTTCCTTACGTCCTACCGCGCTTCACAGCAGGGCGGTTAGCCGTGACGAATGCTTCGCATCGAGGCGACGGACCGGTCCTCGTCGTCGGCGGGGGAATTGTGGGTCTGGCCACGGCCTACTACCTGCTGCGGGCCGGGGTACCGGTCGAAGTGGTCGAGCGCAGCTCGGTCGCGTCCGGCGCGTCACTGGGCAACGCCGGCTGGGTGTGCGCGACCCATTCGGCGCCGGTCGCGTCGCCGGGAGTCGCCGGGTACGCGCTGCGGTCGCTCGGCCGGCCGGACTCGCCGCTCTACCTGCGACCGTCCGCCGGGCTGCTGCCCTGGCTGCTGCGGTTTTGGCGCAGCAGCGGGAGATCGCGGTTCGAACGTGGCTATGCCGCGGTGGTCGAGCTCAACCGCGAGACCTTCGCCTTGTTCGACGAGCTGGCGGAGTCCAGTGTGGACACCGGGTTGTCGCGGCCGGGGATGGTGCACGCCTTTCTGTCGGTCGCGCAGGCCCGCCACTACCTGAACGTCCAGCGGCTGATGGCCCGCGGGCGCTACGAGGTCCCGGACGACGTCGAAGTCGGTGACGCCGCCCGGGAGCTTGACCCCTCCCTGAAATCACCGGTCGCGGCCGCCTATTTCGTGCCCGGCGAGGGGATCGTTCATCCCGAACGGTTCGCCCGCTCATTGCGGGACCAGGTCGAGGCCGTCGGCGGCAAGGTGCACGAAGACGTCGAGGTCTCCGGGTTCCAACGGTCGGCAGGCCGCATCGCCGGCCTGTACACCAGCCGGGGCGACATCGCGTGCGGCGCGGTGGTGATCGCGGCGGGCATGTGGTCGGGGCAGGTGCTGCGGTGGATGGACCGCCACCTGCCGTTGCAGACCGGTAAGGGCTACAGCTTCTCCATCGACCTCGACCCACCTCCGGCGCATTCGATCTACTTCGGTGACCACAATCTCGTCGCCTCGCCGATGGCCGGCACCACCAGGATCGCGGGCACGATGGAGTTGAGCGGCAACAACAACCGCCTCGACTGGCGCCGGATCGTGGCACTGGCCAAGGCGAGCCGCCACTACCTTGGCGACTGGTTCAGCCACGCCGACGAACTGCCCGGCCTGATCCGCGACCCGTGGGTCGGGGGACGGCCGCTGCTCCCGGACACCCTGCCCGTGATCGACCAGGTTCCGGGGTATGCCAACGCGTTCGTCAACACCGGGCACGGGATGCTGGGCGTCACCCTCGGACCGGCCTCCGGCCGGGCGCTCACCGAATTCGTGGTGACGGGGCGGCGTCCGGGTCTGCTCGAGCCGTTCCGGTTCGACCGGCTCCGGACGAGATGACCTGCCGGGGATGCAGACGGGTGGCGCGCCCAAGGTCCGCGCGAGTCCCACTCAGCGGTGCGCGAGTCGGGCTTTGCGTGCGCGCGAGTTCTACGTTCGCGGCACGAATGGGCAATTCGGGCTCGGCGATCGGGGGCCTCGCGCACGGCCAACGGGGGGACTCGCGCGTGGCGCGCTATCTGACGGCTGTCCGTTCCTTTCGCGTGTGTGCGGAACGGGCGCAGACATCGCCGACATCCACGGTCTGGCCACGGTCGGCGTAGACGTCCGCCACCCCGACGAGCTTCTTGCGGGCCAGGTCCTTCATCTTGTACTCGTAGCCGGACTCGGGTGTCGGGTGAGCTGGACTCGGGTGTCGGGTGAGCTGGACTCGCGCGGCCGGACCGGTCATTTTCGGATCAGGGGCGGTCGGGCCGGAAGTGGGAAAATCCGAGGTTGTCGACGTCCAGGTTGAGGGGAGGTTGAGGGTGGCGCCGCCTTGTTCGGGCCGCACCGCGTGGTGGACGGCATCGAGTCGCTTATCCGGCAGCGGTCTGGTAGCCGAGTGCGGGGAACCAGTTGTCCCGGCCCTGTGGGGTGAGGTCGAGCATGTGCCACACAGGGCTGAGCAGGTCGATGCCGCGCTGGTCGATGTCTTCGGACATCCGGGGATGCACCGAGTAGAAGTGGCGCGCCGACCCGTCGTCGTCGCGGATGAACACCGAAACCGTCGAGTCCTGGTTGCCTTCGGCGTCTTCGCTGCCGAGGTCGTATTTGAAGGTGCTGCTCCCGGCGCTGAGCAGGCGCAGATTCGTCCACTGCCGGTTTCGGGCGTGCTCGCGGAGCGTGGGCAGGCCGGCCGCGGCGACGATGGCGAAGTCGACGTTCTGCGTGACATGCCGGGCGATCCCGTTGAACCCGTCGATCCACATCGTGCACATGGGACACGCCTGGGTTTGCCGCTTGCCGTACATGAAGTGATAGATGAGCAGGTCGCGCCCGGGTGCGGTGAACAGCTGGCTCAGCCGTACGGTCCGCGTCGGCGCGTCACCGGAGTCCAGGTCGGCGGGCCCTTCCTCGAACACGTAGTCGTCGACGACAGGTCCCGGCGGCAGACGGCGGCGGAGACCGGCGACGCGTTCCCGATGGCGCATCAGCTCGATCTCGGCTTGGCGCAGTTCCTCGCGGGCGCCGGCGTATTCGGCCGACTCCCCGGTGAGATTGGTTTGGCGCATCGTTACCTCCTCCGAACGCCGCCACCTCTGTCCACATTGTCTGCTCGTGATGGCGGGATCGCCAGTGCTCGCCGGCCGAGACGGGCCTGACTGGCGGAGTCGAAGCAGAAGCCGGGGGAGTGCGGTCGATACGCCCCCGTTCCTCGACGCCGGCGCTTTACCGCTCCCCTCCTGCCGGAGGGCCAGGTGCTGCCAGATCGCGTCGGTGACCAGGTCATTACGCTACGGATCTGTATGTGCAGGTCGATTCCGCGGTGCCCGAGGTCGTTCCTTGTTGACGCAGGTTGTCGCCTCGCGCTGGATTACGGAGACGCTTCCGCTTCCTACGCTTCGGTGCTGTCGTAACGGAAACGAGCACGGAGAACAAGGGGCGTATGGGCAAGGCGAATCGGTGGCGGCAGTCGGCGGTGTGGCTGCCCATTCTTACGTCGGTGGGCTGGATGACGTTGGCGCTGGTCCTGTTCACGTTGATGGTGACCGCGTCGGCCAGCGACGATCCGGTCGTGCGGGTGGGCGCGATGTCGATGGCGCACCGGTTGGATCTCCGCCTGCTCGCGCCGTTGGCGAACACGTCGGCGCTGACTGGTTTCCTGCTCGCGGCGGCGACGCCGTGGGGGTTCTTCCGGAACTGGTGGGTGCTGGTCAAGTTCGTCATCACCACCGTCCAGCTCAACCTGGGCATCTTCCTGCTGTCCCCGGCGCTTCAGGCGGCGGAGGAGGCCGCTCGGGCGGGGGAGCCGAATCCGGTGGCCGGGCCGCAGATGGCCGGGTCGGCGTTCATGGCCGGCGCGATCTCCTTCCAGGCCTGGCTGTCGGTGACCAAGCCGTGGCGCCGGACTCCGTGGGCGGGCGCCGGGAAACTGCCGGCCGCGCCGAGGTGGGTGTTGGTGGGTGCGGTGTGCGGGCCGCTGGCCGACCTCGCGATCGGTGCGCGGCCGGTCCCGGTGCGCTCTCCGGGTCCTCGCGGGTCGGCACGATCAACGGCATCCCGATCGGCGTCGGCTCCGGGCAGCTCACCATCCCACTGGTGGCGACGGTGTACTTCAACGAAACCGTGACCACCCCGGACGGGCAACTGTTCCAGCACGCGATCCGGGTTCGGACGTTGCTCGGGCAGCAGATCGTCCTGTCCGGATGCCATCTCGGACAACTCGATGACGTATCGCCGAGGAACCGGCTGACTGGCCGCTGTGACGCTGAGGAAGGCGCCCCTGGTGCAGTGCGTCACCAGGGGCGCTCGCCAGCGTCAAGGAGCGAGGGCGTCAGGGCTTGCGGCCGACGCCGGCCCAGACTGTCGATTGTTCGGGGGTGTCGAACGCGATCTTGGGCGCAGCTGGGCCGCTGTCCTCCGGATGCCACAACGGAGTCCGGGTCATGCCGGGCTCCATGAGCGTGAAATCGCCCAGCAGATCGCGGATCTGCTGATGGGAGCGCCAGATCATGGGGCCGCTGGACGTGTCGTACATCCGCTTGAGCTCGACCAGCTTCTCGTCCAGGTCCGGCGGAACGCCTTCGTCGGTGATACGCGAGATCACCAGATGGGACCCGGAGGGAAGAAGCTGCCGGTACTCCTCGACGGCGCGCGGTCCGATGTCGGTCCCGTTCCTGCCAGGTTGCCGGATGTGCAGCAGTGCCACCAGCAGCAGCGCGACCGGCTCGCTGAAGTCGATCACGCGGGTCTCCTGGATGCGGTGCCACAGCTCGTGGGGTTCGCGCATGTCTCCCCGCACCACGGCGTGCCGCTCGACGTCCCCGTGCCGTTCGAGCAACACCTGCGAATGCGCGACCGCGACCGGCTCGTTGTCGACGTAGACGACACGCGAGTCCGGGGCGACCTGTTCGGCGATCTCGTGGGTGTTGCCCATGGTCGGGATGCCGGAGCCGATGTCGATGAACTGTCGCACGCCGAGCCCTACCGGGTGCCGCACCGCGCGGTGCAGGAACAGGCGGTTGGCTCTGGCGGCCGACTTGAGCAGAGGGAACGCGTCGACGACCCTCGCGCCGAACGCGCGGTCCACCGCCCAGTTCGAGGTGCCGCCGAGCAGCCAGTCGTACACGCGCCACATTCGGCCGCTCCAGGCTTTCCCGTGAGCTTCGCACCCGACCGGGCAGGACCCGGCCACGCATGTCACGGTAGGGAGCGAGCCTCGGACACTGGCCCGGATCACGTCTCCGACGTCAGTCGAACCTCCTTCAACGCCATCACTCACTACGTGGGACCTCACGTCGCACTCGCCTCGCGAATTCTGGCAAGGATCACTTGGCCCAGCAGGTCGTGGCGGCCTCCGGTTCCTTGGTCGGAAGTTCACGCGGAAGCAGTTGACCTTGTGAACGCCGGGCCCGATCATCGAGCCGGTCACGCTGCCGATTTCCGGAGGTTCGCCGGTGTTCCGAAAGTCTCTGTCGGTACTCGCGCTCCTGTTCGCCCTGTTCGCCACAGTTCTCGTCACTCCGGCCAACGCGGCCGTCTACGGCACATGCTCGGTGTCCGGCTGCTCGGCCGCCAAAACCGCCTACGAAGGATGGAGTCAGCTCGGCTTCCCGCGCTCAGCAGGCTGGTATGCCTGGCCCTACGGCCAGTACAACTACACCGGCGGCCAGTTCCACAACCGTGAAGGCGAACTGCCCTCCGGTCACACCTTCTACGAGTACGACGTCAACCCGCGGGCGAAGGGCGCATCCCGGGACGCGCGACGGATCGTCCGTGACGTGACCACCGGCGTGGTCTGGTTCTCTCCCGACCACTACGCCAACTTCTACCGCATCGTCTGATTCCCCGTCCTCGACGTTCAATGGCGGCGCGGGCGCTCTCCGCCCGCGCCGGCCGGGGTCAGGACTCAGCGGTGTTGCAAAGCGCTGCGGACCAGGCCGATTGTCTGGTCTGGAGTGAGGCCGAGGTGGCGGCATGCGGCGGTGAATTCGCGGGCGAGTTGGGCGGTGCGGGCGCTCAGGGAGTTCCCGGCGTCGGTGACGATGGCTCCGCGTCCTCGGCGTAGTTCGACCAATCCCTCGTCGCGCAGTTGCTGGTATCCGCGCAGGATGGTGTGCAGGCCGACACCAAGGGCCGCGGCGGCTTCCCGGGCTCCGGGCAGGCGGTCGCCCGCCCGGATCGAGCCGTCGGCGATTTCCGCGCGTACCGACTGGGCGTTCTGAGCACGTCCGCACGCTCGCTCGGTCTGGTACCTGTCGGCCGCGGCGGCGGCCCGCTGGCGGCGCCATTGCCAGCGGCCGAGTAGCGCGACAAGCACCGAGACCACCGCGGCGATGATCGCCGGCACGATGCTGGCCACGAACCGCTTTAGGCGCCGATGTCGACGCCGGTGCGCGAAATGTGCCCGATCCCGCGGTAACCGCCATGATGAGTCTTGTTGTCTCGAGCGAAGGAGATGTACCTGTGAGCACCCCCGATGCCGACCGGACTCGACGATCGCGCCGGAAGAGATCTCCGTGACCAGCGATCTTGACGAGCGTCTGGCGGACTGGCGGCCGGAGCCGCGGACGCGGCACGACGTCCTCACCGCCGGGCCCGTGGCCGCGCTGTCCGCCGTGCTCGACCAGCCGGCTGCTGCCGCCGAGGGCGATCCGCTGCCGCCGCTGTGGCATTGGCTGTACTTTCTTGACTGGCCGCCGCAGGCGGAACTGGGTGTGGACGGCCACCCGGCGGTGGGTCACTTCCTGCCACCGATTCCCGACCGGCGGCGGATGTTCGCGGGCGGCCGCCTGCGCGTCCACCGGCCCTTGACCGTGGGGGAGCGGGCCGAGCAGGTCGCCACCCTTGCCAGTGCGGTGGTCAAGCGGGGCCGGACCGGCGAAATGGTGTTCGTGACGGTGCGGAGCGAGTTCTGTCAGCGCGCGGAGACCTGCCTTGTCGAGGAACTCGACTATGTCTACCGCTCGGGCGAGGACGCGCGCCGCTCGTTCACCGCTGCGGGCGCGCCCGTGCCCTCGTCCGAAGCGGCCTGGCAACTCGTGCCCCGGATCTCGCCGACCCTGCTCTTCCGATTCAGCGCGCTGACCGCGAACGCACACCGGATCCACTACGACGCACCGTACGCGCGCGGGACGGAAGGGTACCCGGGCCTCGTCGTGCACGGTCCACTTCTCGTGCTGCTGATGCTGGAACTGGTGCGCCGTACCGATTCCCGCTCGGTCGCCGAGGTCGACTTCCGGTTACGTCGTCCGGTCTTCGCGGGGGATGGCGTCCTCGCCCGTGGCGGCCCGGACGGCCGGTTGGCCATCGCCACCAGCGTGGACGAGCGGCACGCGACCGCGGAGGTGCGGTTCGCATGAGGGAGCGTCTCGCCGCCGCACGCACGCTGCTGTTCGTACCCGGCCACCGGCCGGACCGGTTCGCCAAGGCCATGGCGGCTGGGGCGGACGGCGTCGTGCTCGACCTCGAGGACGCGGTGGGTCCGGACGACAAGCCCGCCGCACGTGCGGCCGTCGCCGAGTGGCTGGCTCAGCACGGCACGGATGTACTCGTCCGGATCAACGCGCCGGGCACGCCGTGGTTCGATGAGGACCTCGAACTCGTCGCGAAACACGGCTGCGCCGCGATGATCCCGAAGGCGGAGGACCGCGGCACCCTCGAAGGCCTCGAACTGCCCCTGGTCATCCCGCTCGTGGAGACCGCGGCCGGTGTGCTGAAAGCCGCCGAGATCTGCGCGGCGCGCGGCGTGGTCCGCGCGGCCTTCGGCAGCGTCGACCTCGCCGGTCAACTGGGCGTCGCCCCCGACGACCATCTCGCCCTGACACACGCGCGGTCCGCGCTGGTGCTGGCATCGGCCTCGGCCGGGGTGGCGTCGCCGCTGGACGGGGTCACGACGAACCTGTCCGACCTGGAAGTCCTGCGCGAAGACATGCGGATGGCCCGGCGGCTCGGCTACACCGGCAAGCTGTGCATCCACCCGCGTCAGGTCGAACCGCTCCACGCCCTGCTCGCGCCGACACCGGAGGAGTTGGCCTGGGCCGAGGAGGTGATCGCCGCGGGTGGTGACGGCGCGGCCACGGCTGTCGCCGGCCACATGGTGGACAAGCCGGTGCTCGAGCGGGCCCGGCGGCTGCTGGAGCGCGCCGGGCTCACCGCGCCACCCCGCTGAACGTCCGGCGATCCCGGTTCCGCCAACAGAAAAGGAATTCCGATGTATGCGTTGGACGCCGACGAAGCGACCATTGTGGACACTGTTCGGGAGTTCGTCGACCGGGACGTCCGCCCGGTCGTTCAGGAGCTGGAACACACCGACACCTACCCGGAGAAGCTCATCGGGCGGATGAAGGAGATGGGCATCTACGGCCTGGCCATCCCGGAGCCCTACGGGGACGTCAGGGTGTCGACTCCCTGCTATGCCCTGGTGACCGAGGAACTGGCGCGTGGCTGGATGAGCCTTGCCGGAGCGATGGGCGGCCACACCGTCGTCGCGAAACTTCTCCTGGAACACGGCACCGAGGAGCAACGACGGCGGTACTTGCCCCGCATGGCCACCGGCGAACTGCGGGCGACCATGGCGTTGACCGAGCCCGGGGGTGGGTCGGACCTCCAGGCCATGCGTACCGTCGCTCGTCGAGACGCTGACGGCTGGGTGATCAACGGAACCAAGACGTGGATCTCCAATGCCCGGCGGTCGGGCCTGATCGCGTTGCTCTGCAAGACCGATCCTGAGTCCGACCCGCCCCACAAGGGAATCAGCATCCTGCTGGTCGAAAAGGGCCCCGGCCTGACCGTGTCGCGGGATCTGCCCAAGCTCGGCTACAGGGGAGTGGAGAGCTGCGAGCTGTCCTTCGACCACTGTCGTGTTCCGGCTGACGCGGTGCTGGGTGGCGCCGAGGGCCGGGGGTTCCCGCAGATGATGCACGGCCTCGAAGTCGGCCGCATCCAGGTGGCCGCTCGTGCCACCGGGGTCGCCCGGGCGGCGTTCGACGACGCGCTCAGCTACGCGCAGCAGCGTGAGGCCTTCGGCAAGCCGATCTGGCAGCACCAGTCCGTGGGCAACTACCTGGCGGACATGGCGACGAAACTGACCGCCGCCCGGCAGTTGTTGCTGCACGCCGCCCGTACCTACGACGCTGGGGAACGCTCGGACATGGAAGCGGGCATGGCGAAACTGTTCTGCTCCGAAACCGCGATGGAGATCACCCTGAACGCGATCCGCGTCCACGGCGGTTACGGTTACTCCACCGAGTTCGACGTCGAACGCTACTTCCGCGACGCGCCCCTCATGATCGTCGGCGAAGGAACCAACGAAATCCAGCGAACCGTCATCACACGCCAGCTCGTCGCCCGCGGCGGGTTGTAGTGCGGACCGGATGGGTCGCTTACCGGCCGGTCCATCCAGCCTCGCTCAGTGTGTCGCCCTCGTCGTGGCCCCTCCTCGTGGCCCCTCCTCGTAGCACTGTCCCGCCGGGCCACGACTGATGGGCGTGACTGGTGATCGTCGTCGTTGGGTCTCGCTGCTGCTCGCTCTGCTGCTCGCGGGGTCGGCCGTCGTCGTGAAGGGGGTGACACGCGGCCGGCGCCCGGAACCGCCTTCCCCGCCGCGTGCACCTCAGCCGGCTCCCGAACCGGCCACGACGAGGGTAGGGCGTTCCGGTCGGGCCACGGCTGGTCTGGTCCTCGCCGATCTCGTGGCGCTCGGCGCGAGTCTGCTGGCCGCATACCGGATGCGTGAAGAACTCGCGGGTGTGTTCTCGCTGCTCACCGTGTTGATCTCCGCGATCGGCCTCCGTGGTCCGGTCCGGCGGAGCCGGCTGCCGGCGACAATTTTGTTCACTTTGACCGGTTTCGCCGCGGTGCTGTTCGTCGAGCTCCTGTTGCTACTCGCCCTCGACAACATCGACGACGTCACGTTCTTGCTGCTGGAGACGATGATCGGGCTCAGCGTGATCGGTGTGGCCGGTTGGCTCACGGCCACCTGGTCAAGCAGCCGCTACCTCGAGCCGGTCGCGTTGGTGCTGGCGGCGGCCCTGCTCGGTGGTTTGTCGTTGGCCGGGCTGCGCTCGCTCACCGCCCCCATCGTGTCCGCGCCGACCGAGGGAGGCGCCACGCTGTACGTATCCGACCCCAGCGTGCCGCTTTCCTGGCAGGTGCAGGCAGCCGCCGAGCGCTTCCTGCCTGGTCAGGAGCCATCTGGGCCGATGACCTCCATGGCCGTCACCACCGAACCCGGTCGCACCGTCCGGTGGGTCATGGTGCTGAGTGGAGCAGCCCGCTTGGACTCTCAGGTGCGATGGGGTTTCGACACCGGTCTTGTCCGGATGATCACTTTGCCGGGGCGACAGCAGGCGGTGATCGGTACCACAAGCGGCTTCGGCGCGACCGAGTTCGGGGGCTACACCCAAGCCCCCTGGGCCGTGACCACCGCATCAAGGGCCGCGGTCTGGTTACCGTTCTTCGCCAGCCAACCCCCTTCGACCTTGAGTGAGGACGTCCGCAGCGCACTGACCGACGCGCTCGGGACGGCGCCGCAGCGGCCGGCGCGGCTCGGCATCGAGTTCCACGGTGGTGACCTCGGGCCCCTGCGCACGCTGACCAGCGCATCCCCGCCATCCGCTGACCCCGGTCAACTGATCTGGAAGGCGCCGGGCGCCCTGCGCGCGGTCACGTACGTGATCTTCGATCAGTCGGCGGACGACGTTGCCCGCAATGGCCTGTTCGTGGTCGCGATCCTTCTGGGCACTGCCGCGGCAAGCCTGCTCGCGGCCATGCAGGCGTTGGTACATCCCCGCAACCGGGACAGATAGCCGTGGCGGACGCCCGGCGCCTTGTGTCAGGGCACTACCTGAAGATCTTGGAGGACGCGTAACCGGTCGGTCCGTCGTAGCCGTCAAGTTCCCGGCGAGGCGTCCCTGCGGACCACCGATCGTCTTGCCCAGGTCGCGGGCCGCCATCCGAGACGGCGGAACCCCGCCATGCCGCTCGGCGATCAGCGACCAGACATGCTCACGGGTCTTCGCGCGAGTCCGGGCGATCTTGCCGCGCTGCGGCTCGCCGATCTCGTCCAGAGCGCGCCACAGCGTGGGATCCGAGGCGATCGGCCCGCACAGCTCACCCCGGTCGCGCAGGGTCGACGGATCCCACAGGACCCGGCATCAGCACCGCCGTATCCGCCACTCATGCGTCAGGGCTCGGCCGCTGGCTGCGATGTGGCACGATCTGGCAGGTGAGCAGCAGAACCGCCGCGGCGCGGCGTCTGGGTGATTTGGTGTTGTTGCGTCGTGTTCGTGATCGGATTGATCGGGAGTATGCGGGGCCGTTGAGTGTGGAGGTTCTGGCGAGGGGGGTGGGGATGTCGGCGGGGCATCTGAGTCGGCAGTTCC
>NZ_DATELF010000093.1:0-4093 GCF_035276945.1 Amycolatopsis sp. | reverse complement strand
CGCCGAATCCAACAACCCAGCACCCATCCCCACCCACTGCGCCCCCTGCCCAGGAAAAACAAACACCACCTTCCCCACAACATCCGCCACACCACAAACCACCCCAGACCCGAAAACCCCACCAACCACAGCACGAAGTCCGTCCTGCAACGATTCGGAGTCCGAGGCCAGCACGACCGCGCGGTCCTCCAGCGACGCACGGGTCGTCACCGAGGAAAACCCCACATCCACTAGTTCGAGATCCGGGTTTCGGTCCACAAGCGACCACAACCGGCCGGCCTGGTCGCGCAACGCGGCATCCCCGCGGCTCGACAGCAGCACCGGCGTCGGCCCCGGGACCGTCACCGCCCGCTCGGCCACGGGCACAAGCTCGGGCGCCTGTTCCAGGATCACATGCGCGTTGGTCCCGCTCGCCCCGAACGACGACACCCCGGCCCGCCTCGGCCGGTCCGTCACCGGCCAGTCCCTCGCCCGCGCCAGCAACTCCACCCCGCCCGACGACCAATCGATCACGGGCGAAGGAGCGTCGGCGTAGAGGGACCTCGGCAGCAGCCCATGACGGAGGGCGAGAACCATCTTGATCACCCCGGCCACCCCGGCCGCGGCCTGGGTGTGCCCGATGTTCGACTTCACCGAGCCCAACCACGCCGACGCGCCCCCTCCACGGTCCCGGCCGTACGTCTCGAGCAGCGCCTGCGCCTCGATCGGGTCACCAAGCTTCGTCCCGGTCCCGTGTGCTTCCACCGCGTCCACTTCGAACGGCGAAAGCCCGGCGCTTGCCAGTGCCTGCTGGATCACCCTCTTCTGGGCCGGACCGTTCGGCGCGGTCAGGCCACTGCTGGCGCCATCGGAGTTCACCGCGGACCCGCGCAGCACCGCGAGTACCGGGTGGCCGTTGCGCTGAGCCTCCGACAGTCGCTCCAGCAGCAGCAGGCCGGCGCCCTCGCTGGTGCCGATCCCGTCCGCCGCCTCGGAAAAGGCCTTGCACCGGCCATCGGCGGCCAGCCCGCGCTGGCGGGCGAACCCGATCATCAGGTCGGGAGTGGACATCACGGTCGCACCGCCCGCCATGGCCAACTCGCACTCGCCGGCGCGGAGCGCGTGCATCGCCAAGTGGATGGCGACCAGCGACGACGAGCACGCCGTGTCCACGGTGACAGACGGCCCCTCCAGCCCGTAGGTGTAGGAGATCCGGCCCGACGCGAGGCTGGTCGAGGTTCCGGACAGCAGATGGCCTTCGAACTCGCCGGGCCCGTTCCGGAGCACCTCCGAATAGGTCTGCCCGGTGACCCCGGCGAACACGCCGATGGTGCTGCCGCGCAGGGAAAGCGGGTCGATCCCCGCCCGTTCCAGCACCTCCCAGGAGGTTTCCAGCAGCACGCGCTGCTGCGGGTCCATCGCCTGCGCCTCACGGGGCGAGATCCGGAAGAAGTCGGCGTCGAACGCGGACGCGTCGAGGAATCCGCCTTCGCGGGCGTAGGTGTGTCCGACCTGGTCCGGATCCGCGTTGTAGAGCTCGTCGATGTCCCAGCCACGGTCGTCGGGAAGCGCGGAGATCACGTCCCTTTCCCGGGCGACGACCTCCCAGAGATCCTCGGGTGTCCCGATTCCGCCGGGGAAGCGGCACGCCATGCTCACGATCGCGATCGGCTCTCGCTGCCGCCGTTTCGTCTCGTGCAACTCGGCGGTGACCTGCTTGAGGAAGTAGCGAAGTTCTTCCTCGTCCATAGTCATTCTTCCTCTTTCAGGCTGGTCAGGAAATGGTCAGGAAATCCCGAATTCCTTGCCGATGAAATCGGCGAGTTCGGCGTCCGACGCGGCATCGAGATCGGTGCTGTCCCCGGCGGAGACCCGGTCGCGCCAGCCCGTCAGCAACCGCTGGAGCCGGGCAGTGATCTCAGCCGCGTCCGGCACGCCAGCCGCACCGGTGGCCGCGAGCGCCGCCTCGACACGGTCCAGTTCGGCGGTCACGGATACCGGCTCGGCAGCGTCCGGTGGCAGCAACCTGCTCCGCAGGTACCGGCTCAGCGCGGTGGCGTTCGGGTGGTCGAAGACCACCGTTGGGGGGAGAGCGATGCCGGTGGCCCTGGCGAGTCGATTCCGAAGCTCAACCGCGGTGATCGATTCGAAACCCAGTTCCAGAAACCCACGTTCGGGTTCGATCGCTTCCGGCGTGCGCTGCCGCAGCACGCTGGCGGCGTGCGCACGGACAAGATCGAGCAGTTTCTCCTCGCGCTCGGGTTCGGCCAGGCCTGCCAACTGCCCTGCGAGGTCGGGCTCGTCCGGATCGGCCGCCGGTGGCGCCGGTATTAGTTCGGCCAGCAAACCCGATGACCGGAACTGCCCGGCCACCTCCTCCCAGTGCAGGTCGCACACGGCAAGGAAAGTCTCGTCGTGGGCGAGGGCCTGGCCCAAAGCGGTGAGCGCCAGTTCCGGGTCGAGGAAGTCCACCCCGCGCTGAATCAGCCGCTCCGCCACCGCCGCTCCGCCGATCCCGTCCCCACTCCAGTGGCTCCACGCGATCGACGTCGCCGTGTGCCCCTGCGCCCGGCGCCACGAAGCCAGCGCGTCCAGGAAAGCGTTGCCCGGCGCGTAGTTGCCCTGTCCAGCGAGGCCGAGCAGGACAGCGACCGAGGAGAAGAGCACGAACGCGGACAGCTCCAGGTCGCGGGTCACTTCGTGCAGATTCAGCGCGCCGGTCACCTTGACCCGCAACACCCGGTCCATCTGCTCGAGGGTGAGCGAGCCGAGCATCCCGTCGTCCAGCGTCCCCGCGGCATGCACGACCGCGGCAGGCGGATCCGCCGCGACGACCTCGGCCAGTGCGTCCCGGTCGGCGACATCGCACGCGGCGAACGTGACCCGGGTACCGAGCGAGGTCAGCTCCGCTTCGAGCCCGGCCGCGCCCGATGCGTCCCCGCCACGGCGGCTCAGCAGAACGAGGTGCTCCGCGCCACGATCGGCGAGCCACCGCGCGACGTGTCCGCCCAGCGCACCCGTTCCCCCGGTGATCAGCACCGTGCCGCCCGGAACGAACTCGCGCGCCCCGGCCGGGGCCGGTGCCCGGACCAGCCGCCGGGCGAACACCCCGGAGGAGCGCACCGCGAGTTCGTCTTCCTCGGTCGCGGCCAGTGCACGGACCACCCGTTCGACCGCCCGCTCGTCCAGGGTTTCCGGCAGGTCGACCAAGCCGCCCCAGCGACTGGGCCACTCGGCCGCGACCACCGGCCCCAGTCCCCAGGCCAGCGCCTGCAGGGGACTGGTCACGGGGTCCGAGGAACCCACCGACACAGCGCCCTGGGTCAGGCACCACAGCGGCGCCGTGATGCCTGCCTCGTCGAGCACCACGAGCAGGCTCACCGTCGCGGCGAAACCGACGGGAACGGCGGCGGATCCCGGGCTGGACCGCTCGTCGAGCCCGAGCGCGGACAGCACGCCCGCCACCTCGGCGGAGCCGTCCAGTGCCGCGGCAACGCGGTTCGCGAGCGGTGTCCCGTCCGCGACGACACGCAGGACCCGGGCGCCTCGTTCAGCCAGGCCGTTGGCAACCCGTTCCCCGTGTTCCCTCCCCGGCCCGGCCGGCAGGACAACCATCCAGGTGCCGGCCGCCGAACCAGCGGCCTCGGCCGGCCGCCATACCGTGCGGTAGCGCCAGGAGTCCACTGTGGACAGCTTGTGCGCCTCCCGGTGCCATGAGGAAAGCAGGGGCAGCACCGACTCCAGTGACACCCGCTGTCGCTCGTCGGACGCCTCCAGCGCGTCCGCCAGCTCTCCGGCGTCGCCGCGCTCGACCATCTCCCAGAACCGGGCGTCGAGCGTGCCCACCTGTGGGGTAGCCTCGGCTTCGTCCACCCAGTATCGCTGGTGTTGGAAGGGGTAGGTGGGTAGGTCGATCCGGCGGGCGCCGGTGTCGGTGAAGCACGTGGACCAGTCGATGTCGATACCGCGGACATGGAGTTCACCGGCGGAGAGCAGGAAACGATCAAGATCACCATCGTCGCGGCGCAGGGACCCCACCACAACGGTCCCGCCGACCGGTTCAACGGACTCTTCGATCGCCGCCGTGAGTACCGGATGGGGACTCACCTCAACA
>NZ_DATELF010000092.1:0-2700 GCF_035276945.1 Amycolatopsis sp. | reverse complement strand
GACCTGCGCCGCCTGGCCATCGCCCTGTCACCAGCCGGCCACGAGTTCCTCGACCGCTACCGGGACCCGGTCAACGGCACTGGAATCTCGCATGCTCCACGGCACCACCAAGCCCCAGGTGACTGCCCTGCGCCGCACCCTCACCACCTGCCACGCCAACCTGGCCCCCGGCCAGCCCCGATTACCGTAAGCTGCGCTGGCTCACCACACGCGGATGCGGGACTTGCCGGGGATCAGGGCGGCGAGCGGTCCGGCGGGGTAGTCGCGGCCTGGTTCTTTGCGCTTGCCGAGCAGGTCGACGTCGACGATAACCGGGGTGCCGTCGCGCTCTTCGAAGTCCGCGTCGACGAGGCGGGGGCGGGGGAGGTCGGCGCCGGTGACAACGCCCACGCGGACGGCGCTGAAGGCCTGCGGCAGCTGCGGCAGCAGGTAGACCTCGTCACCCTCCTCGACAACCTCGAACGACACCTGGCCGGTGAGCGCCCGCGCGGAGGACTCGTCAGCAAAGGCGCTGGCGCCCGGCGCGTAGACGTTGTCGCGCAGGTAGGCCGGCTCCCGCACGCCGGGGATGCGACTGTCGTTGCCTTCGGGCGGGTTGGCGATGCGGTAGATGTAGTCCTTGAGGGATGTCGGGCTGCCGTCGTAGGCGGCGGTGCCGTAGCCCGCTGCGGGATCGGCGTCCTGCGTCGTGTCGTACCCGTATGCCTTGGCAATGTCGCCGCCGAGGAAGATGTTGCCGATCCAGCGGTCGTCGCCGCTGTAGATGATGGCGTAGCCCTTGACCTGCGTGCTGTGCGGTCGGTGGTAGGGGGTGGCCCGGTCGTGGACGGGCACTAGACGCACGGTGCCGCCGATGAGGTTGTGGACGAAGGCGCCGCCCTGGCTCCACAGTTCAAGCGAGACTGGTGAGGCGAGTACGTTGTGTTCCACTAGGTACGGACCATGGCTGACCTCGACGAACAGGTCCCGGTTGTTCCGGTAGTAGAGGTTGCGCGAGACGCGCGTCCCCTGCGCCTGCCAGTCGAGCCAGGTGCCCAGCGAGCAGTCGTGGATGCGGTTGTGCCGGATCTCGACGTCGATCGCGGCGTGCAGCTTGATGCCGGCGATCTCGTATCCGTAGAACTCGCGCTTGAGCGCGATGTTGTAGATGTGGTTGTCCTCGATCGTGGAGAAGACGCAGCCGAGGTGGCCGACGATGCCGTTCTGCCCGCAGTCGAAGATCGTGTTGCGCCGCACCACGTGCGAGCCGATGTGCTCGCGGTCCCAGCCGATCTGCAGGCCGGAGAACACTGCCTCGACCTGGTACTCGTGGCCTTGCTTGTCGCCGCGCAGTGTCGCGTAGTTGTCGCCCGTAGAGGCCCCCTTGCCGAGTGAGACGGCGGAGCATTTCGCGTCGTGGATCACGTTGTCCTCGATGATCCAGCCCTTGGCCCAGTTGGGGCCGATGAGCCCGGGCTGGTCGGCAGTGGGCGGGGTCCACGGGCAGGCCGCCTGCGCGAGCTCGAAGCCGCGTACGGTGATGTAGTCGATGTGGTGCTCGGCGGGGGAGAACACCGACTTGCGCACGTTGATCTCCGCGAGCTCGGCGTTGGGGTCGGCGCCGCCGAAGTTGGCCCAGACCGTCGTGGTGTCCGCGCCGACCTCGGCGTACCAGACGAGCCGGGTCTGCGCGGGGTTGCGCACCCGGTCGGTCGTGCGCGTCCAGTGGTCGGTGACCTCGGTGCGCAGCGGCGGGTCGGTCACCTCGTCGCGGGTGCCCACCTCGTAGAAGCTGAGCCCGTTCAGGTAGATCTCGCCGAGGTGCCTGGCCAGCGGTGGCTGGGGCTCGACGAGCCAGTCGCCCGCGATCTCCTGCGCGAAGGGGTTCCAGTCGCCGAACAGCGAGTTGGGCACCGACGCCCGCCACACGTGCCCCGCTTCCTGCTCCCAGCCCGCCACCCGCTCCGATCCCTTGACCACGACGTGCTCGCCGGGCGCGGCCTGGTAGGTGATGCGCCGCGTGGCACTCAGCCCGCCGCGCCGCGGCCGCACCCACTCCCGGTACTCGCCTCCGTGCACCAGCACGGTGTCGCCCGGCCGGGCGAGGTCCGCCGCCCGGCTGATCGTGCGCAGCGGGCTGCTCGCGGAACCGTCCTTGGAATCGTCGCCGTCCGTCGCCACGTGCAGGGTCGTCATCGTCTGCTCCTCTTTCATCTCGGCATCCGCCGGCTCGCCTCTCAGCACAGCGCGGCCGCCGTCCACGAGACAGGCGGCAGCTCGATAGTGAGCACTCCGTCGGTGAGGGCCGCGCTCGCGTTCGCGGCTGGCTTGACGCGCTCCTGGTCGGCGAGCGTGTTCTTCGCGTAGACGTCGGCGCTGGCCAGCGTGACCGCCTCGGTGATCTGGGTGGAGGCGAGACTGCGCACGTCAATCGTCACCCGCGCGGCCTCTTTGAGGTCGCGGTTGACGACGAACACGGCGGCGCGGCCGTCGTCGACGGTCGCGACGGCGTCGATGACGGGGGCCTCGCCGTGGCGCGCCGTGCCGTACGTCGGCCCCTCGATCACCGGACGGATCACCTCGCCGGACGCGAGCCGGCTCGTGATCGCGAACGGGAAGAAGGTCGTCTGCCGCCAGGCAGGCCCGCCTGGCTCGGTCATGATCGGCGCGATCACGTTGACCAGCTGGGCGAGCGACGCCGAGGTGACGCGGTCGCTGTGC
>NZ_DATELF010000091.1:0-5463 GCF_035276945.1 Amycolatopsis sp. | reverse complement strand
GATCTCGACCGGGTGCGGGTGTCCCGCAAGACACAGGGAGGACCATGACTTTCGCGGAGGCATTGGATGAGCGCGCTCTCGTTTGCGACGGGGCGATGGGCACGATGCTCCACGCGGCGGGCAATTCGCTGGATCGCGCGCTGCCCGAGTTGAACCTGTCCAATCCGGAACTGGTGAGCACGGTCCACGAAAGCTACGTCGCCGCGGGGGTGGACATACTGCTCACCAACACCTTCGGCGCGAACCGCCTTCGCCTGGCCGAGCATGGCCGGTCCACCAGCGTCCGCGACATCAACCTGGCGGGTGTCCGTGTCGCCCGGCAAGCCCGCCGCGGCGTGGACCGGACCATTTTCGTCGGCGGCTCGGTTTCGCCCGCGGTGAGCGCGAGCCAGCGCCAGAGCGTGCGGGCCGACGAGCGGGTCGAGGTCATCCGTGACCAGGTACAGGCGCTCGTCGATGGTGGCGTGGACCTGCTGGTGCTGGAAGCCTTCGGCTATCTCGACGAACTGGTGGAGGCGGTCGAGGTGGCGGCCGGGCTCACCGAACTGCCGATCCTCGCGCAGGCGACGTTCACCGCCGAGGGCGTCACCCCCGGCGGCGAGACCCCGCACGAGGTCGCGGGCACATTGAGCGAGTTACCGGTCGTGGCGCTCGGGGCGAACTGTACGGTCGGCCCACAGCGCATGCTCTCCGTCGTCGAGGAACTCAGGCGCTACACCACGTTCCCGATCAGCGCCCAGCCGAACGCGGGCCTGCCCCGCCGCGTCGGCCGGCGGTTCGAGTACAGCGTCAACGGCGACTATCTCGCCGGATACGCGCGCCGTTGTGTGGCAGCCGGCGCCTCCGTCGTGGGTGGCTGCTGCGGCACCACCCCCACCCACATCCGGGACATCGTCACGAAGCTGGGCGACCTGCGACCCAAACAGCAGCGCCGCGCCGAACCGGCGCCGCGCAGGCCGGTCGTCCAACCGGAACAGAGCGGGCTCGCGCAGAGCCTGGCGGAGCGGAGGTTCGTGGTCGCCGCGCAGATCTCGCCCCCGGCGGGCGGTGGCGCCGAGGAGGCCACGGAACTGGTCGTCAAGCTGCGCGAACAGGGTATCGACCTGATCTTCGTGGCGGCGCTGGGGAGCGCCCGCGCGCAGGTCAGCTCGGCCAGCCTGACGCTGCATCTGGAACGCGAGGTCGGCGTCGAGACGATCGCGACGGTGACCACCTGGGACAAGACGATCATGACCCTGCAGGCCGATCTGCTCGGCGTGCACACCTTCGGCATGCGGGCGGTGGTCTGCGAGACGGGCAACCCGCCGCTGCGCGGTGACTACCCGAACGCGGACGGGATCTGGGAGGTCGACTCCGTCGGCCTGATCGAGTTGCTGGCCGGCCTCAACGACGGCCGGGACTGCAACGGCCTCACCCTGGCCACCAAGACCTCGTTCCACATCGGCGCCCGGTTCAACCCGGGCGCCGAGGATCTCGACGCCGAACTCGCCCGCGCCAGGGCGAAGATCAACACGGGAGCGCAGTTCCTCATCACCAGGCCGGTCTACGAGGTGGACACCCTCGCCGCCATGCTCGCCGAACTGTCCGAAGAGGACGTTCCGGTGCTGATGGCGGTGTCCCCGCTGGTCGGGTTCGCCGAGGCGGAGTATCTCGCTCACGAGGTGCCCGACGTCCGGATCCCGCCCTCGGTGTTGGCCGCCATGGCGGAGGCGGGGGACCGCGGCCGCGAGACCGGGCTGAAGCTGGCGATCGATCTGCTCACCGAGGCGCGCCCGCTGGTTCAGGGTGTGGTGCTGGTGATGCGGGACGGCCGGAAGCTCGCCGACGTGCTGCCCTTGGTGCGGCCCGAACCGTAACGATTTCGGGCTACCGCGGACCCGGACACTGTGGCGAACTCCCGTCAGTTGTCACACCTTGCTTTCGGGAGCGGGGCCGGCGTCAGGGGTAGCCGTGAACTCAGGTGGGGCCGGGTTCGTAGCCGGTTCACAGCGCCATGGTTACCAGCAGAGCCGGCCCGAGTACCTGTCGCCGATCATCGACGCGATGCGCCGGCGTCAACCGTGTTGCGGGACAAGGCATCGTCGGCACAGCGAGAAATAGGCAGCTAGAAATGGGCAGCGAGATAGGTGGTGAAGCGCATGTCGACATCGTCGGCGGTCAGCCCGAAATCGGCGAGGGTGTAACGGTGGGCCGGGCGACCGGCGCCGGAGGTACTTTCCGTGTGGAGCGCGGCCATCGCGGCGCGGGCATCGTCGCTCAGCGGTAACCCGAACTGCCGGTAGATGGACTCGACGGTGCCCAGCGGGTCGGCGACGAAGTCTTCGTAATAGACGTCGCGGAACTGGGCCCGGTCATGCCGCTTGCGGTCCTCGAGGAACTTTTCGGCGCCCCGGGCCCACAGGTCGAGTTGCGCGCGGCCGAGGACCGGGCCGGTGAACTTGTCGGACCATCCGGCCGAGGCCTGCTCGTTGAGGCTGCACACGGAAGCGACGATGGTGCGGGGCGCGCGATGGGTTTGGATCACCAGCGCGTCCGGATACACCGCGAGCAGCGCGTCGAGAGCGAACAGGTGGCTCGGGTTCTTCAGCACCCACCGGCGATCCTTGTCCGGCAGGCCGATCAACTGGAGATTGCGCCGGTGCCGGAGATAGGCGTCCGTCCAGTCCTCCTCGCGCAGCCATTCCGAATAGGTCGGCAGGAAGGCGAGGCACTCGAAGGAAGTCGACTTCATCGACTGCCGCAGCAACTGCCAGCATTCCTCGACCTGCTCGGCGGAGGTGTGGTGCACTCCCATGAACTCCGGATGCTCCACGTGATGCTGCTCGTAGCCCGCCTGGATCCGCTGGAAAACCGGGTTGTCCGCCCAGGTTTCGCGGGGCGGGCGGGGCTGCGGCACCTCGGTCAGCCACACCTGGAGGCCCTGGTGCGCCGGATCGGCCGTGAGCAGCCGGTGCAACGCCGTCGTGCCGGTGCGGGGCAGCCCGGTGACGAAGACCGGCCGTTCGATCCGCACGCCGGCGTGTTCCGGAAACTGTTTCCAGGATGCCTCGCTCAGCAGCCTGGCCACCAGCGCGCCGCGCAGGAAAGCCCGCTTCACCTTGTTGCCGAACGGGGTGAGCGCGGCGTCCCGCTCGTAGGATTCCAGCAGCACCGCCAGGCCCTCGCGGTAACCATCGTCGCCGAAATCGTCCAGCCCACTGAACCGGGTGGCCGAGGCGTGCAGATCCTCGACCGTGCCGACGTTTTCGCGGCCGATCATGCGCAAGCTCCCTTTTTTCGGCGGCCTTGCACGCGAACGCGATCGTGTCGCCAGGGCGTGGCCGCCGGTGTCGCGGTCTTTTCGTCAAGCGCCTGCCGCCCCGATATCGTGGCCTCCGGCCAAGGGCGCGCTGGGTGGTCGTCTGGAAATCCGCCAAAGCCGAACAGCTCCCGCCGCTCAATGGTGGTATTCGCCGCAGTTGACGTCGAGACAGGCCCCGGTGATCGCGCGTGCCATGTTCGAGACCAGGAAGACCACCGCGTCGGCGATCTCGTCCGGTTCCGGCAGTTTCCGGAGGTCGATGGTGGCCGCGGTCTCGGCGTAGATCTCCTCGGCGGACACTCCGCGTTGCTGTGCCAGGTAAGCGAAGTACCACTTCAGGTTGTCCGCCCAAATGTAGCCGGGCGCCACCGAATTGACCCGGATCCCGCGCGGGCCCAGCTCGGTGGCCAGGCTCTGGGCGAGCGCGAGCAGGCTGGACTTCGCCATCTTGTAGGCGCCGAAGGTACGCCGGGAATGCCGCAGCACCGCCGAATTGATCATCACCACGGATCCGCGCGACTGCTCCAGCGCCGGCGTGAACAGCCGGGTCAGCCGCAGCGCTGCGATCACGTTGGTCTCGAAGCCCGCGCGCACCGCGTCTATGTCCACATCGGACAGATCGGTAATCGGCGGGATGGCGAATGCGTTGTGCACCAGGGCGTCCACGCGGCCGAACGCGTCCAGGCTCGCGTCCACGAGATGCGCCGCGGCCGCTTCGTCGTTGATGTCCGTGGGCACGGCCACCGCGCGGCGGCCCAGCCCGGCGATCTCCTTGGCGACTTCGGCGAGCCGCGATTCGGTGCGAGCGGCGAGCACCACGTCCGCGCCCGCGTGCGCGCTCCGCACGGCGATGGCCCGGCCCAGCCCGGGTCCGATCCCCGACACCACGACGACCTTGTCCTGCAGCAATGCCCTCGGCTGTTCTTCCCGCGATCTTGCGCGCGCACGCGTCGACGGGGCGTCGCTTTCGTGTGCCGCGTCGTCTTTGGCGGGGGCGCGCTCAGTGGTTGCTTCGGGCGCCGCGCCTTGTTCTGAATTCCTTTTCACCCCAGCATCCTCCGCGCCACGGCGGCCTGCCGGGCCGCGATCCGGGTGTGCCATTCTTCCGGTGTCACGCGGGCCTGCTCGTAGAACGGCAGACGTTCGGGCAACTCGCTGAAGTTCACGATGCGGACCTCGGGACCGTCGTCGGGCTTGAGCTCGCCGGAGAGCCGCTGCCAGCGGATCTGCACATAGGCCCGGCGGTGCCCCGTCCGTTCCAGCCAGTTCGCCAGGCCCGGGTCCCGTTCGCTGATCACGAACCGGATCTTGCCGTCGGGATCGGTCCGCGCCTGGTCGGCGGTGAGGCTCGTCTGGTGGTTGAGGTAGTCCAGGGAGATGTACCACATGCTGCCGAGTTGGATGCCCTGATAGGGCGCGTCCGACTTCGGCACGGTGACGATCATGACCTGGCCCTCGTCGAGGTCGTAGTGGCCGACCGAGGAGAACTGGGTGGCCAGGCCGCCCGGCGTCAGGCGCGGCTCGGTCAACGTGTTGACCGGCAGTTCGAGATAGAACCACTTCGGGAACGCGAGGAAGGTCTTCAACCGGGACAGCAGGATCTTGCCTGCCACGCCGTAGCGCTTCGTCAGCGTGTCCTTCGACGGCGGCGGCGGGGCGTGCCCTGCCCGGTCGGCCCGGTGGATGCGGATCATGCCGCGTTCCTCCGCGGCCCAGTCGCTGTGCACCTCACGCACCACGAGCATCGCCGAGTCGGGCCCCAGGGTGAAGTAGTTCGGCCCGCCGGGCTGTGTCTTGCCTCTGGCACCGGCGGGTGCGGGACCGAACCGGATTTCGAGCCACCGTCCGGTGCGATCTCGATTTCACGGTCGTCGAAGGCCGTCAGGCTGTCGGGCACCTCGACGGGGGAGTAGTCACCGTTGAGGATCTGGAAGCTCAGATCCCTTGTCGTGCCACGGGTTCCGGTGACCACGTACTCCGCGTCGGGACGCAGGTGAGAATGGAAGTACAGGGTGTCCGGGTTGTCCAGGCCCATCTTGGTGTAGGGCCCGGTGGACTGGACGAAGAACGGAAAGTCACGTTCGTAGGCCCAGGCCATCTGCAGCGACGCGCGGATGCTGCCGGCGAGGTAGTCGTAGCCCTCGACGAGATCCTGTTCCGAC
>NZ_DATELF010000090.1:0-33085 GCF_035276945.1 Amycolatopsis sp. | reverse complement strand
GACCGAACCAGCAGAGGATGGAACCGGTGGAGTCTTCCCCGCGCACGCGGGGGTGGTCCCGCGATCATCGGGCCGAACAGTTGACACAGGGCGTCTTCCCCGCGCACGCGGGGGTGGTCCCTGGGTGAGGATCGACTGGATTTGGCTGTGATCGTCTTCCCCGCGCACGCGGGGGTGGTCCCGACGTCTGTCCACGTTTCGTGGAGTGGTGGCCAGTCTTCCCCGCGCACGCGGGGGTGGTCCGAAACTGGCCTGTGGCTGCATCTCCCACGATCCGTCTTCCCCGCGCACGCGGGGGTGGTCCCAACAGCGTCGGGAAGTTCCTGGTCTGCTATGAGTCTTCCCCGCGCACGCGGGGGTGGTCCCAGCGGAACCCCGGCTGTGGCGAGCCAGTGCGGGTCTTCCCCGCGCACGCGGGGGTGGTCCCTTCCCCAAACGTCACCACCGATGAGGAGGCAAGTCTTCCCCGCGCACGCGGGGGTGGTCCCCCTATGATCTGTCGGCAGTAGTGGATTACTGGGTCTTCCCCGCGCACGCGGGGGTGGTCCGGCCAACGCCGAGCGTCGCGCCGCACGGTTCGGGTCTTCCCCGCGCACGCGGGGGTGGTCCGTCCACGAGATCGTCAACCGCGTCCTGAGGGACGTCTTCCCCGCGCACGCGGGGGTGGTCCCGGCCGACGTGGCTGCCTACTATATGGCGTCCATGCGGTCTTCCCCGCGCACGCGGGGGTGGTCCGAGGACATCAACAAGACCATCGGTGTTGACGTGGTCTTCTCCGCGCACGCGGGGGTGGTCCGTTGGCGCTTGACGTAGGACGTGCCGCCGGTGTGTCTTCTCCGCGCACGCGGGGGTGGTCCGGTCGTGTCGTGGAGGGCGCCGCGCATTAGCTTGTCTTCCCGCGCACGCGGGGGTGGTCCGGACATCCGATCGTTGATCAGGCGTCTACGGAAGTCTTGATGTCGGCCCACCCCACCATCTCGGATCGCCACCTCGCCGAGCCCCCCGGCGTGTGGTCACGGCGCCGCCGAGGTCGTGGTCAGGTTCCCCGGAGGTGGCTTACGATTGCGCTGACGTTCTCGTCCGCCAAGCCATCCCGTGCCGCCGCGCCGAAGCGCCCATGCGCCCCCGAGACGACCCCGTCCGGCACCCCGCCGGCGGAAAGCGCGAGGCGCAGATCCTTTTCGGCGAGTCCGAGGGAGAAGTGGGTGGGCCCCGGTTCGGCGAGCTTGGCGCGCACGTGCGGAATCAGCGGGCTGATCACCGTGCTCTCGAGCGCGGTCAGCGCGAGTTCGGTGTCGACGCCGAGCCGGTCCGCAAGAGTCAGGGCCTCGCCGACCATCACGTATGAAACCCCGAGAGCAATGTTCACGAGCAGCTTGACCGACGCGCCGGCGCCGAGCGGTCCGACGTGCTGCACCTTCCCCAACGTGGCGAGGACATCGGCGGCCGCGGCCACATCATCGCGCGAGCCTCCTGCGAAGATGCCCAGCTCTCCGGACTCCGCGGCGGGCAGGCTGCCCTTCACCGGCGCGTCGATGAGCCGAATCCTGTCGGGAAGTCGCTTGCGGAGATCCGCCACCGCGTCCGGTCCTATTGTGGACATCTCGACGACGAGGGCATCGCCATCGAGCCCCGTGGCCGCACCATGATCGCCGAGAAACACCTCGTTGACGGCGTCGGGGCCGGTCAACATCGAAATGACCAGTTCGGTCCCCGCGACCGCTTTCGCCGGTGTGTCGGCGGTACCTGCGCCAGCTTCGGCCAGCGGTGCGGTTCGGGCCGCCGTTCTGTTCCACACGGTGACGTCATGACCCGCCGCGACCAGTCGAGCAGCCATGCGAGAACCCATTCGGCCCAGTCCAAGAAACGCGATTCGAGACATGGGCGTAACAGTACTCTCCGGAGAACCGCAAGCTCCATCTCTCGCGGCATGGACCGTGTCGTGAAGGTGCTCGAGGTCGTCGAATGTCCCGAAGTTTCTTTCGTGACAACACTTTTCGCGAGTCGCGCACCGACCGGGGGCATCACGCGGAAGCGGTCGACCGTTTGCTTGGAAAGCGCTTGCCGAATTGCTGCCAGACATCTCCCTGGTCACTCGACTGGGACTCGTCAGTAACTCAGTTGCCACTCGTCGCCGCGCAGCAGCGGAATCGCCACGCCATCTGTCTCGATGCCGTCCACCTCCACATCCGGCCCGCCCACCATGAAATCCACGTGCACGCTGGACTGGTTGATACCCATTGCCTTCAGTGCCTCCGGGTCGTCCGCCGGGGCGTCCTTCACCGCGAACGGCGCGCCGTTGCCGAGGGCCAAGTGGCACGTCGCGTTCTCGTCAAGGAGTACGGTCCGGAAGAGCAGGCCGAGTTGGCCAACCCGCGATGTCCCGTCAACCAGGGCGACCTCTCCGAAACGGGTGGCACCCTCGTCGCTGGCCATTATCTGGTGTACCACCTTCTCGCCCGCGGACGCGCTCGCCTCCTTCACCTGGCCGCCCGCGACGCGCAGTGTCAGGTCGTTCACCTCGACGCCGGCAACGTACAGCGGACGTGTGGCCCGGACAACGCCCTCGGCGCGGCGGAGGTCCGGTACCGTGCCGATCTCCTCGGTCGGAAGGTTGGGTAGATGCTTCTGACCCCATACGGTCTCGAAGACCGCAGCTCCCCAGCGTGCGGCCTGCAGTAGGCCCACTGTCAGGTCAGTGCCAGGGCCGCGGAAACGAATGGCGTCGAAGTGTCGCTCCGTTATCGCCTGTGCGCGCGTTTCCAGCCGCGCCATGTGCTCCTGCCAGGCCGCGACCGGATCCGGTTCGTCCAGCCGCACCACCCGTTCGATCGCCTCCCACAGCCGGTCGACGTCGGGTTCGCCGAACACCGCGTCAGCCCAGCCTTCGGTCGGGCACGCGATGATCGACCAGGAGACCGTGCGCTCGTTGAGGCCGCGCAGGTGGGCCTTGCGCACATCCAGCGCGACCGCGCGTGCGACACGGCCACCGTCGAGGCCGGCCATCGTGTTCGGGTCCGGGTCGCCGACAATGAGGACGCGGCACATGTTCTTACGCATCGCCTCTTCGAGCCGCATGACCTGCCAAGGTGGCGACCACCCAAGACCGTCGTCGGCACCGAGTTCGACCTGCGCACGCATGAGCTGCTGATCGTTGTACTGGACATCTACGTAGCGGGCTCCCGCCGCGTACGCCGCGCGCGCCACGCTGCGTGCGAGCGGCGCATGCTCAACTGCTGCCTCGACCAACAGGTCCTGACCAGGCCGGAGGCACACTCCGACCTCCACTGCCAATGTCGCGTAACGGTTCAGCCGCTCGTCTGCGCTTGCCATCCGACCACCATTCTTCTGTGGTTCCTCCAGGAAGAGAAACTCGAAACTTTTTCTGGTTGACCGCATCCTTACATTGGTCAGCCAACGCCTCGATCATCGCATGAGCATCCCTGATGGCCATAGCCGCCGCCCCAACGATCTCGGCCATGACCGCAGATCAGGCCTTTCCGGAGGTGGTCGAATGTTTCGATAGCGAATAGTTAGCCCATCTGGGCGAGGTAGCTGACGCCGTTCGCCCTATTCAGGCGGGAGCAGGTGCAAATCTGGACATGAGCGGTTAGTGCCTTCGTGTCATCGTCGCGCGCATTGTCCAGGGCCGCATCAGGGTCGGCCATGATGATCATTTGTGACTGACAGCGACAGTTCCGGCGGCTCGTCGGGGAATCATGAAAATATTTCTCCGGTCGGCGACATGGAGATCGTGTGGCCGGCATGTCCAGGACGTAGTTCATCGGATATGCCGTGCCACGGCTCGCCGTCGTCGTCCATCGCGGATATTTTCGACGGAGCGCGAGTATGACGTTTCGGGCTCTGCTGCAAATATTGGGACGGTGATGGACCGGTGGAGCCGTCGAAATCGGATCCATGGGCTGGTGTTCTGCTGGCCGCATTGTCGGTCGCGATTTTGGCGGGCGCCACGAAACTTCCGGTGGACCGGTGATCAGATCGCTGACCTTGCACGGTCACCGCCGGAGGTGATGTTGTTTTCGTTATGTGTTCGGGTGGTCGAGCAAACGCACGCATGATCCGTCGAGGCGGGAGGAATATCGACGCCGGCGAGGTGGATCGGGCGATCGGCACGTGGCCCTCCACAAGAGGTGCCCGCGGTGACGGCGAGAGGTTGTGCTCGCCCCTGAAGGGGGTCGACGTGGTTCTCCGCGGTGATCCACGGGGTGGTGGAGCAGGTGGCGGCGGGTAGACGCGCTGCTGGAAGCGATGTCGGCCGAGTCCCTGGAGCGGGCGGCGGTGATCATGGATGCCGCGCGCACGCAGTGGGAAACCACGGAAACGGGTCGGGAAAGGAAATCGGCTTCCGCTGCCGGATCCGATTTCCGCCACCCATGCCGAAAAGTCTCTGACCATGTCGTGCGGGAACCTGGCCACGCCCGGATCAAAAATGGGGGCCTGGGTCGCCGGCGCCACCGGAGCCGGCTTCCCTCATATTCGGCAGGTTATCGCATAGAATGGAGTGAATTCACCCGTACCGGAATCCGGATCGGCCGAGAACGTGTATTGATCGCAACCGGCGGCGGCATCAACCTACACTTTTGTTGCCAGTGTCGGGAACCGAGGGACATAAGTCACCAAATTCTGCGGCGTCGCCTGGTAAGCAGATGTCCGACAGGCCGGAACCGGAAACGAGTCACCGGCCGCGGTCAGGCTCCGAGACATGACAACCAGCCGCAGTGTTCACCACGGCGAAGTGCCAAAATCAAGAAATCCGCAGAATAGATATCCCACCACAAATACAACTCACCGCTACTGACTACCCAGTGTGACAACCGTTAGTCGACCTTGACGGGACTCCGGCGCGCTGCCTACTATCGGCGTTGCGGGAGGTTTCCCCAATATGGCTTCTCTGGGGGTGCCTGACGCGTGTTCGCAAGGTAAGATGAATTCCACCATTTGGAGGATGTTATGGACGTCATCGAGTTCGAGCTGGACATCGTCGAGGACGAGCAGGACTTCCCGGTGCTTCTCTGCACCTCTTACTAGGAGGTACGCTCTTCTAGAGCGTAATTGAAAGGTACGTGGACGGGTGGATCTGGGACAGATCCACCCGTCCTTCAGGAACGGAGCAGCATTTTCTGTGACCGCCAGGCCGATCCTCAACGATCAACTGTTCCTCGCGTTGGATTACGTGGAAGTCCCGTCGGGTCGTTTCGCGGGTGGTGCCTGCGACGACTCGCCAGAAGGCGCCATGGTTCGTGCGCGTAGCGAGGCCACCGAGCGGGCGAGTTTGATCGAGAACGGTCCCCTCATGGTGATCTCTCGGGATGAAGCGTTGGCGCGTGGTCTTTGTCTGTTCACCCCGCACGACATCCTCGACGATGCTGATGACTGGGTTCCGGCCCGGCGCGCCACGACAGGTGAGGGTGCCGGCGTACCGGCGGATACCGCCCTGCTCGGGCGGGTGAGTCCTGGGATGCGGGTCCTCCCGTGGCGGCAGAGTTCGGTCGGCACGGCCGCACACCCCGACCGGGACACGGCTGGTACCAGTGGGATTCTCGAATGCCTGGAGCGGTACGCGATAAGGCGCGTGTGGACTGGGACCGCGACGTTGGAATCGGCGACAGAGCGACTCAGGGACTTGATGCCGCCCGTGCTGGCCATGGCGTTCGCGGACCGGCAGCTCGTCGTCCACGCCTGGAGCGTGCCTGAGATGGCTCCGGTCCATGTCACCCTGGTATTGGTCGGTCGAAAGGATCGTGCTCAGGCGACCTTCGGAGCCGGCGCGGGATTCGAGGAGGACCGCGCGCTGTTGCACGCGTTGCACGAGGCCGTGATGGTACGAGCGTCCTTGGGTAACCGTGCCAACCGGAACGAGCGCGAGTACCAGCGCGGTGCCCGCTCGGCCAGTCACCAGGAGGTGTTCCTGACCTATCTTCGTAACCTGGAGCGGCCCGCCGACGAAAGCGAGGCCACGAATCGGGTTCCGATCACGCCATCCGATCTGCCGGTGCTCGTTGAAGAACGCTTCGGTGTCGCGCCGCTGCTGATCGACGTGCCGTCGCTGAACGCCGATGCCGTCGTCAAGGCAGTCATACCGTCGGCGGAGTTCTTGACCCCGCGAACTGGCGGCGACTACATCTGCGCGCCGGGCTACCTGGACTAGAAGAGGGGACTCAACGATGACTTCGACCGTCGAGAGGCGCCCGGCGCTGCCCGACTATCCGCGGGCCGAGAACATGGCGCTGGGCACGATAGATCTTTCCGATGCCAACCGGACGATGGTGCGGCGGCGGCGCGAGCTGTGGTCGACATACCTACACTGCACTCACCGGCAAGAGGCGGCGGTGGCCACGCAGTTCGCTCCGTTGCTGCTCGACGTGATCCTCACCCGCTCCGACGGAGGGCTCCCGGTCGTCCCCGGCTCGCACTACCCACCCGGCTTCCGCCGGCAAGTCCTCGGCCACACGGCATTCCCGGAAGACGCCATCGGGCTCCGGTTGAGTGCCAAGGACGAGAGCGGGCTGCCATTTCTGGAGGAGCTGCGAGCCATGCTCCTGCCCGACTCGAACGTTTCGCCGCCGACCCTCAGGTCGCTGGCGCAGTTGCTCAACGTGCTGGGCTTGTTCGGCGTCTCCGCCAAGGCTCTCGGTGACCGGGTCGCCGCCAGCGGCGACCCGGTGCTCGCCTACGAGGTGGCCCGCTCGTTCTACGGGCTCGTCTCCGACCCCGACAAGGCGATCAAGCCGTTCCACAGCCTGGCCGCGGAGACCGGTAACCCCCCGGGGCTGCGGCTGAGCGCCTATGGGCGGTTGCTCGCGCACTACTGCCGGCGGGATCGTGACCTCGACACCTGCGCCGCGGTGGCCGAGGACGTACAGCCGCTGATCGACAGCGCCCCGGCCGAAACCTTCGACATCCGCATGTACATCAGCCGCACTCATCGGGCCCTGGCCCTGTACGCGGTGCGCCGGCGCGACATGGCGGCCGTCGCCGAGAACATGCAGGTCGCCATCGACCTCGCCAGGGGGCTGAGCGCCGAGGCGAGCACGCCGGCAGAGAAGGTGGCGGCCGCTCAGAACGAGCGGTTGAGCCTGGAGGCCAGCCTCAAGGCGTTCATCAACTCCAAGGGCCGGGCCATGGTCATCGACATCGAGCCGGAGGCGGCGGTCGACAGGTTGCTCGAACTCGACCCGTGGGATGCCTACACGCAGCTCTATACGGGCGACACGCTGTGGATGCTCGGCCGGGACGAGCGCGCCCTCGAATGTTTCATGACGGGCGGCTCGCTCGGCACGTTGCCCGGTGCGCTGGCTGCCGCGCGCGCCGGCGCCGCGTTCAGCCAGCTGGGCCGGAAGGAAGAGGCGGAAAGGTGGTCCGCCGTGGCCGCGGAGCTTGACCCCGCCGCGGCGGCGGGAACGACGACATGACGGAAGCAACCCAGCTTCTGATGGATCTGCCGGATCGCTCGGACGACATCATCAGCGGGCTGTCCGACGCGTTCCGGCAGTCCCAGGTGGACTACCTGCCGAACTCGGTTTGCTGGCACCGTGACCGGTGGCTGATCTCCACCGACATGTGGGGGGATCGCAGGCTGGGGGAGTTCGATCCGAGCACGCGTGCCTGGGCCGAGTTCCCAACGCCCGCTGGCTGGATCCGCCGGCCCATGTCGGTCGATGGTGACCACCTTTGCCTGATGCGGCACGACCATCATGCCGACTACGGCCAGCAGTTCGCCTTTCGCGATGGTCGCTGGGACGTGATCGAGGAGGGTGTCGACGAGTCCACGATCACCGACTGGGACGGTCGGCTGCCGGCTCGTCGCAGCCCTGAGGGCAATGCGACGGCCTGGGCCCTCGGCGGCGAGGCGGTCCATATCGTGCCCCAGCCGGACGGCAAGTCGGCGATAACCGGCCCTGGGTGGAAGATCCCGGTTCCGCGGGGCGTCACACTGTCGCATCTGTCGCCGTCACCGGACCGCGACGCGGTGCTCGCCGTGATCCGCAGCGGCGGCAACTATCAGATCATCGTGTTCTCGTCCGAGACGGGCCGGCCATTGAGCTCGCAGCCCCTGCGGAAAGTCGTGCTACCGACCTCCGCCTGGTTGGACGACACCCGCGTCGTGCTTTGCGCGGAGGAGTGGCCGAGCGTCGTTCCGTACGTCTGGGACTGGTCGACCGGGAGTGTGGACCGGATCTGGGCGCCCTGTGCGGTCGGAACCGTCCGGTCCGTGGCCGCCACGCCGGACGGCACGTGCGTGGCGGCGGTCGCCACTCCGGTCGCGCAACGCGCACTGAAGCTCCTCAACGACACGTCCCCGCTCGAGCGGGCGACGGCCAGTGGCGAGGTCCGCAGCGTGGTCGTGCGGCGGGGAAGCCAACTGCTGCCGTGCATGGTTCACGAGCCGCTGGTCGCCTGCCGCGGGACCACGTTCTTCGTCCCTGGTGGCCCACACATACCAGTCTGGGGCGAGTATGCGTCGCTGGCGAGGGCGCTCAACGAGGTAGGTTGGCGGGTCGTGCGGGTCAACCTGCGCTCCAGCGGCCTGCGCCAGCCCGAGTACCGGCCGGAGAAACCGGTTCAGTTCGGAGTTGACGACATGGCCGACCTGTGCGCGGTGATCGACGAGCTCGCCGACGGTCCGGTGGTCACCATGGGAATGAGCTATGGCGGCTACATCTCGGCGCTCGCGGGCGAGTTGTCGGACCGCTGTGTCGGCGTGGCGATCCTGGGTGGCTTTCTGCACCACGACGACCTGGCTGAGACGGCACATCCTGGCGTGCGTCAGTTCGCCGAGTTCGCGTTCCAGAACCGCGAACCACTGCGGGCCGACCGGCTACGCAAGCGCTATTTCGTCGCGCACGGCGAGCTGGACACCCGAATTCCGATGCCTGCGGTGCTGAGGCACCTCAGCCGGATGGACCAGGAACCGACGTTCTTGCCGCTCGACGGCGAGGGCCATGCCATCCGCACCGATCGCGGGGCCCGCCTGGCCTATCCGGCGCTACTGCACTGGATGGACGAGATACGCGACGGTTTCGTAGGCCGTAGCGTCCGAACTGACGTGGAGGAAGTGTGAGTGAGCAAGTGACCGTCCCACGGTTGGTCGAGGCCGCCGAGAAGCGCGCCATGGAAGAAGACTTCCACATGTCCAGCAGCCGCGATACGGGCCAGCTGCTGCGCACGCTCGCCGCGAGCAAACCGGGCGGCCTGCTGCTGGAGCTGGGAACGGGCGTCGGCGTCGGCGCGGCATGGCTGCTGGACGGCATGGACCGCAGCGCCCGGCTGATCACCGTGGAGGTACATCCCGAGGCGGCACAGATAAGCAAGGAGATGCTGGCCTCCGACACCCGTGTCGAGGTGCTGCATGCCAACGGCATCGAGTGGCTGGAGGAGTATGACGGCCCGCTTTTCGACCTGATCTTCGTTGACTGCAGCCGACTGAAGTACGAGCAGCGGTCGCTGACCTTGTCCCGGCTCGCCCCGGGTGGCATGTTCGTCTGCGACGACGTCATCTGGCAGCCCACCTGGGATCCCGAGTTGCGGCCGAGCAAGGACCGGGTCGACAAGTTCCGGGTGGAGATCTTCGACGATCCAGGGATCCAGGTGACCCTGATGGACTGGGGTCCGGGCATTTGCATCGCCAGCCGGATCGCGGGCGATGCCAGCATCTGAAGACGGCTTCGAACTGCGCGAGGCGCTCAAGCCGGGGTTCGGCGGGACGGTCATCGATCGGTGGCATCCCGGGTACGACCACGCACGAGGCGTCTGGAACGCGTTGGTCGACCGGCGGCCGGCACTGATCGCGCGCTGCTCGAGCTTGGCGGACGTGGTCGACGCGGTACGTGTCGCCGCGGCGCACCGTCCGCCGGTGAGCATCCGGGCCGGCGGCCACCAGATCGCCGGAAGTGCGGTGTGCGACGACGGGCTCGTGATCGACCTGTCGGCGATGAGAGGCGTTGATGTGGACCCGGTGCGCCGGACCGCTCGGGTGCAGGCCGGTGTCACGGTCGGCCAGTTGGACCGTGAGACGCAGGCCTTCGGGCTGCTCGTGCCGGGAGGGGATGTGACGGACACCGGCGTGGCCGGCCTTTCCCTGGGCGGCGGTATCGGCATGCTGGCGCGGGCATACGGCCTGACCTGCGACCACCTGCGCTCGATCGAGATCGTGACGGCGGACGGGCAGGTCCGGACGGCGGGTCCGGATGAGCATGCGGATCTCCTCTGGGCGGCGCGCGGCTGTGGCCGCGGGCTCGGGGTCGTCACCAGCCTGGAGTTCGACCTCGCCGCCCTCGGGCCGATGGTCTCCGTCGTCGAGGTGTACTACCCGTGGGACCGCGCGGAGTTCGTGCTGCAGGGCTGGCGCGACGCGGTGGAGGCCGTGCCGGACACGGTCACGCCGATGGCGGTCCTCCGCAGCATGCCACGGTATCCCCAGGCGCCGGTCGAGTCGCACGACACGCCGGTCGTCGGCGTCGGGGCGGTCTACGCCGGCCCACCCGCGGAGGCGCAGGCAGCGCTCGCACCGCTACGCCAGCTGGACACCCCTGTGCTCGATGTGAGCGGGGTCGTCCGTTACGAGCAGTCGGCGAGCCCGCCCGCGGGGGTGATGCGGGCCTTCATGAAGTCACACTTCCTGGACGAGCTCACCGACGACGCGATCCGGACCCTGCTCGACCAGCAGGCACGGTGGACCGGCACGGGCGCCGAGCTGGTGATCCGCACACTGGGGGGCGCGGTCCGACACATTCCGCAGGACCAGAGCGCGTTTCCGCACCGTGCGGCGCGATTCAACCTCAATGTCAACGCGATGTGGCGCGACGCGGGGCTCGACGATGTGATCCTGACCTGGTGCCGGTCGAGTTGGACGGCGCTGCGGCCGCACGCCAACGGGGGCGTCTATCTCAACTTCTCGGGCCTGGCCGACGAGGCCGAAATCGTGCGTGAGGCCGTATACGGCCCCAGCGCGCCCCGGCTGGATGCGATCCGCACCGCTCATGACCCCGAGGGGCTGTTCGCGTGGGCGGCCCGCCAGCCATGACCTCTCGCGCTGACCGCGTCCTCGCCCGACTGATGGAGGCGTACGAGCGGGACGACCTGACCCGGGTCGACGCACTGGCGTCGCAGCTGGGAACCACGCACCCCGAGCTGCTGGTGTGGTCGACGTACATCCGTGCCGGTGTCATGGCACTGCGCGGTGAACCGGACGCCGGCCTGCGCCTGCTCGCCGACGCCGACGAGCGCGGCGGCTGGTGGAGCCCGCAACTGCTGGCCGATCCCGCTCTGGCCACCATCTGGTCGCTCGACGCGCGGCGCATCCGCACCAGGTCGGAGCGGCGCTGGCGCGCGGCGCAGGCGCGCGCCGAGGTGAGTTGGGAGGTCGTCCGTCCGTCCACACCGCCGGCCGCAGTGGTCATCTCCTTGCACGGCAACGGTCCAGCGCCCCCGGATCTCTTCGCCTCGTTGTGGACCGAGCTCGGGTCCTACGCCGCGTTCCTGGCGCGCTCGCCGCAGTTGGTCGCGTGCAATGTCTACGAATGGCGCGACCGCGAGCGCTCCATCGCCGACGTCCAGGTCGTGGCGCGGGCTGCCCGGGCTGAGTACGGACCCGCGGTGCCAGTGGTCCTCGCGGGGCTCGGCGCCGGCGGCCGGATCGCTGTCGAGGCGACTCTCACCGGGGCCGTGGCGGCGGCCGGCGCGGTGGTGTTCGCCCCGCACCTGCGGCCGCTCGACACCGACGTGCTGACCGAGCCCCGCATCTGTATCTTCCCTGGCGGAACACAGGAGTCGACAGCTTCGTGTGAAAGCTTCGCCGAATGGGCTCGGGGACACGGGATCGACTGCACTCTCCGTTACCAGGACGGGATGGGGCACGCGTTCCCGGTGCGTTTCGGTGCGACAGTCGCCGACATTCTCGTGGCGATTCTTGACAAGGATCCTATCGTCGCGGGTGAAGATTCACTCGCCGGTTCGTAAGGGGGTTGCATGGCGGCAGCTGCGGATGCGAGTAGGCCAGGCGTCTGGGAGACATTCCGTGACTCGCCTGCTGCCGCAAAGACGATCATGGTCGGCGTCATCGTCAACCGTCTCAGCAGCTTCCTCGTGATCTTCCTGGTGTTGTACGTAACCGCGCGCGGCTACTCGACCTCGCAAGCCGTGTTCGCACTCGGCGCCTACGGAGCAGGCGGGGTCGTGGGCTCGCTGATCGGCGGCGAGCTGTCCGAACGATTCGGGCCGCGAAGCACGACGGCGATGAGCATGGGCATCAGCGGCCTGCTGACCGCGTTCATGCTGGTTCCGGTCGCGTATCCACTGCTGGTGGTGGCCAGCGTGCTGGTCGGAGTCAGCTCGCAGATCTTCCGGCCGGCCTCCGCCACGTTGCTGTCGGACCTCACCCCCGACGACAACCAGGTGATGATCTTCGCGATCTGGCGTTTCGGCCTCAACCTCGGCGCGGCCGCGGCGCCGATGCTCGGCTTCGCCCTCTATTACCTGGATGACAAGCAGTACACGCTGGTCTTCCTGAGCGAGGCGGTGATCGCTGTGGCGTACGCGGTGGTGGCCTGGCTGCTGCTGCCGTCCCGGGCGGTGGCACGGGACGTGGCCGAGCCCGCGGAGTCCGACGCCACGAGCGTCTCCGGCCGCGGCGGCTATCTCGCCGTACTCCGAAACCACCGCTATGCCCTGTTTCTGCTGGTGGCCCTGGTCCATACCATCGTGTACCAGCAGTATCTGTCCACGCTGCCTCTCACCGTGAACGCGGCGCACCTGGACATCTTCTGGTACACGCTTGCGGTGTCATTGAACGGCGCGGTGGTGATCGCGCTCGAGCTACCGGCGACGAAGGTGATCCAGAGGCTGCCGATGCGGCTGTCGATCGCCCTCGGCCTCGCACTCGTCGGGATCGGCGTCGGGATCTACGGGCTGTCGATGGTGCCGCTGGTGATACTGAGTGGCACGCTGCTGTGGACTCTCGGCGAGATCGTGAGCGCGCCGTCGCTGTTCGCCTACCCGGCGGTCGTCGGTGCCGGGCGTCTGAAGAGCCGTTACATCGGAAGTTTCCAGTTCGCGTTCGGCCTCGGCAACACCATCGCCCCACTGGTCGGCGGCTGGTTGTTCCTCTACATCGGGACATCGGCACTGTGGCCGCTTCTCGGCGCGGTCGAGGTGTTGGTCGCGGTGGCTATTCTCGGTCTGGTCCGCGAGCCGGCGAAGGCGTCGCCAGCAGCCGCCGAAGAGCCGGCCAGCGGAGTGAGTGGTGAGACGTCGGCAGGAGCGACATGATCGATCATCTTCTCTATGCCACGCCGGATCTCCAGGCCAGCGTTGACGACCTGAACCGGCGGTTCGGCGTCCGCCTGTCCCCCGGTGGACGGCACTTCGACCTCGGTACCCGCAACTTTCTCGCCGATCTCGGCGACCGTACGTATCTCGAAGTGTTGGGGCCCGACCTGGACCAGCCGAAGCCGGCGGGTGAGCGGCCGCTCGGCATCGACCGCTTGACTCGGCCGCGCTTGGCCACCTGGGCAGCGAGGGTGGAGGACCTGGACGAGACCGTTCGGACGGCCACCGCGCACGGGCACACGTATGACCCCATCGTGGAGATGGCCCGTGACCGGGAGGACGGTGTCCGCCTCGAGTGGCGGGTGGCCGTCCCGGCCGACGGGCAGGCATTCGGCGGAATCGTCCCGTTTCTCATTCAATGGGACAGCGACCCATACGCCGCGGAGCTGTCGACCAAAATCGTTCGGCTGGTGTCGTTCAGGTTGTTCCATCCTCAGGCCACGGCGGTACGGCAACACCTGGCCGTGCTCGGCCTTGCGGACTCCGTCGCGGTGCGGCAGGCGACGGAGCCTTCGTTGCTGGCGGTGCTGAGGACTCCGGCAGGAGAAGTCGAGTTGAGCTGATGCCTCGGGCGGATCCGCCGAGCCGTTTTCTGTGAACTGGGGGATGCGGGGGCGCGGGTGTTGCCTGGCCTGGGGTGATCGGTCCTGTGAAGGGATCGTTCAGTCTGGTCGAGAAAGCACCCGCGAGAGGTGATTGTGCCATGCCGCGGTCGCCACCCTGCACACGCAATCCACCAGACAGCGCGACAACCCGCCCTCTGGCCACTGACCACCATGCGCCCACGGGCCCAACCGGAGACCACAGTGGACAAGGCCGGCCTCCAAGCCGGCGGATAACACACGCCCACAACCACCGAAGATCAACAAAACACCCCTTCGGAAATGATCAAGCCGATTCGATCGATGGACCCGGGCTGATGGCGATGCGAGCGCAGACTTTTCCCAAACAATGACAAGCGCTCCCCGCTTCGGGTCTTCGTTCGGCTTCACCTCGATGGCTCCAGCGTCGCCGCGGGCTACCGACCGGGTGTGCCATTTCCCGGCCAGTTACCGGCCAGTGCCCTGGGCACGGCGACCGATCTGCGTGATCGTGGACGTGCAAGCACAGGATGCCGCGAATGGGAACCAGTGGGTGACCGCCGGCTGGACGCCGCATCCGTCTGCGGACGGTCGAGCCCAGGACGACCAAACGGCGGTGTTTCCGCGCCTTCCGCGTCCTCGGGGCGGCAGTGTGAGCAACAGGTAAACCGAATTCGCCTTATCCAGAGGAGATTCATGATGCGCAAGTCATTGGCCGCACGTCAGGCTTTCCGCGGCCGCAATTCTGGCGCTCGGTGGAATTGCCGTGAGTACCGCGGCCGCGGCGGAGGCGGCTACCGCCGCACGGACCAAAACGATGATTGTGCACCAGCGTGGTCCGTACATCGCCAACCTGTGCCTCAAGAACATCACCAAGCACAACACCGAACAGTGCACCGGAAACATCCCGGACGGCTCGAACCGCGATCTCACGGTGCCATACGACTCCGGTGACACCGTCGAATTCATCGTCACGGTCGTTGCCGGCCACAACGCGTACTACTCACCCATCGCCGACCGCGACAAGAACTGCTGGGCCAGAGGCACGAGCCTCGCGCCGATCGGCTACTGCCGAGTCGACACCTGACGTGTGGATGCCCCTGGTGTTCGTCCAGCGCCGACTGGTCCGGACCAGGGCACGCCTGCCATCCGGCGATCTCGGCGAGCACCCGACCTCCCGGATCGGGGCGAGCGACGGCATCCACACACCCCCCGGATCTGCCGTCAGGCGCACCGTTCTTTTCTGAGACGGTCGAGCGCCGGGAGACGCCGGGCATCACCTGGCGGCAGATCAGACGAGGAACACCAAACCCGTGGCGCCGGCGCCACGAGCTCCACATCCCCACTACTGATGAGGAAATTCGCATGACGAATTCAGCCCAGGCCCGGCTCGGGCCGATCATCACACTGGTTGCCCTGATCGCCGCGGTGTTATCGCTGGCCGCTCCTGGATCGGCGATGGCTTCGGCTCAGGCCGGAAAGAGGACGGTCTGGGTGCACCAGCTCGGCCCCTACGTGGCGAACATGTGTATCAAGAACGTCACGAAAAACAACATCGAAACCTGCACGGGCAGAGTCACGGCGGGCTCGGAGAGGGACCTGCAAATCCCGTACAACTCAGGTGACAGGGTCGAATTCATTGTGGCCGTTGTCGCCGGGCACAACGCGTATTACTTTCCCGCCGAGCGCGACCAGAACTGCTGGGCCAAGGGCACCAGCCTGAGCCCCATCGGCTACTGCCGAGTAGGGAGCTGGCGGCCCGAGAACGGCTGGGCAAGCTGACCAAGATGGTCGTCGAGTCCGCCCCAGAAGGCGAGATCGACGACCATCTTGGTTACGCCACGCCGGTTGCGGGCCACGGCCACGGGCAGAACGCCCGAACGGCACAGTGGTGGCCGGGCGGGACGGTCCTCCGGGACAGGAGCCGGCCTGACCGCGAGAAAGCCGGTCCAGTCGAGTGCTCCCGGCACGGTCTCGGCGCCGTGCGTGACGACGGCCCGCAGGCGTTCCTCGCCGCCGGCACGGACCGCCGCATCGCGTCCCACCGGCCCGGTCACGACGGCCACCACGCCCGCGCCGGCGAACTGATCGGCCATCTCGCGCGCGGTCAGCTGGCGGGATGTCGCGACCGTGCCGACCCCGGCGAGCAGCCCGGCGACGTGCGCGACCAGGGTCGTGGCCGCATTGTCGCCGACCACGGCGATGCGCTCGTCCTGGCCGGGCGCTATGGCAAGGAAGCGAGACGCCGCGCGCTCGACCTGCTCGGCGAACTCGCGCCCGGGTTTACGAAGTCGAAGTCAAGAAACTCGGCCGCACTTGTTTTTGGAGAATGTCTCAAGAAAGAGGAGCCCGTGCCGCTCTTCGACGTCGACGAAGCCCTCGCCGAGATCGTGGCGCGCTCCGCGCCGATCGAATCGGCTTCGCCCCCGATCTGTATGCCGACCTGGGGCTCACCGGCGCACAGACCGGGGCCTGCGTGCGGACCTGCTCGCATCGACCCCGCTGGGCAGGTGCGGCCAATCCCACGAGGTCGCCAGGTGGATCACCCTGCTCCTCGACAACGACGTGTCCGGGTGCCTCACCGGCGCCCTGATCCCGGTCGACGGTGGCCGGGCCGGTCAATTCCTTGTGGTGCCGCTCGACGACATCGCCTTCGACCCGGTGGCGCCCGCTCACGCGATCGACGAACACGGCAGCACCGTCGACGAGTTGGTGCCCGACCATGCCGCGTCACATGGTGCATGACTTGGCAGGCCACCCCGACACTCTGCGATCACCGCAGTGGATACTCTTCAACGGGAGGGTTGCCCACCGAACCGGCCCGCCAGTGGCTATTGATCAACGACTACGGTCCGGCCGAGTGCTCCGGCGACGTCACTCACCACCTCGTCGACGTGTGGGAGCTGACGCGAACGCGAGTATCACGGGGCGTTGCACCGCTCCGCGCCATGTCCGGCGCTGACTGGACCAGCTTGCGCAACGCTGCACCCGTGTGACGCCAAGCCAGACGTACTCGCCCAGATCGCGATGGGGATGAGCACGGCCATGAGCGGTCCGCAAAAAGACCGCGGCCACCGAGTGCACTTCCGCCGTGGCCGCCGCCATCCCATCATGGCCGCATGTCCTGCACACCGTGCACCATGTAGCCCACCCCGCGCACGGTGCGAATCAGCCGCCGGTTGACATCGCCCAGCTTGCGTCGCAGGTTGTACACGTAGGTTTCCACCACCCCGGTCTCACCGTTGAACGCGTGGCTCCACACGTGGTCGAGGATCTGCGCACGGGTGATCACCCTGCCGGCGTTGACCAGCAGATAGCGCAGTAGCCTGAACTCGGTGACGGACAGGACGACTGGCGAGCCGTGTGCGCGTACCTGGTACGAGTCCTGGTCCAGTTCGACCCACCCGACCCGCAACTGGCGGTTCTCACCCGCCGTGTACCGCCCTCGTCGTTGCAGTGCCTTGACCCGTGCGACGACCTCGTTGGGGTCGAACGGTTTGGTGACGTAGTCGTCGCCGAGGTCGAGCCCGCGCACCTTGTCCTCGACATTATCCCGTGTGGACACGAACAGCACGGGTGCCTCGACCCCGCCTTCCCGCAACCGGCGGCACACCTCGAAGCCGTCCAGATCGGGCAGCACGACGTCCAGCAGAATCACGTCGAAGTCAGCGGTGATCGCCGCACTCAACCCGGCCCGGCCGGTCACCGCCAATTCGACCTCATAACCAAGGAAACGCAGGGCCATGCCCATCATTGTCATGATGCACGATTCGTCGTCGACTATTAGTACCCGACCCTGTTCTGGGATCACGGTCGTGGCATTCATAGGACCTTCCGGATGTTGGCGCTGGCAAGTCGCTGTTGGCGATCTTAACGCTCTTTCCGGCCGCCTGTCAGGTAGGCTCACGTGAGTGTTAGATCACGGAAAATCGCATTTTTTCAGGTCATCGCGTTGGCGGTTTTGCGGTTTTTCAAGGACGGCGGAACAGATTTCTTGAAACGCCGCTTGCCATGTATTTCCGGGCGGTGAAGAGGTTGGCTGTGGATTTGGGCTCACGCTTCGGCGGCAAAGATTTTCCACGATGGAAGACCGGTATTCATCCGTTCGACATCCGGGTTGGATATGGTAGCAGGAGGCGGGGTCGGCGACCGGCCCGCGCTATGAAGCTTGGCACCTCCGGGTGGTGTCGGTGGCGGATCCGCCACGGCGGTCTTCTGGTCAGCACGCCGCCGGTGGGCGCACCCCGTCCGGCCCATATCGTTTCAGGCTCTTTCCGCGCCAGAAAAAGAGACGGCGCCCGGCGTGCGCCCACCGGGTTATGAAAACCACTCAAACCCATGGTAGACGAGCCAGTAATGGGCCGCATCCACGCGGCGCGTCTTTGCTGTCGAAGACGCGGCCCATCCGGCCGGGGGTCAGTGGCCGCTCAACCCCCGCCGGAAACCGATCAGTTCGCCCACGGACATCGCCGCCAGGCCGTGCTCCCCGTCCGGCGCCTCGAAGTCCGGTTCGTCGACGGGGCCGAACGCCTTCGCGGCGAGGTAGCCAACGCCGAATGCCGCGGCAACGATTTTGACCGCCGCGGGGGTGCACAGCACCGGCATGGCCTGTCCGCCGGTGGCCAGCGGGGCCACCGTGGTGGCGTTCGTCGCGGCCGAAGCCGCGAGTTCAATCCGATTCACCGAATCTCCTTTCGCTCGAAAAATACCTACCGTCTGATACCGGCTGCGCCGTCACTTCGCGGCCGCCGATACCGGCCGCCGCGTCGAGGTTCAGCAGGCGCTCAGTTCCCTGCGGAACCCGATCAGCTTGCTGGCGGACATCTCCCGCAGACCGTGCTTTCCGGCCGGCACGTCGAAGTCCGACCGTTCCATGTAGCCTCCCGCCCTCGCCGCGTAGTAGGCGATGCCGAACGCGGCGGCCATGGCGGTGATCAAGGCATCTGCGGCCGCGGCCGTGGGCGTGCACAGCACCGGCGTCGTCGGCTCGCTCATCGCTAGCGGAGTTACCATCTCCGCATCGGACACGGCCGCCAGTTCGATTCGATTCATGAGGAACTCCATTCGATTCGTGGACCCGATCGGATCCACAGTCAAATCTATCCTATTCGTCGCGAGAAAGCATCAGCAATTTTGTTGATATCTTGCCGGTGAGCAACCGACGACCGGCCGACTGATTCGGAATACGGAAAAATGAACGGCGACAGGACCGACAATTCGAACGGCTCCGTCGGCCGGCACGGTGGTGGCCGAGGGGCCTCAACGATTCCTTACCGGAGCTCCCCCAGGGCGAACCCCGTGACTTCGGGCGGCGACAGTGGTTCAGCCTGCTTCCTCGATGGCTCACGTGAGCGGATGGGCATTGGACATGAACAGTATCGTGGGTTCCTCCTGTTCGTCGTATCCATCGGAGGCGGCGACCAGGAACTGGGTGCGGTCCGCGTCCTTGTGGTGTGGAACGCTCGACGTCACATAGTTCAGTAGGGTGAGGTAGGAGCCGCTGAGCTGGATGTCTTCCTTCTTGCGCGCGAGCCTGCCGAAGTCCATCAGGCCGGACACCGAGTCGGCCACCACCTTTTCCACTCGCCGGTTGATGTACCACAGGGCGTGGTGCCACCTGCGGGCCTCGGCCGGGCAGATCTCCGTCCAGTCGGTGTGCTTGCCGTCCACCAGCTGATCCCGCACCAGCACGTGGTAGTCGTGCATGCCCGGCCTGGGCGCGAAAAATCGCCAGTCCGCGATGAACACGCCGGACGGATCGAACTTGCGGAGCTTTTCGAACTTCCGTCGCGGGTCCTGGGAGAGCAGCGTGATGAAAAACCACGACCCGAACAGCCCAGTCAGGGCGTATCGGCCGACTCTGGCAACAGTATGTCGCACCATCTCACGCTCCGGCTTCCAGGCGAACTTCCCGTGAATCCCGCCCGGCCGCGGTGACCGCGCCGAGCACCCGCAGCACGGCCTTGACCACCTCGGTGGCATGCCGGTTGTCGGCCAGCAGGCTCATATGACCTGCCTTGTCCACTGTGGACTGTGTTCCCGTGCGGGACAGCCCGGCCAGCTCACGCTGCAGCACCCGGTGCACCGGGTCCGCCTGCTCGGTCTCGCCCGCGGTCAGCACCACCAACGGGCAGTCCAGTGGCCGGCCGGTGTCCCGCACTTCGTCGTTCACGTGGTTCACCCAGCCGCGCAGTTCGGCGTTGCCCGCCCGCCAGGTGGCCGCGCGGCGCATCCGCGCCCCGACCACCTCCCGCGCCCACTCGGGCAGGCCGGCCCATTCCCGGCCCCACTCCTGACCGGCCAGCAGCCGTTCGAGCCCGAACCTGGCGGCCACTTCGTTGCCGCGCATCAGCGACCGGGTGGCGGGCAGACCCAGCCGCTGCATGGCCGACCGGCGCAGTTGGTCCGGGTGCGAGGCGTCGACGAGCACCATCCCGGCCACCCGACCGGGACTGGTGTGCGCGAAATGCCGGGCCAGCAGGCCGCCGTAGGAATGTCCGACCAGCACGTAGGGGCCGGGATCGTCGAGTGCGGTCAGCAACGCGGTCAGGTCCTCGGTGGCCAGCCGCGCGGTGCGCACGCCGCGCACCGCGTCGCTCCGGCCGATACCCGCCCGGTCGTAGGAGATCGTCCTTGCTGTCGCGGCCACCTCGGGCTGAATCCACGCCCAGAACTCCAGCGGCGCCGCCATGCCACTGAGGAACACCACCGTCGGGCCGGAGGGCTGGTCACCGTCCCGCAGTACGTGCAACCGCCGGCCGCCGATGTCGATCAGTTCGCCGCGGCCCGGCAGGGCGGCGTCCTCCCGGCGCGTGGCGATCGCCTGACAGCCGGCCCGGACACTCAGAGCGGCGGCCACACCGCCGAGGGTGGCGAGGCTGAGACTCACGGCCTGCCACCTCATGGCGCCCGCCCACGCCGGAAGTAGCCGTAGTAGGGCCCCGCTCGGCGGCCGACCTGCCGACGCACGCACCCCCTGCCCGTTCACGCGGCGCTCTTCCTGGACGCCAGGCTCCTGGAGTGGAAGGCCACGCTGGGATAGGTGGCGCCGAATGACCAAAGGAACCGGTTGAGCCCCATCAGCGCCGCGTTGCCGAGGTGGAACGAGAAACCGGTGGCCAGCAGGGCCTGGGCCAATCGCTTCGGTGCGACGAGCGTGACGGGGAACAGCAACTCGCCGATCACCACCGCCCAGCCGCCGGTCCTGGCCAGCAGCGGGTGCTTGTTGAACAGTTTGCTGATGTGTTTCTGGCCATAGGTACGGGTGCGGAAGATGCCGGCCATCGCGGTACCGTCCCGCCAGAAGGGCGAGATCAGCTTCGCGGCGCCCGCGGCGACGTAGGACAGGCAGGACTGAGCCGCGATGAAGGCCGTGCACACCTTCTTGGCTCGCTCGTCGTCGCCGAACAACTTGCTGGCGGCCAGCGCGGTGCAGACGATCACGTTCATGTGATCCGAACCGTCCGAGCCGTGGCTGTTGCGCAGGTGTAGCACCAGGTTGGTCAACGCGAGATAGCCCATCGCGAGGGCCTTGAGCTCCCGTGCGGCACCCGGTGCGAGCACCGCGGTGGCCGCGGCCAGCCGCAGTCCGAGCACGATGTTGATTCCCGGCGTGGTGACCAGCGGGTCGATCAGATCGGCCCCCTTCCTGGACGCCCACCGGTACTTCGTCCGGCCGACCTGCCAGCTGAGCAGACCGGACTCCTCCAAGTGCCGAGACTGGCACAGGTACTCGAGGGAACTGATGAAAATGCCGGCCGCCGTGATGATCTCGGTTTCCCGCAGCGTCCGGTCGATGGGCGGGACAACGTGCGCCGAAATATGTTCCACCTGTCCACTTTCCACATTCGAATACTGACGTTTTCGGGGGACTCCGCCGGGGTCACGCCACACCGTTGTGGCGCCGCCCCGGCCGATGACCGCTCAGCCGCCGATGGCGTCGCGGCGCAACTGCAGCAGGTCACCAACGGGCAACGTGTGGGTTCCATCCACCTCGAGCAGGTTCTCCGTGCCGTGCATGCAGCCGTGGTTCGCGCATTGCGCATAGCCAACCCCTAAGCCGGCAAGGGCGGCCACCCCCGCAGCGGCCGCCCAAGCAGCGGGGCAGCAGGCGATCGGCGCGACGCCGCCCGCGGTCTGAAGCCGCTCCAGCGGTTCCACCCGCTCCGCGAGGACGGTTTCGATTCTGTTCACCGATAGAGCTCCGTTCTTTCGTTGATCGATGAGAACAAGTGGAAAAGATGTGAGCAGTCGGTCGCTCGCATCAGCGGATACCGATATGCGATCCTGATATGCGCGCAATCTCCGAAGTTTGAACAGGTGGACCGCGTGATATCGCCATCTTCAGTAAACAACGCCTGCCATCGAGAGGGAAGTCCGAGAATCTACCAAAATCCGCCCGGAAGGCGGATTGGGGAAAGGCGTGATCCTACCATCGGGAAGGTGTCCCGATACCCCGGCCGCCCGACTGGACCGAACGACGGATGGCCAATGGTCTGGTCGTGCTCGCCGTGCGGCACGACGCCGTCCCGATGGCGTAGATCGGGCTGTACCTCCCTGCCGCACCTCCCTGCCGCACACGCGCCGGCTGCGGCGGGTGCCCTGCTGTCACTGCTGATCGGCCTGATCGGCCAGGGCCTGCGGGTGGGCTGGCTGCGCTGGTACCGAGCCCGGCTCTGGGAGGTTGGCACGGAACTGGTGGACCGGCCGGGCCGCGACGTGCCGGGCGCCGGAGCGCCGTCGCCGGGATCATCCGCGGCGGCGCGGCGGCCCTGCGGTCGTAGCCGGTCCACCCGCCGGGGACCGGGCACCACGATCTGTTCATCACGGCGCGCTGTCGAGGCCACCCAATCTTCACAAGAACGCCGACAAAGACCGAGCGAACCCTGAGGAATCAGTGATGCCGTTTGGACAGTCGGCCGGTTTTCTTGGTGCGGCCAAGAACGATCGATTGGAGGCACGATGTCCAGGCCACTCAGCCATGGTGGAATGCCGGTCCCATCGTGGCCGTCGGAGCCGATGACCAGCACCTCCGAACGGCCCGGCGAGACCAGCGAGTTTCCGCGGACCTGTCGCGACGCGCGCCGCGGCACGAACGACCGAGCCGTTCGCGCGGGAGGCCGGGCCCGGCGCCTCGGCTTGGCGGCGGCACGCCAGCAGGCGGCGATGGACGTGCTTGTCCAGATGACCGCCCCGCTACGGCACCAGACGCCGCTGGGCACGCTGTCGGCGACCCGGCCGTGCGGCACGCGGTGACCCGGCAACTGAACGCGCTCGGCGCGGAGACGACGGTGGAGCCGCACGCCGGCTGCCGGGCCGGGCAAATCGCCCAGCCGGACCGGCCGATGACCAATCGCGAGATCGCCGACGCCCTGCTGTCCGGCCGGCCGGACGTTTCCCTGCCCACATGCCGCGCGGTGGCTGGCGCGTATGCGATGGTGTGCGTCGCGGCGCCCGCGGTGACCGCCGCAGAGCTGGAGCAGGTGTTCCTCCGGCGCACCGGAAACCACACGCTGTGCCGGTTGACCGACGGCGGCGGGCAGGTGCTGGTCCCCGCCGCAACCGCAACGGAAGCACACGCCAAGTGCCAGCGGGTGGTCGCCGAACTGGGCAAGCGGAGCTGGCTGGCGATGATCCATCGGCCGGTGTGTGATCTGCCTGCCGGACGCGAACTGGTCGAGAACATCCTGACCGCGGCCGTCGCGCTACAACGGACCGGACTGTGCACGCCTTCCGACGTGATGGTGGAGTTCGCGGCGGCAAGCACCCCGTCCGTGGCCGCCGAACTGACCGCCGTGATCCAACCGGTGATCGCCAACCGGATCCTGCGCCAGACTCTTGAGGCGCTGGTCGCCGCAGACGGCAACCGGGCACGTGCCGCCAAGGACCTGATCATCCACCGCAGCACGATCGACTACCGGCTACGGCGCATCGAGCAGTTGACCGGGCACTGCCCGACCAGTCTGCGCGGCCTCACCGCACTGTCCGCCGCGTTGGTAGCGCATGCGCTGAAAGCGCGGAACGATGCCGCCTGCATCCGCCCAACCAGCCGCAACGACCTCGACGGAAGTGGTTCGCACAATGCCTGAACGCAGGACCGCGGGCGCACGTCAGGGCGGGGACTGGTCTGCGAACACCGACCAGGAACTACACATCCGGAATAACCGGCATCCAACCTGCGAGTTCACCCGCGATACGCGACTTTCGTGTCGCACCAAGATCCACTCATTGTGTTAGGAGTTCTGAGAACCCACAGCGTGACCTACTCGTCGTGCACCCGCCCGCCGCGCCCGACAACCTGCTCGCGCAGCACCACGCGCAATCGCTGGACGGTGATCTCGCAGGGCAACCCGGAAAGCTGGGCCGGCCGCGGCCTCGGTCGAACTGGATGCCGCACGGCTGTTCCTGACCCGAATGGGCCTGTCACCCGAAGAACTCCTGATTACGCCCACCGCACAACCACCCGTGCCCACCTTCACCGGCCAACTTCGAGGACCCAAAAATCCGCAAACTGCGGATGGAGTCACCGGATCATTCATGGCACAATCGCGATCAATTTTCCGACCCCTGCCAAGTAAGGAAAATTCGTCCATTTGGGTCAATATCACCGATTGAGATCTCGATACGCTGCAAGCGACCTTGCCGGCCACTCAGACGACAGAGACAAGTCGATCCAACAAGATCGAGGTTCGCACACGCCAAGGCTTCCGAACGACAAGCTTCACGACCACCACTCGGCCACCGCTCATTCAACGAACCGTTATCGGGGGCAACACGATGCTCGTCGCGCAGCCGGAACTCCCCTCATGTGCCGTTGAGACAGCGCGCAGATGGTTTGTCGAATACCTATGTAAGCCTCACGAATTACTCGGCAGGGACGGCGCGATATGCCCGTTCGTCGCGCCGGCGATCAAGGCCGGCTCGGTTGCGTCGATGGAACGGCCGGTGGCCGCCGACATCGATGTCGACGGCATGGTGGCGATCGTGCACGACATGGCCGACGGATTCGAATCCGTTCGCTGGCCAGGTCATGGTGACTCGTTGCGTGCCTTGGTATGGGTGCTGACCGGCATCCCGGACGAGAAGCTGACCCTGCTGGACGAGGCGCATCGCAACACGAAGGCGGACCTTGTCCAGCGCGGCTTCATCCTCGGCCAGTTCCATCCGCACTGCCAGGAAACCGCGGTCCATAATCCGGACTTCCTCATCTCGCGCGCGCCGGTGCCGATGTTGGGTCTGCGCAGGATGGCCTTCCATGACGTGTTGTTCCTGAATTCGGACCCGCACTGGTTCTCGGCCTACCAGCAACGCTACGGCGACCGGTACGAATCCAGTTCCGTGGCCAGCCCGGCGCTCGTCGAAATGTACCGACAGGCATGTGACCGATGGAATCGGTGAGCAACGCGAAGCCGCCTGTGTGCCGCCATGACCCGTGGAGGAAAAGTGCGTACAGATTTACTCGACATTGAAGTGAACCGGTTCCGGCTACCTGAACCGGCCTCGATCTCAGCCGAGGTGGCGTCCGCGCGCGCTCGCGACCTGCTCGATCTGCCGCCCGATCAGGAACCCCCGATCAGCAGGGCCGCTCTTGCCGCCGCGCTCTGGCGGGACCGGAGCGTGACGAACGAGGAACTGGTCGCGGCGGCCGAGCGCCGGCTGGCGACCAGGAGGCCGCAGATCAACGCCTTCGTGCCGCTGTACACGACCAACCACTGCGACTCCGAATGCAAGATGTGCGGAATGCGCAAGGGCAACCCGCGGCTGATCCGAAAATACGCCGGCAAGAAGGAACTCGAAGAACAGCTGGAGATCCTCTATTACCACGAGTATGTCCGGGGCGTCATCTTCCTCACCGGAGAGTACCAGGACAAGTATGCTCGGCTGAGCACGGCGTTTCGGATCGGCTGGGCCATCAGGCAGGCCCTGGACATGGGATTCCAGCGGGTCCATTCCAACATCGGCAGTATGGAGTCCGACGAGATCGAGGTACTCGGCGAATGGGTCGGCCGGGACGAACCCGTTGGTATCGCGGTGTTCCAGGAGACCTATGACCACGATTCCTACCGCAGGTTCATGGGTGAGGAGTCCAGCGATGTGCCCAAGGCCGACTACGCGCGACGGCTGTCGACCTTCGACCGATGGATCGACAACGGGTTCCGGCACCTCAACGCGGGTGTGCTCGTAGGCCTGCACGACAACGTCGAATCCGAGCTCGTCCGGCTGATCGCGCACGTGACCCACCTGCGGCGGCGGGGAGCCATCGTAGATGTCTCCCTGCCCCGGATGCGGCCGGCGTCCAGTGCGCACAACAACACCTGGCTCGATGACGACGAGTACCTGCGCATGATGGCCGCGTTCGCCTACTCCTGCCCCGATCAGCGGCTCGTGCTGTCCTCAAGGGAGAACGAGCAGTTCCAGGACCGCTCGGTCGGCCTGTGCGGGGTGGTGAGCCCGGGCAGCCCGGACGTGGCGCCGTACCAGCGGGACGGGGCGCCGCTCAACGACGAGGAAAGCTCGCAGTTCATCGCGGGCGATCTGCGCCGGCCACGCGAGACGCTGCTGCGGGTCCGCGACGGCGGCCGAGACATGGGCTTTTTCGAATACCCGAAGGAAAATCCGTTGGTCGCCGAGGTGGGGTCCTGATGGCAGCAGAGCTCAGAAACGAACAACTGTACGATGAGCTGGTCGGCGCCCTTGACGGCGTCGATCAGGCCCGGGAACTCGACTCGCTGCAGGCCGTGGTCGTGATGTCCTATCTCGGCGATCGGGGCTTCGACGTGGACACGGTAGAGCTGAACGACCGCCCGCGCACGATCGAAGGGTGGGTCCAGTGGGCCGACCGGCATTCGTCCGCTTCCTGAGGGAGGGCCGCGACGGTCTACGCGGCGAGCCAGGAGTGCACTGGGGCGGACAGTTTGCCAGCTGGCGAGAACTATCGGCGTCGGGTCGCGAGCGGGCAGCGCTGGTAGACGAGCAACACGCGTACGTCGTCGATCCGTCCGCCGGACTCGATGCGCTCGTCTCGCTGTTCGCGGTGGCCGGCGTCGCGGACACCTTCCTGGTATGGGCGAAGGTGAACGCGCTCGGCATCGAGCATCGCCGGCTGGCGAACGGCTTGTACCAGGTGCCGACGCCCTTCACCGGACTTCTGGAACGTCCGCTGTGGGGTGTGTGCACCTCGGGCACCTCCGGTGCCGGGGCGAAGGTGGCGGTGGCCTACGCCGATCAGTTGGAACTGATCGCGCTGCATTACGAGCGCGCCATGTACCAGCCGACGTTCGCCGACGGCGCCCCGCCGCTGCTGTCCACCTGCCTGCCGTTGCAGTTCTCCGCGGCGTTCGCGATGGTGGTGTTACAGAGCCTGTACATGTGCCGTGATCTGGTGGTTTTCCAGCCGCACGACTGGCGGACGGTCGCTGACCTGGCGAAGCGGACAAACCTGACCGTGCTTGCCGTGCCGGCCCTCGCCGCGGCCGCCGCGCTTGGCGGCGAGCGGGTGGACATGTCGAAAGCGGCGTTCTTCCTCGGCGCCGGGCATCTGGGCGCGCACCGCATCGACACGATTCGCCGCCGGTTCGAGAATGTGTCACTGATCAACTTGTACGGTGCCGCGGAAGCCGGAGCCATCTCCGTCGACCGGGATCCGGTTGGCGACGCGCACGTCGGCCGGCCGATCGTGGGCAAGGCGGTGTGGCTGCATGAACCCGATGAGCGTGGCATCGGCGCGGTCGCCGCGACGGGCCCGGATTGTGCCGAGTACATCTGGCAGCCCGGAGAGGGCGCCTGGCCGGTTGGGAAGTTCATGGCCAGTACCGATTACGGCCATTTCGACGAAGCAGGTCACCTGTATCTGGACGGCCGGATCGACAACGGCGAAAAGCTGTTCGGGATCACCATCTATCCGCGGGCGATCGAGCGGCACTTGCTGCGCTTGGACGGTGTGGCGGACGCGCAGGTGCGGGTGGTGCGCGACCCGAACGGCCTGGAACGGCTTGCCGTGACGGTGATAGGCGGCGCCAGCGAGCACGCGGTACGCGCCCACTGCGAGCAACTTCCGGAGATCGAACGGCCCAACCAGATCGAATGCGTGGCCGAGAAGGTCGCGCTGGGCCGCTACAGCGCCCACGGGAAGTTGCGTTGAACCGCAGCACACCTCCGCTGCCGCCCGCAGTTTTCTGACCCAGGACGAGGGAGAGTCGTGGACAGACGCATCAGGAGTGTGGTCATCCTCGGCGGTGGCACGGCTGGGTGGATGACCGCAGCATACCTCGGCAAGGCACTACGGGGGACGGTGCGCGTCACCGTCATCGAGGCCCCCGGTATTCCGCGGATCGGCGTCGGCGAGGCCAGCGTGCCCAATCTGCAACGCGCGTTCTTCGACTACCTCGGGATCGCCGAGGACGAATGGATGCGCGGATGCAACGCCAGCTTCAAGACCGCCGTCAAGTTCATCAACTGGCGCACTCCTGGTGAGGGTGTCGCGCAGGCCCGTGACTGGCATGGCCGACCCGACCATTTCTACCACCCGTTCGGCCTGCTGCCGGCCCAGGACCAGATTCCGCTCTCCCACTACTGGGCCTACAAACTGGCCGCCGGGCAGACCGACGAGCAGTTCGACTACGCGTGTTTCAAGGAGCCGGCGATCATGGACGCCAAACTGGCGCCCCGCCATGCCGACGGCCGGCCGGCCACCTACTACGCCTGGCACTTCGACGCGCAACTACTGGCTTCCTTCCTCTGCGGATTCGCCACGGAAAAGCAAGGCGTGGTCCATGTCCGGGACGAGATGACCGAGGCCGTCCTGGGTGAGGACGGATTCATCACCGGACTGCGGGTTGCCAGCGGCGACACGATCGAGGGTGATCTGTTCGTCGACTGCTCCGGATTCCGCGGCCTGCTGATCAACAAAGTTCTCGGCGAGCCGTTCGTGGACATGAGCGATCACCTGCTGTGCGACAGCGCGGTGGCCACCGCCGTGCCGCACGACGACGCCAAGCACGGTGTCGAGCCCTACACCTCGTCCATCGCGATGAAATCCGGCTGGACCTGGCGCATTCCCATGCTGAACCGGTTCGGTACCGGATACGTGTATTCCGGCCAGTTCGCCGACCAGGACGAGGCGACGGAGGAATTCCGCGCACTGTGGGGAATCGGTGAGGAAACACCGCTCAATCACATCCGGTTCCGGGTGGGCCGTAACGAGCGTGCCTGGGTGAAGAACTGCGTTTCCATCGGCCTGTCGTCCTGCTTTCTCGAACCACTTGAGTCGACCGGTATCTATTTCATCTACGGCGCGATCTACCAGTTGGTCAAACACTTCCCCGACCGATCGTTCCACCCGGTGTTCGTCGACGGGTTCAACCGCGAGATCGAGACCATGTTCGACGACACCCGGGACTTTCTCCAGGCTCATTTCTACTTTTCACCCCGTGTGGACACGCCGTTCTGGAAGCGTAACAAGGAACTAGAGCTGGCGGACAACATCATCGAAAAAGTGGCGATGTACAAGGCTGGGATGCCGATCAACCCGCCGACGGTCGGCGAGTCGTCCTACTACCAGAACTTCGATGCGGAGTTCCGCAACTTCTGGACCAACGGCAGCTACTACTGTATATTCACCGGAATGGGCCTGCTGCCGGATCGGCCTTTGCCGGCCATCGCACACAAAACGGATTCGATCCAGGTGGCTGAGTCACTGTTCGCCACGATCAAGTCACAACAACGGGAACTGGTCGCGTCGCTGCCGACCAACTACGAATTCCTGCGTCAACTGCACGGGCGCACCTAGATCCGGTCACCGCTGGCTGGGTGGAGTCATTCGTCGCTGATTCTGATGGATGGGAAAATGACCTCGTTGACCACGGTGCGGTTGCCACTTTCGGCCGCGCAGCGTGAAATCTGGTTGGCCCAGCAACTGGCTCCGCACAGCGCGATATTCTGCTTCGGGCAGTATCTGGACATCCACGGCAGGATCGACCCTGACATGCTCGTTGCGGCGGTGCGGCAGGCGGTCGCCGAGGCCGAGCCGCTGCATGTGCGGTTCGGCATGGACGAGGATGGGCCATGGCAGCAGCCGCAACCGAGTGCCGACTGGCCGTTGCCGGTGCTCGATCTCAGCGACGCCTCTGATCCGCTGGCCAGGGCCGAAGCGCGGATGCGGGCCAAGTTGTCCCGGCCGATGGAACTGGCCGACGGGCGGCTGTTCGACTACGCCATCTTCCGGTTGGCCGAGGACCGGTTCCTGTGGTTCCAGAGTTACCACCACATCGTGATTGACGCGGTCGGTGCGGGTCTGGTGTGCCGCCGGGTGCACGAGCTGTATCGCGCGCTGCGGCAAGGGAAAACGGCAGGTGCCCCGGCGGGTTTCGGTTCCCTGCACCTGATGCTGGTCCGGGACGAGGACTATCGCGGATCACCGGAGTTCGCCGCCGACCGCACCTACTGGACGACCCGCTTCGCCGGCCGGCCCGCGGGGATCCAGCCTGCCCGGCCCGCAATCGCCATGCCGGTAACCCCGCTGCACCGCGGCGCGGTGCTCTCGCCGGATGACACCGAACGGCTGGCGGAGCGGGGGCGGGAACTGGGCGGCGGCACGTCCGCTGTGCTGGTGGCCGCCCTGGCCGCCTGCCTGCACCGGGACACCGGCGCGACGGATGTGGTGCTGAACCTGCCGGTCACCGGCCGCACCGACCTCGAACTGCTCAGCATTCCCGGCAATGTCGCCAACGTGGTGCCACTGCGCCTGTCCGTGCACCGGGACACGTGTATCGGTGATCTCGTCCGGCAGGCGGCGCACCGGATCGACGACGCGCTGCGCCACCAGCGCTACCGGGGTGAGGAACTGGCCCGCGACCTCGAACCGGGCGGCGGCCGGACAAGCCTGACCGGTCCAGTGATCAACATCATGCCGTTCGGCTACAGCCAGGTCTTCGACGGGCACCGGGCCGTGACGCACGTGCTGTCCGCACGGCCGGTCGACGACCTGATGGTGGTGGTGCACCGCTCCGATGACGCGGGCATGCGCATCGACCTCGACGCGAATCCGGACCGGTACCAGGTCGCGGAGCTGGCCGACCAGCAGCGACTTTTCCTTGCCACGCTTGCGGCGTTCGGGTCCGCCGAGTCGAGTCGGCGGATCGGGGAGATCGAACTGCCCGCGGCGGACCGGCCGGAGGTATCGCCCCTTGGCCCGCGAAACGGCTTGCCGGTCACCCTGCCCGATGCCTTCGCCCACCGGGTCGCGCTGCGCCGGGACATGGTCGCGGTGACCGGTGCCGGCACCAGCCTGACCTACGGTGAGCTGGACGAAACGGCCAACCGGTTGGCGCGGCTGTTGATCACTTATGGCGCCGGGCCGGAGCACATCGTCGCGCTGGTGCTGCCCCGCTCGGTCGAGATGATCGTGGCGATTCTCGCGGTGCTCAAGTCGGGCGCGGCCTACCTGCCGATCGATCCGGACTACCCGACCGACCGGATCGCGTTCATGCTCGCCGACGCGGCGCCGGTCACGCTGCTGGCCGTGCGGGAAACCGCTGACACGTTGCCGCCCGCCGATATCCCGGTGATACTCCTGGACAATCCGGCCACGGTTCACGCGCTCGCCGATTGTCCGGCGACCACGCCCGCGGACCCCGACCGGATCGCCCCGCTCACGCCGGCCCATCCTGCCTACGTCATCTACACCTCGGGTTCCACCGGCACGCCGAAAGGTGTCGTCATCGGTCAGCACAACCTGCTGCGTCTGTTCCAGGTGACCGCGGCGGATCTCGGTATCGGCCAGGACGACGTGTGGGCGTTGTTCCATTCGTACGCGTTCGACTTCTCGATACTGGAGATCTGGGGCGCGCTGCTACACGGCGGTCGGCTGGTGATTGTGCCCAACCAACTGTGGAGATCACCGGTCGAGTTGCTGCGGATGGTCGCCGAGCAAGGGGTCACCGTACTGTGTCAGACACCATCGGCGTTCGGCGTGCTGGTCGACGCCGACCGGGACAACGCGCAGGTGGCGCGGGGCATGGCGCTGCGACTGATCCTGCTCGGCGGCGAGTCGCTGCGCCAGGAGCACGTCGACGCGTGGTGGCAACGCCATCCCGGCACGCCGAAGCTGGTCAACATGTATGGACCGACCGAAGCTTCGGTGTTCGTCACCTATACCGAGGTACGTCCGGGCGAGTCGGTCGCCGGGGCGGCCAGCATGATCGGCGCGGTCCTGCCCGATATTCGCGGCTACGTGCTCGATGAGCAACTGCGGCAGGTCCGGCCGGGAATCACCGGCGAACTGTACGTGGCGGGCGCCGGGCTGGCCCGCGGATATTGGCGGCACCCCGGGCTGACCGCGAACCGTTTCGTCGCCGATCCGTTCGGGCCAGCGGGATCGCGCATGTACCGCACCGGGGATGTGGTGCGGCGGCGGATCGACGGACGGTTCGAATTCCTCGGTCGCGCGGACGACCAGGTGAAGGTGCGCGGTTTCCGCATCGAGCCGGGTGAGGTGGCCGCCGTGCTGCTGCGGCATCCGGCGGTGACGCAGGCCGTGGTCCTCGCCCCCAAGGATCTGTCGGGCGAACGGAATCTGGTCGCCTACGTGGTGGCTGGACCAGACGGCGTGAAGGGTGAACTGGGCGCCGAGTTACGCGAATTCGTCAGAACGACGCTGCCGGAGTTCATGGTCCCCCATGTGATCATGGTGCTCGAATCGCTGCCGTTGACGGTGAGCGGCAAACTCGACCGGGACGCGCTGCCCGCTCCTTTGCGACCCGCCCCCGAACCCGCCGGCGTCCGGGCGAGTAAGGCCGAGGAGATTCTCCGCGGCCTGTTCGCCAGGGTTCTCCGTATTCCACCGGACAGCGTCGGCATGGGCGCCCATTTCTTCGATCTCGGCGGTCATTCGCTGCTCGCCGTTCGCCTCGTGTCCAGGGTGCGCCAGGTGTTCGCCGTGGAAATCGACATGCGCGACCTGTTCGAGAATCCGACCGTGGGTGAGCTCGCCGAGCTGATACTCAGCGCGCGGCAGCCAAGGCCGGCGTTGTGTCGGCGATTGTGGCCGGAGCGGTTGCGGTTGTCGTTCGCGCAGTCGCGTTTGTGGTTTTTCCATCGTTTGGAGGGGCCGTCGGCGACGTACAACATCCCGTTCGCGGTGCGTTTGAGCGGGCGGTTGG
>NZ_DATELF010000089.1:0-47470 GCF_035276945.1 Amycolatopsis sp. | reverse complement strand
AAGGCTCCAGGTCATTCAGGCGTAGGCAACCCCCATGATCAACCGCCCTGCCGTGCCCACCCCACAACACCGAAACAACGGTGTGTCACAACACATCTCAACAGGTCACGGAACCGAAAACCGACCTTGCCCCAGCCCTGCCTCGTGCCACCAGATCGCGGACAACTCGAACCGATAACCTGCGGGTACGCGATGGCGACGGATGGCGGCGGTGGGTAATACACTCACGATCATGAAAAGTGGCCGCTGATCTGCGGTAATGTCGAATGCGGGCGGCCAAAGCCGGAAACTCGGGCTAGATGGCCACCACACGGTCAACCTCCTGCCTGCTGGGCACACGAATAACCCTCCGTGTATTGGGAGGTCAGAAATTCGGGTCGAACTCGGCCAGGGACGCATGTCGCTCGTCTGGCGCGATCTGCACGGGTTTTCCGGTCACGCTGCGGTGGCCGAGATGGTCGCCCGCGATGTCGGCAAAGTGCCGGCTCCGCCTCGCCCACTGCCGCGGACGCGGGTCGGCGTAAACAACAGCATAACTCAACTAGTCCTCAAATAAGCGCCGATACGGTTACTTGAGGACAAGTAGGGCAGCCGCACTTGACTGTTGTGGCCGGTGAGGGTTGGCGGACCCTGTTGATCACGGAGGCCGCCGTTTCGCGATGATCAGGTTGTGAGTCAAGAAAATCACGAGGCGGCTGCGGCCGCCATGGTAGAGGGGGGAGCTGGCGGTGTCGAATCTGGCCATGCCGCATGAGCGGTCGGCGCCGTGTTTTGCGCGGGCCGAGCCGTTTGCGCAAGCGGGAAAGTATGTGGCGGCGTTGATGAGTGATCTCCCACGCCAGGATGGCTGTTCGATCGCCGAGCATGCCGGGGATGCCACGCCGGATCGCACACAGCGGCTGCTCGACCACGCGGTCTGGGATCACGAGGCCGCGATGGCGATGATCCGCGGTTTCGTGGCCGAGCACCTTGGCGCGGGAACGCGGCTGGTGGTGGCGCTGGATGAGTCCGAACAGGAAAAGACCGGCGCGGCCACGGCTGGGGTGCAGCGGCAGTACCTGGGCTGTGCGGGGCGGATCGCCAATGGTGTGAACACCGTGTACTGCACGTATGCCACTCAGGATGGACATGCTCTTGTCGGTGCCCGCATCTACCTGCCGGTCGATCAGTGCGGCGATGACGAGCGCCGGGCCGCGCCGGGTATCGCTGATGACGTCGAGGTTCGCACCAAACCCAACTGGCGCAAGAGATCCTTACCGACATGGTTGCCGACGGCACGCTGCCGCCTGGGGCCGGTGGGGACGAAGTGTATGGCCGCGCCGGGCGACTGCTTGCCTTTCTCGAAGAACACGAGGTGGGGTACATGCTGTGGGTGGAGTGCACCTTCCGCGCCGAAATGGCGTCCGGCCTGAGGATCCGGGCCGATCACCTGGTGAAGCGGTATCCGCGGGCCGCCTCGTGGCCGACTTACTCGGCGGCCGGCTCGAAAGGCGAACTCGTCTACGCCTGGGCACGGATCTCCACCACCAGTCCTCGCCACTTCCTGCTGATCCGCAAACACCTGACCACCGGCGAACTCGCCTACCACTACTGCCACATCCCCGAAGACAGGCCGATCCAGATGATGACCCTGGTCCGGATCACCGGTCTGCGATGGCCCGTCGAGGAGGATCTTGAGTTCAGCAAAGACCATTTCGGACTCGATCACTCCCAGATCCGGCTCCACACCGCACTCTTGCGGCACATCGTGCTGACTATGGCCGCCCTCGCCGTCTGCGCAATCACCGCCGCCCGTGCCAAAACCCGCACACCAACACAGGTCCTGCCTGCCACCGCGGATGACGAGCCACCCGCCGACCCCGGCCTGACCGCGCTCACCGTAGCCGAGATCAAACGACTGTTCACCCTGATCACCCGCCGACACCAGCCCGAAACCCACCACCTGCACTGGATCTGGTGGTGGTGGCGACGCCACCAAGCCCGCGCACGGCTGGTACCACCACCGAGCCCGACTCCGCCGACAAACCCGCACACCACGACAACATCAAGTGCGGCTGCCCTGCTAGCGGGAAATCATCGTTCGTGGAACGTCAGAACGCCACCACGCCGGCGATCAGGTCCGGTGGCAGGTCCTTGGCGACCAGTACGTCAACATCATCCTGCGCGGCCGGGATCTGGCGGCCGCCGCTCGAGCTGCTCACCAAGGTTACCGTGGGCTCGCTGTGGATCCGGGAGCAGCTCGATCGGCGGACGCGCGGCCTGGTCGCCCCTGGCAATGCTGGTGGCGCTCAACCGGCCTGACATAAGATCATTCGTGCGGAAGTGGAATAGGTGCGGCAATTCGTTGCCAAACGCACCCTGACCGGCACTCCTGCCAATGAACAACGACCGGGGCCACAGTAATGGTGGTCACATGTGAAAGTAGGTGAGCTCGGCGGTCATGGGGAAACAGTACGTTGCTGCCGCACGCGCGGACAACTCGTTCCATTTGATCTCCGATGGCCATCGGGCCGTCGAACTGGCCGGAAAACCCGGTGCTCATCTCTACACGCAGGCGGAGTTTCGTGGAACGGCACAAAGTGTGTCGCCGGAATTCTGGATGGACACGTTCATCCCGTTACTGCGCCGCTTCTCCAGCGAACGTGTTGCGGCCCGGCTGACCGCCGCCGCGAAACGCGCCCGCACCCACGTCGACACGTACCAGGCCGGCGAGCTCGGCCCTGCCGAGCTGGCGACCGAGATATTCTTCGACCGCCAGCTGACCAGGCCACGGGAACAGTTCCGGTCCCGCGCGAGTCTGCATTGCCATCTGCGCTCCCTGCGGGAGTCAAGGGCGCGATTGCGGATCGGTTTGCCGCTTTTTTCGCGAAAGCCCGTGTCTCCGGTCAAGAACCGCGGCCCGTATCCCGACCTCGCCGAGATCGCGTCGCTGCTGCGCTGCCACGAACTGGCCGCGATGCTATCGTGGGTATACGATGAGGAAGTCGAATTCTTGATCTTCGCGGACGGCATGAAGTATCGTCGTGCGTGTCGAACAGCCATGTCGCGGGTGCAGTGGTATCAGGACGGCCTGCGGTTCTGGTCCGACCAGCTCGGCATCGGCGACTTGGTGAAGATCGTCGACTACGAGGACGCCCTGTCGTCCGCGCTGGGCGTGGACGACACCTGGCGGAGGGAATCCCGCTACGAGGAGTATTGTGCCCAGATGGCGGCGACTTACGGCCGGTATTTCGATCCATACGATCCAAAATCGAGTCTGGCGGCCATTGGCGAAATGTCGCCGGAGGGCGCCCAACTCGCATATACCTTCCGATCCATCGCATCAACAGTGTCGTATCAGACCGACGAACTGACTGAACGGGTTGTCCGCGGGGAGGACGAGGCCGCCTGCCAGTACCTGACGTATATCGGGAATGTTTTCGTTGATCTACGCTCGGCCCCGTCGGGAACGAGTTCACTGGTTGACGTCGCCCGCGATGTCGAGTTGCGCACGGAAGCATGGCAGGCCGCTATCCGCTACGTGGCGATCTCACTTGTGGACCGAGAACTGGACGTGTGGTCACTGATCAATCCGGCCGGCGTCAAAATGACGATCCACGGAAAATCCGGGGAGATCCAGATTCGACCAACCCGCTCGGAGTACACGGGTGTCACGGCTCAGCACTCCGTGGGCGGGATCACCCATTCGTCGAAAGGAAACAAGATTACCTTTTCGTATCGGCTCCAGCATGAAAGCGGTGGTGACACTCCCGTGCTGTTCGACGGGCCGGCCAGTTCGGCGGGCCGGGAAGGAATTCCCACCCTCATTCAGGCCATGGCGGTCGACCAGCAGCCGATTTGCTACGTGAGCTCCACCGGCCGTGCACCTTTGGAGATTCTCAGTGACTGTGTTGCTGACTTATAGTTCAAGCGTCGTGTGGGAGACGGTCGCGCGTCTTGGCTGTCCACCGTGTCCGAGCACGTTCACCACAACGATTCCCGCGGCGGATTTGGACAGGCTGGCGTCCGACGTCGGCGCCAGAATCGAGCGTTCCGCGGTGCGGTTGGCCCAGCGTGCCCGGCAAGGTGTCGATCTGCTGGCGGGGCTGCGGGTGTATGAGCGCGTGGACGACCTGTGGTACCGAAGAGCGGCGGCAGTCGCCGAACTGTTCCGGGACGGCAAGGTGGCCGGAAACGCCGGCTACGTGGACGCGACCACGATACAGCGCAGCGTCGTCGCCGCGATGGATCACGGCGACGGCCTGGTGTACGAACTCGGCTGGGGCCAGGCGAAACGACCGGTCGGGGGCCTGAAGACCGAGGGTTGCGACGCCGACCTGGCCGAGATTGTGGCCATTGCCCGGCTCGCCACCATGACACGGGCCACCCAACTACTGCTCGACCAGCCGGTGAGGCTGCGGATCGTGCCCGGCGGTCGCCGCTTCTACGATGCCCTGTTCACCCGGCCGGAAGCCGACGAAGCCTACAACGAACAACGCGCGGCGATCGCCACCCGACTCGGTCACGGTGGCCTGATCACCATCGCAAAGGACGCCTTCGACGACCCCGACGGGCTGTGCGAGCGGTTAGCCGCCATCGACCGGGCGTTCTGGCCTTCACCGACTCAGTCGGAGCTGCGATTCATGCAGTTCGCGATCGACTGGGCACACGTACTGGACGCCGTCGAGGCGCCACACGGCCGACGACCGCCCAATGTGCTGAAGGCACGGTGGGCAAAGCTGTCTCCGGCCAATCGTGCCTTGCTGGTGCGCCACCTGTGCGTCGCGCTGGTGAACCCGGAAACCATTGGTGAGGTGTGCGACCACTTGATCGATCGGGCGGCCTTCGCCGACTCGGTCAGCTGGATGGCGATGACGGTACGGGACTCGGCGGCCAAATACGCGCTTCTGAGCCAGATCACCCGGCGCGACGCCGGGCCACACGGACAAGCACCAGGCGTGCTTCGGCTCACGGTCATGGAAAAGGCTGACCAACCCCAGGTTCCGGTGCTCAGCCTGCTGGGCAGCCAGCACGGGAGCTTCCTGCCGCAGCATGTGGTCGCACTGGTCGCGCGGGACGGCAGGTGCTTGCGTTTCCTGCCCAGGATGTCGGTGCCTGATGGCCACACCCTGGTCACGGCCGCACTGTCCGGCACGGAACCGCGGCCACTGTTCTTCACGGACCTGTCCTGGCAGGAGGCCACGGAACTCCTGCGGAAGATCGACCTTGTGAATATGAGCTAGGAGCACACCAGCAACCATGTCGACAGAGGAATTCGCCAGCACGAAACTGTTCAGCGACCGAGCCAGCTACTACGCCAGGTACCGCCCGTCATATCCCCAGGCCATTTTGGACATGCTCCGGCGCTTGGTGCCGCCGCCGGCGGATGTGGCGGACGTGGCGGCGGGCACCGGCATCCTGTCCAGGGCGCTGGCGGAAAGCGGGTACGCAACGGTGGCCGTCGAACCGAACCCCGCCATGCGCGGCGAGATCCTGGACGGCGCACCGCCGACATTGACCGTCGTCGAGGGCACCGGCGAGGACACCCGACTCACCGCCAGTGGTCTGGATCTCATCGCGGTCGCCCAGGCCTTCCACTGGCTGGAGCCGGTGGCGGCGTTGCGCGAGTTCCGCCGGATTGGCCGCCCGAACTGCCTTGTCGCCATCGTCTGGAACACGAGGCAGTTCACCGCCACGGAATTCATGCGTGACTATCGCGCGATGCTGCTCGAACACGCGCCCGACTACGAGCGGATGAAGGCGAAATGGGCCAACCTGCGCGAGGGCGCCAAGGCATTCTTCCCAAGCTGGACGCTGGAGAGCGCGGTCGACAACACGGTACGCTGGGATCGGGACACGTTCCTGGGCAACCTGTGGTCGGTCTCCTATGTCCCGCCCGTTGGCACGGATGGGCACGACGAGATCGCCGCCGCCGCGAACGACATCTTCGACAGGCATAGTGGCGACGGGCACGTGGACTTCGTGCTCACCACGATGCTCGTGGTCGGCCCGTTGGGATAGTGAGCCTTTTCCGCGTAAGCGTTTGCGTCTCGATCGGCGCCACCGTGATCGCGAGCGACCTGATTCGCACTTCCGGCCCCACCCATGACCACCCACAGCCTCCGACCGTTACCCGGAAAGGCTCAATGAGCATGACAGCAAGTGGACAACTCGAGAAGGTGCGGGTCGGGCTCCTCGTCTATCCGGAGGTGAACGCCCTCGACGTCATCGGACCGGCTGAGATCTTCGCCGGATCGTCGCACGTCGACGTGCACCTGGTGGGGAAGACGATCACCCCGGTGCGCACCTCCGGCGGGTGGCGCATCGTCCCGACGACATCCTTCGCGGACACGCCTGAGCTGGATGTGCTCTGCGTCCCGGGCGGGGTTGGACAGATCGCGTTGATGACGGATGAGAAAACGCTGGGGTTCGTCCGGCGACAGGCCGCTACGGCCCGGTACGTCACGTCAGTGTGCACCGGCGCACTGCTACTGGGCGCGGCCGGTCTGCTGCGGGGATACCGGGCGACCACGCACTGGATGTCGCACGACCAGCTCGCGCTGTTCGGCGCGGTGCCACAGCGGCAGCGGGTTGTCGTGGACCGCAACCGGATTACCGGTGCCGGCGTGACGGCGGGCATGGACTTCGCGCTGGTGGTGCTGGGCGAGTTGTTCGGCGAGCAGGAGGCCCAGGCCGTGCAGTTGGCGGTGGAGTACGACCCGGCGCCGCCGTACACCGCGGGACAGCCGCACCTCGCGTCCGCCGACGTGGTCGCGCAGGTCACGGCGCGGGCCGTGGCCAAGCAGGACAGCAGGCTCGAGACTTCGAGGGCCGCGGTGCTGCGCCTTCGCGACTTGTGATCACCCAGCTCGTTGTTCGGTGCGTGAAGGAGTGATTCTTGGATCGGGCCAACGTTGATGACACCTCGATGTCGGCGCCACCCCTGCGCGTCCTCCGGATGGTGCCGCTGAGCGCGGCTCAAGCTCTGTTCCAGTGCGGCATCAGCGTCGACCTGACCCTGACCGGCTTGGTCGGCTACGAACTCGCCCCGACGCCTGCGCTGGCGACGCTCCCTTTCGCCGCGATCACCCTGGGCGCCGCCGTGATGAGCGCGCCGGCGTCGTGGTGCGTCAAGAAGTGGGGCTACCGGGTCGCGTTCCGGCTCGGCGCGTCGGCGGCGGCCGTCGGCGGCGCGCTGTCGGCTGTCGCCATCTGGCTGCACCTCTTCCCGCTGTTCGCTGTGGGTACCCTTGCCGTGGGTATCTACCAGGCGTTCGCGAACTACTACCGGTATGCGGCGGCCGACAGTGTCCGGGCGCAGGACCGAAGCCGGGCCATCTCCGCCGTGCTGGCCGGCGGGACTATCGCAGCGATCATCGGACCGCTCCTGGCCGCCGCCGCCAGGGACGTCTTCCCCACGGCCTACGTCGGATCCTATTTGCTGGTGAGCATCCTGGCACTGGCGTCGACACTGGTCCTTGTGACGTGGCGCGGCGAATCACCCGTCACCGCGCAACCCGAACCCGACCGCACTCCCGCCATGACCGCCGCGGCGCCGCGGCGACTGGCCGACATCGTGCGCCGGCCGGCATTCCTCGTCGGCGTAGGCGGCACCGCACTGGGCTACCTGGTGATGATGGAACTGATGACCGCGGCGCCACTGGCAGCAGTCGAACACGACCACACGGGCGTCCAGGGCGCGCTCATCGTGCAATGGCACCTGCTCGGCATGTTCGCGCCAGCGTTTTTTTCCGGCTGGATCATCAGCAGGCTGGGTGCCATGGCCGTGTTGTGCTCGGGTATCGCGCTGTCCGCCGTGGGCGCCGTCATCGACATCGTGGGTACCTCGGAGGTTAACTTCATGGTGGCGCTACTCGCGGTCGGCGTTGGCTGGAACTTCCTGTACGTATCGGGCACCACGTTTATTGCCAACTCGTACGACACGCACGGACGCACCAGGGCACAAGCCGGCGCGGAACTGACGACCATGACCTGCTCGGCCATCGGCGCGTTCTCCGCCGGCGCCCTGCTCGACGCGTTCGGCTGGGCCGGACTCAACCGCATGGTCCTCGTCCCCCTGCTCATTTGCGCAATCCTGGCGTTCTACTACGCGCGAGCGCGCCGGGGCCCGGCAACACCGGCCGGATCGATCGGATGTTGAAGCGTGGGGTAAGCGGGACGCATTGCTGCGCCCGCTCCCCTCAGAACCGGGCGTGCCCGCTTTCCAGGCACCACGGCTCAAGCAAGCCCCATGGGCGACGGGGCTTCTGCCTTCGCGTCATCGCTGGTGCACTGCCGCTTCGGCGAGCACCCGCCGTTGGCGGTGCGCGTGCGGGAGCCGGTAGAACGTCCGATCCTGGCCGTCGACGTGTTCGACGATGTATTGCTTACGCAGCACTCGCCGGACAGTCATGAACCACTGTTCCCATTCTCGCGGAGTACGTGGTTCGTGGTCGGCGTGCAGCAGCAGTTCCCCGCAGGCCGGACAACGTCCGCCCTGAGCTCGCAAGAGCCGGGCGGTGTGCTCATCCACCGGCGGGGCCTTCCGCTTGCGTCGCCGTTCGGCCCAGTAGCCGGCGAGGTGCGGGTCGTCCGGGGACGATCCGCCCTGCACCGGGAAATGCCGGACGATCTTCGCCCAGGCGAACTTCGTGAGGTAGGCGCCACTGTCGCGGTCGCCGAACACCCACCGATCCTGTCTGGACTTGTTGAACTTGCCGAAATACCGGGTGGCGACCCAGCCTCTCGACTTGTCCTTGAGCAGGTGTGTCGGTCGTGTCGGATCGGCTCTGAGTAGGGCAAAGGCCTTATCCTGTCTGGGTTTGCGACCTCAACGCAGCCCGGACAAGAAAGGCCTTTGTGGTGAGGAAGGTACCGCATGTGCAGAGTCGGCGGAACGCGACACGTCGGCGGCGGCGGGTGGCGGCGCGTCACGCGCGGGCTGGGCACTGGGCCGTGCAGTCCACGCCGATGCTCGGCTCGCAGAAGGTGTCCTACGAGGTGGGCGGGAACGTGGACGCGACCTGTTTCGGGGGGATCGCCGCGCTGCACCGGCTGGTGGTCAGGTTGGGTCTGGTGGATCGGATCAACGACGATCTCGAGTTGGTGAAGGTGCACCTGCCGTATCACGAGTCCGATCATGTTTTGAACCTGGCCTACAACGTGGCCTGCGGCGGCACCCGCCTGGAAGATATCGAGCGGTTGCGGCACGACACCGCCTACATGAACGCGCTGGGTGCGGATCTGATCCCCGATCCGACCACGGCGGGTGATTTCTGTCGCCGGTTCAGCGAGACCGACGTGGTGGCCTTGATGGAGGCGACCAACGCCGTGCGTGGGCAACTGTGGTCGGGTCGGGGCCGTGAGTTGTTGGGCCCGATGGCCTACATCGATGCCGACGGCACGATCGCGCCCACCTGCGGACAGTACAAGCAGGGGATGGACATCTCCTACAAGGGTATCTGGGGATACGCCCCGTTGATCGTGTCGCTGGCCAACACCAAGGAGTGCTGTATTTGGTCAACCGGCCCGGTAACGCGCCCAGCCATCAAGGCGCGGCAGCGTGGATCGACAAGGCGATCGGGTGGGTGGCCCCGCACGCCGAGCGGGTCTGTCTGCGCGGGGACACCGACTTCTCGCTGACCGCGCACTTCGACCGCTGGGCCGAGAAGGTCGACTTCGTCTTCGGTATGGACAACACCACCGCGCTGCGTTCCCGCGCCGACGCTCTGGCCGAGTCGGAATGGACACGGCTGGAGCGGCCCGCGCCGTATCAGGCCGGCACCGGGAGCGCCCGTGCCCGCCGGGACAACCACAAACAGCGCATCGTGGCAGAACGCGGGTATGTCAACCTGCACCTGCACCACGAAGACGTCGCCGAATTCGACTACCAGCCCGGCAAATGTGCCCGCCCCTACCGGGTGGTCGCGCTGCGTAAGAACATCAGCAAGACCCGCGGCGAGCAGGTCCTCTTCGACGAGATCCGCTACTTCTTCTACATCACCACCCGCACCGACCTGTCCGCGGCCGAGGTTGTCGCGTGCGCCAATGACCGCTGCGACCAGGAAAACATCATCGAACAGCTCAAAAACGGCGTAAACGCGCTACGCGTACCGCTGTATGACCTGGTCTCCAACTGGGCCTACATGGTCATCGCCGCCCTGGCGTGGAACATCAAATCCTGGTTCGCCATGATGATGCACCGCCACCACGACCGGCGTGACTACATTCGCAGGGAATTCCGCCGCTTCGCCACCCACATCATCCTCATCCCAGCCATGGTCATCCGCCGCGCCCGCAGCATCACCATCCGGCTCATCGGCTACCAACCCAGCCTCGACCGACTCTTCAGCACCAGCAACACCATCGAACGCACCCGCTTCGGCTAACCCGCACCCGATTCCCGGACCCGCAATCCGCAAACCGACCGTCGCGGCAACCGCGGCGGCGACCACACCTGCCCACAACCGGAAAACCAGCGCCACACCCTCACCACGACCACCGCCACACCAGCCGATCCACGCCATCACCGCGCCCCAAACCACCCACCAACACACCCGACACCCACACCAACAAGATCAACTCAACCACGGCACGATACGGGAACCCGACACGCTTATTTGAGGACTTGTTCGGGTGCGAACGTCTGGCCCACCGGTAGGTGAGGTGCCAGACGTGATGGTCAAGGCCGGTGAAGATCCGGCCGGAAACCACGCTCCGGTAGTAGGCCGGCCAACCTCGGACGATCGGGTTGAGTCGGAATATCACTGCGGCGGCGTTCGAACCGTGCATGCCGCGCACTTCCGCCGACCGCGAGCACCGCCGCCGTCTCCCGCGCAAGGCGGCGGCCTCGGTCAACCCCGGCGGCGCGCTGCTGGTGTACGACCGCATGCTGGACGAGGACCCCGAAACGTGGAGAACCTGGTGTTCAGCATCGACATGCTGCTGGTCAGCGACGGCGGCTCGGAGTACCCGGCCAAGGAGATCCGCGAGCACGCGGCGGAGGTGGGCTTCACGGAGTTCTCGTCGAAGCCCCTGGGCGACTACGACACGCTGGTGGTGTGCCGCAAGCCCTGACGGGCTTTTCGTGACTCGACCCCCTGCCCACCCGGGCCAGGGGGTCGGCTCATGCCCCTCGTCGGCCCCCGGCAAGGTCCTGACTCGAAAATCGGCAGGTGAGTGGGCACGCCAGGTCTGCCCCGGTGGGCGCTGGGTCCGCTGGACTACCACCACGCGGTGAAGGGCTGGACCTTCGCTGCCATCGGCTGGTCCCTGACCGACTGCTGACGTGCTTGGGGGTACGAACCAAATTCGGCGGAAGGGGCCGTCTGCCGTCCAACAGGGGCGTGGTGAGGGCATGTCAACCCCCGTGCCGGACCGGCTTGCGTCAAGGCGGCGAGGCTGCCCGGCTCTCGGTCGAGGGACACGGCCGAAACAGCAGCTGGCACGGCGGAGCATCGCACCACCGAGCAACGCCGACATGATGATCGTCGTGATACTCGCGCAGCACGCGTTTCCAGATCGCGTGGGGGAGTCCTGTGCCCGCCGCTTGGGCTGAGCCTGCTCCTTCCTGGTGAACCAGGGTGATTCCGGCAATTCGGACATCTCCCGGGGTGTATACAGGGCCGTGTTCCGAACGAGGGAGGTAATGGTGGAACGCAGGGAAAACCCGTGGGGAAGACGGGCGCGAGCTGCGCTCGTGGGCGCGCTCGCAACGGTCATGGTGGTGGTGTTCGCGCCGCAGGTGCAAGCGGCGACGAATCCGTACACACCTGAGGGTGTCTGCGGCTCCGGCTATCGGCGCGTCTCGCCGGACGCGACGCTGACTCTGAAGAACGGCTCGCAGGTGTGGGGCCACACTTACCTGCTCTACAGTTCGGCCACGAGGAAGAACTGCGTGGTCACGCTCAAGCAGTTCGAGGTCGGCGTGGAAACCTTCACCGTCGCAGACTTGCAGGTGCAGGGCTCGAACATGGTCGGGGACGCCGGCTACTACTCGTACTACGCGGGGCCGTACTACGCGTACGCGCCGGGTCGGTGCGTCCGCATCCACGGCGTGATCTGGGAGGACGACATGGTCCGCTACGCGCAGGCGTACGGGCCGTACGGCTGGTGTGGCTGACTCATCGGCGTCTTCGTTCCATACTTCGACGAACTACTTGGCCCCGCTGCTGGTCAGAGACTTGGCGCGAGCCAGCTGCACCGCGGCCTGAACCAGCGCGGTCCTGGTCTTGGCCTGTGACCAATCCACGGTCTCGGGCGCGAGTTGCCCGCCGCTGGTCACCGGCAGGCCGGGCGGGAAAAGCCGAGCCTGGCCTACCAGATCGCGCGGGAGCTGGGGTTGGATCGGATGCACCGCGTGCGCGGACGTTTCCCGCGGGTCTACACCATGTACCCCCGGTTCGCAGGAGTTCGCGGTTTCCGACCGGGGCGGGCTGGTCGTGGCCAGGTCGAATGGTGCGACCGGTAACCACCGGCCGCCGGTGCCGTCCGTCCAAAGGGCGTATTTGGCCGGTTGGATTACCCCGTTGCGAAGTTTCCTGCTCTAGTACGTCTGCGCATTGCGTGTCTCGCCAGGCGCTCGCGCCTACCACGACGATCTCCGCCGCCGCGGCATCGGCCACCACGCCGCCCTACGCCAGCTGTCCAACCGACTGGTCGGCAACCTGCACGGCTGTCTCAAAACCGGCACCCTCTACGACGAGCACACCGCCTGGGCACACCACCAACAAGATCAACAAGCCGCCGCTCGACAAAACGAGATCATGGGGTGTCCAACGCATCAGAATATGAACCACACGGCGCTGGCCGAGCGGCTCGAGATCACGATCCGCCGGTGGGCACCCGTCGCCTGCTGGAGCGCGCGGCGGGAGATGCGCTGGGATCACGGATGACGTGGTTCCCAACCGGCTGGTGCCGGGAGCGCCACCAGTACGCGATGTCACCTTTGTCGGGCCGCAGGTTGTCCACCAGCCACGCCGTTCCCGATGGTTGCCAACACCAGGGCACCTCGTCCGGCGGCAGGTTGAGCGCGCTTTGAGGCGCTCGATTGTCAACGGCGGCCGAGATGGTTGGAGACGCAGGGTGGGGACGATGGATTGAGATCACACGGACCAACTCGGAGGGTAACTGCGGAATCGAGGTCGACACCGGAGGCAGACACCCGAACGACGTTGACCAGATCACGATCCACGCGCGCGGTGATGCCGCGATCGAGTCACTCGCCAACGTGTTTGGGCGGGCAGGCCGTCCGATATCGCCGTGCAGAGTGACGCGCCCGCACCGTGCGGAACGGGCGCGTCTGTGCTCAACCCTCAGATGACCCGCACGCCCTGAGCCTGCGGTCCCTTCTGACCCTGTCCGATCTCGAACTCGACGCGCTGGCCTTCATCGAGAGACTTGAAGCCGTTGCCCTGGATCTCCGAGTAGTGCACGAAGACGTCGGGACCGTCGCCATCCTGCGCGATGAACCCGAAGCCCTTCTCGCCGTTGAACCACTTCACACTGCCTTGCGCCATGCCTATATCTCCCTGCGGCGCCGTCTTGTCCTCACGGTGAGGCCAGCCGACTACCGGATTACGAAGCCACAAGCATCTCAGCCTTCTCCTTGGCCCGCCCGAGCGGGTTCACCGGAGCTTGCCGGACGCGGCGTCCAAACCGAGCATCGCCAGCAGTTGACTGCACTCCTCCACATCGGCCGCGTGACCGGCGACCGTCCTGGCCGCGCGGGCGTTCTGGACCGCTCTGTGGCGGTCTTCGACTGCCCTGGCCTGCGTAATCCGCGTTGGAGGCGGAGGACTGGCGTGTCGTGCCAAGGTCATCCGGCACCTTCCCTGTTCCGCCACGTTCACGTAGCTCTTACGACGAGAACTCGCTGTTGCGATCCGTCCGAATGACCCATGCTGACAGGTGCAGGCCGCCGCCACCAGCCCTGGCCACAGTGCGGTCACCAGCGCCCTGGCAGGGGAGGGCGCTTCGAGTGTGGTCGTGGACGCTGGGGTGCCCGCCGCCTGCCAGGTCACGAACGCTGTCGCCGATCCGTGCCACGTAGTGCCGGACTCGCACGCCGGGGTTCGCGCTGGGCAGGGGCCGGACCAGGCCCGGCAAGACCTATGCGTTCGTCCTACCGCCGCTGGCCAGGCGCGCCGCCACCCGCGCACCGCCCGGCAGGAAGACGGCCATGCCTCGTCCGAAGGCGTCATGGTGTGGTCCGACCCGCGCGTGCGTTTGCTCACGTCACGACCTTGCCAGGGCGACGGCTCGATCAACGGCAGCCTGACCGGTTCCCTCGAATGAGGACGCCGGCCCGGTGGTCATGGGCGGGCGGATCCTGGTGCGTCCGAGCCGCTGAATGTAGGCAGGCTGGCTGTTCGGGTAGAGTCGGTGACGCGGTCCGCTCAGTTCTGCCTCGGGCCGCGTTTCATGTCGACCACCACGCGCCGCGGTCCGCGAGCGGATCTGCGCCGGGCAGGACGACCCTTCTACTTTCGGAGCATTTATGGCGGTCACCCGCCCCCACAACACCTCCCTGTCCCCTGCCACCTCGTCCTTCGCCGAACTCGGCGTGCCATCGGCGCTCGCCCGTGCGCTCAAGGAACAGGGCATCGAAACACCGTTCGCGATCCAGGCCGCGACACTGCCGTCCTCGCTTGCGGGTCTCGACGTGCTCGGCCGCGGGCGCACCGGCTCGGGCAAGACGTATGCGTTCGTCCTGCCCGTACTGGCACGGCTCGCCGGTAGCGCCGCCAGGCCCCGGCCGGGGCGCCCGCGCGCACTGATCCTGGCGCCGACGCGCGAGCTCGCCAGCCAGATCGAGGGGGCGATGGCCCCGCTGGCCAAAGCGCTCTCACTGCGTACGCTCGCCGTGTTCGGCGGGGTGGGCGCCGGTCCGCAGATCTCCGCGTTGCGGGCGGGTGTCGACATCGTCGTGGCCTGCCCCGGCAGGCTCACCGACCATCTCGAATCCGGGCACGTACGGCTCGATGCCGTCGAGATCACGGTGCTGGACGAGGCCGATCACATGGCCGACCTCGGCTTTCTGCCTGCCGTTCAGCGGCTTCTTGCGAGAACCCCGGCGAACGGTCAGCGTCTGCTGTTCTCGGCGACGCTGGACGCCGGCGTCGACGTGCTGGTACGACGGTTCATGACCGACCCGGTCATCCACAGCGTCGACTCGGACCGGTCCCCAGTCGCGGCGATGCAACACCATGTGCTGCACCTGCGTGCCGACCAGCGGCTCCCGGTCCTGGTCGATCTCGCCTCGGCACCTGGACGCACCCTCGTGTTCACCCGCACCAAGCACCGTGCGAAAGTGCTCACCCGACAGCTCGTCGCGTCCGGAGTGCCCGCAGTCGAGCTGCACGGGAACCTCGGCCAGTCCGCGCGAACCCGAAACCTCGACGCCTTCGCCACCGGCACCGCGGCGGTGCTGGTGGCAACCGACATCGCCGCACGTGGAATCCACGTCGACGACGTCGCACTGGTCGTTCACGCCGACCCGCCCGTCGAACACAAGGCATACCTGCACCGGTCGGGCCGGACCGCCAGGGCCGGTGCGATGGGCACCGTGGTCACCCTGATGACCGACGAACAACTCACCGACGTGCGAGATCTGACCCGCAAGGCGGGCATCAAAGCCACCATCACGAAACTCGGCGCCGGACATCCGCTGCTGGCCGAAATCGCGCCCGGTGAACGTTCCCTCACCCCGCCTCCGGCCAAGCAACCGTCGGCCAACCGGCCGCCGCGCCGCCGCGGTGGCGGCAAGTCGACCAAACGGCGTGTTCCCTCCGCACAAGCCGAACCGAAGCCGGGCGCGCGTCGTGGGCAGTCCGCCGCCCACGTGGCGTCGAACGGCCGTTCCGGCGCCGCGTCCTTCTCCGCCGCAACGCGAGTGGGAACCCGTCGCGGTACCCGCTGACACAGGAGACAACGCATTCACGCGACCTGTGCTCGGCGCGGCGGGCCGAGGGCAGCACGTCGCCGTGGTCTGGACCCCACCGGCTACCGCGGCCCGGCCCCGGATACGTGGACGCGACGACCTCGTTGGGCTATAGCGTCACACTATTGGGGGTGCCGCCGGAAAAATCAGGTGTAATGGGCGAGTTCGTGGCGCCCGGGTCCCGGCGGGGATGACCCGGACAGGCTCCCGGTGATGACGTCGGTGACGAACCGGGCCACCGCAAGCGGTGCCGGGACGCCGTCCGCACCCGCGAGTCGAGAGCGCGCTCCAGACGGGGAAAGATCCCGGCGAGTAGCTCGCGCAGCCGGTTGACCCCCGCACCCACCATCCGCAAGCCCGACTGGCCTTCCAGCACCGCGCGGCCGACTACCCCCACCCAGTGGCACTCAAGCGAGGGAGATCATGACCTGGCCGTCGTGCTCCCATGCCGGGTACACCTCGACATGGTAGTCGGCGGTCACGCAGGAGCCGTCGGTGAGGCTGAACATGTTGGCGTGCAAGGGACACACCACAAGGTCCTGGTCGATCTGCCCGTCCGCGAGCGGGCCACCGCGGTGCGGGCAGAGCGCTTGCATCGCCCGCAGTTCGCCGCTGCCGCGCAGCCGGAACACGACGATCTGCTCGCCTTCGACGGCGTAAGCACGACCCTCGCCGAGGGGGATCTCCGCGGCCTGGCCCAGCGCCACGGTCCTCATCGGACCGGAAAAGCGTCGCGGAACTGGCCTTCGGTAACGGGTTTACCACCTTCCAGCCAGGGGTCGGAGAACGCATCGACGGATTCCCGCATCCGGGCGTCGAGTTCGGCCACGACGCCGTCGCGGTCATCGACCAGGACGGCTTTGAGCTCGTCCAGTCCCACTCGCGGCACGAAGTCGTAAGTGCGTTCGAGCCAGTTGGCGTTCTCCCGGTAGTACTGCATGAAGGTGCCGCACAGCCGCAGCGCCTCGGCGGACGAGCCGGCAATGGCCAGTACGTCGCCCTTGCGGACACTCGCTCCGGCCGCGCCGCCGATGTAGATTTCCCACCGGTCGTCGCCGACAGCGACCACCCCGACGTCCTTGACCATCGCTTCGGAACAGTTCCGGGGACAGCCCGCAACCGCGAGCTTCATCTTCGCCGGGCTCTCCAGGCCTTTGTAGCGTTCCTCCAGTTCGATGCCCAGCGCGGTCGAGTCGCCCAGCCCGTACCGGCAGAAATCGGTACCGACACAGGTTTTCACGGTGCGGAAGCTCTTGCCGTAGGCGAACCCGGACGGCATGCCCAGATCCGCCCACACCGCGGGCAGGTCCTCCTTCCGCACGCCGAGCAGGTCGATCCGCTGCCCGCCGGTGAGCTTGATCATCGGGACCCCGTACCGGTCGGCCACGTCGGCGATCCGGCGCAGCTGTGCGGCATCGGTGACGCCGCCGGAGATCCGTGGCACCACGGAGAAGGTGCCGTCCCGCTGGATGTTGGCGTGCACCCGGTCGTTGATGAACCGTGCGTCGCGCTCGTCGACGTACTCCGGGCCCCAGATCATCTTCAGCAGCGACGCCAGTGGCATCTTGCTCTTGACGTCCTCGCGCCCGTCGCGGGCAAGCTCGGCGAACACCGCGGACACGGACTTCAACCCGCGTGCCTTGATCTCGGCGAGCAGTTCCGGTTTCTCCATCGGGATCGCCGGGACATACCACCTGGTGCTCTCGTCCTGCTCCAGGTCACCGGCGGCCGCCAGTCCGACGATGTCGGCGACGAGGCTTTTGCAGGCGCCGCAACCCTTTCCGGCTCTGGTCGCGGTCATCACACCGCTCACGCTCTTCGTGCCGCCACGGACGCACGCGACCAGGTCGCCCTTGCTGACGCCGTTGCAGTTACACACCTGGACGCTGTCGTCCATCTCCTTGGCGCTTTCGGCCTGCGTGGGACCAGCCAGTTCGAAGAGCAGCTCCACCCGCTTCTCGGGCAACGGCAGCCCACGGTCGTAGGCCTGGGTCAGGAAGGCGACCTTGCTGCTGTCGCCGAGCAGGGTCGCCCCCACGAGTCTGCCGTCGCGGATCACGACGCTCTTGTAGACGCCGTGCCTGGGCTCGGAGAACCGGACGAACTCGTCGTCCTCGCGAGCCGGATGTTTCAGGCCCATCTGTGCCACGTCGACCCCGGCGACCTTGAGTTTGGTCGCCAGCCGTGAACCGTGGTACGCCGCCCTGGGATCGGTCCCGGTCAGGTGATCGGCGAGTACCGTGCACTGCTCCCACAAGGGCGCCACCAGGCCGTAGACCTCACCGCGATGTTGCACGCATTCGCCGACGGCGTAGATGTGGTCGTCGTCCACCGAGCGCAGCTGGTCGTCCACCACGATCCCGCGCTCCACGGTGAGCCCGGAAACGACGGCGAGCCCGACGTTCGGCCGGATGCCCGCGGTGACCACGACCATGTCACACGCGGTCGTCTCGTTCCCAAGCTCGATGCCGGCCACGCTGCCGTCCTCGCCGCGCAGGATCGCCGAGCTGCGCGTCCCCGTGCGCACCGAGATGCCCAGGCGTTCGACCGCGCGCCGCAGAATCCGGCCGGCCTCGTCGTCGAGCTGCTGGTTCATCAGCACCGGCGAAGACTGCACAACCTGCACGTCCAGCCCTTGTTTCCGCAGCCCGTGCGCGGCTTCCAGACCGAGCAGGCCGCCGCCGAGCACGACCGCACGCCGGTGCCGGCGGGCATAGTCGATCATGGCGGTGGTGTCGTCCAGGGTGCGGAACCCGAACACGCCCGGGGTGAGCGTGTGGTTGTCCACCCACATTCCTTCCGTCTTCGGGAAGAACGTGCGGCTCCCGGTCGCGAGGACGAGCTTGTCGTAGGACGCGATGGAACCGTCGTCGCCGTATACCCGCTTAGCGAACCGGTCCACCCGCACGATCCGTACGCCGTGCCGCAGTGTCACTTCGTTCTCGGCGTACCACGGCACCGGATTGAGGAAGATGTCGTCACTGGGTTCCTCGGCCAGCAAGCCGGACAGCATGATCCGGTTGTAGTTGCCGTAGGGCTCGTCCCCGAAGATCGTGATGTCGAGCCGGTCCCGGCCGCCGCGGTCGAGGATTTCCTCCACCACCCGTGCGCCCGCCATCCCGTTGCCCACCACGACCAGCTGCTGTCGCATGCTCATCTCAGACCTCCACCAGACCCAGGTCGACCACGACGGTGCCGGTCAGCCCGTCCGGAGCGGCCAGGTACAGCTCGACCTTGGTGCCGTCCTCCAGGTCCTCCACCACCCGCAGTGGCACATGGGTGTCGGCCTTCGCGCCGATCGGGAAGTAACGCATTGGCATGCCGTCCCGCATCAGCACGAGGGCCACCAGTTCGTCCGTGCTGTTCCCGCCGCGGAAGTACAGCGGCTGCGTGATTCCGCCAACCGGCACCGAGTACGTGAGATCGGGATGGAGCGGTACGGTCTTGTCCATTCCCTTGCCTTCGAACGAGTAGATCCCTTGCATGAAGCGGGGCGTGCTGTGCATGCTGACCTCCTAGGGACTGTTTGAGGGTGGTTTGCTGACCGCGACCGCGCAGGTCTTGAACTCGGGCATCCGCGAGTGCGGATCGAGCGACGCGGCGGTCAGCGCGTTGACGCCGCGCCAGTGAAAGGGCACGAAGACGGTGTCCGCACGGAGCGTGTCGGTGACCCTGGCGCGGAGCACAGCGGTACCCCGGCGCGTGGTCAGCTGGACGTCCTCACCGTCGGAAACCCCGACCAGGCGGGCGAGTTCGGGATGCAGCTCGGCGTAGGCCACCGGCTCGGCGGCGGCCAGTGTCGGGCTGCGGCGAGTCTGTGTGCCGGACTGGTAGTGCTTCATCGTGCGTCCGGTCGTGAGCACCCAGGGGAAATCCGGGTCGGGCAGCTCGGTGACCGGTCGATACCGGACAGGCACGAACCGCGCGCGGCCGTCCGGGGTCGGGAAGCGGTCCGTGAACAACCGCGGAGTGCTGGGATGCTGCTCCGACGGGCACGGCCAGAACAGCTCCTCACCGGCGGCCAACCGGTCGAGGGTGATACCCGCATAGTCCGCCGGACCGCCCGCGCTCGCCCGGCGCAACTCGTCGTAGACCTCACGGGCGCCGGAATCGAAAAACTCGCCGCGGCCCAGCCGGTTCGCCAGCAGCCAGAGGATCTCGAGGTCCGACCGCACGCCGGCCGGCGGTTCGGCCGCCTTGGCGCGGAGCAGCACCCTTCCCTCGAGATTGGTCATCGTGCCGTCTTCCTCGGCCCACTGCGTCGTGGGCAGCACCACGTCGGCGAGCTCGGCCGTCTCGGACAGGAAGAAATCCGACACCACAAGGAAATCCAGCTTTCCCAGCCGGTCAAGAACACGGTTGCCGTCCGGCGCGGACACCACGATGTTGGAGGCCAGCACCAGCAGAACCCGCACGCCGCTGTCTGTACCCAACCCGTCCAGCATCTCGTAGGCCGACAGCCCCGGCCGCGGCAGTTCGTCCGGCGGCACGCCCCAGACGGCCGCGACATGCGCTCGCGCGGCGGGGTCGGAAAGCTTGCGATAGCCGGGCAACTGGTCCGCTTTCTGACCGTGTTCCCGGCCGCCCTGACCGTTGCCCTGGCCGGTAATGGTTCCGTACCCGCTGCCCGCACGGCCGGGTAGCCCGAGGGCGAGCGCCAGGTTGGCGAAGGCCTGCGCGGTGTCCGTGCCGTTGCTGTGCTGTTCGGCGCCGCGGGCGGTGAGCACCATGGCCGTGCCCGCGGTGGTGAGGGTTCGCACCGCCGCGGTCATCGCGGCTTCCCGCACACCGGTGATCCGCTCCACCCGCTCCGGCCAATACGCGCGCACCGCACGTCGCACGGAGTCGAAACCCGTTGTGCGGGCGGCGATGTAGTCGTGATCGATCAGGCCGTCCCGGATCGCGATGTGCAGCAGGCCGTTGGCCAGGGCGAGATCGGTGCCGGGCACCGGCTGCAGATGCTGGGCCGCCACGGCGGCGGTCGGGGTGACCCGGGGGTCGACGACGATGTGCCGGGCGCCGCGAGCGCGGCCGGCGTCGAACCACTGCATCGCGGGCGGCATCGTGTCCGCGGGATTGCTGCCCACCAGGAGGATCGCGTCCGCGGCGGCGACATCGGAGAGCGGGAAGGGCAATCCCCGGTCGACGCCGAAGGCCCGCTGCCCGGCGACGGCCGCCGAGGACATGCAGAAGCGCCCGTTGTAGTCGATGGCCGAACTGCGCAGCGCCACCCTCGCGAACTTGCCGAGCTGGTAGCTCTTCTCGTTCGTCAGCCCACCGCCGCCGAAGCAGCCCACGCTGTCAAGGCCATGGTGCCGCTGGGCCCGCCGGATCTCGGCTTCGATCCGGTCCAGCGCCGTCGTCCACGAGGCCGGCCGCAGCGGAGCGTCCCGGTGATCCCGGATCAGCGGAACGGTGAGTCGTTCGGGGTGGTCGAGGAGTTCCACCGCGGTGGCCCCCTTCACGCACAGGCCGCCCCGGTTGACCGGGAAATCCGGCCTGCCCGCGACTTCCCACTCGCCATCGCGCTTGCTCAGCAACATGCCGCACTGCAGCGCGCAGTACGGGCAGTGCGTCGCGGTCTGCCGTGGCGTGTCCACTGCCCCCAGCATCGCGGCTCCACGTTTCCAGCCTGTTGCGTCGCGAAACCACGCCCGGTAAAACCTGGGATTGCTGGATGATCGAGACGCCGCGGACATCCGTTCAGTCGTGACCACGGTCATCGCCGACGTCGTGCCAGGGCGCTTGCCCTGAACCACGCACAACGACGAACCTTGCCGGAACACTCTTCCGGCAAGGCCCGTCGTGCGATCGTGAGTCAGCCCGGCGAACCGGCCGTGCACGAGTATTTCGTGGCGTGCGCCGGGTCGAGGGCGTTGGTTACCACGTTCCAATCGTTGAGGTCGTAGGCCTCGCCGGCGGACGTCTACGCGCTGCAGGCGGTCGGCCTCACAGGCATCGCGAATTCGGCGAGTCAGCAGCGCGACGTCGGCTCCTTGACGGCCGCGGTAGGTGTGCAGCTCGTCGACTACTCTGCCACCTCGTGACACGACGTTTTCCGAAGTCTGCAATGCGTTTGGCCGGCCGGTGGCGGACCGTGGCGATGAGTGGCTGGGACCGCGACGCGATCGACCTGGTCGAGCCTGGTTTCATCGAGTTCGCCGGGGACCGGACCGGGCAATTCGGGTTCATCGCCGTCAACGGTTGGCTGGACTGCCGCCCCGCCGATCGGGACGGCCGGCCCGGTGTCGAGTTCACCTGGGAAGGCGCCGACGAGGGCGATCAGATCAGCGGACGCGGCTGGGCGGTTTGGGTTGACGACGAGACGATCGAAAGGCATCTGTTCTTCCACCCGGGCGACGACTCGAGTTTCCGAGCGGAGCCGTTCACCGGCGCCGATGAACTGGACGGGCAGTGAGCGAGTACCAGTACTACGAGTTCCTGGCGATCGACCGGCCGCTGGACGATGACGAGCAGGCCGATGTCCGGTCGCTGTCCACCCGGGCGAGGATCACCTCGACCAGTTTCGTGAACGAATACCACTGGGGCGACTTCAAGGGTGACCCGCGCCGCCTGATGGAGCGCTACTACGACGCGCACCTGTATGTCGCCAACTGGGGCACCCACCGAGTGATGTTCCGTCTGCCGTGTGATCTGCTCGATCCCGATGTCGTCGAGGACTACGGCGCTGGCGATGAGGCGAGTGCCTGGGTCACGGGCGAGTTCGTCGTGCTCGACTTCACCAGCGAGGACCACGCCGGTGAGTTCGACTTCGACTACGACCCCGAGACCTTGCTGTCGGCGATCGTCGGAGTTCGCGCCGAACTCGCCGCCGGTGATCTCCGGCCGCTTTATCTCGCCTGGCTGGCGGCTTATGGCGCTTGGGAGCGCGACGAGGACGTTTTCGACCGCGACGCCGACGACGATCTCGAACCACCGGTTCCGCCCGGGCTGGGCACGCTCACTGCGGCGCAGCGGGCGCTGGCCGACTTTCTCCGCCTCGACGACGACCTCCTCACGACCGCGGCCCAGGTTTCTCCACCGCTGGAGGAGACCGCTGACAATCCCGATGACCTCGCCACTTGGGTGACCCGCCTGCCGGTCGCCGACAAGAACCGGCTCCTCGCGCGGGTCGTGCTGGGGGAGGCCGCGCGGGTGCGGATGGAGCTGCTGCACCGCTTCCGCGGCGACACCGCTCCGGCCATCCCCGTCCCAGCCCGCCGGACCGTGGCCGACCTGCTCGACGCGGCGGCCCGCCGACGAACCAACCGCGAGCGTCGCCTGGCCCTCCAGCGTGTCGAAGACGAGGCACGCCGGGAACAAGCGCGCGCCCTGGCCCGCGACCGACGACTCGACAGGCTGGCCGAGGAGGGAGACGCGGCGTGGTCGCGCGTCGACGCACTGATCGCCACCCGCAAACCGGCCGACTACGCCGCCGCCGTCACCCTGCTCACCGATCTCCAGTCACTCGCCGAACGCGAGGACCGCGACGACGCATTCACGTCGCGCATCACCGCACTGCGGCAAACGCACGCTCGCAAACCCAGCCTCATCGAACGCCTCAACCGAGCGGGCATCTGAGGGTCATTCGCCTACGCGACGAATGCACCTCCTTCTTCCGCCGCAACCGCAAGCAGAGCAACTGCCCAGCCCCTTACGTGAACGTCGCCGTCGCCGAGTACGCCTTGTGCGCTACTACGGTACGGATCTACCGGGCCCGCGACGACGACCAGCACCGGCTGCTCAACCACGTCCTCTTCCGCCGGCTCGACCTCGCCGATGGCCGAACCACGAACCACGAACCACCGCCAGCGATACCTACACCTGAGCGACACCAGCCACACAGGCACGACACCTTATGGGGTTAAAAGCCCAAAAACAGGCTATGACCGGCAAAAACCCTTTCGCTCGTATTGGGAGCGAGAGGGTTACTCTGCATATGAAGCCGCACGTCAGACTACAAAAATGGAATCTTCGGCGGTCCTTGTGGGCGCTTACTCCAAACGCCCGGACCTGGCGAACGCTGTCAGCGGGTGGTCGACTTGGCCCGAGGTCGTTCGAGTTGGCCCGCACCCAGGGCACCCATCCCGAACTCGACCCACGACCCGTCCTTGACCCCGTTGGCCAGGTCCACCGCCGACTCGTCGATCCCGATCCCCGTTACCGCGGTCGTCCGCGACCGCGCCTGGGCTACCGATTCGACATGCCATCCCCCGTTGTTCGCCTGGGGTACAACGGAACCAGCCGGCAAAGCGGTTCCACAATCACCTGAATGTCGCAACTCCGGCCGTGGCGACTGACAGTGCTACAGCGTGAGGACGAAGTGCGCCCACGTGTCGGATTCCTGCGCGCTGACGCGGAGCGCGTGGGTGGCGGGTTGGAGCACCGTGTGGTTGTTGGTCTGCCAGACCACTGTGAAGGCGGTGTATCCGGCGATTTTGAGGTTGAGGCTGGTGAGGCAGTGGTGGTGGGCTTGGCGCACGGCGTCGTTGGGTGGCGGGTAGGACTCGGCCTCGTCGCGGAGTTGACGCAGCGGTTCGAGGACGTGAGTGCGGGCCTGGTCCGCGCGGGCTTCGGGGCCGAGGTTCTGGTCCGCGGCGATGTTTTCCATGGCCGTCTCGAGGTTGTGGCGGCGCAGGAGGATGTCGGGTGCAAGACGGGTTTTGTAGTCGTGGACCGCTTCGGCCACGACCCACGCTCCGTCGTCCACAGCGGACCCGGCCGGCGGTGGCAGGTCAGGCATGGCGAGGGCCACGACGGGGGAGATGGCTGTGGTGACCACGGCGGGCACAGCGATCAGGGCGAGCCATGACGGCCCGCGGCGGGGTGTCGAGGGTCTGGCCAAAGCGAGCGGTGCCGCCACCAGAGACAAGAGAAAGCCGGCGGCGAGGGCGCGGGCCAGGATGTCGGTGGCGAAGCCGGCGGTGAGGTCGCCGCCGCGCAGGGTGTTGATCACGAGGAGGCCGGCACCGAGGGTGGCGGCCGCGACAGGTCCGGCCAGAAGCGCGGTGGCGCGCCCGAGGACGCCGAACGTCAGGGCGAGGGTCGTGGCGGCGGTCGCCGCCACGGTCCCGGCGACCCACGCGTAGGTGTGCAGCAGGTTTTGCTGCTCGGTGATCCCGGCCGGTGAGGGTGTCAGGGAGCGGAGCACGGCGAGCACGGCGGCGCCGGCCGCACCGGTGGCCAGACCGGTGGCGACGGCGTGCCGGGGGAGCGGGGTTCCGGGAAGGGCGCGGGCGGTGGCCCGGGTGACGACCACGGCGAGGATGACGGCCACCACGGCGGTGACCCGGCTTTCTCCCAGGTCCACCAGGGCTGTGAGCGAGTCCCACCCCGCCGGTACGAGGGCGGTGAGCAGGCCGGCTGCCCAAACCGCGATTCCGAACACGATCGTGGCGAGCACGGCCGGCGGGATCGCGCGCGGCCGGGCGCGGGTGCGTGACCACACGTCGCCGAGCGCCGCGACCACGACCGTGGCGCCCGCGAGGAGTGCGGCGCTGAGGACGACCGGCAGGGGCTGCCCGAACCGGGCGAGCCCCTCCAGCGCGGTCCCGGCGAACGATGCGGCCTGCCCGGTGACGCAGCCGGCGAACACCCCCAGCGCGGCTGGTGCGATGTGGGCGGGCCGCCCCGCAACGGCTTGCCGCCACAAGCCCACGCCCAGCGTTCCGCCCAGCAACGGAGCCAGGAACAGGGCGACGACCGCCCGGGCCAGACCGGTGACCGCGGGGTTGTCGAGAAAGGCGGAGACGATCAGGTTGCCGAGTAAGGGCAGCATGAGCGTGGCGAGGAAGGCCACGGTGAACCCGTCGGCAACGGTCACGGCCGTCGCTCGGGCGGGGTCGCGGACGACGTCGAGCCGGGTGGCGGGGTCGGGGTGGTTGGCGATCCAGCGGTGGAACGCGGTGCGGCGGGCCGGTTGGGGCAGAGACGCGAGCACGGCGATCACCGAGGCAGGTCCGCCGGTTCGGGCCGCCCGCAGGTCCGCGTCGTGCTCGCGGGATCGGAGCAGGGCGCGCCGAGCGACGTGGGTCACGCAGGCGAGCACCACGGCGCGCCACAGGTAGTCAGGCACCACGGACAGGTCGTCGGCGGCCAGGCTCAGCGCCACCGGCAGCAGGAACATCGGCGCGAGCAGGTACCACACGGCGTTGGCCAGCCAGGACCACCCCACGTCGCGGTGCGCCAGATGGGACAGCTCATGCCGGAGAACCGTGTCGAGGACCGGGTGTCCACAGTGGAGGGTGAGTTTCAGTGGCAGGGCGATCCGGTACCGGCCGGGTCGGCCGAAACAGAACGCATCACGTTGGGTGGGCCGCCCGATCAGCACGACCGGTACCCGGCGCAGACCGAGTTCACGCGCCAGAGTTCGCGTGCGGTCGACCGCCCAGGCCATGCCGGGGCCGGGGGGCCGCAGCCTGCGACGCCGCTGGACGACGGTCGGTGCGATGATCAGCACCGCCAGACCGGCGAGCAGCATGCCCACCGCCGAAGCGAGTGCGAACGCCGCCCGACCGCGTTCCGCGGATGCGGAGCAGGTCAGGAAAGCATCCTGCTGCCCGGCCCCATCGGGCGCGGCCGCTGACACGGTGGCGCACTCGCCGACCGCGGCCGTCCACTCCCGCCCCTCGATGAGGTTGAAGGTGGCGCTGCCGACGAACAGTCCCGCGGTCAGGATGGCCGCGACGAGGACCACGAACCGTGCCGTGGTCACCAGGGGGACCGTCGGCACATGCGGCCTCGCCTCGGTACGCACCGGCACGCGTCAATTCCGGCTCAGCAGGCTGCCCACGACCGCGTCGGCCAGCGACGCCGCCTGGTCGCCCGGCATGCCGAGGGCGACGGCATGCCGATAGGCCGCGTCGCGAACGCAGTGGACCTGCTCAGGCCCGAGGGCGAGGCTCTCGCCGGCCGCGGGGCGTGCGCCCGCCCGGCGGAACAACCGGCGCACACGCTCGGCCACCACGTCCGCGGCGGCGTCCTTGACCCCGTCGGCGACAACCGACGCGAGGTAATGCACCACAGGCGTCACGGCAGCCAGCACGTAGGGAGCGGCCAGCGCGATGTCCACACCGAAGCCCAGCGGCTCGTCACGACGTTTCGGACGCACAACGGCCTGCGGATCGGCGAAGTATTCCTCCGCAGTCTCCGCCAGGATCTGCAACTCCTCCGGAACCGTCCGTTCCAGCACGAGCGCGGCCAACTCGGTGACCAGCTGTTTCTCGACGCCCGGCATCCCGTTTCTTTCCATGACTACCCGTCCTTCACGTAGCTGAATTCGCCGTAGAGATCGGTGAGTACGAGCACCTCGATGTCGTACCCGTAGACGTCCCCCGCGTTCTGCAGCGACCATCCGGCGGTCCGTTCCACCCGTTCGACCGGGCCTGCCACCTCCACCGGCCGCAACACGATCTCCTCGCCCGTGCCACCGGCCACCCCGTATTCCACGAATCGCGGAATAGCAGTACTTTTGTCATGGGACAACTGATAACGACCGTCCCCACGGAAGACGACGGTGTATCCTGACGCGGCCCCTTCACCGCCGACCCACCGCCCGATCAGGTCCGTCGGAATGCCGCCCGGAAGGGGCTCCACCGTCGAGGGTTCGGGCGTCGTCACCTCCGCCTCCGCGGCGGATGAACCCGCCTCGGCCGTCCTCACCACGGAATTCGGCGATGTGCCGGGAAAATTCCGCGAACCCGACGGCGACCCGCCGTCGGCGCAACCGGTGAGCGGAAGCACCAGCACAAGCACCAGCCCCCACGCGCGACAACAGAACCGCACCCTCGCTCCGAACAAGCCATCGCCTCCTCGAAATCGGCGATCCGGGCACACCCGCCCGATGAGGGCGGGCGACTACGACATCTGGTTCGGAAGACGCACGTCGTGATGGATCTGTTTCGGCTACCGCGCCATTTCACTCGTCCGGCGCAGCGCATTTTCGTTGTATGACCTAAACAAGTAAGAAATACGATTATTCCCGGCCCTCGGGTGGTCAGTGCGTGCGACCACGAAAAACTGAGATTTTCTGGGGCATTCGAAGCGGGATTCCCGCGGGAGACGAACGAACAGCACCGACTCCGGTTCCGGCTGCGCCAAAGACCGGAATTGTCCGGCCGGAGATGTCGAACCTACCGCTGTGACGGTGCGGGCCGGGTAGGCCGGGCCGCCTGGAATGGAGGGGTTGGAATGGCGGCCGGGTCGTTGGGTTCGTTCCGCGGGTGCCGGGCCGCCTCGCGCTCACCTGGCCGAGCCGCACCTGCTCCGGCACGTGGTCGAGTTGCTTGGTCACCTCGTCGGGCGCGTACGGGCGGATGCGCCGCACCATGACGGTGTCCAGGGTCGATCAGCGGCCGCGCGTCGCGGCGTCCCTGCTTCGCTTGGGCCGCGTTCAGCACCATGTACACCACGTCCGCGACAATCCGGTGTGCCGGCGAGGGCCGGAGTTGCTCGACGTACTTCCGCGCGTCCTCAATGGAGATCCGTGGCTCACCCCGATCGGGTCGAGAGCCCGATCCGCTGCCGGTGCTCATCTCGACACCTCACCTACGAGCTTCGCCGACATCAGCACAAGTGCACCCGACAACCATCATTGCCCGATCCACGTCCACAGTCCATTCCCGACACCTCGAGAGATCGTCCTGAGCTGGCCGGCTCCCGGCGCCCCCGCAAGAGGTTGAAACCAGGGACTCGACAGATCACCGGCGCGAGATCGACGAGAAGTGAGGGGGACCAGGACCAGTTGGGCTGAAGAGTGAAGCGCCGAGGATCAGGCTTGTCTCGAAAGCCCCAGGTAAGGCCAGCCGGCCGAGTTGATGCCACGCCAACTCCTGACTGTGCCCGGGACAGCCTTACTCGCGAGGCGATCGATCCAATCCTTGAGCTCATCGACCAATTCCCCGACTATCGCGAGCTACCAGGTAGTGCGCAAGGTGAGGAGCGCGACGGCGACTGTAGCCATCGCCGTCCCCGGCGACCGAGTCGGAGGCCGCCATAACCGCTCCAACTCCGACAGCCGAGCACTTTCGCCCACCGTCACCAACGCCACCAGCGACGACGCCTGCGCGCCAATCGTAGAATGTCGTGATCAACTACGTGAGGTCAACGTGCCCTGCCATCACCCCGCCCGCCAAGTAGACGCACAAACAGCGCTCGAATCACCAAAACCGCAGCTCGCAGGGCTACCAGCCCGTTCAAGATCAAGTAATTCAGGTCAAACTCAAGATCCAATAAACCCTGCGCTGGTTGAATTCTCGATGGTAATTCCTCGTTTGAATGGATGACGAAATGAACATTGTTGAACTCGCTGCAGCCCAACAGGTTCCCGCCAAGGGTGGCGATATGCAACCCCTGGAAGCAATACTCCCCGGTATGCCCGTGGGATGCACTGAACTGATACCCGTCGTTGCCGCTGGTCGGGCGCTCGCGCACTTTTATCACTTTGCCAAGGCGGCCATTGGCGTGCAGTACGTGGACCAGACGGGGGCAAGTCTCGCGAGCACGAAGCATCTCGATCAGTTGTCGTTTGATGGTCTGGTCGACCTCGCATCCCGCACGAGGGATTGAGGAGTTACCGGCCTTGATCATTCACGGGCCCTGAGTATTCGTCGATGAATAAAAGTGCTCCTGGCCAGGGAAGACAAGGGTGTCCAGGTCAGATGCGCTGCGGCTGTGATCTCGTTGCGAGGCGCCGTTTGGCAGAATCCTCTCGGGCTCATCGGACTGGAAGCGTGCTTTGATGGTGCCGTAGCGGCGTTCGACCGACTTCCTGGCCTTTGTAGCGGCGCGGGATCTCGGCCGGGTCGACGTTGGCGGGCCAGGTTGGTCAGCAGCGCGTACCAGCCGTGGCGACTTGGTCGAACCACCAGCGCAGGGAGGGTTTGCCGGTGGGGGATCGGTGCCGGTCTCGGTACGGAGGTAGGCGCCGACGCGGCGGGCGGAGGCGATCGCGGTGATCCGGACGGTCACGGCTTTCTCGTCGGGGTAGTGCCGGGAGCCCAGTCCCCGTTGCAGGCGTTGAAGGTCGTCGCGGGCGCGGTCGAGTTTCTTGGCCCGCGCGGTGGCCGCAGCGTGTGCCCGGGCGGTGGAGCGCACGAACACCCGTCAGAGTGTGCACACAGGGTCCCGTTTGCGTTTGCCCGCCAGCGTCATGGTGTCCTCGGTGACGTGCCACTGGCCGCGTTGTGCGGCGGTGGCACGCGTCGCGTTGCGCGACGTAGTCGACCTCGATGGCGGAACCGAGGTCCGGCGCGGCCAGCGTCGCGGCAGGGGTGTAGGTCTTCGCCGCGGGGGCGATGAACCCGGTACCGGAGGCGATCATCGCCCAGACACTGGTGTAGGATGTCAGATTGGCGTCCCTGATCAGCAGCAACCCCGCGGCCTGGCCATCTTTTGCAATTCGGTCATCGCACCCACCACCTGGGCGACCTCTGCGGCCCCGCCGTCGTAGGCCCGATGGAAGACCGGTATCCCGCCGTCGCCGGTGACCGCCGGTCCGGTTTGGATCTGCTTCAGGTCCGGGCGGCGGTCCTTCGGGTGCCCGAACTTCGGCGCCGCTGCGAAACCTTGTTACGTGCTTGCCGAGTCGATGGGCACCGGCATCCGAGCCGGCATATCCAGCCATAAGACCTGACTGTCGCCGGGTTTTGAGAACTGTTCGCTCACAGACGTGGGTGGACGCGTTCGCCGTCGAGCGCCGCTCCTGGGACAATCACCTTCACGACCGCGAATTCGGTAGCCGTACTGAGATCGGCTAGTAACGGTTCAGTTCCGGTAACCTGCTGGACCCTCTGGCAGATCCAGTCCAGCTCCGCACCCAAATCGACCGACGGCGTCGGCCCTTCGGCGGCCAACTCGTCCCACGGCACTACGGTTCCCTGTCGTGGCGTGAAATTGCTAACTTCCCAGTGGCCTGGCCGGTAGATCGGAGGAAGATCGTCACGGCTGCCGGTAATAGCGGTCAGCCTGCTCTGAGCGGCCTCTGTGATCGCCCGGGACACCGCAACATGCGGATCGAGATGGGCCCCCCAGCCCAGACAGACGACCGGGAAGTCCGTGCTCCAGACTTTGGCTCCGAAGCATGGAACACCGAATCGGTTGGTTAGCCGGTTGATGGTCAGGCTTGCCCCCGTAGCCATTATCGATTTGACCAGGGACGAGCAAGCGACATCTGCTATGGAGGCAGGATCGACGTACTCCGGCGAAGCTGAGCGAGGCTGCCTGCTCAAAGCGTCTCGCTCGACAACCTCATAGAGTGCGTGCAGGCTCGCTTCCTTACGGCTGTTGCCGGATGCCAGCCCATTGCTGCTCCACTTCAGGCCCGCCGGCGACCACCGACGCTTGTCATGGCCGTTCAGTGCCACCAGTTCCGAGGGGACGGGCACCGCTCGGCCACTGAGCATACCGACGCATTCGCCCCAGTCAAGCAAGATCGTGTCGGTGACCAGGGCGTCCGGCCCGGACGCCAAGTCCCCGATCCGGTAGGGAAGATTCAGCGCCCGGCCGGGCGTCTGCGGATACGTAATGGCTTTTTTCGTATTCTCCGCGTGCCAGAGCTCGATCGCCTCCATCGCCGCCGAGATCTTGGCCAGCAACTTCGTCCGGCCTTTTCCTTGGGAAACGCTGAGACTCTTGGCCAACGGGCGAACTGCCATCGCCACTGGCACGCCGAGTGTATCCAGTCCTGTCACGTCCGCGATTCGAGTAATACCGAATTTTTCCAGCATCGGGGCAATCAAAGCCCAAGTCTGCTCCGGTCGCCGCACCCGGTGAGTACCAGTAAAGAAGACCTTGACATCGCTGGACGGGGTGGACTCGGATCCACCGATGGGATCTGGGGTGTCTGTGCCGAGCATGGTCAGCTTGTGACCACCGCGGAACGACCGGTACCGACAGGCCGGAACCGACTCCGCAGGAAGAACATGCGTACCGCGTCGACCGCATCCTCAACCGAGCGGAATCCGCGATCTCTGGCCGCGGCTAGCAAGGCAGGCACGGCCCTACCTTCGACACCTTCGACCTGCCACACCTGCGCCAGATGGTCGCGAAGCACTTCGGGTTTCAAGTTGTCCGCACTCTGCCCACCCGCCCACGAAGCCACCTCCGCGTTGATCACGTGGGATTCGGCAACTGCGCGCAGGACCTGCGGATCGGCGAGAAGGCCGGCTTCCGCCTGAGCGAGGTCATGACTTTGGTACAGCGGATCGTAAGACCGCACGAGGACACGGATCAACGCCTCGTCCGCCGGCAGTTGCGCCATCTCCGCCGTAGTCAGCCAGCGCGCAGCTTGCCGCTCGGTCAGAGACCCGGGGGTCAGCCCGTGTCGAGCGGCAGCCGCCAGCGCGCTGCGAAAGAGGTCATGCCCGTCACTGTCTGCCAGCTCCGTCACTTGGGCGAGAACAAAGCGGCGCCATCGTGAAGGGAAACCATCATGATAGATCTGAAGGTAACGAAGCGTGTCGCGTCGGCCGACTTCGACGCCGTTGACTTTCGTGACCGAGAACTGTGTCTCCCATTCGGTGAGGAAGTGGTTCCGCCACTCACTGTTCATCACCAGGTTCCGATGCCCGCTGCTCTTCTTTCCCTTACCAGCGGCTACCACACGCAAGGTATCCAAGGTGTCCGACGACTTTACATCCGCGCTTTCAGGCTGACCTTCCATGAAGGCTTGGAGCTTGGTGAGCGCACGGTTCGAGCTACCCGGACTGCGATCCGCCGCGGATCGGATGGAACGCCAACTACGCTCAGTGTAGTGGCAACTTCGCGCGATCGCGACAATTTCGCTCCCTTCGGCTTCGGACAGCACACTCGCTGATTTGGCTGATTCTACGGCGTAACGAATGCCAACCAGAGGTATGGTGAGCTTGCGATACTCAGGCGCGGGCGTGTGCGCGACAGCCACCTCGTCGTCCGCGTCGACCACACCGTCGCGATACATCTCGAACACTACCCCGTTGCCGATCATTCCATACCTATGAAGCTCGGCTGCGCGAAGCGCGCCCATACTGGCGCACCCGAACACTGACACATCCTCGTCGAGCAGCGCAAGGATTTCCTTGTGGCGAACCGAAGCACTGTGATGGTAATAGCCATCAACGAGCACGACCACGTCCCCGGCCACGCAGCCCACCCTGAAGAGATCGCCATGACCTACCGGAGGATGTAGGATCGCATCAGGAATAACGTGCAGCGCAGCCGGGGCCGGTAACGACGGACCCAGAAATATATGGACGGTCAATTGTCGTCAGTCCGAAAACTCCACTGCACAACACGCGACTTCAGCACTCGCTTGCACCTCGAACACGTCGGACAGTTCCGCTTCCTCTCGGCGAGCATTGACGTGCTTGATCAAGTCTTCCACGTAAATCTCCTCATCTTCACTGAAGCTGCTCCAACATTCCGGTGATACAACTACACCGCCAATCAAAGCGCTTCGACGGTAACTCGCTGACGGCAAGAAGCATAGAGAAGAACCGGGGTGGGAAGGAACCAACAAAATTGGAAGTCGGTGGCATCTGGTGGGCCACATTGGACGTAGGCCAGGCCGGTCAGCCTGCTGAACTTGGCAAACGGGCAGAACCCGCCGACTATGTGATTTACATCACTTCTTGCTTCTGTCAGGTTTCGGTGAGCGGTGGGAGATCTTGTGGTTCCTGCACGACACTGTCGGTGTCTTGCACGGACGCATACACTGAGCCGTGCCAGGGCGAACGGCGACCGTGGACCCCCGCCGAGGCCGGCGCCGCCGGCGTGACCGACGAGGATCAGGCGACAGTGTCAGCCAGCGGGGCAGACACTTTCCGTTGAGGTAGCCAGCGTTACCCACCGCGAACTCCAGACCCGCCTCCGCCAACTCCTCCGCACCCGCATAGACAAACCACTCGTACCGCGGCTGATGCTCTCGGGAGTCCGGCCCCGGCGAACCCATCCGGCATCACCGTCAGCCGCTCACCCGCGGAATCCCAACGCCGGGGCCACTGCTCAACAAACCGCTGCCGCCGGTCGCACTCCTCCGCCCACACCGACGCCAACGGCTCGACCGCGAGCTCCTCCCACTCCACTCGGTCCGCTCCGCGGGCAGGCGACGCTCGCCCAACACGCCAGCCTCCGGCTGGCCGACACCTCGCACCGGGCTTTCGACTTCAACGACGAACAATCCGGATCCGTATGCCAGCGCGTACCCGTCCACGTCGCGCACACTCGCACCTCCCCTCTTGGCCAGACTGGTGTGAGATGCCCCGAGTGAGTGCGGGGTCCCCGATCGAGAGGGCGGGACCGGAGATCCTGTGCGCGTGTCCACACCAGCTGATGAGCAGTTTTGGCGTTCGGGCGAGAGAGTACGCCTGTCCGGCGGGCGAGCCTGACCCTGACGCGGCAGCGTTCACCCCGGAGGACTCGCCACGGTCGCGTCCTCTGCTGCGGCGATCAGCCAGCCGGTGACACAGCGAAAATAGATGTCGAGGATGACGTAGTACCGGTACCAGATTCCTTTCACCGGTCCTTTCAGCGCGGTGATGTCCCAGAACCACACCTGTCTTGGGGCGCGGGCCACGAGTTCGGGCCAAACCCGGGCCGGGTGGGTGGCCTGGCGGCGGCGTTCGCGGACCTGGCCGGCGGCGCGGGCGATGCGGTACATCGCGGAGATCGAGCACCAGTACCGGCCTTCGTCAAGCGGCGCCCACACCTACGGGATCGCCAGGTCCCGGTAGGCCGGGCCGGTCAGCAACTGCAGCACCCGGGCCAGCTCCCGTAACGTCGGGGGCTTGTGGTGGGGGTGCGCCGGGCAGCCAGGGTCCGTGCAGGGGCCTTTCGGGTTGGCGTGCCGATAGTGGGTCGCTCGGGATATCCCGGTCAGCGCACATGATGTCGTCACGGAGATTTCGGCGGTACGGAGTTCGGTGAACGCGGCGGCTATGACGTCCTCGGCGGCTGGTCGTTCTCCGCGCTCTCGGAGATTCGGGCCAAGAGCGCGTGTGCTTTTCCCATGGTGTCCAGTGCCATCCGGGTCTTTTTCAGCTCGGCGGCCGGTTTGTCGTTCCGGCGGCGGACTTTCTCCACCTCGATTCGCTCGGCGGTTTTCTTCCCGCGTTTCACCGGCGGCTCCGCCGCGCCGGCGGTCAAGGCTCCCGCGTCCCGGGCTCGGGTCCATTCGATGATGTGCGAGGAGTCACAGGCCCTCCCGACGCGGAATCGCACCTTTCTCGCCAATGGGGGCTTTCTCGTGCTCGGCCACCATGGCCAGCTCGTACTCCGGACTGAACGCCCGCCGCGTCGGGCGCGGAGCCGGATCGCCCTGCTCCCCAGCCGCCGGACTCCCGGGCTGCTCGTCAGATGATGTGGACACGTGCACACGATCTCCGATCCCGCCCCTCGATCAGGGACCGCACTCACACGGGGTGTCTCACCTCAGTCTGATCAAGAGGGGTCAGCACCGCGCAAGAGAGGCACTGACCTGTCCTGTTGGACACTCGTGGCACCATCATCACAGGCCACTGCCGGAACTCTTGGCAGGGCAACCCGCACTACCGCGCAGAGGAACGGACCGAAACCCGTTTGGCTCCCGCGCCCCTCACTGCGGAGCGCAGGAAATCACCGGCGACGGCGCCCGGTCGGGCGGTCAGGCGGAGGAGCCCACGGCCAGGAGTTTCCTTGTCGACTTGCGGCTTCCGTCGACCGACGGTAGGTACAGCACCGCCTCGTACGTGCGGTTCTGTTGCGGGTGGAACTTCAGAATGACCGTGCATGTGCTTCCGTCCGGTAGCAGCGGATTCGGGCAGGACCCCGGGTCGCGGCTGACTTCGAACGCCGACGCGTCCTGGCCGCCGAGGGTGAACCCGGCGGTGTTCGCACCCGTGTCGGGCCAGCAGTCACCGAGATACAGGGAGCGTTGAGTGGTGCTGGTTTCGCCGACCTGGGTGGTTCCGAGGTCCCATGGTTCGTTGGGGGTCCCCGACTGGCATTCGGCCGGCACCCCACCCACGGAGCTGGGGTCGCTGGATGGTGGTTCCGGACTGCTTGGCGCGCTGGACGGGGTCGTCCTCCGGCTTGTCGCCGATGTGCTCCGAGGCGCGCTGGAAGTCGGCGGTTCCTGGAAGGTGGTCTGCTGGCCGTACGACGCCACGCTGCTTTCCGGGGCGGCGATCGGAACGTCGGTCGCGGCCACCGGGGCCGGAGAGCCGGTCAGCGCGATGGCGGTCACCACCGCGCCGATGATGACCGTGGCGGCCACCCCGCCGACCACCGCCGGTTTCCCCACCAGCGCGCGCCCGGCGTGCCGGGCGCCGGTCGCCGTCCCGCTCACCGCCGGGTGGGCGAGCAGTGTCTTGCCGGCGAACAGGGCGCCGCCCACGGCGGCCCCGGCGGCGACTCCCGTCATCAGCGCGCGTTTCCGGGCGTCCTGTTCGTGCGCGAAGTACGCCTCGTCCGCGGCCGAGCCCAGCCGCGCGGCCGCCTGGCGCCCGAGCTCCAGAACCTCCTGCCAGGCCCCCCAGCGCAGCGTGCGGGCGAGAACGGGCGCGGTGAGCCGTGCCAGATCCCGGACCACGTCGTACTCGCCGCCCGCGCTCGCCGCCCGCAGCACGCCCACGATGACCGGGGCGGCATCCCGCAGGGATTCGAGCGTGGCGCCGGTTTGGGCCCAGGTGAGGAGCCGGCGGCCCAGTTCCGCCGGGTCGGCCTCGATGCCGGTGCGCTCGGCCACCGCCACGGCCAGCCTGCCCGACGCCTGGTAGCCACCGGAGGCGAGTTCTACCACGTGCGCCTCGGTCAACTCGGCCAGCGCGGACGCCTCGGCGTCGGCGCCGGCCGCGAGCAACTCTGCCGGGACCGTGAGATCCGGCAGCGCGCACAGCAGGGCGAGCGCCCGTTGGGCGGCCGGGCTCAGGCGCGGCGCGATCGCCGTGGCGATCACGTCCGGATCGGCGGCGCGTCCGGAGGCGCCGAGGGCGGACCACGCCTGGATCAGGGCCAGCGGGTGGCCGTGTGCGGCCTTCCAGAGCGCTCTGGCGGTGGTGATTTCCTCATCGGTGAGCGAACGTTCTTCCTGGCCGGCGAGCAGGTTCACGGCCGGGCCTTCGGCCAACCCCCCGACCGGCAGCACCACGCTGTCCGGCCGCGCGCAGGGTGCCTTCGAGGCGATCAGGACCTCGCAGGCCGGTGCGGCGTCCAGCAACTCGGCGAACTCGCGTTCGGACCCCCCGAAGTCGTCCACGATCAGCAACGCGTCGATCGAGCCCATCAGCCGCCGCAGCCGAGCGTGCTCCGGCCGGTAGTCGTGCACGTCGTAACAGGCCTCGAACAGTTCCTGGAGGAGGTCCTGGCCCGGTATGCCGGCGGCCGGGAGGTAGACCACGTCCCGCCCGCCAGCCACGCGACGCGCGGCCACCTCCAGCAGCACAGCCGTCTTGCCGACCCCCGGCGGGCCGACCACCTGGACCGGCCGTCCCTCGTCCAGGGCCGCGATGATCCGCACCACCTCGTCATCCCGGCCGACCACCACCCGGCCACGCCGCGGCAGCGGCCTCCCGGCCGGGCGCCGCCGGCGCCGCACCGGTGGCGGATCATCGGAACGGACCGTGACCGACGCTCCCCGCATCGCATTGATCAGCACATTGTGGTGGCCGACGACGACCTGCCCGTCGACTTCGCCGCTGATCACCGCCGAATATCTCGGCGCTTCGCCGTCCTCCGGCATCCGATCCCTTTCGAAGTTTCGTCAGAGAAACTGATCAAAACGATTCCGGAACTCGGTGGCGAGCTCGTCTCCGGCCGCGGCGACCAGCTTGACGACCACAGGATGCACAACCAGTGAGGTCACCGCGGCCGACCAGCGCGGCAACGTCTTGGCGAACCAGTTCCGAACATATTCCATTGTGCTCAACTCGGGCCGGGGCGCGGTCACCGCGTCTTCCAGTTCGGCGAGCCGTTCCTGGGCCTGTTCGACCGCTTCGAAGGACGTACCGACCAACTCCCGCCGGATCTCGTCGAGCAGTCGCGACCATTCGCGAATGTCTGCATCGGTGACCTGCGGGACGTGGGACACCTCCTTGTTGACCAGCCGATTACCATGACCGATCGCCACCTGGCCGTTGACATTTCCCGAGATCGTGGCGTGCACGTCGCCATCCTGTCGCATCGCCGAAGCGTACTTCCGACCCGGCGCGCTGTTCCACCTCGACCAGTGGCCATCACCCGAACGTACCCATGATTCGGCCGAACAATATTTGCGACGACGAATCAAATACGCTTTCCCGCCGCGCCCACCACCGCATTCCCATACCACCGGAATTCGGCAAATTTCCGACACGGGCCGGCGTGGAAATTGCCCACCGCCGGCGACCGGAACCCGACACCAAGACCCGACTTTTCTCCAAAGCATCTCAAGGAGCAGGAAGGGAAGAAGAGAAAGGAGCAGTCGGCAGGCGACCTACCGGACGGTTCGTCGACCCACGACGGTGCCGTCGCCGCGTACGGGAGTTCGCTAATGACGGAGGTCTTCGCGGTCAACAGTCCGGGGTGGGCCGTTCTCGATGTGGTGTTCGTCCACGGGCTGGACGGGGACACGCGCAGGACGTGGTCGCGGGAGGAACTGGAGTCCTTCTGGCCGCGGTGGCCGGCCGACGACGTTGAGGATGTCGCGGTCTCGACCGTCGGCTACGACGCCTGGTCGAGCGGGTGGCGTGACCGGTCCATGAACTTGCCGGACCGGCCCGTCAACATTCCGCCCAACCGCGGAACCACGGGATTGGTGACCGCTCTGTATCGTCACCCACAGCATGGGTGGTCTGCTGGCCAAGGAGATGCTTCTCCACGCGGCGGAAGGCCGCACGGGTTTCGAAACGTCCCGGAGCTGTTGAGGTCATGTTCGGGACACCACGTTGTCAGGAGCTGTCTGCGCCGAACTCGAACCGTGGCGAGGACGCGGTGAGCATCGCGGTCCTGGTGGCCGACGACGAGGTCGCGCCGAGCTCCTCGGCGACCGCCGCGGTGAGTTTTTGCACATCGGCCAGCGCGGTGTCGTGCATCGCCTCGGCGACGACAAGCACCGAACCGGTGCTGTCGCTGACCGCGGAGTAGCGGCTCTGCCGGTTGGTCCACCGCCTGGCGTGCGCCCGGCCCGAGTCGTCGGCGAAGATCACTTCGCGGGGTTCCGGGTGCTCCGTCTCGCCGGCGAACGTCAGGTGGCTCTCGTCGCCGGTCGCGTGCCGTACGGTCAGGCCGCCGTTGACCTGGGCGACGTCGAACACCGCGATCGGGACCGCGAACCCCAGCGAGATCGCGTTGCACAGGTCGATCAGCGGGTGGATCTGCGGTAGCGACCGCTCCTTGCGGAAGCGCCGCAGCAACGATTCCGCCGCACACCGGTATTGTGTCGGCTTGAAGCCCATGCGGCTGAACGCGCGCCGCCATGCCTGGATTTCTGGGAACTCACCCTCGGTGCCCGTGGCGAGCCTGGATGCAGCGGTTTCGGTGAACGGGGTCGTGCGGTTGGCTACCGAAATGCCGGGTGTGATCCGGTTCGCGAACACCACGCCGACGACGAGTTCGGGAAACTCGGCCCATATGTCGGCCGAGTGCTGGAAATACATTTGACAACCTTACTGGTTATGCCTCGGCGAACGCCAGGCCTGCGGCCAGGGCAACGAACGTGCCCGCGAAGGTGCGGCGCATCCAGGTCAGCACTTTCGGGCGGGACAGCACGTGGTTCCTGATCAGCGCGGCGAATTTCCCGTAGCAGACGAACACCACGAACGTCAGCAGCATGAACACCACGCTCAACTCGATCATTTTGAGGAACGCGTTTGGTTCCTGCGGACTGACGAACTGCGGCAGGAACGCGAAGAAAAAGATGGTGAGCTTCGGATTGAGGATGTTCACCAGAATGCCGGAGACGATCACCTTGTACGCCGACCGGATGTCGGGATCCTGCTCGACGGTCAGCGCCCCCTTGTCGCGCAGGGCTCCCCACGCCATGTACAGCAGGTACGCCACGCCCAGGTACTTGAGCGTGTGGAAGGCAAGCGCGCTGGCGTGCAGCAGTGCGGCGAGGCCGGTGATGGCGGCTGCCATGTGTGGAACGATCCCGAGCGTGCACCCGATCGCGGCGACAATGCTCGCGCGGAAGCCGCGGGACAGCCCGGCGGCCATGGTGTAGAGCACCCCGGTTCCTGGGGTCGCGACGACAACGAGTGACGTCAACCAGAAACTAATGGTCATCGGACACCTCCCAGCCCGCGAAACCGGGCAGGCTTCCCCGTCTCGGCCGTGCCGCAAATTATACCACGTCGCGTGACCGAGATTACCCGGCTGGGCCGTCAGCGGCTGCTAAAGTCGGCGGCGTGTTCGTGAAAGTGTGCGGTCTTCGCACCGAGCGCGATGTCACGGCCGCGGTCGAAGCCGGCGCGGACGCCATCGGATTCGTGTTCAGCCAGAGTGTGCGCCAAATAGAACCCGAGGTCGCCCGGCACCTCGCCCAGGCGGTTCCGGAGCATATTCTTACCGTCGCGGTATTTGGCGGAACGCCCGCCGCGCAAGCCGGCCGAATCGCGTCCGATTGTGGAATACGCGCGATTCAACTGCATGGCGACTATCCGCGCAACGCATTCGCCCAATTGGCGGAACTTCCCGTCCGGCTGATCCGGGCGACCACTCTCGGCCCCGGCGTCGAGGTCGCCACCGGCGCGTACGGCGAGCACATGCTGCTGCTCGACTCTTCGGTGGCCGGTTCCGGACAGCGCTGGGACCTGGCGCTGCTGCACCAGAAGCGGCCGTCGGGCAACTGGCTGCTCGCGGGCGGGCTCAACGCGGGCAACGTGCTCTCGGCTATCGAGGCGGCGCACCCCTGGGGTGTGGACGTCTCCAGCGGCCTCGAGTCCGCACGCGGAGTGAAGGACCCCGGCCTGATCCGGCAATTCGTATCCCTCGTCCGATCGGCCCTCCCCTGACGGACCCTTAACGCGTCAGCAGTTCCCGGGTGGCCGCGCGCAGGTCAGGACGCCGCATCAGGCTCTCGCCGATCAGGAACGTGTTCACCCCGGCGCGCGACAGTCTGGCCAGATTGTCCGAAATGGATAGTCCGCTCTCGCTGACCGCCACACGGTCGCCCGGGATCTTCGCCGCCAACTGCTCGCTGGTGCCCAGGTCCGTCTCGAACGTGCGCAGGTCCTTGTTGTTGATACCCACCAGCCGCGAGCGCATCCCGAGCGCTCGGTTCAGTTCGGGCTCGTCATGTACCTCGATCAGCACGTCCATGCCGAGCGAGAACGCCACGTCCTCGAGCTCTTTCGCGGTCGCGTCGTCGACGAGAGCGAGGGTGATCAACACGCCGTCCGCCTGCCAGGCACGGGCCTGCACCACCTGGTACGGGTCGTACATGAAGTCCTTGCGCAGCACGGCGAGCCCGGTCGCGTTCCGGACCGCCGCGACGTAGTCCGGGCTGCCCTGGAACGACGGCACGTCGGTCAGCACCGACAGGCACGCCGCCCCGCCCGCCTCGTACTCGCGAGCCAGTTCGGGCGGGTCGAAATCCGCCCTGATCAGACCCTTCGACGGGCTCGCCTTCTTCAACTCGGCGATCAGCGCGTACTCACCGGCCGCGAGCCGGCGCTCGATCGCGGCCAGGAACCCGCGCGGAGGCGGCGCGGCTTCCGCGTCGCGCCGCAGGTCCGAGAGTGGGCGCTCGCGCTTGGCACGCGCGATCTCCTCGCGCTTGTATGCCTCGATCGCGGTAAGGAAGTCGGCCATGTTTGCTCCCGTTCACTCGTTGGACACAGCGACCAGCCGCTGGAGCCGGTACAGCGCCTGCCCGGACTCGATCGACTTCGCGGCGATTTCCATGCCACCGGCCAGATCAGGCGTCCGGCCGGCGACCACCAGCGCGGCCGCCGCGTTGAACATCGCGACATCGCGGTATGGGCCGGGCCGGCCACTCAGCACCGCTCGCAACGCGGCCGCGTTGTGGTCGGCGTCCCCGCCCTTGAGCGCATCCGGCGTGGCGCGCGCGAGCCCGACGTCCTCGGGTGCGATCTCGAATGTGCGCACCTCACCATCGGACAGCGACGCGACCGTGGTCGGCCCGGTCATGGTGATTTCGTCCAGCCCGTCGCTGCCGTGCACCACGAACGCGCGCCGCGAGCCAAGTGCCGCGTACACCCGGGCGAGCGGCTCTACCCACTCGCGCGAAAACACCCCGACCATGTGGTGGCGCACCCCGGCCGGGTTGATCAGCGGACCAAGCAGGTTGAACACGGTCCGGGTGCCCAGCTCGATTCTCGTGGGACCGACGTGGAGCAGCGCGGGGTGGTGGGCCGGTGCGAACATGAAACCGATCCCGGCGTCGCGCACGCACCGGGCCACCTGGTCCGGCTCGATGGCGATGTTCACGCCGAGCGCGGTGAGCACGTCCGCCGCACCGCACCGGGACGACAGCGCCCGGTTGCCGTGCTTGGCGACCGGCACGTCGGCGCCCGCGACGATGAACGCCGCGCAGGTGGACACATTGTAGGAGTTTGACGAGTCGCCCCCGGTGCCGACCACGTCGACCGCGTCGGCCGGGGCCTCGACGGTCCGCATCTTGGCGCGCATGGCGGTGACCGCGCCGGTGATCTCCTCGACCGTCTCGCCCCGCATCCTCAGCGCCATCAAGAACGCGCCCATCTGCGATGGCGTCGCGGCACCCGAGGTCATCAGGTCGAACGCCCACGCGGACTCATCCCGGCTCAGCACCGCGCCGGTGGCGACCTTGCCGACCAGCGCCTTGAACTCCTCCACGATCAGCTCCGTCCAGTGGGCAGCGGCTGGTCCCAGCCGAGCTCGACGTTCTCACGGCGGAACGGCGTCCAGTCGGTCAGCGCGGTGTCCAGCGTCCGGGCGAACAAATGTCCACTATGGACGGCGGCGGCGATGATCCCGGGCCCGAGGCAGTCGCCGATACGCACCACCCGGCGGATGCCGGCGTCGCGCAGCGCGGGCTCACCCAGTGCCCGGAGCTCCTGGTACAACTCGTCGCGCGGCAGGCACCCGGTGACCAGCACCAGTGCGTCCGCGGCGACCGCGGTCTCGCGGCCGGTGTAGACGCAGGCCAGGTGCGCTGCGCCACGTTCGGCGCGGGTGAGCGTGGTGGACAGGTGCACCGCCGCGCACGATTCGAGCAGCCGCTGCTGCACCTTGCGCTGCTCGGTCGTGTACTGGGTGAACGAGGACACCAACGTTTCCGGCGTCACGAAAGTGACCTCGCAGCCGGCCTCGATCAGCTGCTCGGCGATCACGCCGCCCAGGTAGTAGTGATCGTCGTCGAACAGCACGACGCGGCCGGACGGCAGCCGCCCGTCCATCACGTCGTCCGGCGTATACACCGGCAGGGCGCCCAGGGCCGGCACGGGCTCGCTGTGGTAGCGCCCCGCTCCATCGGCGCGCCAGCTCGCGCCGGTGGCGACCGCGATCAGCGAGCATTTCGACTCGAGCACCATGTCCGCGGTGATCTCGTTGTCGGGCAGCAACTGCACGTTGGCCATCCGGCGCAACCGGCCGAGCCGGTAGTCGCGCACCCGCGCCCAGGTGGCCAGCCCCGGCAGCCGGCTTTCCCGGCTCACCCGGCCGCCCAGCTCACGGTCGCGGTCGGCGAGCAGCACCTGGTAGCCGCGTTGGCCCAGCGCGCTGGCCGCCTCCAGCCCGGCCGGGCCGGCGCCGATGACGAAGATCGTGTCGTCGGTGTCCCGGGGCGGGATGCGCTCGGGGTGCCAGCCGCGCCGCCACTCCTCGCCCATGGTCGGATTCTGCGTGCACCGGATCGGCACGTTCGCCTTGTCCCAGGCCACGCAGACGTTGCAGCCGATGCACTCGCGGATGTCCTCGAACCGGCCCTCTTCGACCTTGCGTGGCAGGAACGGGTCGGCGATCGACGGACGGGCCGCGCCGATGAAGTCCAGCGTGCCGTTCCGGATCATCGACACCATGGTGTCCGGCGAGATGAACCGGCCGACGCCGACCACCGGCCTGGTCGTCACCGTCTTGACGAACTTGACGTACTGCTCCTGGTAGGCCTCGCCACCGAAGCGCGCTGTCTGGCCGTCGTTGTCCCAGTTACTGAGATTTACGTCCCACATATCGGGCAGCTCGGCGAGCATCTCGACCACCTCGCGGGCCTCGTCCCCGCTCGCCGTGCCGCGTGGTCCGGGCAGCGTGTCCACGCCGAACCGGATGGCCACCGCGCAGGTGTCGCCGATCGCCTCCTTGGTGTCCTCGACCAGTTCGCGCAGCAGCCGGGCGCGGTTTTCCAGGCTCCCGCCGTACTCGTCGGTGCGCTGGTTGTGCCGCCGGGAAAGGAAGTGCACCGGCAGCGAGATCTCGTGGCCCGCGTAGACGTAGACGATGTCGAAGCCGGCCCGTTTGGCGTTGAGCGCGGCCTCACGGTGCCAGCGGCGGAACGCCCGGATGTCGTCCTTCTCCATCGCCCGTGCGGTGACCGGGAAGATCCCCTTCGTCGGCCGCGCGCTCGGCGCGATCGGCACCGTCCTGGTCTCCAGGTTCGGCACGTGCGAGCCATTGTGCACCAGCTCCACGCCCGCGAGGGCACCGTGCTCGTGGATCTCGTCGGTTGCCCTGGCCAGGTAGGGCACGTCCTTTCCGTCCCAGAGCCGCAGTTCGCGCTGGTGCGCGCCCGAGTAGTGCACATCGCACTGCTCGGTACAGACCACGCCCCAGCCGCCCTCGGCCTTCACGCCCCGCATCGCGGCCATCGAACTCGGGTAGGCGCGGCCCATCCCGTTGCAGTGCGGCACCTGGTAGAAGCGGTTCTTGGCCACCACCGGGCCGATCCGCACCGGTTCGAATAGGATGTCGTAACGCGCCGGGCGGGTCATGCGCGCGCTCCGAAGATGGCTGTGCCGACCCGCACGTGGGTCGCGCCGTAGGCAATGGCGGTGGCGAAGTCGGTGCTCATGCCCATCGACAGCGACTCGAGCCCGTTGCGTTCCGCTAATGCCGCCACCATCGTGAAGTGGGGCTCGGGCGGCTCGTCGAACGGCGGGATGCACGTCAGGCCCGCGATTTCCAGGCCGTAGGCGTTCTGGCAGTCGCGCACGAACGCGTCCACATCGGCGGGCAGCACCCCCGATTTCTGTGGCTCGGCGCCGGTGTTCACCTGCACGAGCAGCCGGGGTCGGCGGCCCTGTTTCTCGCACTGCCTGGCGATCGCCTCGCACAGGCTCGGCCGGTCGATGGAGTGGATGGCGTCGAAGAGCGCCACGGCCTCCTTGGCCTTGTTCGACTGCAGTGGCCCGATCAGGTGCAGTTCGACCTGCGAAGCACCCGACCGGATCACCGGCCACTTCGACTTGGCCTCCTGGACGCGGTTCTCGCCGAAAACGCAGTGCCCAAACGCGATGACCTTCTCGATGACTTCTCCCGGCACTGTCTTGGACGCCGCGACCAGCGTCACCGAGCCGGGGTCGCGGCCAGCTTCGCGGCAGGCCGCCCCGACTGTTTCACGGACCGACTGGAGTCCGGCGGTCGCATCGTGGCTCATGGGTACAGCCGCCCCCCGTTCCATTTGCCGTCCGGGGTCTCCCGCCGGAACACCAGCCGGTCATGCAGCCGGAACGGCATGTTCGTCCAGAACTCGAGGTACACCGGCCGGATGCGGTAGCCCACCCACTGCGGCGGCCGGGGCACGTCGGCGTTGTCGAAGCGCGCCGTTTCGCGGCGCACATCGGCTTCCAGGATTTCGCGCCCGGCCAGTGGCTGCGACTGCCGGCTCGCCCAGGCACCGATTCTGCTGTCTCGCACCCGTGACGCGAAGTAGGTGTCCGCCTCGGCGTCGGTGGTGTGCCCAACCGGGCCCCGGAAGCGCACCTGGCGGCCTAGCGACTTCCAGTGGAGGACACCGGCCGCCTGCATGTTCGCCGTCAATTCCACCCCCTTCTGCGACCTCGCGTTGCTGTAGAACACGAAACCGCTCGAATCGAACGATTTCATCAGCACCATGCGCACATCGGGCAGGCCGGCCTCGTCGGATGTTGCCAGCGCCATCGCGTTCGGGTCGTTCAACTCCCGTTCCCGCGCCTTTTCGAACCACTCGGTGAACAGCGTGAACGGATCGTCCACGGCGTCCACGGAAACCAGGTCCCCGGGATCCCCGACCGGTGGAACTCGCAATGTCGTCGTCTCCACGGTCAGCGAGCCAGTTCCTTTTTCGACGCGAGCAGGTGACGCCATTTGTCCAGGTCGTCACCGCGGGCGGTGATCAGGTGTGCGTTCCCCTCGGCGTCGATGAGCGCCTCGGCGGGCGGCGGGACATTGAGGAATTCCATGTGCTGGGTGGCGCAGTAGGCGCCCACGTCGAGGATCACCATGTGGCTGTTCGCGTCGACACCGTCGGGCACCCAGTACTCGCCGGGCAGGATGTAGTCGTTGCGCAGGATGGTGCGGCCGCGGAGCACGGCATTGCACCCGTCCGCCGAACGGATCTCGTTCAGCTCCGAGTCCAGGAACACCACGTTGTGGTGGCGGTCGCGAAGCTGAGCCGAAGGCATCAGCATCCGCGAGCCGTCTGTGGCGACCAGGTTGTATATCGGGTTGGTGACCAGGTCTCGCTTGACGCTGAGCAGCAGCGCGCCGACATCGGCGAGTACGTCGCGGGCCGGTTCGAACATGAACTTGACGTGCTCTGGCACGCTTATCTTCTCTGCCGTCTCACGCAGCGCGCGCAGGTATTCGTGCCAGTCGAAATGCTTGGCCGACTCGTCCCACTCGCCATAGGAGAATCCGTGCCCACCGGCGAAGTTCACCGAGCGCACATGCGGGAAGTATTCGGTGAAGATGGAGAACATGGTCCCGATGACCCGGATCATGTCATCCCGCGAATTCCCGCTGCCGCAGTACACTTCGAAGCAGTCAAGATTGCGCTCGTACTGCCGCAGCAACTCGACCACGCGCGGCAGCTCGCCCAACTTGATGCCTGGTTTGCCCGAGTCGAGGCTGTCGATCCGGGCACTGATCGACGGCGCGCCGATGCGCAGCGCGTAGGCCACCTCGTCAAGGCTGGACAGGAAGGTCGGGTGGCCGGTCTTGGCCCAGAACGCGATCTCGTCGTCGGAGACGTGCCCGGGCGAGACGATGAACTTGTCGAACCGGAACTGAGTGGCGATCGCATGCTCGCCGGGCAGCTGCAGCAGCAGCCCGACCCCCAGGTCTCGCAAAGATCCGAGCACGTGGGGGTTCGAGTTCGGGAAGAACGGTATGTAGAGCTCGAGGCGGTTGTCGATACCGGCGGCGGCAGCGGCACTCTTGATGCGATTCACGTTCCGGACCAGCTGCGCTTCGCTGTAGATGAAGACCGGCGTGCCGACCTGGTCGCGGATCAAACGAAGGTCTGCGCTGTCGATCCACGAACCAGCCATTCTGCGGTGCGTCGTTGCCGTAACTGGTCAGGTGGTCGCGGTGTGGTTATTGGTGTGTGGGCATCCAGGGGCGGCCCTTGGCGAGCATGATGAGGACTTCGAGGAAGTGTTTGGCGTGTTTTGCGGCGGTGGAGAGGTAGCTTCGGATGGCGCAGAA
>NZ_DATELF010000088.1:0-18140 GCF_035276945.1 Amycolatopsis sp. | reverse complement strand
AAAAACATCAAAACGGACACGACCCGCCCCTGACAACCCGCGGGAACCGACCCAACAGCCGCCGCAAACCCAACCTAAACATCATCCACCCGGTCCCAACGCCCAACAACACCCCCAGCCCCAAACCTCGCTTATTTGAGGTCTAGGGTGTCCGCAACTGGCGATGCGGTGGCGGCCGCCACCGCAGTCAGAGTGGTAACCATCTCGCTCCTGATGCGCACCACTGCTTCCACTGCAGTCGAAGACAGGATGCGCCCGGACGTCATGTCCGCGCTGAGCTCGGTCAGCGCGCCATCGCGCACATCTCCGTAGTTTTCCTGAAGCGCCCTCACCTGTTCGGCGAGCTGAGCCAGGCGCTCAGGAGAAGAGTCGACAGAACCGGCGTCACCGGCAGATGCCGTGCGCGCGGCAGCGGCGAGCGAGTCGATCTCTCCCGACCGTTCAAGGTCAGTGACGACCTCGCACAGTGTCTCAAGGGACTTGGGCCGCGCCGGGAGCTCGGGCAGCCGTTCGCAAACCCGTGCCCAGACAGCGCCGACGGTATCGCGTTGCTCATCGCTCCAGAACTCGGGCGACTCGGCCACCAACCACGCGAGCGCAGCGATCGCGCCCGCGTGGCCGCTGCAGATCATTGAAGACCAGACTGCGGCCCGAATGCTGGCGGAAACACCGAACTCTCGCGGGCCAGCGGCAAGGCTGTCGCGGAGGGGGTAGTTGGCGAGAAACCCGAGTTGCGGGCCGTTGGCGGCAAGGAGCGCGGCGAGTTCGTTGATGTCCAATCCGCTAGTCCCGCAGGCCGCCAGCACCGCGTAATGCAAAGCATCGTGGAGCGTGGTGGCCGCCCTGTCCGTGTTGAGGCGAGCAAGGGCGCTCCGCACGCCCTGAGCGACGGCGGGTGCGGGGGAGTTCGCGTTCTTCTTCAATGCCCGGGTGAGGCGAACAGTGTCAGGTTGGGACAGCCGACGTACTTCGGCGGTGAGATCCCGCAGCGACAGGTGTCCGGCGGCTGCCTTCGCGAGCCGAGCGGGGCGCAGCGCCCGCTGCTCATCCTCCGTGAGCTCGAAGTAGTCAAATTCCTCGCCGTCATCGCCGGCATTCTCAGCCACCCGTGCTCCTTCGCGTTCGCTTTCACCCCTGCCGGGCGAGATGGCCCACTAACGTCGCAGACCTGCGACTGCGCCGGAGCCTCTCCCAGGATGCGCCCAATTAAGCTTATCGACGGACGGAAAGCGGTCATTACAACTACGATCATTACGATTACTTCGTTTGCTGGTTATGAGGTGCGCGGGGCTCACACCGTACGGCGGATGGCTGACGGATTTGACCGCCGCGATCTTCGTGTCGGGCGGGCCATGGGACCGGAGAGCTAGGCTCGCGCCATGCAGCCCACATCGCGCTTCGCCCAGCTGCTCATATCTGGCCAGCTAGGCCTCGCGGTGGGCGCGCGGACGCAACGGCTCGTACCGACCGGTTTGGACGTCGAGCTGCTGGATGCGGCTGACCGGGCTCTGTCGGCACGTGTACCGCTTGCGGTGATCCTGCCGGTCCCCGGCGGTGCGGCAGCGGTCACGCTCGGAGCGGCGACCGTGCTGCGGGCAGCTCTCAACCGCGGCCGGATGAACGTTCGGGTCGCCGCCTGCTCCACTGCCCTAGCGGACCGCCAACTGTACGACAACCTGTCGTTTCGCGGGCAGCGGTTGTCAGCCTTGGTGCCCCGTGCCCGGATCTCGCCAGGCGGGGCCGTCACGGTCGTCGGCAGCACCGATCCGCATGCCCCAGGGCGCCTATTCCTGTCAAGCGACGCCACACGCATCCTTCCGTTCGCGGAAACTCTAGAGGCCGTGGTCGTGGATGCTGGTGCGGTCAACGATGACATCTTCGCTGTGTTGCTTAAGCAGACTCCGCGTCGGGCGCCGTTGATTTATCTAACCGGGGACCTGACCGACGCACGGCTTGAGACAGTCCGGGCGGCAGGCGGCATGACGTGGTCGTGGGATGCGCCGACGCTCGGGAGACTGGCGCGTCCGGTGACGACTGCGCCTCCCGGTGCCGTTCCTCCGACGTCGTTGTTGGCTGCGCCTGCAACCTTGACCGCCGCGGGTGTCTCAACTGTCGCAGTGCACATTCCACCTGGCTCGACCGATATGGACGACGCACTGGCCAGCCTATGGTCCACACTCGGTAAGCTTGCCAGGGATGCCATGGGAGTTGGCAGTGACCAGGTCGTTCTGCGGGGTCTGGCGTGGGCCCGTGGCGTGTTCAACACGCTCGCGCTGCTGCCGGTGTCACCGGCACAGTACGACCGGCATGTACGCAACAACCCGTACGCGATCAGTCTCGGCAGAGCAGCGGACACAGCCCGCCAGTACTCATCGCACGCCCGACGCGCAATGCGGGACGCGTGGGCGGACGTCACCGCAGCGATGCGCCATGCCGTGGCAGCCGCAGACGGCTCGCCCCGCACCGGGGAACTGATCCGAGTGGTCGCCAATGTGGCGGAGCGGTCGCAGCGAACGGCGATCGTGGTGCGGAATCGCACAGCGGCTGCGGCGCTGCGGGCCGCGCTGCGCGAGTCACCACACACGCCCCTCGGATGGGACCAGCGCCTCGATATCCTCGGCCTGGAGCAGCTCAGACGGGTTGCGAGCGCCACCACCTGGGACGAAATGTACCTGGCCGGCACCGTCCCCCGCGCACACGCCGCGCTGCTTGCAACGCCGCCAGCGCCGCGGCTGCACCTGCTCACCTGCGGGCCCCGTGAGGGCGCTCGAGCGGTTCGGCAGGCCGTCGCTGCGCGGACGGCTCTGGCACAACTGCGCCGCGAAACCGTGGAAATATCCGCTCCTCAGCTGGCGATACAACTCGCCGCGAGTGTCGTAGACGAACACCCCGCCGACGCGGTGTCGGTCGTCGAGGGGGATGCCGAACGCGGGCTGATCGACGACGAACTCTCCGCAGCCGACGAGGTATGGGATCCGTTCACCGTCGACCTGCTCTCGTTACTCAATGCCGTCCAGACCGGTGAGGACGTCGGGCGACACACGGTACGTGGCCAGGACCCGCCCGGCGCGACCGAGATTGTCACCGTGTACCTCGACGAGGCCGAGTCCGGCGAGCAGTCCGCGTTGCTCGCCGCTCCGAACGACCTGCTGACCCGGCGGCGCGGCGTGGAGCTACTACGGGTCGCGGCGAAGGCTTTGGAGGCCGGCGACACGGTCGTTTTAGTCGACCGCAGCGCACGACGCGACTTGCGGGAGACGATCTCAGCCAAGCTCGCCGAACGGCCAGAGTACGCAGGTCTGACCAGCTTCATCGACCTATGGCATGAACGGGCTGCGCGGGCAGGGCGGACGTCCGGCCTGACGTATCGGGAAATCCTCACAAGGATGTCCGGCACCGTGATCACGCACCCTGGAACCGTCGGCACCTGGGTGAACGGCGTGGTTGATGGTCCGGCGGATGGCGATGACATCACACGGTTCGCCCGCGCGGTCGGCGACGAGATCCTCGAGAAGTACGCAGCGCAAGTGGGAACGGCACTGCGCACCATGCACCGCGTGGACCGCAAGCTTGGACGTTGGCTCGCTTCACGAGTGGATGCCGCGACGGCTAGCACCGCCGACGCCGTAATTGATGCCGAAATCGGTCTGCATGTCGCCGACCTGCTCGACTCGGTCACTGACTACGTGGTGGTCGATGTCGATGCGCGGCCCGGGCGCTACGCGGGGACTGAGACGCTCGGATTGGTCCTGCCCGCGCGTCAGGCCGATGACCTGGTCGAGAGTTGCACAGTCACCGCGCAAACGGCGGCGACTAGGAACGCCGAAACGCCAAATCCCCGCTGATGCCGCACCGGATGTCGGTGCCAACCCTAAGGACGGCATTATTCCCCGCTTGACACTGGGACGACAGCTTTAAGTAGAAGGCCCCGCTCTGCCCGGCCTGGCTACAACGAAAGGCGCCGTTGCCGACCAGGCCTAACGTTTTCGACAGCAATGCCGATGATTGCGAGTACGTGGAACAACTGAACACTGACCGATCACGTCCCGTCCACATACCGGCGCCAGGTAGCTTCGACTCGAAAGCTGCCTGCCCGACGTGCACGGGCATCACGTCGCGGAGAAACCATGACGGTTACCTCATCCAACACTGGCCCGGCCGTCGAGCCCACAGCCGACAGCAGGCCACCGGGCGACACCGCTGTAGCCCTGCGCTACGACGCGCTGCTCGGCAGCCTCGCCGAACGCGTCACAGCGACCGCGGTCGGCCGCCATATACCCGTAGGAACGCGCCTGATCAATTCCCCGCAGTCCCGACTGTGGCTGGGGATGCTCACCAGTGAGCCGCAGCTGATCTCCGACCAGCAGTCCGGGTTCGGCTACCACAGCAAGATCGTCCCAGCCGCCCAAGGCTTCTCATTCCGAGTGGCAGAGCTCCCAGCGACACTCAACGTAACCGTCTCCGCCGTGATTTACCTGGCGTTGCACCCGACTGTCGAGGAGCAGCGCGCTGCGGTGAACGAACTCGGCGACGGCGGTGGCGACGGATCTCCCGGCGTTCAGCAGCCTCCGGGCCAATCGGGCTCGAACCAGCAGGGGCACAAGCTCGCCCAGGTGTGGGTCAAAGCCCAAACTGGTCCGATTAGGTTCACTGTCGACCTCCCTGCAGGACAGACTGGATCGTGGCGGGTCGGTGTCGACGAGCTCACCGCAGCATTCACCGCGGCCGCCAAGCCGCCGGCCGGGTCGTCCCTGTTCCGCTCCCGCCGTCTATCTGGCCCACCAGGGTCGCTGCCCCGCGACGACGACATGCTCGACGCACGCACCTGGGCCCGGTACGCCGCCAACGAGCTCTTAGCCGCCGATGATGTGCTCCCGGCGCGGTTCTCCGCTGCGGTGCAGGTCGACGTCAACCCTCTCGAAACCGGCTGGGAAGTGTTGCTGACCGTCATCAACACGACGCCTGAGCTCGACGCTCAGACCATCGACGGTACCCACCCGCTCGAGCGAGACTACTTCGATCCGTTGCTGTACGAGGTGTCGATGACAGCGGACGTCGACCGGCCGCTCGTCCCGTATGAACTCGAGCAGGTCGCACAGTCCTACCGGTACAACCGGCATGTGCCTGCGTTCGGACACGCGTGCGCCGTCGGAGTCGCCGACAACGGCGACGGCACATCCACCCTATCCACACTGTTTGCGGCCGAACAGCAAACTAAGCGCGTTGACGCCCGTGAACGGTTCACCGCCGCCGATGGCACCGTCTGGCCCATCGATGTTGCATTTGACAAGCTCACTGCCGATCCGGTCGGCGCGGTCGTCGCTTTGGTCGCGGCGCATCGCGCCTGGGTCGAGCAGGAATGGTCGTCCCAAGCGCTGGACAGGCTCGCCGCCGAACGCGGCTGGGACGATACCGCACGTAAGGCCGCCGACGCCGACGCAAGAGCTGCTCGTGAAGAAGTGGAGTGGGTTCAGTCTGGACTGGACCTCCTTCAGGACAACGACAAGGTCCGCGATGCATTTGTGTACGCGAACCGGGTCGTCCAGGCGGCCGCGGTTGGCCTGGACGGCAAGCCGACCTACACCGCGTGGCGGCCCTTCCAAGTCGCGTGGATCGTCGGGTCGCTACCGGGCATGGTCAACCCAGCCTCGCACCAGGACGTGAACATAGTCTGGTTTGCGACCGGTGGCGGCAAGTCCGAGGCGTATCTCGGGCTAATGATCGCGACGCTGTTCTACGGCCGCCTGAACGGCGTGACCGCAGGCGCGCAGGTTTGGGCGCGGTTCCCACTGCGGCTGCTCGCGTTACAACAGACCGAGCGGTTCGCTCGCATGGTGTTCCAAGCCGAGTTGCTGCGTGCAAAGGACCCTCGCATCAGCGGTGGCGACCGATTCGGTATCGGCTACTTTGTCGGCGGCGGAAACACCCCGAACCGGCTGCTGGACCCGAGTTCGCCGTACTTCACGGGCCTCGACCCGAACGATCCCGAGACGGCCGAGGCATGCCGCGTGCTCGACGTGTGCCCGCTGTGCGGCAACACTTCGCAGGTGTCGTTCGACAGCGATTCCTGGACGATGCGGCACATCTGCCGCACAGCAGGCTGTCGGATGAATGGAGTCCTGCCCGTATGGGGTGTGGATGACGACATCTACCGCAACGCGCCTGCGGTGTTGGTCGGCACTGTCGACAAACTCGCCCAGCTCGGGCAGGCTCGTCAGTTCCAGGTCCTACTCGGCCGGGCTGCGTCCCGCTGCCCCAAGCACGGCTACACCGGCATCACACAGTGCGCCGTCTTCGGCTGTACCGCCGCTCGAGCACCGATCCCGGATGGAATGGGCGCGGTGCGGCTCGAGATCGCCGACGAGCTCCATCTGCTCGATGAATCACTCGGCGCGCTGGACGGCATGTACGAGACACTGCTGCAGGCCATCAGCACGCACTTAGGCAATGAGCCGATGCAGATCGTCGGCGCGACCGCAACCATCGAGGGGTACCAGGCGCAGGTCGACCACTTGTACCAGCGGACCGCGCGCCGATTCCCGGTCACCGGCCCACACATCGGCGAGACGTTCTGGTCTACGACTCACCCCACCGTCCCGTTGCGCCGGTTCCTCGGTGTGCAGCCGCGGCGCATCACGATGGTCACCGCTGCACGCGAGGTCGCGCTTAGCCACGCCGCATGGCTCGCCGACCTCCTTGAGAATCCCATTGACGTACTGGCCGAGGCCGGACTGGACCCAACCGACCCTGCCAACCTTGAAGCTGCTGGAAAGGCCGGGCGTGACCTGTACGAAGTGCTACTCGCGTACTGCCTGCGCAACGAGGACCTGTCGTCGTTCACCCGTGACGACGATGTGCACAACCTTCTAAGCAACCAGTCGAATCTCGCCACCATCAACGGGGACGCTGAACCGGCCGCAATCCGCGACGCGGTCCAGCGGCTGGTCGACCCACCTGACTCGGTGGCGGATCGGGTACGGATCATCGCCGCAACCAAAGCGATCGGGCACGGGTTTGATGTCGCTCGCCTCGGTGTAATGACCGTAATGGGCACGCCGACATCTGCGGCCGAGATCATTCAGGCGTCCGCGCGGGTCGGCCGTAAGTGGCCGGGGTTGGTCGTCTACATCATCAACCCGACCCGCGACCGTGACGTGTCGGTCTACCGGTACTTCTCCTACTGGATCTCGTTCCTCGACCGGCTCGTGCACAAAGTCCCAGTCAATCGCGAGTCGCTGCCGATCCTCCGGCGCGTCCTGTCGGGCGGCCTCATGGCGTGGCTGCTGCAGGTTCACGACCGCGGATGGGTCACGGGTGGCCCGCGCAGGTACAGCCTCGGCGATTCAACCGCCTTTCGTGACGCGGTTGCTGCCGGATACCTGGACCATAAACTGCTCGTAGAGAACCTGCGTGCGGGATTCGGCGTGCCGGAAAAGGGCGTGCTGTTCGCGATGCACCGGGACGCAATCGAATGTTGGGTCGCGAACGCGCTTACCACCCTGCCACTCAGCGCCGAGGGCAAGCTGCGGCTCCCCGCGCTGTTGACGCCGCCGGTACCGCGCAGTCTGCGCGACATCGAGGAACCGATCACTATCTACGCAGACCTGTAAGCGGCGCGAATGGCTGTCAGCGTCACGACGATGACCGCAAGGCGCGGCGCCGCACCGAGTTCCGTGATGAACCTGGCGAAGGATGAGCTTTCATGACCATGGAAGAGCTGAACCGGACCAATATTCAGGCGCTGTGGCGCCACATGCCTGGCCAGCCGTACAACTGGCCGCGGAAGGCGACCGTCGTCGGGGACAACCCCAAGCAGGTGTCGCCGCTGGACGTGCCGGAGGGGTGGGTCGCGCCGCAGTTGCGTCGGCTCGTGCGCCCGTTCGCCGAGGCGGTGTCCGGCGCACCGAACGTCGGCAACGAACTGGCGACCATCGACGGGCTGCTGTTCGAACTCGTCAAAGCCGAGGACTTGCAAGCGGTGAGGTTCCCGAACACGTTCCACTGTTCCAACTGCGGCCGGTTCACCACTATCAACGCGCACAGCAATGTCCCGAAGTGCCCTCAGCACGGCGCGATGCGCCAGTTCACATGGGCGGAGATGCACGAGTGTGGCCACCTCGCGCCCCTAAAACCACCGCGATGTGACAACCGATGCGGCGGCTCGATGGCACTGCTCAATACCCCGACACTGCAAACCAACCGGTGGTTTTGGCGATGCATGAAGTGCGGAACCCGGTCTCGTACTCCTGTCGTGCGGGGCTGCTCAACGTGCCGCACTGGCCGGGTGCGGGTGGACCGAATCCCGCGGTCTGAGGCGTACTACCCGCAGACGATCACGGTGCTGAACCCGCCGACGCGCAACGAGTACACGCAACTGGCGCACAAGCAAGTACACACGGCGGCGGTCGCGCAGGCGCTCGGGGTCCTCAAACCGGGCATCAATGGCCTCAAACAGATCGGACGTGCCAGTCCGGATGACGTCGTAGAACAGTTCAAGGCGACAATGCTCGCCCTGGGCGTCCAGCCGGGTGACCCAATCTACGACGCCGGTCTGGCGAAGGCCCAGGCACGGGCTGGGGCGGCGCCGGCATGGCGTGACGACGTCGACGCACTCGGACTGGACGAGGAGACGCTCGAAACCCTCGGCGAGGAGTGTCGACAGCTGTCACTTGCGTGCGCTGAGCAACTGACCGCCGTGCAGTTGCTGGACATGGCGAAAGGGACACCGCTGGAGCCCGTGTACGCCGACTACCCGGCTTTGTTCTCTCGGCACGGGCTGGCGCAGGTGTCGTTACTGCGGCAGCTGCCGATCGCGTATGTGGTCGCCGGGTACACCCGCAACTCGTCCAAGGCGGTCACGATGACCCGGTCGGGGCAACCTGTGGCGAGCCACTTCAGATTCTTCACCGGGTCCAAGTCGGGGAAGATGCGTATGTACGGAGTGCGGACCGAGACCGAGGGACTGCTGTTTCGCCTCGATCCGGTCAAGGTCGTCGACTGGCTGGTCCGCTCCGGCCTGGTAGACGACCCAGGCGTGACCGACCCCGTATCCGCCCAGCGGTGGCTATTCCAGGTGACGACGCCGGTGACGGACATCTTCAAGCCTCCTGAGAACAAGATCAGCGCCGCCGTGCTCGGGTTGACACATTCGTTCGCTCACCGTGCGATGAAGGCGCTCGCTGCCCGGTGTGGGTTGAACGTGGACTCACTAGCGGAGTTTCTGTTCCCATCAAACGTGGCGTTCCTGCTGTACGCGAACACCCGCAGCCAGTTCGTCCTTGGTGGGCTTGAGCATGTCTACCGGTACGACCTGCCGGACGCCCTCACCGAACTCGCGATGGAGTCGCGGTGCATGTTCGACCCACCATGCCGGACCAGTTTCGGCGGGTCGTGTGCGGCCTGCCTGCACGTGTCCGAGGTGGCGTGCGCGCGATTCAATACCGTACTGGACCGGAATCTCCTGTTTGGGACGCTACCGCCGCTGGCGGGGGCTCCTACGCCGTCGGACAGGCCGGTCCGCCCAGACGGGAAGACTGTGTCATGGCAGCCGTACTGGACCGTGTGAAACCGTTGGCGCACTACTCGCACAGGCCGACGATCCGGTTAGCGTCGCATCGGAGTTGTGTGAAGGAGCGTTAACCGGTGCTGATCAGGGCGAACTGGTCGCTGCAGTCGCGGCTGCGGTAACCGACAGCGGCCTGGCCGGGTCGACGCTGAGATGGTGCGGCGTATTGGACGACGCGGGCGGCGTTTGCGCCGGCTGCGGCCGTCGTTCTCGGTCAGGCGGCGGCGCTGTTGGAGAAATGTGGTTGTGGCGGAAATGGAGCGGCGCCGAATGCCAAAAAGCTAACAATTCCTTCTGAAAGAGTCGCAGTGAGATCGCGGCAGAGCGCTGCCACGACGATGTCGACAACGCCGTAGCGGCGTTCGGTACGATTCGTCAGGACTTGCCAACGGATCTGGTCGCGACGCTGGGCCGTCAGAACGCGCCGGGTGACTGGGCCACGCGCGCCTACCGGTAACGCGCGGAAATCCTCCAAATCGCCAAGACGGTGCGCAGGGACGGTTCGTGAGTTGCAGAGCCGCGGTCGAGCTGTGCTCGGTGCTGCGCTAGTTGTCGGTCATGCTCACCGGTGTGAGCTCCGTCGGGAACCTGAGCGTTACGAGCCGGACCACACTTTCTTAGGCTACGACCGCAGGTCGACTACTTGCGCCGTCGGCGCGACAGCGTCAGACCGCTCGCGGCCACCGCAGTCACGGTGGATACCAGCCCAAAACGAGCAGCTCCGAGTAATGCCAAAGCAACGATCACGAGCAGAATCAGGGTCGCAGCAGCCGCGGTTATGACGAGCATCAGCGTCGACGCACGACGAGTCCTTTCGTCGCATCCAACGATGTGCCGGATCAAGTGCACTATGGGTAAGAGCTGAGGATCGGGGCGTCGAGCGGTACGGGTCATCGGCGGTCTCCCAGACGCCTGGATGCCGCGGCGGGCCAATGACGGATGTGTACAACAGCGTCGTTGAGGGCGATGTCGTAAACCGGGTCTATGCCAGTGACCTCGACTCCATCGAGACCGATGACTGGGTCGGTGAAGGAAGCAGCTACGTCGTCGGGAAACGGGTAGCCTTCCCAGCGCAGTTCCCAGTCGTTGTTGGCGCCCCACAACGACCTAAGCGTATTGCTGGAACTGCATTCTGGCCTTGGGCTGCGATTGAGGGGATCCCATGCCCATGTGCCCAGTGCCCACCGGTTGCGTGGATGTTTTGTACAGATACGGACGACGAGTGCTGCAAGTATGCGTGTCATGTCTTCGGACATCGGCGGGATACTTGCCAGGCTGGTTTGCTCTTTGCGGCTTACGGGAACGTCAACAACGAACCGCGCTCGGCTCGACCACTCTTCCCCATCGGAGAAACCCATACTTCCTTCATCGCGTGACGTGACGGTGAGTCGAGCGCCAGTGGGAAGGTGGACCAGGCGATATGTGCTGCCGTTCGGCTGGCTCTGCAGCCGCATTCCCGGCAAGCCCAAGCCGGAATTTGACTGAGGTACAAGCCAGTTGGTCACGTTATCCGACGCGTTGGTGAAGATTACAAGCTCGTTGTGTCGTGGTGAGATATTCAGGTTGTACGCGGTAATGGTAGGCGCTGGCATCCTTTGGCGGTGCGCCAATCTGCCCAGCGTTAAATAGGTACAGGGCTAGCAACGCGCGGAACCTTCGTTGAGAATTCGAGCACGCGTCGAGGCCGATCGCTCCATTGTCCCCCAGTCCATTGGACGCGGACGCGAGTGCTTCGCTCGTATACGAAGCACGGGCTACAGCCGGAGAATCCGCAACGAGCCCCTTCGTTGTCCGCGCACCTGTCCGCAGGCTCTGAATCCGTCGCTTTTCCCAGATGAGCCATGGGTTCTCCGACCATGTCTGAGCGCGTTCTCTGAACTGCTCCGCAGCTTCAGAGCTCACCGAAGCATCCCGATCTAGGGCCTCGATCGAGTGACCCCCGCCAGGTGGCACGGTACGCGAATATTTCGTGGTACATTATTGAGGATATCTTCGGAGGTTCGTGGTGGCGGAGACGATCGGTGACGCGGCGGTCCCGCGCATGCTGGTGCTCGCCCGCGAGTCCCGAGGCTTGACGCAGAAGCAGCTGTCGACGTCGATGTCCGAACTGGCCGGGGGTGCTACGACCAGCCAAGGCTTCGTGTCCCGCGCCGAGGCGGGACAGCTTCCGGTCAGCGGGGAGCGGCTGGAGCTCTACGCGGAGGCTCTGGGCTACCCGTCGTCGCTGTTGCGCACGAACAAACCCGAGTTCGGCGCTGGCGTGGGCCTGGTGCACCACCGCAAAAGGCAGTTGACCACGGCCGGAGACATCAAGCGCATCCACGCCGTCCTGAATCTCACGCGCCTGCAGGTCCGGTCCCTGATGGCCGACGTGCCGGCACGGACCACGGTGCCGATCCCGCACGTCGAGGTGGACGACCTGACCACACCCGCCGACGCCGCGCGCGCGGTCCGCGCCGCGATCGGAGCCACGGCTGGGCCACTAGAGTCCGCTGTGCAACTCCTGGAGCACGCCGGCGCGCTGGTGCTCAGCCGGGAACTGCTCACCCCGGCGCAGGTGGACGCGGGCACCGAGACCGTGCCCGTCGACGCGGTCAGCTGCTGCCCGGCAGGTGAGGACCCGCTGGTGTTGCTCAACACCGGGACCCCGGCCGAGCGGCAGCGGTACACGCTGGCGCACGAGCTGGGCCACATGGTCATGCACCAGGTGCCGCACAAGGATCAGGAGAAGCAAGCCAACGCTTTCGCCGCCGAGCTGCTGATGCCGGCCACGCTCGTCCGCACCGACCTCTCCGGCGGCCAGCTAGGCATACCCCGGCTGCTCGAGCTGAAGAAACAATGGAACGTCTCGATGTGGGCGTTGCTGCGCCGCGCCCACACGCTCGGCATCCTCAGTGACTGGCGGTACCGCAGCCTCGCCGTGGAGATGTCCACCCTCGGCTACCGCACCAACGAACCCGACGAACTCCCGCCCGACACCCCCGCAGCCGTCGAAGCGGCCATCGCCTGGCACCTGCGGCACGGCCGCACCATCGACGACCTGGCCGCCCGCGCAGGCCTGCACGTCCAGGAGTTCACCCGGCTCTACCTAGCCGCCAGCCCCACCAGTACTTCCCCCGACCTGGCCGCAGACCCCGTGTCTCCTTTCCCTTCCCCGGTGAGGACGCATCATGACCGATGACATCGAGCCCGTACCCCCGTCCACGGTGCCGCACCCGCGGCCGAGCAGCGACCAGTTCCAGCAACGGCAAGCCGTGCTGGACGCGCTCGCCCGCCTGTCCGCCCCGGACAAGCCGCGGGGCGCCGTCGAAGCACTGACCGACCAGGTCCTGCTCTGTACCAGCGCCAGGACCGGGAAGACCCTGCTCCCTGCCCTGCCCGAACAGATCGGTGGCCTCGTGCTGGGCGGCGTCGAAAGCCGAGCGGGGATTCTCAAACTGCGCGACGACAACTTCGATAAGCTGCTGCTGGCCGATTCCGAGAGCTACCGCGCGGCCCCGGCCACCAAGGACGAGCCCTTCGTTCTGCCCCAGGACGGGCTGTTCCCGATCACGCTCGACCAGGATCTGCAGACGCAGCGCGACATCGGCGCCGACGTGGCGATGACGCCAACCGGCTACCTTCACGCCGGCGACAGCGACGCGCTGCGCGCGGCCGTCCGCGAGGCCGGAAAGATCGACCGGGATGACGTCCTTTTCAGCGCCCCCCTGGACATCGCCTGGTTCACCGACGAGCACATTGCCCACCTGATCGCGGTGCTCGCCCAACTGCCCCTGCCCAAGGCTGTGTTCCTCGGCGGCCAGTACGACCCCGTCGACCGCTACAAAGCGGTCGTGGTCAACCTTCGCCGCTTCGTCGCCGAGGCGGGCCACGTGGCGTTGTTCCGTACCGACCTCGCCGGGTTCGATGCCCTCAGCCACGGCGCGTTCGCCGCGTCCATCGGCAGCGGCGGCAGCCGCCGCCACATGATCCCGGTCGGCCAAACCCCGTACGCGCGCAACACCGAAGACCCCGCGCCCAGCGTGTTGTTCGGCGACCTGCTGTCCTGGCACAAAGGCTCCACCATCGCCAAGCGCTACGGCAGCACACCCGCTCCCGCCTGCCACTGCCAGCCCTGCTCCGGACGGCGGCTGAACACCTTCCTCGACCGCGCCGACCAGACCGCCGCCCACCGCCACAGCATGTGCACCTGGGCCAGCTGGATCCCCGACCTACTCAGCCAGCGCACGTTGCGTGACCGGGCCACCTGGTGGCGGACACGATGCGCATCCGCGGTCACACACGCCGACATCGTCAACAACCAGCTCAATCAACCCGGAGCTTTTCCCACACCCACCCCGGTACAGGCATGGGCGGATCTGCCCGCATGGCTGACCGCGGACCAGCCCACTACCCGCCGCTCGTCGAGGAGTCGCTGACCTGCCGGTAGACCTCCTCGGCGAACCACCACTGCGCCGGACTGTGCCGAGACTCGGTGAACGGCTCCGGGACCACGACCGTGGTCAGCTCGCCACGTGAGACCAGGTAGATGCCGATGCCGTAAAACGCGGCCTGCACTTTCGCCTCGTCCAAGTCCCCCGGCACCCGCGACAACAGCATGGCGCGGCAACAGTACGGCGCGAAACGTCCAGCCTTCACCAGCCCATCCCGCCACTGCCGAGCCGCGACCAGCGCGAACCGCACCGTCAACGGGACAGTCGCCTGACGCACCAGCTGATCACCGCGCGACTCCACCGCTCCTGAGGGCGCTCGCCGCAACCGCCGCCGATCCCGGTCCGACACCGCCGTCCAGGGCACCGGGATCCCGGTCGGCAACCCGAGCAGTGCGTCGATGATGCCAAGTTCGGTCACCGCGCCGTGGCCGCCGGCCCGCCGACGCTGTGACTCGGCGGGATCGACCTGGTAGGCGACTCCTGCCATAGCACCGAACATCCGCACCCTTGCCGTGGAACACCGCGACCACGTCATGCCCGGGCTCCCGCCCGGCGAACCGGCGGTCGCGACCTCGATCGCCTCAGCCAACCCCACCCGGTTCATCGCGCACCCGCCTCGACCAAGGCCAAAGTGTCGGCCAGCGCGCGGAAACGCTCCCAGACCGCGGCGCCGCGCCGCCGGTACCAGCAGCGACGATCACCGCTCACCCGGCCAAGACGCTCGGCCAGCCCCACACTGATCAGATCCTTGATCGGCCCGTAGTACACGTTCGGCGGCGCACCACACACCTCACCTAGGTGCGTCAAGTTCACACCCTCGTCTCCTGCCTCCGCCAGCGCAACCAACAGCTCCAGCTTGTACCGGTTGCCGAACATCGCCGCCGACATCCGGCGCTCAGGAGGACACTCAAGCAACGTCACGCGTTCATGATTCATGAATCGTGAATCAATCGCAATACAAGATGCATCTCTTAGCTGGAGCGATTGCTGGATAGGGTTCACGGCATGGCAGAGTTCGATCGCGCCAAGCAGTTCCTCGAGATCGCCGACGCCATCGAGCGGGAGTTCACCGCCCGGAACATGCGGCTGAAACCCGATGGCGCGAACCAACTCCTGCGAGCACACCTCGGGCGGATCGCCAGCCAGCTCGGCATTTCCCAGCGGAGTGCCTTGAACTACCTGACACCCGCACCGCGGCCCAGCTCGCGCGCAGCGCCGGGAGAACCATGCGCGAGACCGAAGCCAACGACGACGCCCTGCCCCCAATCCCGCTCGACCCCGCCGACGCCGGCCTGATGATCTCGACCTTCGCCGTCGCTGCACGGCTCGGCACGGTCAACGGCGACCCGACGTGACAGCCGACCTCTGCGAAGTCATCACCGGCATCGGCATGGCACTACGCACCCAGAGCCTGCCCACCGCCCCCACGCTCCTGGCGCGCAGCGGCATCCGGTGGACAAGCCTGGCCGCAGACCGACTCACCGACGGAACCTGGACAGTGGCACCACCCCACGCGCAACCCGACATCGATCACGGCGTGGCCGCCCAACTACGCACCGACCTAGACACCATCAGCGCGCTCACACAACCAGACACGTGAAGCGCCGGCCGCTCGTCCGCATCAGCCCCTCACAGGTAGCGTCGGCGGCCGCGACATGGGCGCAGCCGACACGGCAAACTCAGGAAGGACACCGGCGTACCGCCTAATGCTGAGGACCAGCTTGGCAACGCTTCGGCGTCATAGCGCACGGCCGGGTGTGGCCGCTGCCGCAGGGGAGGTCACCGACGGCGCACTGACGGGATGTGGCGCGTGCCCCGACAAGTCCCGGCCGTAACGGAGACCGTCCGGTTCAGTCCGGGTTGAACAGCCGGTCGAGATCGTCGGCGACGTCCTCATCGTCGAGCGGAAGGACGTCGACGTAGTTACGCATCGTGGTGGACGGGTCGCGATGCCGCAGCCGGGCCGAGGCCTTGAGGATCTTGCCCTGGGACACCAGATACGTGCCCACCGTGTGCCGGAACCGGTGCAGCATCGCCTCCCGAATCCCCGCCTCATCGCGCAACCGCTCGAACCGCTGCCCCAGCCCACCCGGCAGAATCGGCCGCCGACGGAGGCCGCCTATCGCCAACCAAAGCTGAAATTCCTCATGGGCGCAGCCCCGCCGTCACCCCAAATCAGAGAGACAACACTCACGCCCGACAACCCCATGAGCACTCCCCGCCATCCAACCGGATCTACCCAGCTCACGACGACGGGACACCGAACGGCCGCGATGTCACGATCTTCTGATTCCGGCCACCAAGCCCTCCAGAACCTCCGACTTCAGCCCACCAGCACCCGTTTGAACCCACCCACAAAGATCAACATCTTCAACGCCGATCATTGCCACACAACAGATTCTTGACCCAAGTCGTCCTAATAGGACACGAGAGGAAGTTCCCATCACAGGCCGAGGCAGCGAGACCTGAGAAATCCTCGGAAACAGCTCGGGCACCCACCGGGCACACAATGAAACAGGTTTCCGATCACTCGATCGGGGGTAAACCGCAGGTCAGAGGCCATTTCTTGTTGTGCGCCCGAAGGGATTCGAACCCCCAACCTTCTGATCCGTAGGTCTAGGCATTGAGTTCGCTTAAGTTCGCGAACGTATTTTCCCCCTGGTAAACGGATACTTGCGTATGTTAGCGTACTTACGCGGACGCGAGAGATACGCTACATAGATCGCTACAAGTCCGTCCACATAGGACGGCCCCCGGCCGGTGCTGGCACACCAACCGAGGGCCTTGATCGGACACGGGAGGTCCGACCCATGAAGAACCCTACGGCCGCCGTCGATACGGCCACCACCGCGGCGCTACGCGCTGACCTGGACGCATTGACCGCGCGTCTCGCCGAGATCGACGGCCTATTGAGCGACATGGTCCGGGCGCAGGAGATCCTCGGCCGTGCGGCACGCGCCAAGCTGACCGCCAGGCAGGCGCGGCCGAACCTGCGCATGGTTCGCGGCACGGCCAGACGGAGAACGGCCGGACGTGGCCAGCTGCACCTTGTCGGTGGTACCCGGTGAGCCGCCCCGCTGCCGATGCCGAGGCGGCCACCTTCGACGCTCTACGCGCGGAGCTGGACGCGCTGATCGTGGTCTTGCGTCGGATCGACGACGTGCTCACCGACGAGATCCGCGTCCTGACGGCCAGACGCGGAACCGTCAGACCGGCCACGCCGGGCGCCGTCGAGACCGGCGCGGAATGCGGCATCCGGTACAAGAACCTCGGGACCGGCGAGGTGCGGCGCTGCACGAAGCCCGCAGAGCACCGTGACCGGTGCGACGGCCCCGTTGTCGAGCGGCAGCTTCGGCCGCGGCTGGTGAAGGTCGACCCGATGCACACGGGCGGTGAGGTCACCTACCGTGTCGAGGTCGACGGCCGCGCGGTCGGTTGGGTCGGCGATGGCCGGCCGTGGCGCGGTCACCGGTTCGGCGGCCGCCGCTGGTTCGCGTGCTGGCGGGAGGACGGCGACACCGCGGCCCGCTGGGACAGCGGCCTGGAGTACGGCGCCCGGTCGGCCGCCTTGGCTGCGCTGCTGGCGGAGGTGGCGCGGTGATCGGCGAGGTGCGCCGGTTGACCCGGCTCCTGATCGGCTCGTGGATCGTGTTCTGGCTCCTGGCGATCTTGAACGGGGTCGCCGTGACCCTCCATTGGTACTGCGGGGTGTGCCGGTGAGCGCCGTTCCCCGGTGGGTTCAGGTGACCGGCGCGGCTTCGGTCGCGCTGGTCGCCGCCGTGGCCGCCGTCGTGTCGTACAGCCACATGCACGAACTCGCCGAGTGGGCCGGTGAAGGCTGGCGCGCGTGGCTTGAGCCCCTGTCCGTGGACGGCCTGCTGGTCGGCTCGTCGCTTGTCCTGTACGCGCGCCGCCGCTCGTCCTGGCTCACCTGGATCGGCCTGTCGGTGGGGCTGCTGGTGTCGTTGGCGGCCAACCTGGCGGCGGCCCGGCCCGAGCTGGTGTCCCGGCTGGTCGCCGCATGGCCGGCGGTCGCCCTGGCCCTGTCCTACGAAGTGCTGCTGACCCTCGTCCGCAAGGAGCTCGACCGGTCAACCGAGGGGCTGACCACCGTGGTTACACCGGCCCGCCAGCCGTGGGCA
>NZ_DATELF010000087.1:0-28199 GCF_035276945.1 Amycolatopsis sp. | reverse complement strand
GCGTGACCGCCGATGCTGCACGTGCGGGCGCGTCACCGAAACAGTCGTCGTCAACTGACCAGGAGGGAGGCGAGATGGCGAAGGACTGCACCGAGTGCGGCGCGAGCGGCACCTGTGACGATCACTGGACCGGCGACGTGGACTGACCGGCGACCGCCGGCGGACACAAGAATGAGGAGGGCATCACCCATGAGCGAAGAGATCATCATCCCGGCTGAGGATGCGGCCGACACCACCGATCCCGCTGTCAAGGCGTTGGTGGCGGCCCGGGAGATCGGCTCGGTCACCGTCAACCAGGAGCCGATCCACGTCGAGGGCGACCTCAATATCGGCTGAGCACGCGGCCAAACGACGGTGGCCCGCCCACTACTCTGACCCCCAGGGAGCAGTGGGCGGGCCACCGTCGACACGCGCGTCTCGCCATCACCTACGGATCCCGGAGGGTCGGGTCGCGGGCGCTTCCGCCTACATGTAGACAGCTCTACACATCATGGTGTAGAGTGGTCTACATGACCAGCCAGCAGGACGCCCAGCAGATGCTCGACCAGATCAAGACCGGCAAAACTGTCTTCACCCGCGGCGATGGCCGCTGGATGGTCATCGGCCCCGCCGACACCATCGCGACCGGCGCCACTGTCGAGGTCACCAAGCGGGACGGCACCACCGAGCAGGTCGTCATCACTCAACTCGGCGCGGCGGGCGACAAGCAGGGCTGCCGCTACCAGGTCGCCCACTTCCGCAAGACCACCACCCCTGCCCCTCGGGCGCGCACCGGTTACACCGAGGTCCACAGCGACACCTACGGCCGTGGCCGCCGCTACCGCAGCCAGCCCGGCGCCACCCAGTACGACGACGGCACCGGCACCTACAGCGTCCAGATCTGGGACCACGCCTGACCGAAAACCGCATGAAGGGATTCAGATGACCACTCCGCCGATCGAGACCTCCATAGGCATCGTCGAGTACCGCCGACTCATGTCGACCATCAGCAAGGCCCTGTACGACTGGAACTCCGACGAGAGTGACCAGTACACCGAGGCCCTCGAGGAGGGCCAGCAGTTGCGTCACTCGTGGACGCCGCCGGATCCGCTCGGCGACCAGCAGCCGGACGAGATCGACGTGGTCGCCTATACCGACCCGCTCGACGGCAGCCCCCGTTACGCCATCCGAGACGCTTCACCGGCTGAACTCGACATCGTGGACTGCGCCACTCAGGCCGAGGCCGAGGCGCTCTACGAGCAGTGGGTCCGCAGAACCGCCGACTGCGGCGACCTCTATGCCCACACCGACGTGCCCGGCGTGGGCACCAGAGATTCGGACGACGAGGAGTATTGATGCAGCGTCACGAACTCGCAGCCTGGCTCGGTGACGACCACCGTCTCACCGACGGCCAGATCACGCACCTGCTCACCATCGCCGAGGAGATCGAGCGCCGCTACCCGGACTCCGAGGACGAGGAGGAGCGGACCGCGGCCCTCGTCGCCGCCTATCGGCTGATGGTCGAGGACAGTCGGGAGGTGGTCGACGACCTGGCGGACACGCTCGCGCGGGCTCGGATCGCCGAGGCCGAGGCGCTGGCCGGCCTCAGGCAGGTCGCGATCACCATCGTCCGGTCCGGTGACCGGTCAGCCCGCGGCATCACCTCCCAGCAGGGGTTCGCCGTCGCGGCGGGCGTAGACCGGCAAACGGTGGTGCGCGACTGGCTGGGGGCGCGCACCCGATGACCCCCCAGTGAGCGCATGAACAAGAAGCCCCGCGCTCGACCCGCCGGTGATACAGCGGGGAGCGCGGGGCCTTTCGGTCACCGGGGGTTCGGCGGCCAGCTCAGGTAATCCTGAGTATGTCGATCTTGCGAGTCGGATGCTCGGGGCTGTCGAGGATCTGCATCCACACATCCCACATGCCATCGGCCAGCTGTACGCCGCCATCCGGGCCGACGAGCAGCCCGGCGACCCCGGCCGACAACCACACGGCCGTACGCCAGTCCCCGGTGACGGGTTCCTGGCCGGTCGCCACGAACGCCAGCTTCACGACGTCCGAGCCGATCGTGATCGGTGTGCCGCTGTAGTTCGTCGCGGTCACGCTGTAGGCCACGTACTCGGTGGCCAAGCTCGACAAGGTGCGCATCAGTCCCCCATCCTCCACCGCGACGAGACCGGCCGTATCGACCAGCGCGACGGCGCCGGCGCGACGGTGACCGTGATGTCTCGCACGTTCAGCGCCGCCGCCGTGTCCGCCTCGACCGCCCGCGCCAATACCAGCTGCTTCGCGCGCGACAGCGCGCCGGCCGATTCGGTTTCGGTCGCCCGCGTCAGCAGGACGTTCTTGCCTCGCGCGAGAGTCGCGGCTGAGCTGGTCGCGACGCTCCTGCCCAGAGTCAGCCGCTTCACGCGTGCGAGCGCCGCAGCCGACGAGGCCTCGGTCGCCCGGCCGGCGATGAGGTTCTTCGACCGGATCAGTGCGGCCGCCGTGCTGGTCTCGACGGCGCGGCCCAGCACCAGCGTGTGACCCAGCGGCGGGTCCGCCTCTGTGGACACCGCTGTCGATCCGGCAGCGAGGTGGTGGCCGTTGCCGGAGTGGTCGGTAAGATCGGTCGAGTCGGTCAGCGGCCAGTCGGCCCACAGGTCGGCTGTCCGGACCGGTGTGGTCGACGCCCATTCGGCTTCGATTTCGGCCTGAGTGAGCACCGATGTCCCGCCGAAAACCCGCACGTAGGCCAGCCGGCCATTGAACCACTCGGTGGCGTCGGTTGGCGATCGGCCGCCGAGCGTGATGCCGGTCGGCGCGCTGGTCGACACGGTGCCGGAGTCGACCTCGGTCGAGCCGCCCACCGTAGCGACATAGGAGGTCGCGGTGGTGCCGCTGCAACTGACCGCGATCTTGCGCCATGCGCCGACCACGAACCCCGTGCCGTTGCTCACGGAGCCGCCGCCCGTGAAGTAGTTCGGCCCGCTGGTGCCGTCACTACTGGTCGCCCACGTCAGCACAGTTGATGCCCCACTGGACGAGTGCAGTCGTGAGAACGTGGAAAAATCATCGCGGTCGACCGATACATACGCCCACGCGGTGATCGTCAACGAGGTCGCCGGACTGGGCGGGCTGGACGCCGTGTGGCTGAGCCGGTCCGTCGCCGCGTCGAAGCGGGTCGACATCAGGCCGCCCGCGCGAACCCGGGGCTCGGGATCGTGATCGTCTGGTCGGTGCCGTCCGTGGTGAACACCGCGTCGTGGTAGGTCACGGGGATCACGCTGGAGTCCGTGCCGGTGGTGGTGTCCGGGTCGTAGCAGACCAGGAACTTCCCGATGCTGTTGTTCGTCGCGCCGCCGGCCGAAGACCACGTGACGTTCGCTGCCGACAGGTCGACCCGGTTGTTCGTGTCGTCCACCGTCACCGTCACCGACGACAGCGTTTTCCGGGCGTAGTTAGTGAAGTCGGCCTCGTCATTGCTGGCGGCCAAGAGCGCGCCGAGGTCGTCGTAGTTGTTCAGGGTGTCATCGGCCTCCAAGCCGGCGGCCTTGAGTAGCACGACGATCAGCGCGTCGTTGGCTGCGGGCAGGCTTGCGTAGTAGGCAATCCTGCCCTTGGAAATGTTGAAGCAGCCGTCGGCCATGGCCTACTCCTTCGCGGCGTTGGCGGGGGCGAGGTAGGTGCCGAGCGCGGCCAGGAGTCCGGCGATGGTGGTGGCCAGCTCGGGTGCCACGTCGAGGTGCGCGGCGTGCAGGATGGCGGCCACACCGACACCGGTGGCACCGCCGAGCAGCGCGCCGATCGCCTTCTTCGCGCGGGCGAGAGCAGTCTTCATTGGACGGTCCTTTCAGCGGTCGAACTCGGTGTCGGGCTTGAAGATGCTGCGAACGAGCCACATGAACCCGTCCTCGATGTTGGTGCGCGCGATAGCGGCCATGCGCTTGTCAGTGCCCGGACGTTGCTGGATTTCCTTCCACAGCTGCGCGACCTGGGATTCGACCGCCTTGACCTGGTTGACCAGATCAATCTCGTCCTGCGTGTGCGTGCGATATCCCTGCACGACACCCGGCGTCTGCGGGTCGATCTGCTCGGCCATGGTCACTTCCTTTCAGGCGGCGAACACGTTGAACGGGACAGGACAGGAGACGACCAGGCGGGCCACCACCACGTCATCGGCGACGACGACCGGGCCGGGCCGATCGGTGTCGAACACGGTGATGGCCGGATAGCCCGGTTGCCCGACAGGCCCGTAGTCGCGGCCCCTCGGGTCGTCGGGGCCGACCGGCGGCGTGCGCTTGATGTAGGTCACCGAGTGCACGGTGATTCTGTTCTCGGGGTGTTCCTTGCCGCCGGCCGCGTAGCCCCAGAGCGAGTGCGGCCGGCCAGCCATCTCGACGACGACCTCTTGGCTGGTTCCTGCGGGATAGCGCATCAGTCCTCCAAGACTGCGATGGGTGTGCGGGTGGATGGTGCGGCGGGGCTGGCTGGCGGTGGCTGGTTGGCCGGGATCGGGCCGCGGTTGAGGTCGACGCTGCCGGCGGTGATGCCAGGGACATGGCCGGAGCTGGACCACTGCCAGATGTCGTGGACCACGGTGGGGGCGGCGCCGTAGCGGGCGGCCCAGATGATCGTCTGCGGCACGGCGGCCAGCACCGGCCCGCGCACGGTGGCGAGCATGGTGTTGTTGCCGTACAGGCACGGCAGATGCCCGCGCTGCGCGACGCGGCGCACGAACGCGACCGCGAAGTCGACCGCGGCCTGGCCCGGTGTGAACGGGTCCTCGAGGTCCAGCGCCGGGGCGAGATCGATCAGGCCGGCTGCCTCGCCGCGGGATACAAGCCGGTCGGCCTGCGCGACCGGGTCGCCGAGCTGGGCGTAGTGGTAGGCACCCATCGCGAGCCCCGCGGCGCGCCCGGCGGGCCCGTAGCCGTTGTCCGGCCGGTTCTCGTCGCCGTCGCTGACCTTGACGTAGCAGAAGCTGTAGCCGGCGCGCCGGACGGCCTGCCAGTCGGTGACGGTCTGATACTTGACGAAAATGTCGATGCCTTCAGCCATGGTTTCGGTCCTCTTTTCGCACGCGAATGAACACGACCCACCGCCACCAGATCACCACGATCAGCGCAATGAACAGCGCCAGGCGAATCCAATTACGGCCCGGCCAGGTCGGAAACAGGAACGCAATCAGACTGTGCAGCAGCAGCGCGCCGATACTGCTGGAGAACGCGACGATGTGCCGGCCGATCTCGCTACGCCACCACGGATAGACGATGCTGTAGTGAACGACGAACCCGAAGCTGGGTATCAGAGCGAGCACGAGCAGCAGCTCGTACAGCAGGCGAATAGCTCCGACGGGGCTCATGCGCGCCTTCCCTTTCTCGCGATCCACGCACGTGTGAACCGCTCAGCGAAATGGTTCTCTTGAAGGTGACGATCCATTTGGTCGGCGAGCCGATCGGTTTCCGCGCGCATCTCGCGGACCTCGGCGAGCTCGGCCTGTGCCTGCCGGACACGCTCGTCCAGATCCGGGATCTGGTGGGTCTTGCGGAACGGCCACCACCTCATACCGGCTCCTCGTTGTCGTGCAGTGCGGAGAACGTTCTATTCACGACCGTCGCGGTCCCCTGGAGTCGCACCAGTTGGATTTTCAGCTCGACGTTCGCGTCGCGTAGAGCCTGGTTCTCGGTCCGCAACTTCTCCTCGCGTGCCCGATAGCGGTCTCCGCGTCTGACGGCCAGGGGCACGACGATGGCCAGCAGCGCCACGACCACGCTGGCCAGGGTCAACCACTCCCCGATGTGCAAGATGCCCGCCCGGTTTATTGGTAGAGGTCGATCAGGATCGATGTACCGGCCGCCCGGAAAATTCCGGTCCCGGACGATGAGTCCTTCCGGCCGCGCAATTTCAGCGTATGGCTGCCGGCCGTCGCCAAAATGATGGTCCAGTGCTTCGAGCCGGGAATACGGGTTTCTGCGGACTGTGCAACGAAAATCGCTTCACCGGCTTGCCTAGTTCCGTCGACGTAGAGATTGCCGTAGCAGTAGCCGGTGCCGGTGACCGTGCAATCCCAGTCGTAATCGGCGGCGACGCGCGCGACCGCATTAGCCACCTGGGTGGTGACCGTGATCGTTGCTCCGGCGATATCCGTGTCGGTGGTCACTGGGATGGTCAGGTCACTGCTCGCCAGGGCGACGAGGTGCTGGATAGTAGGTACCCATACCGATCCGGTGCGCCGATAGATCAGGTTGTCGGTGCTGTTGTAGATGAACTGGCCCTCGTAGGGGCTGGTGACCGCGGCAGTGGACGACACCTGCCGCATCGGCATCACAGTGTCAATCTGGGTGGCCATGGCCTGCATCTGGCTCGGCCCGTTTGGCGAGTCCGACAACGCGGGATATGGGATCGCGAAATTCGGGGTGCTCGGCATGTTTCCCCTCTAGAACGGAATTACAATCAGTGAACGGTTGACGAAATCTGTAGATCCACCGTCGCTAAGATATTTCGCGGTGAAGGTCGTAGATCCCTGATTTAGGCCGATGACCTGAACCGCGTTCGACAGTGAAATAAACGCGCCAGCCTCGCCGGAGTAAAATCGACAACCACGGTATGCGGCCGCAGTTTGCGTTGTCGCCCCAGAAATGGCGAACGACATTCTTGCCGTGACATTCACTGGGCAAACCACGGTCGTAGATGTCATCACCAGAGCAGAACCTGATGATCCGATGTACGTGGGCACGGTAGGCCCGACCGTGGTCAGGTCCGTGAAAGTCGTCGACGACGTCCCTTCTTGCGGTGAAACGAAGTCACTCTTTGAACGCATCGCTGCCGAAGCGCCGGTAGCGGCAACTTTCCCGAGGATGAAGTATTGGGTCTGTGCTCGCAGCAACACGACCGTGTCACCAGCGGCGATGCCGATCGCCGGACCAGCGGTGATCACTCGTAGGTCGCCAAAAGACTGGCCGTTGACCAGAACTGTATTCGCGGCGGTGGCGTCGTCCCAGGCTGTCACGACTCCGATGTGGTAGCCGACGTCCCCGTTCCCGTTACCGCCCGGTCCGCCGGTGATCAGATCGGCGATGCCGTCATTGATCACTGCCCGCACCCCCTACGAGTTGTTGTTTCGTTGTGCCCTCCATCGGAGTGGTGACGACGAGCGGCACCGTCAGGGTCTCGACCACGTGCGTCTCCGGCGCTGTGGCGTCCGAGTAGGACACGGTGATCGGGTCGCGCACCTCCAGCGCGCAGTTCGGCACCGCGCCCAGGCTGAGGGTGTACGGCACGCCCAGCTGCCGGGCGAGCATCGCGTCGGCCGCTGCCTGGCACTGGTCGGTGGTGGTCAGGAACGACGAGCTGTAGAACTTCGGGACCTTCCCGAACTGCCCGTACCAGTAGGTGGGACTGTTCGGGTTGAGATCCAGACTCACCGCGCGCACCGGCGGGGCCTCGCCGACCGGCTCCCCGGTCGCCACGACGGCGTTGTAGGCGCCCTCGCGGGTGAGGCTCCGGCTCATCCGCACCAGCACGCCGCCCCGGCCGTGGGTGATCGCCCACACCGGGACCACCGTGGTCGGCGCGGTCCGGACTTGGAAAGCGCCGGTGTAGTCCCAGTACATGACCTTGCCGAGCGAATCGGCGAGGTCTTTGAGGAACTTGTGCCGGTCGTCCTCCAGGACGTGGCTGGAGGAGACGGCAGTGCCGGCCGCGTCGAAATCGAAGACGAGCGTCGCGGTGGGATAGACCTCCAGCACCAGGTCCTGAAACACCGCCTGCACCGACGTACCAGACGCGTATTGCTTGGGTGCCAGCGGCCGGGCGTCGATGATGCCGGACATGCGGTCCCGTCCGACGATGTGGATCGGCCCGCCCGGCACGGTGTCCTGCTCCGGCGTGTAGATCCGGTAGTAGCCGAGGCTGACCCACTCGATCGTGCCGTCCCCGTAGGCGATGCCGCGCTCGACGAAAATCTCGTTACCAAACGGGGTGATCAGCCCGGCTGCGGTGTCCGGCCACGCGGCCGAGGTGGTCAGGTCGAGCGTGCCCTGAATGTCGGCGGTGGCGTCGAGCTTCACGTCGCCGCCGAGGATCGTGATCTCGTTCAGCGGCGCGCCCGTGCTGGTGAGCGGGCCCGGGTTGGTGCCGCTCAGCCCGGCGGGGATCACCCGGGCTCTGGCCACGGCGGTGTGCGATCCCCGAACCGTGGTCAGGAATCGTGGGGTTACGGGGCGCATCAGCCGGTGATGATGTTGGTCGGGGAGCCGATGATGTCGAGCACGTCCGCCCACGTCGATTTCGCGGCGATCAGGTCGGCCCAGGTCGCGTAGGTGGAGACGATGTCCTGCCACAGCACGGTGGCGCCGACCACCGTGGACGCGGGGGCCGCGACCTCCGTCAGCGGCAGGGTGTAGGTGGAGGACTCGTCGTCATAGGTGCTGTCGCCGATCACTGCGTACATGGGCGACAGCCGCACCGACGGCGGGAACTGCAGCAACACTGTGTTCCCGGCCGAGAGGATCAGGTCGAGCCGAGTCCGCTCGGTGGCGTCGGTGACCTGTGCCCCGATGGTGTAGGTCTTTCCCGCCCGGAGGTCGGTCACCGCGACCGGCAGCTGCCGCCCGACGACGTCGAAGATCCCGGCCCGCGCCTTGCGCTCGATCGAGATCAGCCCGACCGGATTGGACAGCGAGGTGTTCATGTACGGGCGGGCCAAGTTCTTGATCCACACCTGGGTGAGTGCCGGCGTGATCGACGCGGTGTCGCGGGTGACGTAGTCCGCGGCTCGCAGAGCGACCAACGCGCCGCGGGAGATCGCCGCGGCGCCCCCGGTCACGGTGAACGTCCCGGACGCGACCGGGGGCGCGTTCAGCGCGGTGAAAATCGCGCTCCAGTACATGGATGCGTCGTCGCCGGTCGTGCTGCTCAGCGTGCCGATCGGCGCCGCACCCGACGGCGTCGCGACGCTCGTGAGGTCGTCCTGCTTCCACATCAGCTGCAGGACAGTCCGGGTGGACGCGGGCAGGGTGAGGCCGGGCCACGCGACGTTCTGGGCGGACGCGTTCAGGACACTGTTCGAGGACACCGGGACCAATTCGGTGTTGCGCCACAACGCGCTCTGGGCCATGGTGTCCGCGTTCGCAACACCGTTCGCGAACGTGATCGTCGGCGCGGTGTCCCCGCTGACGTACCGCTTCCCGAGCAGCGTCATGTTGCCGCTCGCGAACATCTGGGTCCACCCCGCGGGGGTGTTCACGGTGCCGGTGCCGGAGTTGCGGATGCTGGCCAGCAGCAGCACCAGGTCACCGTCGAGCGCGCCCGCAGGCAGCCCCGGCGTGACGGAGGCGTTGTTGCCGTACACCGCAGTGCCTACGGCGATACCGGCCGGATCCGCCGTGTCCACGTAGGACGCGCGATAGTAGGTGACCGAGCCGGGCGTGAACTCGTAGTCGTCGAGCGAACCGGCGCCGCTGGTGATGGTGACCGTGGACCCGCCGCGCACCGTGGTCCACGTGATCTGATCCGTCGACCGCTCGATCAGCGCGTAATCGGCCGCGCCCGGCGCGCTCGTGAACGACAGCCTGACGCGGGAGAGGTCGCTGGCGTAGGTGGCGGTCAACACGGCGCCTGCCTGTGGTCGTAGTCGTGCTGATCCGCCATCTCGAAGACGCCGCCAGCGCCGCCAGCGCCGCTGGTGTGCGCGGTGGCGGCACCGATGGCACTGCGGAAGTTGTCGTGCACCGTTGTCCGAGCGCCGCGAGCGAAGCCGAATGGCGGGTGTTCCACGTGCCACCGGCCGTCGCTGACGCGATGGACTTTCGATTTCCGCTTCATCGAGCCGCTCCCGAACCCGAGGTGACCGCGCGCCGGACAGCGCGGCTCTTTACGGTGATCCGCGTGTCCACAATGTCAGTGATCTCCCGATCGCCGACATACACGTGAGCCTCCAGGCTCAGGTCACCCAGCGACGGCACCGCGCTCGAGACAGCCACGGACGGCATGGACTGCACCACCGCCGTCCCGGCCTGGAGGGACCGCCGCACTGCACCGCCCAGCTTGGGGTCCGCGTTGGCCTGAGCGAGGATCGACAGCGACCGTGCCGACCCATTCGCGGGGATGTAGTACTCGTCATCGACAAGCCGATCCCCGACGAACCGCAACGTGTTCGGCGGCACCCTCTGCGCGATCGCCGACATCGGGGTCAGTGCCCGCCCACCCGCGGCGAAGCCGAGGATGCCACCGTCAGCCATCGGTGTGACGATCCCGCCCAGCGCGTTCATCGAGCCGTAGGCCCCGGTGCCGATCCCGATATTGCGGTAGCCGGTGTCGGTGCGCACGTGGATGGTGATGACCTTGCCGTTGTTGTCGCGGATCAGGTTGTCGATCGCGCCCTGCGCGGGGCGCACGTTCGCACCGGTGTTGACCCACGCCCACGTCCCGTTGGTCTGCTGTACCCACCGCTGCACAGCGCCCGTTGCCGGGTCGATGCGGGTGTCGGTCGAGGTCCACGCCCACGTCCCGTTCGTGCGCCGCTGCCAGATCTGCACCGTGCCGGTCGCTGCGTCGATCCTGCTATCGGTGTTTGTCCACGCCCACGTCCCGTTCGTCTGCCGCGTCCAGGTCTGCACCTTCCCCGTTGCGGGGTCGATGCGGCTGTCTGTGGTCGTGAACGCATACGTGCCGTCCGCTTGCTGCGTCCACACCTTCAGCTTGTTCGCGGCCTTGGTGGTGTCCGTGTCCAAGACAACCGTCTTCCCGGACGGCAGACGAACGATGGACTGTCCGAACTGGTCCACCGTGACAACCAGACCCGCCGCCCGCGCGTCCGCTTCGCTCATCTTCGCGATCGTCGCCTGCAGCGACTGCGGCAGCTCGCCCTTCCAGGACTTCGCGATTTGCGCCGTCTCCTGGTTCATCGCGGCCAGCGCCTCGGTGACCTTCCCCCCGTCGGTCGCCGCTTTGCTGTTCGCGTACGCGGCGTTGTAGGCGGCCTGCTCCTGCGCCGCCCACGCCTGCTCCAGAGACAGCAACGCCTTCTGTTTGTCCTCATCCTTGGATTTCGAGTCGGACAGTGTCTTGTTGTACTTGTCTAACGCATCCTGCGACGTCAAGACCGTTCCGCGGTAGCCGAGTTGCGCGTTCTGTTGCGCGTACATCGCCTGCGTGGCTTCGTTCGTCTTGTCCCGCAACTCGACCTGCGCGGTCGATAGGCCGGTCACGCCAGACTCCATCACCAAGTACGCGTCATGCGCCTCGCGGGCAGCCTTGATCTGCTCGCCGACCGCACCCGAGAAGTTCAGGGTCGCGTTGATCCCCCGAATCTGCGCATCGCCCAGGGAGGTCGCGGCGGTAATCCCGTCCTCAGAAACCCTGGTCAAGTCGCCGATCTTGTCGGCCGCCGCGTTCGCGTTCCCGCCCGTGGAGAGCAACTGGTGGTTGAGGTCGAGCATGCCCTGCACCTGGCCGTCGGTGGCGCCGGCGGACCGGAGCGTCGAGGCGATGTAGTTGTCCGACGACACTGTGATCCGGTTCAGGGCGTCACCGTTGCCCATCGTCGCGGCCGTGGCGTCCTGGATGGTCGACCCGAACACCGCCGCGTTCGCTGCCGCGTTCTTCGCGTTCAACGCCTCCACGTTCACCTGACGCGCGTGTTCACCCAGAGCACCGTTGTCCTGCCGGATCGCGTCCGTCAGCGACCGGACGTTCTCCCGGTGTTCGGCCGCGGCCTGCGCCGCATCCTGTTGTTGTCGGCCGTAATCGTCGAGGATGAGCCCACCGGCGATCATGGCCAACCCCAGGGGATTCAGGCCGCTCTCGATGACAGAGGACACCCCGGCCTTGAACTTCGACGTGCCGTTCGTGCCGGCATCATCGAGCGCCGTCCTGAACTTGGTGGTGCTCTTGCCCGATGCGTCCGTGTAGGTGGAGAAAGCGGCGAGCCCGAACCCCGTCTGGCTCAGTGACGTGCCGAACAGCCCCGCGATGCGGTTCACCGCGAACAGTTCGCCACCGAACTGGCTGACCTCAGGCGGCAACGCGCCCAATGCGCCGGCAAGCCCCTGGAGAACACCGATTCCACCGCTCGCCGTCGTGAGGAACCCGCTCACCGCGCCGTACAGCGGTGAGGTATGGCCTGTGAGGCTGACCGCCACATCCTCGACCTGATGCAGCCCGCCCGCGAACTGGGTCAGCGCCGGGCCGCCGTTGTTCGACACGTTCGCCAGCAGCCGGCCGACGAACCCCTCGAAATCACGGACCGCGCCGCCCGCCGTCACGAGGATCCCCTGCGACGACTTCGCCCCCGCCGAGAGGTCGACGAAAAAATCCGTCACGCCAGCCCCGGCGTCCGACGCAAGGGACTTCAGCCCCTGTATCGGCGGGCCGGCGCTCCGCACTGCCACATTCAGGGCGGGCAGCGCGTTCTCGGCGGCGTTCAGGACACCCTCGGTGAGCGGCTCGATGTACTGCCCGGACCCCGCGAACGCCGCGGCGATCTGCGGCTTCATTCGATCGAACGCCGCATCAGCCTGATCAATGGCGGACACGACGTCGTGCTGCAGCGGCTGCACCATGCCAGCGACCGAGGTGCGCACGTTCTTCGTGAGACCGAAGAACGAATCCTGGACCTGGGCGTTGCTGCTCAACACCGCCGTGGCGACACCCGCCAGGGCGACCGGCACGACCGCGAGCCCTGCGGCGACACCCGCGCCGGCCGCCGCCGCGAGAACCGGAAGTCCAGCGTAGGCGGCGCCGAACTGGGCGGCGTTGAAGCGCACGTCCCGGCTCAGGCCGCGGAACTTCTCCCCGGTCTTGTCGGCCTGGTCCGCCGCGTCCTTCTGCGCCTTCTCGAATCGGGCCGTGGCCTGCGCCGTACGGTCGGTTGCAAGCGACAGCTCCCGCTTCGCCTTCGCCAGGTCCTCTTCGGCCTTCGCGGTCTGCACGACGGTGATCTTGTCGTTCTTGCGCAGCTCGGCCAGCTTCGCCTCGGCCACACGGACGCGGCCAGCGGCGTCCTCCTCGTCCGCGTGGGCCTTCCGCACGTCCCGCGCGGCCTTTTCCAGGTCCTTCGTGGCCGCGCCGGCCGCGCGCATCCCGGCCATGTACTCGGCGACATCGGCCTTGAGCTTCACAGCGACGGTGCGTTCAGCCATGTCACCTCACTTCTGCTCGACCGGCCAGATCACCAACGCGCCGGGGTTGGGCTGGTCTTTGTACTCGTCCTGCTGGGACTGGATCACGTCGCAGCGGTAGCAGCGGACCGGCAGCCCGGCCTTGTAGCTGGCGTTCTTGTCCGTGGTCTCCGGCAGATATCCCCCACACCCGGAACACAGCTGCCGCTCGTACTCGAGGAGCGCTAGTACCTGGCCGCGCTCCTCGTCGTCCCACTCGCTTTCGCAGGTGGTGATCGAGCGGACTAGCCGCCCGTCTTCGTAGACGTACTCCGTGACTTGTTTCGGCTCCCAGCCGTAGAACCGCTTGACGGGGATCCCGAGTCGGGAAGCCGCTTCGACGTCGCGCCGGAGCTCGGGGCGATGCGCGAAGCGGTCAACGAGAAAGGGACAGAGACCTCGCTGCGATTGAGGTTCCACGCCGCCTCGGCCAGTGCCGAATACTGGCCATCGTTCAGCTTGCCCAGCAGCCGGTCCACCCTCGGCCGGTCAAGCGCTGGCTCGACAAGACACAGCGCGATCAAAGCTTCGTAGAACGTCTCCTGGTTGAACCCCAGCACCCGGTCACCGGCGTGCTCCTCGCGAGGCGGGTGTTCCGCGGCCAGCTTCCGGAAGTCCGGCCGCGGCACCGCTCGCAGCAGCACCGTTACAGTCGAATCCGCCATCTGCTGCTCGACAGCCCGGATCTCCTGAGCCAACGTGGCCTGCTCCAGGTCGGCCAGCGTCGCGTTCGGCCGACTGGCCAACTCGGTCAAACGCTGGTCGAGCTCCTCGTGTCGCGACGCGAGATCGGCCCGCAGGCACAGCGGGATCCTGGCCTCCGGTGGCTTCGCCGCGTCGAGCAGCGCGTCAATCTCGTGCAGTTCCATCGTGGTCTCCCCGATTTCCCCCGAATAGACAGGTGCGCCGCCGCGGCTCGGGGGACCGCGGCGACGCGTCTGGGGGATCAGGCGACGACAGCGTCGAGCGTGGGTGCCGCGCTGTTGTAACCCTGGCTCATGAACTTCTCCACGCCGTTCTGCTCCGGCTTGATCGGCCGCCGCTGCCCGAACTTCACCGGGTAAACCTCGACCTTCTGGGCCGAGGTCCAGGCGGTAGTCACCGCGACACCCCGGCGCACCACCAGATACCCGGACAGTCCACGCAGGAGCGTGGTCCACGCGACATCCTCGGCGGGGACGTCCTTGCGGACGCACGTGAGCTGGATCGTGGTCTTCGATCGGCCCGGCGCCTCGCTCGTCGTGGTTTCGCAGAGCTTCGGCGCGGACACCACGTCCTCGTCGGTGTTTATGTCCAGACCATCCGCCATGATCAGGCACTCCAGCGAGGTGCCGGCGTTCAGCTCTGTCGTGGTCGGGGCCGCGGTGTTCGCGATCGTCGGCACGTAGCTGACCTTGTTGTTGCCGTCGGACAGCATGTCGGCCATGGGTCACTCCTTCTTACGGTTGGCCGACTTGGCGGCCGGTTTGATTTCCTCCGGCGGCTTCTCGTCGCCGCCAGCCTCTTCGGGTGGCGTCTCGCCGCTGGCCTGGTCGTACTGCTCGGGGAACGCAGCGGCCTTCGGCCCGTTCGGCACCGGCCCGTCGACCGCCTCCCACCCGGGGATCATTCCCAGCTCGAGCGCTTCCTTCGGCAGCGCCGCGACGTGGCCGGTGGCCTCGCAGCGGGCGCGCACGAACTCTTCCGGCACGACGATCAGCCCCTGAACGAGTAGAAGGTCACACCGGACGTCGCGGACGCGGTGACGTTGACAGTGCCGTCCGTCTGCTTCAGGTCGTTCGGGATCGGGCCGGCCACGACGAGCCCCGTCGTGGCCGGCACCGACACCGACGTGATGGACGGGTTTTGCTGCTGGTACTTGGTCTTCCCCGGGTCGGCAATGCTCACCGTGACCGCCGACCCGGACGTGTTCTGGACCAGCAGATAGGCGCCCGCGCCGGAGTCACCCGGCTTCACCTTGTCCGGGCCCGCCGTCGCGGGTGTCGCAGTCAGCACGGTCCCGCCGATCGCGGCCTGGACCTGCGTAATAGTCGCCATGAGATTTCCTTTCAGGCGGCGTAGGAAACGAAGTGGTAGCCGTCCACACCGAACATCGGGTGGAGGTTGGAAGCGGGCAACATGACGTCGTTGTCCGGTTGGATCGGAAGCGACGTTTCCTTCCGGATCGGCGTGCACAACCGGGCCGCCACCACAGGCCGAACGTCCAGCACCAGAGACCGGGACGCCCCGGCCACCACACGCGCGGACGCGTCCGTGATCCCCACCGAGGTGAGCGTGAACCGGAAGTCAGCACGGTTCGACGTGCCACACAACCGCTCCGCGGCCTCGAATCCCGTGTCCATGCGCAGCACGACGTACGGGAAACTCGGCTCGCCCGGGACCTGCCCCTCGTACAGCGTCATCGAGGCCGGCAGACCAGCCAGGAGACCCTTGACGAAGGCGTAGTGCGCGAGCTGGTCGAGCGCGGGCACTGTCACAGGATGTCCTCGGCCACGTCCGCAATCGCGTCCATCATTCGCGGCACCTCGCGGTTCAACGGACCGTTGATGTCCAGCACGCCAGCCGTGCGCGACGTGCCGAAATACAGCAGGTTCCCGAGAGCGCCCTGAATCAGTGCCTTGTCTGGGCCGATCTCAGCCTCCAGATCCCCGGTCATGTCGTAGCTGATCGAGCGGGGGAAGTGGATGAACTTGCGATGCCCGGACGCGTCGGCGCGCATCCCGTTCTTGATATTGAGCGCGCCCCGCTCGACCACCTTGCGGAACCGCGGCCGCGTCTCCTCCGGCACCCCCTCCAAATCGGCGGCCAACTGGTCCACCTGGGAAAAGTCGACGCTCATCTCAGTCCACGACCTCCTCCAGCGAGAACCGGGTAGCGGTAGCGAAGGTCTTGCGATCACCCGCACGGATCCGAAACCGCTTGCCCACCAGCTCGGGATCCACCGAGGCGGTCACCTCGACCACATGCCCCGTCGACACGCCACCCGACCCAGCCACCGGCAGATGCAGTTCGAGCGGCGCCACTGTCCACCGGTGCTCACCCGCCTCCGGGTTGGATGGGTAGGCACCGCGCTGCCGCTGGAACTTGCACTTGCCGGTGTAGACCGCGGCCCCATAGGTGGTCGTGACCACGCCCGTGGAAGGGTCCGTCGCGTTCCCGGCGACCGGCTTGACCGTGCACGCGTCCACCATCAGCGCCTCCGCGCGCCGCCGGCCACGCCGCATGACCGCGAGGGCGCTCATGACCGGGTCGTCACCATCGCCGCCGACCCACCGAACATCGACGCCAGCCAGTCGCGCGTGCGGGTGGGTAGCTCCATTGCGGAAGCCACCGCCTCGGCGCCTTGCGCGTACTGGACGCTGTAGTCGTCGATCCGCTCCGCGACCACGCCGCCGTGCGCCGCATAGCCCTCCTTGGCCGCCGCTATCCCGGCGCCCACCAGGGAGCACACGAGATCGACGATGTGCTCGGGCACCGGATCCACGCCATGCACCTGCGTAACCAGCACATCCACCGGATCGCAGTCCAGGCTCCAGCCACAGGCGCGGCGAAGCCTGCCGTCGGCCATCAACCGCCAATCCGTCACCGCCGTGCCGTCGACCGTCACCGTGGACACCGACACGACCGGCGGGCCGGCCAGACGCAGGTATTTCTGGTCTGGCCAGCCGTCATAGCGGATCGTGGAGGTTTCCCGGCTGATCGGCGATCCGGCGGCGCCGCGCACGGTCGCGCTGGCCACCCGCAGCAGTTGATCCACCAACGCCCCATCCGAGACGTCGATGTTCACCGCCGACAGGTCACCAACCGTCGCGAGCGGATCCACTTACTTGGGGCCGTACTGGTCGATCAGCTCGGGCTTGGACGCGGCCTTCGCCGCGTCCGGGTCGGCACCCTGCTTCACGGCCCACGCCACCCACTCCGGTTTCCCGGCGTAGGGCTTGGGCGGCTCGTCCTCGGACGACGCCGCCTCGGTGGTGGTGTCGTCAGACTCGCCGAGCAGGTCCAGCTGGTAGCCCGCGCTGCGGAAGTAGCCGTACTCCGCGATGTGCTTGGAGGTGTCGACCTCGGCTTTGCCGTCGACGACCATCACGGACCCGATCTTGCCGGTGAAGTCGGCGACCGGCGCTGACACTACATATTTCATGATCACGCCACCTTGATGTTCCGGAAGACGCCGCACGCCTTCGTGTTGCGGATGACCACGGCCGTCGGCCCCATCTCGACCTCGCCGTTCTTCACCGCGCCGGAGACGGTGTAGTCCGGCGGCCAGGTCTGAACCAACGGCACACCAGCCACGCTCGCGGCATGAAAGGCGTCCAGTCCGAAGCTGACCGCGTAAAGATCGGTCAGGTTGGTGATGTTGCCGCCCGCGCCGCCACCGTCTGGGTCACGCGTGGCAATGGACGCGATCGGCGCCGCACCCGTGGCGTTGTCACCCACATCGACCAGGAACCAGGGCCCATACATCTCCACCTGGCGACCCAAGTCGTCCCGCTCCTGGGTGTAGATCCCCGCCCACCGAGCCAGCGCCCGCACACGGGTGATCGACTTGGTGTTCCCGAGGATCGCCTTGCGGCCCGCCGGGAGCGCACCGGGCGCACCGACATCGCCCGACCCGATGGCGGACGGCACGATCCGGGACAGCCAGTCGTCCAGCTTGTCCAGCTGGGCCATCGCCAACGCCTGCGTGTTAATCGTGCCCGGAGTCCAGTCCACATACCCGGCGGTGACGCCCTCGTTCAGCGGCAGGTACTCGGTGCTGCTGCCGGTCAGGGTCTTGGACAGGCCGTCGAAACCAGCAGCGTTCACCGCCACGTCACCGTTGACGCACTCGTTCTGGAACGTCACCCGCGTCGAGGTGAGCAGCTGCTGCAGCTGGAACGTCACCTCGTTGCTGGTCGCCGGGCCGAGCGCGGACAGCGCGCGGTCGATACCGAACGAGCCACCCAGCGGGTGCAGTTCGACCGTCTTCCGCTGACGCGTCGCCTCGGCCGCCGTGTACTCGGCGTTGAACACACGGAACGCCGCCGCCCGCGCCGCGAGCAACTGCGTGTAACCGTAGGTCAGCGTCCCGCCACCCGTGCCCGGGTTCGCACTGTCGTCGAACACCATCTGGTCGAGCAGCCATGAGTAGCGGCGCAAGTTGTCGATCACGGCATAGTCCAGATCGGTCTGAGTGTTCAGCTGCGCCTGAGCAAGCGTCTGAACCATGAAGACTCCTAGGGGTTCTTAGTGAGCACCCGCGTGACCGCGTCATGCAGGCTGTTTGGACGTGCAGGCTTCGCCGGCTTTGCGCCTGCATCCGCCCCGCCCTGGAACCGCTGCTTGCCTTGCGCAACACCGAGATAGGGCTTGTTCTTCAGGAGCTCGTCGATCGCCTCGGCGATCTCGTCGGCGTCGACCTCGCCATCCTCGTCCACCTCGAACTTCGAGACGTCGAGGAAGCTCAACGCGTCTTTCGGATCGGCCAGCTTCCCGGCGGCGGCAGCCCGGATCTCCGATCGGACGATCCGCGTGTTCGCCTTGGTAGCCGCTTCCCGTTCCGCTTGCTGGCGGATCTCGTCCGCAGTCGGCTCGTCGTCCTTCTTGGCCCCGTTGCGGAGCTGCTCGAGTTCGGCCTTGGCGGCGCGGAGTTGGTCGCGGTACTCGTTCCTCTTCGCCTTCATGGCGTCGAGGGCTTTCTTCCCGGCGTCACCGAGCTTGTCGGCGCCCTCCGGTTCCTGCTCCTTGTCGCCGTCATCGACGGCGTCAGCGAGCATCTTCTGAGCGTCGCCCTCGTCCTGACCGGTGTCCGCGTCGTCACCGTCGCCGGAGTCGTCTCCGTCGTCGGCGCCGCCGAGGATCGGCCAGATCGGCTGGTCACCAACTTCGCCGCGGCGGGCTTTGCGCCAGCCAACAGCCTGGATACCGGTGACAGCATGCACGGGAAGAACAGTTGATTTCACGGACTCTCCTTGCGAGAGAAAGGGAACTGGACCGGCACCATTGCGGCGACGGTGGATCTACTTCAGCGAGCCGTCAGCGGCCCACGAATCGGGGATCATGTTCGCGAGGTTCAGCGCGCGGGCGCGCTTCATGATGAAGCGCCGCACCTTCGCGCGGGCCTCCTCGGTGTTCGGCCGCACCCGGCCAACCGCGCTGATCGCGTCACTCAGCTCGCCGCGGTTGCGGATCTGGAACCGGCCCGGCCGATCCTGACCGGGAGCGGGCATCGCCTTACCCTGCTCCCTCACAGGATGTAGCCGTGCAGGCGAAGCAACCGGACCGCGTCCTCACGCGAGGTGGCCAACTGGTAGATCGACTCCGGCATCAACCGGGCCGTGCGCGCCCCACGCAACCGCACCACCTGCCGACCACCCCGCCCCGTCAAACGCGTGTGCTGCGACACCACCGTCGTATTCCCACCCGTACGAGGCGCCGTGAACGCATTCGGGTCACCAGTGATCAACCGGGCCCCGGCGATACCGCGGCGCGTGACGCCCTCCCGGGTGGTGAACACGTCCTGCCCGAACACCCGCTCCGTCGCCTGCCGCCGACGATCCGAACCCGCCGCGGTGGACATGCCGCGCCGCGCGTTCACCACCTGCGACAGGTCCGCACCATCACTGATCGCCTGTGCACCCGCCCTGGTGAACGCCTTATCCCGCTGCTCTAGGGTCATCTGCTCGAACAACCGGCCCGGCGTGTTCTCCGGCCGCTCCTCCCGCCACTGCTCACGCGTGACCGGCTCCATCGTGCAATCACACCGAGGATGCCGCTCAAACCCCTGCGACCACCGGTACAGCCGCCCCGCCAGCACGATGCAGCGACCGCACGCGGGCAGGTGCACCACACGCTCATACCCGGCGATCCCCGGGCGGGCCGTCATCGCGACACTATCCGCGACCCGGCCAGCGTCCGCGACCTGCGTGCGCACGATCATGTCCAGGGATGCCCACCCGTGAGCCTTCGCCCGGGGCGCCGAGGCACCTTCCGCGATCGCGCGCCGCGCCGCGACGACCGGCGACCACAGCAGGCTACCCAGCGGCCGCCCATCCGACGCGACGCCGGAGAGCGTCGCCGCGGCGACCGCCCCGGCCGCGTCCGGCTGGATGCCCTGCTCCGCGAGCACCGCATCCAGGTAGGCGTCCGACCGCTGCGCCGCCGCACGCTGCGCAGCCACCAGCACCACCAGCAGCCTGCCCAGCAGGCCTAGCCACGACCCGAGATCCGCAGTGCCGACGCCGCGCCACAAACGCCGCGCCTCCAACTCCACACCTCGCGCCAGCTTCCGGCGGTCGGCGGTGTGGTCCAGCACGAGCTCACGCACCGACATTCGCCGGCTCCAACTGGGCCTGATCGGCAGCCGGTGGCCCGGCGTTGAGGCTGCGGGCGATATCACCGACCGGATCCAGCTCGGCGGCACGCTGCTGCTCAGCCTCCCGCATCCGCACCACCCGCTCCACCTCGAGCGGCTCCAACCCGTACTGCTCGGCGATCCACTCGAACGGAAACCCCATCTGGCTCAACTTCAGCAGCGCGTCGACCTTCTGGCCCAGCGCGCGGAACTGGATGTCCTCCCACACCACCGTCCCGGACTGCACCGCACGCGCCTTCTCCTGGTCGAACTGGGCCAGCGCGATCAGCCGATACACCTCACGCACACCCGGCGCCAGATACGTCAGCCGCTCCCGGGTCTTCGCGACCAGACCTGTCTCAGCCGCCGTCAGGGCCTCCGCCGACAGATTCGCCACCCGGCCGATCAGGTAGTGCGGCGGCGTGCGGGTCTGGGCCGCGATGTGCTCCACCGCCCGCTCAATCACCGCCGAGAACACGTCCAGCGATGCCGCGGACCACTCGGCGATCTTCGCGTTCTGGCCCGGAATCCACAGGATCCGCTCTCGGATCAGCGTGTCCAACTCCAGCGGCCGATGCCCCTTGATCTGCCCGTTCTCGTCCAGCACCGGGATCTTCGGGATCTCCGCACCCGTCACCACCCGCTGTGGCAGCGAGGCGTAGTCCAGGGCGTTCATCAGGTACGCCCACACCAGGTTGATCGCGTCCTGCATCGCGATCGTGCCGTCGATATCGGAGATCGGATTGTCCGGGTCCAGCAACGTGTGGTTCGCCAACTCCACCATCGACACCACACTCAGCGGGTTCGGCAGCGGCCACGGCTCGGCCCGCACCTCCCGCGGCTCCCAACCACCCAATGCCGTAGCCGGCAGCACCAGCCCGGAATGCAACCGGCCATCGCGGCTGATCGCGGACCGCTGGAACTTCCACAGGAAATCCCCGGTATCCAACGTCGCGTACTCGTACCGGTCATCTCGCCACAGGCGTAAACCAGCAACCCGCTGCCCATAGTCGCCGTACTCGATCACGGCCTGGTCGGGACGCTCCCACGTCACCGTGGCCTCGTCGTCCGAGTTACCCCACACCGTGGCGAACGCGCGGCCCGTCGCCAGCGCGATCACGATTGCCTCGGACACACCACGCGCACCATCGTTGGCCCGCCACGCTCGCTCGAGATCCTTGTCGACCCCACGCTCCTCATCATCGAGCCGCACACCCAGCGGATTCATCCGCTCGGCAGGGCTGCTGATAACCGGCGCACACCAGTTGTCGCTGAACCCCTTGAACCGGGCCCCGAAGTAATTCTGGAACTCCGGGGACGCGTACTTCAGCGGGTGGCTACCGCGGTAGTAGTTGAGCCGCTGTTTCACCAGCTTTTCGCGTTCGGACAGCTCGTAGGCCAGCCGGTTCATGCGAGTGACCGCGGCTTGAGCCTCGGGCGACATCAATGGTGCGCTCACAGCCTCCACCTCACCGCCGCCGCGTCGAAGACGCCGTATACAGAAACGCCGGCTCCGACCACAACGACGCCGCAGTCACATCACCGGCAGCCTCGTTGCAGATCACCGACACCACCGCCATATCGATCTTCCGCCCATCACCGGGCTTCGTGAGCACATACCGATTCGACGGACGCTGAGCCTTCCGCGCACTCCGCATGTGCAGCGCGGTGACCTCGCACCCATCATGCGAAAACCCGCTATCCGCCTTCGCCACATCCACCAGCAACCGCTCAGCCGCCGCATGCATCTGCACCGGTCGGTACGTCGCCCACCGCAGCACACGCTTCTCGCCGTACTTCTCCGCCCACGCGTCCAACTCGGTCTCCCAATACGGCGGATCACCGTACATCCGGACCACGTCGAAGTGCGTGAACAACCAGTCCACCGCCGCCGCAACCTCCAGCCGCGGCACCCGACCCCCAAAGTCAGCCGGATCCCAAATCGTCGGCCCACCAAGCGTCACCGGCGTGAACTGATAGCCCTCGCGGGTCTGCGCACGGATACCAGTCCAGTCATCCACATCAGACCCGTCGAACCCGAGCACCACCTGCGTACCCGCCGCCACCTCGACCCGCCGCCAGCGGGCATCCCAACGATCACCATTCATCCACGATCCCAGCCCGGCCACGATCCGGTTCCCGTAGAACCGCTCCGCCTGCCCGGGGTCCTTCTCGAGCAGCTCGGCCGCCTCGGCCTCGATGCCGTGAAGATCAGCGTGCGGCGAGCCGACGTAGTTGTAGGTATGGATCTTCCGGCGCTCGGCCTTGTTCTTGTAGCTCAGGTTCGCCGGCGGTGGCTCATAGAACTTGAAGATGTCCTTCGCCCGCGACTCACGCGTGCGCTGCGCCACCGACTGCTCGGACGGGTCGTAACAGTTCGTCGTCTCGATCGAGCGGCCACCCATCGGCGCCGTACCACGACGCATGGTCTCCGCGACCTTGATCAGCTTGTTCTGCGCGTTGTAAAGCCCCGTCTCATCTTGGATGCAGAACGTGATCGGGTTCCCCAGCCGCGACTGAGCCGACGAAGTGACGACGTCGATCCTATTCGCGTCCGGATCACCGTCACCTCCCGTGACCCGGATAAAGCCCTCCCTCACCTTCATCCGGTCCCGCAGCCGCTCGCCCCGCGCCATCGCCGACAACGGCCGATACACGTTGTCGACCTGGTCCTCAGACGTCGCGAGCAACTGAATCAGCGGCGTCGGCCACGGATGTCCCATCGGCTCGCCCGGCTTGTACCGGTACACCCACCCGCAGCCGCATCCGTAATCGGCGCATTCGTAGGTGTCGCCTTCCTCGGCCCAGTCCAGAAACAGCACCGGCCCAACGGCTTCGGCCGACACGATCGCCGCGGCCCACGGACCCTTGCCGGTCTTCTGCGGTGCGATCACCTGCGACCGTCGATTGTGGAACGCCCCCGACCGGATCGGGATCACGTCCGGGTCGTCGCCGAAGCCCTCAACCTGCCGGGCGTCCGGCTTGACCCGGTAGTGGTTGACCGTGCACCACAGCTGCCAGTCATACATTCGGAACAGGCGGCCCTTCCGGAACCCGTCCGGGACGATGCAATGCCTTTCGATCCACGCGGGTACGACCCACAGCGTCGGGAAGTCGACGACATAGTGCCTACGCTCCACCATTCGACACGACCGTCAGCCGCGCCCGTGGATCGTCCTCCGGCTCATCCTCGACCGGCTCGACACGCTTCTCGCCGACCTCGTCCACCGAGATCGACCAGCCGTTCTCCTTCAGCCCGGCCGGCGTCATGCCGATCTGATCCGCGAACCGGTGCAACGAGTTCTTATCCGCGGCCTGCGCGTCCGGGCCTTCACACACCACCGCGGTCCGGACCCACATCGCCACCGTGTGCCAACGCCACGGCTCCCGCGCCCACGCCGCGGCCTGAGGAAGCGACCACACCCACGCCCACAATGCGGCCTCGCGCTCGCGGAACGACTCGGTGCCGGCCTCGTCGAACTCGCGCACATGCGTCCGGTCCCGACCAGACCACTCGTCGTACTCGCGGAACAACTGCATCGGCTGCAACGGGAACGCCGGCACCTCACCGTCGTAGCCCTCGGCGGGCAGCACCGCGAGCCGCAGCCCGCGCCGGTCGCTCCGGCCCGAATTCGGATCCGGTTGAGGACCCGAGCGGTTCCGTGCCCCACCCCTTGCCATGTGTGATCACTCCTCAGCGGCATCGCGCCGCATTGGGACGGCCCGACATCGCGCCGAAACCGGTAACGCTAAGTGCCGGGCGACTACCGCCCGAAGTTCTGAACGCTCCGCACCATCCGGAGACCTCCCCGGCGGTCCGCAATGTCCACAGTGGAGGGGTTACCCCCCAGGGGTATGCTTGTCAAGGGGTTTTCCAAGATCTTTTGAAGATCTTTCTTGCGCCTGGTCAGCGTGCGTTCCACCCGCCTGGCTGCTCGCTCGCCGTGTGCTGCGAGTGGTGTGAGTGGCACAGGGCTTCGAGGTTGGTGTCGTCGAACCCTCGTGGTCCTTTGGGTCCGGCTCCGTCGAGGTGGTTGACGTCGGTGGCCCAGGTGAAGCAGCCAGCGCGCTGGCAGAACGGGTGGGCTGCGAGGTACTCGGCACGTTTGGCTTCCCATCGTGTGTCGTAGCCGCGCTGTCGTGCGCTACCTCGGCGTTGCTCGGCCTGCCGGGTGTGGGTAGGGCAGCGGCCACGATCCACGATCTCGGGGCAGCCTGGCGTGGAGCAGATCTTGGATGCCCGGGGCATCAGGTGATCGGGTCGACGGCCATGTGCACCCTCCAGGCGTGGAACAGTCCCCGGCAGCTGGGGGTCCACCGGGGGCTAGCTCCGCGTACCTGCCCGGAACTCTGCGGTGACACTGCACCGATGATCACGAAAATACGTTGGTGCAGGTCAGCATGTCAACTTGGGTTGCTGCTCGGCGTGCCTAGATAGGCGCGAGCCTCGGGCCCTGTCATCCGGCAGGATCTCCCGAGGCTCACTTCCAGGCTCACCGCGATGGCCTGACTTCGCTGTCAAATGTAGCCGTGCTCAGCATGGCTAGTCACGGCCGCCACTCCTGCCGGTAGTCCGGGTGACCGGCGAAGGGCAGCGCGAGCAGGCACAGCGTGGGACACGGATCGTCATCGTCGTGCTCCCAGAATCCGCAGCTGTGCAGCCCTTGGTGCACCTCGATGATCCGCCGCTTGACGTTCACGTCGGCCAGCACGGTGCCCGGGTCGTTCGCGGCGATGTGCTGGCGAATCTCCCACGACAGCACGCCCTCGTATGGCCCGTAGGCCACGGGAGAGCCATCGGCCCCACTGACGCCTTCGTTAAGGTGCTCATGACCCGCATGCCAACGCGTCTCGGTCTCCTCGGCTGCGGCGCGTGCGATGTGCTCTCGCTCGTCGAGCCGGGCCCGCAGGAACGCGATCAGGTCTTCCATCACGCCACCACCCCTCGTCGCCGCTCAGAGTAGGACTTGAGCGCGTCCACCCGGCACACCAGCACGCGCTTCGCCGAGCTCGGCGACGGACGCTTGCGCCAGCCGTCCACCTGGCACCACCAGCGGAGCGTCGCCACCGGCACGTCGAGCTCGGCGGCGAGGAACGCGTAATCCGTCCATTCGTCGCCGAGCTCGTGCCAGCGCGAGCGGGGCCAGACGGCGTCGCACGAACGGCAGCGGATCTCCTCGGCGTCGGCACGCATGCGTAGGGTCGCGCCGCACCTGATCGGGGCCAGTTCGCCTCGCTCGTCGACCTCGTAGTCGACCACCGTGGGGCAGGGCCCGATCCGCAGCACCGGTGTGGCCGTGCGGTCGGCGAACCAGAGCGCGACGAGCAGGTCCCGCATCTCGGCGGCGAACTCGTCCAGCCATGGTTGAGCGAGCAGCCAGTCGAAGTGGAACGTGATCGTGGCCATTTCGCGCTGCATCGTGACCCGCCTGTCCGGGACGGTCGCGAGCATCTGGCCCGGCGGGGTGTCGATCGAGCGTTCCTCGCGGATCATGCGCGCGTAGGACTCGATCGTCGCGAGGGCGGCGGGCCGGCCGTCCCACTTGCTGCGTACGTCGGTGTGTACCAACAGCGAATCGACCGCGGGCGAGCGGGGTCCAGGTGGCCGGCGCCCGCCTGCGGTGTCGCCGTGGCCGGGGATGAGTTCGTCGATCCCGGTGAGCCGCGCGTAGGTGCCGGCGATCGTGTCGAGGAGGTCGCGGAGTTTCTCGCCGCATCGGTGGCAGCACATGCGGCCGGGCGCGGCGCGGAAGGGGAGGCCGGAGGCGTTGCGGCACCCGAGGATGCAGGCGCGGACGTCGGTCATCGGAAGATCCTGTCGATGGCGCGGCCGAGCCAGCCGTGGGGCGCGGGTTCGTCGAAGCCGACCGGCTTGCCGAAGGGTGGCTGCTGCTGTTCGGTCGTCTCGTCGTGGGTGTAGAAGCGGCCGATGCTGGGGGTGCATGGGAGGCAGCGCCGGGTGTCGAAGATGGCGGCATAGCCGCAGCCGAGTTCGCAGGTGTCGGTGCGGCCGGTGTAGGGCTCGGTCATCAGAACGGCCTTCCGTCGTCGGGCGTGATGATGATGTGGACGCCTGCGCACTCGGCCGTGCTGCCGCCGCCTCCGGCGTACCGCTTGGTGGCGTGCAGGTCGATCACCTGCGCGTCGTCTCGCCACACTCCGGCGCTGCCGATGGCGTCGAGCACGGCGCGGGCGAGCTTGTCGGCGTCGGGTGTGCCGGTCGGGTATTCGGGTGCTGAGTCGCGCAGTAGGTGGGCGTTGCGGCCGGTGCGGAAGTGGTTCTTGGGTCGCGGCATGACGAACACCAGGTGCACGCGAACAGCGCCGTCGATCCGGGGGCGCTCGCCGGTGGGGTCGAGGAGCGCGTCTCGGATGTCGCCGCGCCAGGTCTTGACATGCTTGGACGACTCGATCATCTGGATCTTGCCGCTGTGCGGATTGCGCAGCGCGCGCTTCGAACCCTGTGGCTTGGGGTCACCGGCTACGAAGACGGTGAGGACGTCAGTCACCGACGGCCACCTCGTTAGGCACGGTCGGCCTCCTGGGTGGCGGCCCGCCGAGCGAGCATGCGTTCCTTGCGCTGCTCGTCGGTCGGGGCTTCCCAGCCGTGCCGACCGGTCCGTGGACACGGTCGGAAGTGGGCCCGAGGAGATCCCGCCGGATGACGGGGCCTCGGGTCCTGCGCTGTCCGGGGCTTCGTCCTCACCTGGCGGAGGGACGGGCGTGGTGTCGGTCATGAGCGGGCCTTTCCGTGCTCGATGACGTCGGCGACGCTGTAGCGGTTGACCGTCACGTGCGGTGCGTGTTGTTTGGCGAGTTCAAGAGCCGTGTCCAAGTCGAAGCGATGCGCTTGATACCAGGCGTCCTGACCTTCGCGTGCCTCGCGGAACTCCTCATCGGTCTGCGGCTCCTGACTGCCATCGCGCCACGAGTAGCCGTAGGACCATTTCCCGTCCACGCCGAGATGGCGACTGTTGCGGACCACGGTCCACCGGCCATCGCCCCGGTATTCGACTTCGATGGCGAAGAAGACGGCGTCCGGGTGGTCCTCGGGCAGGCAGCACACCTCGTAGCCAGTGGGGCGCACGGTGGGCTCAGGGATCTCGGTCACTGGTCTCCCCCCGACAAAGCAGCACGGGCCATCTCCCGCTCACGGTGGAAGTACTCGGCCCTCAGGTTGTCCAGATTGCCGCGCAACATGCGAATCTTCTCGACCAACGAGCAGTCGGTGTGGTCCCCGAAGTCCACACCCGACAGAGCCTGCCCTATCTCGACGAGCCGGGCAGCGGCTTCAGCATGCAGCCACAACAGTGCGCGGACCGCGAACAGAACCTGATCCGGACTGCCCGGCACAACCGGGAACTCCTCGGCCACGACCCGAAGATCACCCTGCGCATTCACACGCGCGGTCTGCTCGCGCTCCAAGTCGTCAACCAAGCTGTCCTTGCGTGCGGCCCACTCCAAAGCGTTCGCCCACGGGTTGTTGCCGTTGGAGTGCTCACCGATCACATCGGCGGGGGCGAGGGCGGCAGCGAGCCGATCGGCCCACTCCTCAGCGCGGTCGCGCTCGCCGATCACGTCAAGGATGTCCTGCTCGGCGGTGGTGGTCTGGTCACCACCCACAGCCGGGGTGATGGCGATCTTTCCGGCGATGATCGCGTTGCGGAACTGGATGTGCGAGTCGACCGCGCCCGCGCGCCAGTCGGCACTGCGGTAGTCGTCGCGGGCCGACTCGATGT
>NZ_DATELF010000086.1:0-18713 GCF_035276945.1 Amycolatopsis sp. | reverse complement strand
GCGATGAGTTCGTCGACGAGTTCCACAGCCTCTCCCGGACGTCCGGTCCGCCACTGTGCGATCACTCGTTGTGCCTGGGCGCGCAGCCCGTCCGGCCATCGCTCCCACGTCAGGTCCGCGACGGCTCCACCCTGACCGGCGGTGTTCTTTCCGGTGTCCACGTCAACCTCCTGGTCCGGCTTGTCCGGCAGACGGATTCCCCGTTCCGGCGCCTGTCACTCACCTTGCCATCGCCTCCTCATCGAGCGGTTGGGTCCTGCGCGGATCCGCTCGTGGCGGCCCGCGCGGGAACCGTCCACTGTGGATGTGGACCGGCAGTTGGCGCGCTGGTCATCGACGGCTACTTCAGGAAAAGATCAGGGATCGCCCTGATCTTCGCCGTAACAGAATCTGACAGGCTCGGGGTGTGGGGATGTCTGTCCGGCTTCCGGTGACGACTTGGTCCGCGTCGGTCGCGGGTTTCGTGGGTGTCGCCGTGCTCGTGCTGGCTACATCGGGCTTTCCGGGGCCTTCGGTGGTGCTGTTGACGGTCGGGCTGACCGGCATGGGCGTGGTCGTGCTGGCCTGGCTGGGTTTGGGGCGGCGGGCGGCGGAAATCCCTGTGCGCGGGCTGTACTGGATCGCGGTCGCGTGGTGTCTGCCGTTGCTGTTCGCGCGCCCGCTGTTCAGTGGTGATGTGCGGTCCTACCTGGCGCAGGGGGTGATCGCCGCCCAGGGACTGGATCCGTACCGGCTTGGTCCGATGGCGGCGTTGGGCGCGAGTTCGCCGGTGGCGCAGGAGGTCAGTCACTATTGGCAGGACACGCCCGCGCCTTATGGACCGGTGTGGATCGCGATCTCGCGCGCGATCGCTCGTATCGCAGGTCAGGACCTGCTTTTGACCTTGCTGCTGAATCGCTTGGTCGAGCTCGCTGGTGTCACGCTGATCGCGTGGGCGTTGCCGCGGCTGGCGCGCCGGATGGGGGTGTCGCCGGGTATCGCGGTGTGGCTGGGGCTGCTGAATCCGTTGGTGCTGTGGCATGTGGTGGCCGGAGCGCACAATGACGGGCTGATGGTGGGTCTGGTGCTGGCCGGGATGGAGATCGCGCTCGGTGGCCTGTCCGGGCCGTCCCGGCTCGTCAGCGGATTCGTGCTGCTGACGGTCGCGGCGAACATCAAGATCGTGGCCGGGGCGGCGGTCTGCTGTCTCGGTGCCGCGTTGGCGCGTCGATGGGGTCGTACGGCCGGTCGTGGCGCCCTGGTGATGCTCGGCGTGTTCGTCGGGTTCGTCGTGCTGTCCGTGGTGATTTCCGCGGTGACCAGCCTGGGCTGGGGCTGGCTGGGCACGCTCGGCGCGTCGGCTCAGGTGCACAGCTGGCTGGCGCCGACCAATCAACTCGGTTTTCTCGTCGGTGGGCTCGGCGCGCTGGCCGGCGCCGACATCACGTCGGCGGCGATCTCGGTGACCGTCCGGGTCGGCGCGGTGCTGGGGGCGATCGCCGGTGCGGGCATGGTGTGGGCGATATTTCGCGGCCGGTGGAACCCGTTGACCGGGCTTGGTCTCGTCTTCGCGGTGATGCTGGCAACCGGGCCGGTGGTGCAGCCGTGGTACCTGCTGTGGGCGATCGTGCCGCTTGCCGCGAGCCTGCGGTCGGACCGTGCGCGCCGTCCGCTGGTGGTGATCAGCGCCGTGTCCGCGATGCTGTTGCCGCCCATCAGCGGCGGCGCCGCGGTGCTGGTGGCCGGGTATCTGGGCGCGGCCGTGCTCTTGGCGATGATCTGGCTGGGTGGATGTCGAGGAAAAAGCGGGTCCAGGACGTTTTCGAGTGACGGCAGGCATCGTAGCTCATCAACGAAGCAACATGCAGTAAGTGACATCGACTGAACCATTTTGCGGAATGCCGGGACAAGTGGTCTCGCGGCGTGAGCGTCAAGTTCACATACTGTATAATGACATATACGGTCGGTCCTGCAGTCCAGTCGTACGCATCACCTTTCAGGCTGCATGGGTTGTCGGCAAGTTTCTCGGCGGCGGTCGAATACCGGTATCGGCACGGTAGGAGTATCGAGAACCTAATGGACCATCGGGCGATGGCCGTTCCAGGTGACGAAGCAGGACGAGGTGGTGCCGCTGTTGCCGAAGTCGACGCGAAGCCCCCGTCGGGCTGCCGGGATTGAGTTCACCCACAGTGACTCGGGAAGCCCCGTGACGGATCCCGCGCTTTTCTACCTGGACCCGGTGACCAACCACTACGCCAGGGCGTTACCCGCGAACACCGTCGACGGCAAGGCGTACGGCTTCCCGTTCGACGACGTGGCGGGCTTCGCCTCCTATGCGGAGGACAACGCTGTGGAGGACAACGCTGTGGAGGACAACGCGCCCGCGTCGATCACGGTGACTCGACGCCGTTCTGAGCGGTCCCGCCGCTCCCGTTCGGACAGGGGCTGCTACCGACGGTCGTGTCCGGGATGGCAGCGGCCCAACGTCGCGTCACATCGGGCCGCTGTCCTTACCGGGCTATCCAGGGGTCACCCCTGCGGGTGCAGGATGACCTTGGTGTAGCCCTCGACCCGCTTGTCGAACTTCTCGTAGGCCATGGGCGCCTGGTCCAGCGGTAGCTCGTGCGAGACCACGAAGCTCGGCTTCGCCCGGTCCTCGATGATCAGGTCGCGCAGTTGCCGGTTGTACCGCTTGACGTTGCACTGCCCGGTGCCCAGCCGCAGGCCCTTTTCGAACGCCCTGCCGACGGAAACCAGGAGCTGCCCGCGCTTGGCGCTTTCGTCGGGCGCGCCGGGGTCGGCCGGTACGTACAGGCCGGGGATACCGAGCATGGCGGTCGGGCGAACCGTGTCGATGAGGGAGTTCAGCACGATCGCCGGTTCCTCGCGTTCCTCGGTGTGTGCCTGCGCCTGGTATCCGACCGCGTCCACACCCTTGTCGGGGCCCTCGCCGCCGGTCTGCTCCTTGATCTGCTCGGCGGGGTTGCGCTCGGTGAAGTTGATCGGAATCGCGCCGATCTGTTCCGCCTTCTGCAGCCGCTCGGCGACGCGATCCACCACGAAGACCTTCGACGCTCCGCGCAGCAGCGCCGAGTAGGCCGCCATCAGGCCGACCGGCCCGCCACCGTACACCGCCACGCTTTCGCCCGGCGATACCTGTGCCAGTTCGCAGCCGTGGTAGCCGGTGGGGAAGATGTCGGCCAGCAGGATGAAGTCGGTCTCGTGCTCGTCGCCCGGCGGGAGCTTGAGGCAGTTGAAATCGGCGTAGGGCACGCGCAGGCGCTCCGCCTGGCCGCCGATGAAGGGCCCCATGGCCACGTAGCCGTAGGCCCCACCGGCGAAGCCCGGGTTCACCGTCAGGCAGAAACCGGTATAGCCGGCCACGCAGTTCTTGCAGAATCCACAAGCGACATTGAACGGCATCACCACCCGGTCGCCCTGCCGGATCGAGGTGACCCCGTCGCCGACCTCCTCGACGATGCCCATGTTCTCGTGGCCGAACACGATGCCCGGCTCGGCCGCCGTACGGCCTTCGTACATGTGCAGATCGGATCCGCAGATGGCCGTGGAGGTCACCCGTACGATCACGTCGTTCGGGTGTTCCATCCGCGGATCGGGGACCTCCTCCACGGCGACCTTGAACGGTTCCTTGTATACGACTGCCTTCACCGCCAGCACCTCCGATCAGGGATTGGTGATCATTCCTCCGGCGCGCGGCGAACGGCACGGTCGCATTATCGTGGACGACGGCGTAACCTCTACCGGCGTCCGCGGCCGTCGCTGTTTCGCCGTGCGTGGCGGAACTCATGTTTCGCCCACTTAGGACAGCAGTCAAGTCCCTGTAAGGTAAGCGCAACATGACGTGGTGCGGCGGCGCGGGTTGCTTATTCACCACTGGCAGGAAGAGAACAAGGAAATGGCACAACGGAAGGGCGTCCTGCTCGTTGCCGTGGCCGGGCTTTCGGGCAAGACCTATCCGGCGGGTACGCCGGTGATCATTCGCGGCGGGGGAGCGTCGGTCGACGCGTTCGTCGGTGGCGACTGGCTGCCGTTGGCATGGTGGGAATTCGCGCCGACTGCCGACGAAACCCCGGAGGGCCGCTAAATTCGGCGGCGGGTAGACCGCTTCGACCGGCCAGGCCGGGCTGACCCGGCCGGGCCGGTCGGGCACGGTGGACGTCGGGCACGGTGGACGTCGGGCACGGTGGACACTGTGCCAAGCAACACGCCCGCGGCCGTGGCGGCGTCTTTGATGCCCGTGGCGCGGGGCTCCTCTTGGCCGACGCTCGGCATGACTTGAACACACCCGTGGGTTAGAACGTCGGGAACATGAGCGCTGTCCGGCAGGAATGATCGAGATTTCGCTCCGGCCGACGACTCCAGTCGATCGTTGACTTCACGCTCGGCGAGATAGTAGTGTCAGAGCGCGACTTTATGAAACCTTTCAATCCGGAGGTCGCGATGGAGCGACACGACCGGGGCCCAGCACTCCTGCTGGAGGTTCGTGGCGTCACCAGGTCGTTCGGGGTCGTGGCCGCGGTCGCCGGGGTCTCCTTCCCGCTTTACCCCGGTGAGGCGCCTGCGCTCGTCGGGGAGAACCGCGCGGGCAAGTCGACCATCGTCAAGATGCTCGCCGGGGTCCACCGGCCCGGCACCGGCGCGCTCGTGGTGGACGGGCGGGGGGTCGAATTCGGTTCGCCCGCGGACGCGAAGGCGGCCGGGATCGCGGTGATCTACCACGAGCCCACGCTGTTCCCCGACCTGTCGGTGGCCGAGAACATCGTGATGGGCCGTCACCCGCGGCGCCGGCTCGGCATGATCGACCGGGGCGCGATCCGGGCCGAGGCGGAGAAGCCGTTCGCCCGGCTCGGCGTGCGTGTCGACCCGGGGCGGCCCGCCCGCGGCCTGTCCATCGCCGACCAGCAGATCGTCGAGATCGCCAAGTCGCTGAGCGCGGACGCGCGCGTGCTGATCATGGACGAGCCCACCGCCGCGCTGGCCCTGGCCGAGGTTTGGCGCCTGTTCGCCGTCGTCAGGGCGCTGCGGGACGAGGGCGCGGCGATCATGTTCATCTCGCACCGCTTCGAGGAGATTACCGAACGCTGCCAGCGCGTGACGATCCTGCGCGACGGCAGGCACGTGTCCACCGATCCGATCGAGGACCCCACGGTCGACGAGACGGTGCGTCGCATGGTCGGCCGCGAGCTCGACGCGCTGTTTCCCAACCAGGACGTGACGCCGGGCGAAGTCGTCCTCGAGGTCGAGGGCCTGAGCCGTGACGGTGTCTTCCATGACGTGTCCTTTTCCGTCCGCGCGGGGGAATTCGTCGCCTTCGCCGGCTTGGTCGGGTCGGGCCGGTCCGAAGTGGCGCAGGCGGTCTTCGGCGTGGACGAACGGGACGCGGGCGTGGTTCGCCTGCACGGCAAGGAACTCAAGCCGAACTCGCCGCGCGCGGGGATGGCTTTGGTGCCTGGGGACCGTCGCCAGCAGGACCTGGTCATGGACCTGTCGATCGAGCGGAACGTGACGTTGCCGCGCTCGAAAGCCGTGGCAAGCCTGGGTTTCCTGTTCGGAGCCGGTGAGCGTCGTGAGGCCCTGCGGTGGATGACGCGGTTGCAGACCAAGTTCGGTGGGCGCGTTCGGGTCGGCCTGCGTGTTCGGCTGCGCCGCACCGCCGGGCGAAACCGGATGTCGCGACTATTCGTTGACAAGAGAGATGTGATCGACTTGCCAGATATAGCGGCCGTGAAACAAGCCCTGTGGGCGCAGTGGATCGAGACGCCTTCGTGGGCGTATGGGAACTCCGGGACTCGCTTCAAGGTATTCGCGCAGAAGGGCGTCCCGCGCACTCCCGAGGAGAAGATCGAGGACGCCGCCACCGTCAACCGGTTCACCGGGGTGGCGCGGAGCGTCGCCCTGCACATCCCGTGGGACCGGGTCGACGACTACGGCGCGCTGGCCCGCCATGCCGAGGACCTCGGGGTCAAGATCGGCGCGATCAACACGAACGTGTTCCAGGACGACGACTACAAGCTCGGCTCGGTGACCAACCCGGATCCCGGGATCCGGCGCAAGGCGACCGGGCACCTGCTCGAGGCGATCTCCATCATGGACGCCACCGGCTCCCGGGACCTCAAGCTCTGGTTCTCCGACGGCCTCAACTATCCCGGTCAGGACGACCTGCGCGACCGGCAGGACCGGCTGGCCGCGGCCCTGCGCGAGACCTACGACCGGCTCGGCGACGGCCAGCGGATACTGCTGGAGTACAAGCTGTTCGAGCCCGCCTTCTACGCCACGGACGTTCCGGACTGGGGTACCGCATACGCGCACTGCGCCGAGCTGGGTCCCAAAGCGACAGTGTGCATCGACACCGGGCATCACGCGCCGGGCACCAACATCGAGGTCATCGTGGCGTTCCTGCTGCGGCGGAAGAAGCTGGGCGCGTTCGACTTCAACTCGCGGTTCTACGCCGACGACGACCTGATGGCCGGTGCCGCGGACCCGTTCCAGCTGTTCCGCATCATGTACGAGATCGTGCGGGGAGAAGCGCTCGACCCGGGTTACGGCATCAGCTTCATGCTCGACCAGTGCCACAACATCGAGCCGAAGATCCCGGCGGTGATCCGCTCGGTGCTCAACGTCCAGGAGGCGACCGCGAAGGCGCTGCTGGTCGACCGGGACGCCCTGCACGCCGCGCAGCGCGGCGGCGACGTTCTCGGCGCCAACGCGGTCCTCATGGACGCGTTCAACACCGACGTCCGGCCTCTGCTGGCCGAACTGCGCACCGAGATGGGCCTGGACCCGGACCCGGTGGCCGCCTACCACCGCAGCGGATACCAGCAACGGATCGAGACCGGACGAGCCGACGGCCGGCAGGCCGGGTGGGGTGCTTGAACGTGACATCCGCCATGTCGAACCGCGGCCACCAAGCCGATCACAGCGCGCGGTCGGGCGCAAACCTACGGAGGGGCGACCATGACTGACCAGGTGGCCGAACTCATCGCGCGCAGCAACGAACTGGGCTCCGATCCGCGCAACACCAACTACGCGGGTGGCAACACCTCGGCGAAGGGCAGTGCGCCCGACCCGGTCACCGGGAAGCCGACGGAACTGTTGTGGGTCAAGGGATCCGGGGGAGACCTCGGCACGCTCACCGAGGCCGGGCTCGCCGTGCTGCGGCTGGACCGGCTGCGCGCGCTGCTCGACGTCTACCCCGGCGTCGAGCGCGAGGACGAGATGGTCGCCGCGTTCGACTACTGCCTCCACGGCCGTGGCGGTGCCGCGCCGTCGATCGACACGGCCATGCACGGGCTGGTCGAGGCGGCTCACGTCGACCACCTGCACCCGGACTCCGGCATCGCGCTGGCGACCGCCGCCGACGGCCCGGCGCTGACCAAGGAATGCTTCGGCGACCGGGTGGCCTGGGTGGACTGGCGGCGCCCCGGGTTCCAGCTCGGCCTGGACATCGCGGCGATCAGGCGGGCCCACCCGCGGGCGATCGGCGTGATCCTCGGCGGGCACGGCATCACCGCGTGGGGTGAGACCTCTCAGGAGTGCCGGCGCAACTCGCTGGAGATCATTCGCACCGCCGAGAAGTTCCTCATTGAGCGGGGGATCGCGGAACCGTTCGGCGCGGTGGTTCCCGGGTTCGAACCGCTGCCCGAGGCCGAACGGCACGCCCGCGCGGCCGCGCTCGCACCGGTCGTCCGCGGGCTGGCCTCGACGGACCAGCGGCAGGTCGGCCACTACACCGACAGCGACGTGGTGCTCGACTTCCTGTCCCGCCAGAAGCTCGGTCCGCTGGCCGCGCTGGGCACCTCGTGCCCCGACCACTTCCTGCGCACCAAGGTCCGCCCGCTGGTCCTCGACCTGCCCGCCACCGCGCCTTTCGACGATGTCGTGGCCCGGTTGAAGGAACTGCACGCGGAGTACCGCACGGAATACCGTGCCTACTACGAGCGGCACGCCACGCCCGGCAGTCCGCCGATGCGTGGCGCCGACCCCGCGATCGTGCTCGTGCCAGGGGTGGGCATGTTCTCCTTCGGCAAGGACAAGCAGACCGCGCGCGTGGCGGGCGAGTTCTACGTCAACGCCATCAACGTGATGCGCGGCGCGGAGGCGGTGTCGACCTACGCGCCGATCCCGGAAAGTGAGAAGTTCCGCATTGAGTACTGGGCCCTGGAAGAGGCCAAGCTCCGGCGCCGGCCGAAGCCCAAGCCCCTCGCCGGCCGGATCGCGCTGGTCACCGGGGCTGGTTCGGGCATCGGCAAGGCCATCGCCGAACGGCTGGCGGACGAGGGCGCCTGCGTCGCGATCGCCGACCTCGACGCCGACGCGGCCGCCGAAGTCGCCGCGGGCATCGGCAACGCTGACACCGCTGTCGCGGTCGCCGCGAACGTGACCGACGCCGACGCCGTCCAAGCGTGCGTGGACGCGACCGTGCTCGCGTTCGGCGGCATCGACCTCGTGGTGAACAACGCCGGCCTGTCGATCTCCAAGCCGCTGCTGGAAACCACCGAAAAGGACTGGGACCTGCAGCACGACGTGATGGCCAAGGGGTCGTTCCTGGTCTCCCGCGCCACCACGAAGGCGATGATCGCGCAGGGGATGGGCGGCGACATCGTCTACATCTCGTCGAAGAACTCCGTGTTCGCGGGACCCGACAACGTCGCCTACGGCGCGGCGAAGGCCGACCAGGCGCACCAGGTCCGGTTGCTGGCGGCCGAACTCGGCGGGCACGGCATCCGGGTCAACGGCGTCAACCCCGACGGGGTGGTGCGCGGTTCCGGGATCTTCGCCGGTGGCTGGGGCGCGCGGCGGGCCGCCGTCTACGGGGTCGAGGAAGAGGAACTGGGCGCGTTCTACGCCCAACGCACCATCCTCAAGCGTGAGGTGCTGCCCGAGCACGTGGCCGCCGCGGTGTTCGCGCTCACCAGTGGCGAACTGACGCACACCACCGGATTGCACGTGCCGGTCGACGCGGGCGTGGCCGCGGCGTTCCTCCGATGATGCCGATGATGCGCGTAGCGGCGGTCGATTTGGGCGCCACCAGCGGGCGCGTGATGGCCGGCTCGGTGGGCCCTGGCCACCTGGCGGTCGAGGAGGTGCACCGGTTCCCCAACGGCGGGGTGCGAGCCGGGACTACCTTGTACTGGGACATCCTCGGCCTTCATCGCGAGACACTGGCCGGCATCCAGTCGGCTCACCGGGGAGCCGCGCTGGACGGTGCCGGCATCGATTCCTGGGCGGTCGACTATGGACTGCTCGACGCCACCGGTGCCTTGCTCGGAAACCCGGTGCACCATCGTGATTCGCGGACCGCCGGGGTGCCCGAGTTGGTGCACGGGAGGGTGCCGCCGCGCGAGCTGTACGAGGTCACGGGATTGCAGGAGCTGCCGTTCAACACGCTCTACCAGTTGGTGTCCGAAAAGGACAGGCTGGCCGCGGCCGAGCGGATGCTGCTGATCCCGGATCTGCTCGGCTACTGGCTGACCGGCCGGGCCGGTGCGGAGCGCACCAATGCGTCGACCACGCAGCTCTACGACGTGCGCGCGCGAACCTGGGCGACCGGGCTCGCGGAGCGTGCCGGCATTCCGCCGCGGCTGCTTCCCGGGTTGCGCGATCCCGGTGCGGTCATCGGCACCCTGATCCCCGAGCTGGCCGCCGAACTGGCCTTGCCGGAACTGCCGGTGGTCGCCGTCGGCTCGCACGACACAGCGTCGGCGGTGGTCGCCGTCCCGGCCGAGCCGGGGACCGGCTTCGCCTACATCTCCTCGGGCACCTGGTCGCTCGTCGGGCTCGAACTCGACGAGCCGGAGCTGAGCGACGCCGCGTTCGCGGCGAACTTCACCAATGAAGGCGGTGTGGACGGCAAGATCCGGTTCCTGCGCAACGTGATGGGGTTATGGGTGCTCAGCGAAACCCTGCGCGTCTGGGCCGCGCGAGGCCGTCCCGTCGACCTCGCGACCGTCCTCGGCGAGGCCGCGGCCGTTCCGCCGCTCGCGACGGTGGTGGACATCGACGCGCCGGAGTTCCTCGCTCCCGGCGACATGCCCGCCCGCATCGAGGCGGCGTGCGTGGCCACCGGTCAGCGCCCACCCACCAGCCCGGCCGAAACCGTCCGGTGCATTGTGGACAGTCTGGCGCTGGCCTACCGGCGCACGGTCCGGCAGGCGGCGGAGATCACCGGGCGCCCCGTCGACGTGGTGCACGTGGTCGGCGGCGGTGCGCGCAACGAACTACTGTGCCGGTTGACCGCCGACGCCTGCGGCGTGCCGGTGCTGGCGGGGCCGGTCGAGGCGGCCGCGCTCGGCAACGTGCTCGTGCAGGGGCGTGCCCTCGGCGTGGATCTGCCGGACCTCGCCGCGATGCGCGCCCTGGTCCGCGAAACCCAGCCGCCGCGCCGGTACGCTCCCTCGGGTCGCGAGCCGGCATGGGCAGCCGCGGAGGCCAGGCTGGGCGAGGGAAGGCGACCCAGGTCGGCCCGTGGCTTCGGCCGGGAACCGACACGGTCGAAGTGAAGATCGCCACGACCCCGCCGAACCGGCTGATCACGTTCAGGGTGGTCGACCTCGTAGCGTTCGGCATCGCGTCCCGCCAGGCCTACGGCCTGCCCGGACCGGCCCCGCCTGGTCCACCAGGTCGAGATCGGGGCATGAGCGGGCCAGGGGTGGGTACCCGGCACGAGGGACTGACGAGCGAGGGCAACGTGGACCAAGGATGGGCGGCCGGCGAGCAGCCGTGGGAGGCCTGGCCAGAACTGCTGGCCGGCACCGCACGGGAGATTCTCGGCGAGATCCGGGCAGGGCACCCGGAAGGGGCCGTGAACCTCCTCGACGGTCTGCTCGCCGACCTGGAGGCCCGCCGCCGCACCCTCGCGGAACTCGCCAACGAAGAAGGCTGAGTCAGCACTCGTTCGGCGTCCCGCAGGTCCGTTTGGAGGAACCCGACCCAGTCCTGTGCCCTGGCGTTCGAGCGTGACGGGGGCGTGCGCGGCGGCGACCTCCTCGTAGTCCACGTTGACCACGTCACCGCAGGTGGAACGAACCCTCCGGTAACACCGGACCGGGCTCGCGAGTCCCACACTCTCCGCGCGCGAGTTCCACACTCGGTGCGTCCGAGTCCGCCATTCCTCGCGCGCGGGCGCCCGCCGGCGGCGAGTCCACAACGGATCACCGTGCGCGCCTCGACGGTCCGGCCAGGTGGGTCGTATCGTGAAATACGCTGGAGTAGTCATGATCGCCTTCCAACGGAAGGCCGTCGGAAGGCGACCCGATCGGGAGCGTCGCCATGTTCATGCAATTCATCCAGGCCAAGGTTCGTGACCCCGAAGCCGTCCGGGAAACCATGGACCGCTGGCATCGTGAACTCGAACCCGGTGCGGTCGGCTGGCTCGGCGGCACCTATGGGATCACCGACGACGGAACCCTGGTGGCGGCGGTGCGCTTCGAGTCCGAAGAGGCCGCTCGCCGGAACAGCCAGCGCCCGGAACAGGCCCGGTGGTGGGAGGAAATGACCCGTCACCTGACCGGCGAGACGACGTTCCACGACTGCCGTGACGTGACGCTGCTGCTCGGCGGCGGCTCCGACGAGGCGGGGTTCGTGCAGATCATCCAGGGCCATGTGCGGGACCGGGCGCGGGCCCGGGCGCTGGCCGAACAGTCCACGGACGTGATTTCGCGCTACCGTCCGGACATCATGGGCGCCACCATCGCCATCGACGACGACGGTTTCCTCACCGAGACGGTCGCCTTCACCACGGAGGCCGCCGCGCGCGAGGCCGAGCGGCAGGACCTGCCGCCCGAAGCGGCCCGCATCGTCGACGAGGAAATGTCCCTTTTCGACGACGTCACCTATCTCGACCTGCACCGCCCCTGGTTCCGCTCGCACGAATGACGCCGGCGCGTCAAGGCAGGCAGGCGACGTGCACGCGATGCACCAGGTTGTTGGCGAAGCCGCCACGGTTCCACGCCTGGTGCACCGGCTGGGTGTTGCCGTCGGCGTCGGTGGCGCGGGCGGCGAGAACGTGATCGCCGGGCGTGGCCTCCCAGTCGAATATCCACTCGCGCCACGCCCAGACGTGCCCGGTGGCGATGTCCAGGTCGGCTTCCGCCCAGGTTCGGCAGCCGTCGGTGCTGACGTCGACCCGGGTGACGGGCGCCCGGCCTGACCACGCCCGGCCGGCGAGCCGCAGCGGGCCGGGCCGGACGATCCTGGTGCGTGACATGAAGTCGGGCATCCCCGGCGGGTTGATCAGCGCGCGGACCGCGATCCGCGTGACCGGTTCGCCGGGCTCGTCCGGACGCCGCCGGGCCCGGTAGGCGACCGTGTTCTGGAACCCGGTGAACGGCGAGTTCACGAGCTCGATTTCGCGCAACCATTTGACCTGGGCCATGCCGTACCAGCCGGGCACGATCAGCCGCAAGGGGTAACCGTGCTGCGGCGGCAGGGGAGCGCCGTTCATCTGGTAGGCGAGCAACACCTCCTCGCGGCGCGCCTCGTCCAGCGCCAGTCCACGCCGGTAGTCCTGTTCGACGCCCCGTTCCACACCGTGGTCGGCCCCGGTGAACACGGCCTCGATCACGTCGTGTCCGATTCCGCATTCGGCCAGCACCGCGCGAAGCGGCACCCCCGTCCATTCCGCCGTGCCCACCGCCTCCACCAGCCACGGCTGGCTCACCGGCCGGGGCCGCAGCAACGCCCGCCCGTTTCCCGCGCATTCCATGGTGACCCGCACGGTCCGTGACGGCATGGTGCGTAGTTCGTCAAGGGAAAAGGTCGCCGGTTCTTTGACCCGGCCGGTGACCGACAATCGCCAGTTCCGGATATCCGGTTGCGGAATGTCGTAATGAATGAGGGTGTAGTGCAGTCCCGGCGGAGTCAGGTCGTAACGCAGTGCTTCCAGCGGCATACCGTGATTGCGCGCGGCCAGTGCCAGCTCGTCGAAGCCTACTTCTTCCGTGCTCGCCGCCACCCGCGCGGGGAGGCTGACGCCGCGCAGCTGAGTGTTCATCAGGCCAGCATGAGCCCGGACCGTCGCCGGCGCCATTCACCGGTTCCGGGTGAGGCCCGCGGTGACGGGGCAGTGCCAGACTCGCTGCCGCGAGGGGAGGGCCGATTGGGGATCGATGAACGCTGAGTTCGACTACGTCGTCATCGGCTCGGGCGCGGGTGGTGGTCCGGTCGCCGCGCGGCTGGCCGAGGCGGGGTTCGAGGTACTGCTGCTGGAGGCGGGGGGCCGCGAGGGGGGTCCCATCTACGAGGTGCCCGCCTTCCATGCCTTCGCCACCGAAGACCCCGACCTGCGGTGGGACTTCTACGTCCGGCACTGGACCGATGACGAGCGGCAGTGGCGCGACAGCAAGTACGTTGCGCGGCAGGACGGCGTGTGGTACCCGCGGGCGTCGTCACTGGGCGGCTGCACCGCGAACAACGCGATGATCACGTTGTGCCCGCACGACCAGGACTGGGACGACATCGCCGCGCTCACCGGTGACAGCTCGTGGAACGCCACGAGAATGAGATGGTGGTTTCAGTTACTGGAACGGTGTTCCTATGTCCGGCGGCCCCGGTGGCTGCCGAAGAACCCCGGGCTGGCCGCCGTCCTGGAACGCCTCCCGTTGCCCGGCCGGCTGGTCAACCGGAGCCGGCACGGTTTCGACGGCTGGCTGAGCACGTCGCTTGCCGATCCGGAGCAGGCCCTGCGCGACCCGCGGCTGGTCCGGCTCGTGCTGGCCGCCGCGAAGGACACCCTGGCCGAAGCGCTCGGCAGGCCGCTCACCGCGTTCGAAGGGCTCGGCACCCATCCCGATCCGAACGACTGGCGGACGGGTGGCGCGGCCTGCGAGGGGCTGTGGCGGATCCCGCTGGCCACCGCGCATGGCCGCCGGTCCGGCACGCGGGAGCTGGTCGAGCGGGCGGAGACGTTGTTCCCGAACCGCCTGACCGTCCGGACCGGATGCCTGGTCACACGGATCCTGTTCGAAAGCGGCACGACCACCGTCAGGGGAGTCGAGTTCGTCGACGAGCGGCACGCCTCCACCGCGGACCCGCGCGCCCCGCTGCCGGTGTGGCCGCCGGCCACCGAGCGGGTCGAGGTGCGCGGCGAGGTGGTGCTCGCGGCGGGCGCGTTCAACACGCCCCAGTTGCTGATGCTGTCCGGCATAGGACCGCGGCGGGAGCTGGAACGCCACGGCATCGATGTTCGGGTGGACCGGCCGGGGGTGGGTGCGAACCTGCAGGACCGTTACGAGGCCGGGGTGGTCTACGAACTGAACCAGGACTTCGCGGCGCTGGAGGACACCACGTTCACCCCGCCCCGGTACCCCGATCAGTACGACCGGCGGCTGGCCGACTGGTCGGCGGGCTGTGGCGTCTACACCACCACCGGCGCGGCCATCGGCCTGTCGGCGAAATCACGGCCGAAGCTCGCCGTGCCCGACCTGTTCCTGTTGGGCCTGCCCGCGAACTTTCGCGGCTACTACCCCGGCTTCGCCGCGGAACTGGAGCGGAACCGGCGGTACTTCACCTGGTCGGTGCTCAAGGCGCACACGGCGAACCGCGCGGGCCGGGTCGAGCTCCGGTCGGTCGACGCCCGCGTCCCACCCATGATCTCGTTCCGGTACTTCGAAGAGGGTGACGACTCGCGTGGCGACGATCTCGACGCGGTGGTGCGGGGAATCGAACTCGCGCGCGAGATCATGCGGCGCGCCAGACTGGTGGTGCGCAAGGAGATCGTGCCGGGCGCGGCCGTCGAGGGCACCGGGGAACTCCGGGATTTCGTGCGTGACGAGGCGTGGGGGCAGCACGCGTGCGGCACCGCGCGCATCGGCGTGCCGGACGATCCCGGTGCCGTGGTGGACAGCCGGTTCCGCGTGATCGGCACGGATTGTCTCCGGGTCGTCGACGCGTCCGTCTTCCCCCGCATTCCCGGTTTTTTCCTGGCCACCGGAGTCTCCATGGTCGCGGAGAAGGCGGCGGCGGCCATCGTGGACGACGCTCATCGCTTCGCCTGAATGTGACGCGGGTGGCGGGTGCCCGGCAGGGGGGAGGGGCGGGCAACCGCCACCCGCGTCGGACGGTGACTTCGAGGGGGAGTCAGGTCACCGCCGGTCCAGGGGTTCAGTGGCTGGGGTGGGCCGGAATCGAGGGGGCGTGCGCCTCGGGATCCTGGGTCGCGTGAATTTCGGTGTGGCCGTTCTTCGTCGTCGTGGTGACCGCATCGGACGGCGTGGCAAGGAGTTCGGCGCAGTAACCGTCCACTTTGTCCTTTCCGCCGGCGGTGGTGATGAGAACCGTGAAGGCCGGGTTCTCCAGTGCCTTGCCGTGGTCGGAGCCGGCACCGGCGGTGTAGGCGTGGCACAGGCCGGTCAGCGAGGGGGATGGGGTCTCGCTGGGCCGGCCTGTGCCTGTGGTGTCCGCCGGTCGGCCCTGCGTGGACTCGGCCTGCGAACTGCTCGCCGCGCTCGAAGCGCCGGCCGACGGTGCCGACGGGGCTCCGGAGCCACCGCCCGGCAGGCCGCCGGTCGCGGCCACGGCCACGACGCCTCCGACCGTCACGGCCGCGGCCGCGGCGCCAGCCACCGCGAGTTTGGTCGTGAGCAGGTTCGCCAGCGCAGTCTTGATCATCGAAAGTCTCCGTAGCCGAGGGACAGGGGCGACATGAGCGGCCCGGAATGCCGCTACGGCCGCCTGTTCACCGGCGAGTTCAGCCTCCCTCGGTGGGGCGGCCGCGGCGGCGAGCAGGTCGTGCAGAAGCGGGTCAACGATGACTGGATCATCGTTGAGGATCCGGTTCATGGCACGCCGGTCGCTACGCCGGCAACGGTTCACGCTCATCTCACCTCCTTCAGCGCCGGGGTCTCAAAATGTGTCACACCACCGCCAGGGGAGGTGCCGCCGCCCTGTTCCAGGCGCTTGGCCAGCGTCCGCAAACCCCGGTAAGCGGCGGTCCGTACCGCGCCCGGCCGCTTGCCGAGCACTCGCGCCGCCGCGGTCGCGTCCATGCCCATGACCACCCGCAGCACGACCGCTTCCGCCTGGTCCCGTGGCAGGGTCGAGATCAGCGCCAGCGCCGCTTCGGTGCCGATCGCCGTCTCCGCCGCCCTGGCGGTGTCGTCACCGGCCGCCAGTTCTCCCAGGTTCTCCACCTGGTCCGCGCTGATCGGCCGTCGCTGCTGGCGCCGCAGGTGATCGAGCGCCCGGTGCCGCCCGATGGTGGCCACCCAGCCGCGGAACCCGTCCAAATCACCCCGGAACCGCCCAAGGTCTCGCGCGACCTGCAGCCAGGTTTCGGAAGCCACGTCCTCGGCGTCCTCGCCCACCAGTACCCGCAGATAGCGCAACAGGCCAGGTTGGACGGTCCGGTACAGCACCCGGAACCCGTCCTCGTCGCCCTCCCGCGCCGCCCGCAACGCGTCGTCGTAGCGGCCCGACACCAGTGCTCTCACCACCCATCGACCAACGGCCCCCACGGCAATGACGGCGTCATCATGGTCCACAACACCGCCGCCCCGAAACCCCCAACCCCCGGTGATTACAACCGAAGTCGGCGTGGCAGTCCGCGAATTCTTCACGGAACGCGGTTCAACCGAAGTACACTGTGGACAGATTTGGCGCCGCCGGTGACGGCGGCTACAGTGGCCGCGATCTGAGCCGCCGCTGGAGGACTCCCGTTTTGAACGACCGAAGTGCGCCGCGCACCGGCCGCCACCGCCGTGCCGTCACCGAAGGCGATGACGGGCGGCGCGGGCGGCAGGTGATCTGGAGACGGGTTCGCCGCACCTTCTACGTCCTGCTCGCGCTGGCCTTCCTCGGCCCGGTCGTCGCGTTCGTCATCGCGTACCAGCTGGTTAATGTGCCGGATCCGAACGCGTTGCTGGCGAACCTGAACCAGCCGGTGACCATGTACTATTCGGACGGTTCGCCGCTGTACCGCAAGGAAGGCGCGGACACCCACCGGCTCGTCACCTGGGACCAGATCCCCGCCGTGATGAAGAACGCGCAGATGGCCGCCGAGGACGCGACCTTCATGACGAACTCCGGATTCGACACCGAGGCCATCGTCCGTACCGTGTGGAACCGGCTGAGCGGGGGCACCGGGGGTGGTTCCACCATCGGGCAGGAATACGTCAAGAACGCCACCGGAAACGACCAGGACACGCTGGGCCGTAAATTCGTGGAAATGGTCTCCTCGTACAAGATGACCGAGACCTACACCAAGGAGGACATTCTCACCGCCTACCTGAACACCGTCTACTTCGGTCGCGGCGCCTACGGAGTACAGGCCGCGGCACAGGCGTTCTACGGTGTCGAGGTGGGCGATCTCACCGTCGAGCAGGCGGCGTTGCTGGCCGGGATGGTGCAACTTCCCGCGCAGGCCAACAATCCCGCCTACCAGCACCAGCGGTACGACTACGTGATGCGGCAACTGCTCGCCAACCACTGGATCACGCAGCAGGAATACGATTCCGCACGGTTCCCGGCACCCAGGGACGTGGCGGCTGGCACCGGCAGACTCCCACCCAACCGCCAGTACATCGTGTCCGCGGTGCTCGAGGAGTTGAGCGAGAAGGGCTTTTCCGAGCAAACGCTCTCGAAGTCCGGCGCGAAGATCTACACCAGCATCAGCCCGGCCGCGCAGAACGACGCCGAGGCCGCGGTGAGCAGGATCACGGCGGCGGACGCCGGGTATCCGGACGAGGCCGCCGCGCTGGTCTCGGCCGACCCGGTCACCGGCGCGATCGTCGCCTACTACGGCGGCGACGGGTCCACCTCCTACGACCTGGCCAAGACCCCGCAGCAGCCGGGCTCCTCGTTCAAACCGTACGTACTGGCCGCGGGGCTGCGGGCGGATCCTGTCCACATCGGACTGAACGCGGTCTACGACGGCAGTGACGACCAGACCATCGACGGCCGGGTCGTGCACAACTCCGACGGCGAGGGCGCGGCCCAGATCACCGTCAAGGACGCCATGACCGCCTCGGTCAACACCGTGTTCTCCCGGATGGCCGCGCAGGCCGGGGTGAACGCCGTGCGGCAGGCGGCATGGGACGCCGGTGTTCCGAAGCGGATCACCTCGTCGCTGGGATCCACTTTCGACTCCCTGCAGCAGACCGATGATCTCGGCAACGGGACCGGGGTGACCGAACTCGGCATCGCGCTCGGCCAGTACCCCGTCCGCCCGATCGACCAGGCACAGGGTTACGCCACGTTCGCCGGCAACGGCATGTACCTTCCGGTGCACTTCGTCACCAAAGTCACCGACGCGACCGGAAACCCGTTGTACGCGTTCACCACCGCGCCGACCCCGGCGTTCAGCCCGGACCCGGCGACGAACGCCTCGATCGCGCGCACGGTCACCGAGTCCCTGCGTGACGTCGCGGACCACTCCGGCGATGCCCTGGACGGCAACCGGCCGAACGCCGCGAAGACCGGCACCGCGCAGTTCAACGACTCCGGCCACAACTCCGAGGCCTGGATGGTTGGCTACACACCACAGGTCGTCACGGCGGTGTGGTTCGGCAACAAGAAACAGCCCGCGCCGATCTACGGCAACTACCACAACGGCCGCGGCCCGGAAACCGGATACGACGTCTACGGCCGGGAAGAGCCGGGCTACATCTGGCAGGCCTTCATGAACTCCTACCTGTCCGGACAGCCCGTTCGGGAGTTCGCCGGCATCCCGACGATCAGCGGCATACCGCCCGCCGCGCCGCCGCCGGCCGCCCCGCCAC